>NZ_JBXAOQ010000006.1:0-291727 GCF_058802985.1 Pseudomonas sp. GW822-FHT01E03
ACCTGTCGCCAATAGCTATGGAGCAAAAAGCGGCATAAACACCGTAATCGGTGTCTGGGATTACTTGACCAGTTCAGCTTGCTCGCGAAAAACCCAAGGCAACCACCGCTCCCGCTGAATGCCCAAGCCCCCCGCAACCAAACCCGTCCCCACAAGCGTTATGCCTGACGCCTAAAACCAAGAACCTACCCTTCAGCCTCCGCCGCCCGTTTGGACATCGACGCAACCGCCCGATCCCGCTCCAGCACCTTCACCGCATCATCCACCAACGCCTTACTCATCGAAGTCAGATAGTGCGCCGCCCAGGCGTGACGGTCAGTGTCCCTGGCATAAGCGGCATCTTCAGTGAGCGTTTTGGCCAGGAACAGAAAATCGGAGGCCATGGACAACGCCTCGCCGAGAGGAACGCCGCGAGTGACATGAAACAGCGCTTGATCCGCGCAGTAGATGGCGGGCGTCAGGCCGATGGTTTTGAGTTCAAGTTGTTCAGTCATTGGCCACCTCCGAGGATGGAGATGTGATGGGGGAGGGCGTTACGCGATTGGGAATTGCATAGAGAGAAAAGCCAAATTTCAAACGGATTGATACTGCGCATTATCCAACTCCTTGATATGAGGAGCTGCCACGTTCGTTACCACACGAATGGGTGACAGCTGTGCGCAGGGTGGTAAACCGGGAATCAAGGAAACCGGCACGCCCGAGGGCGTCCCACGCACAGCCGCCATAACTCACGCCGCAGGCATAAAAAAAAGCGCCTGAAGACGTGATTGGGGCGCTGTTGCGCCTTGAATAACTCGGGTTACCACACCCGGTCGCTGAATTGGCAGCGACGGTGGGAGGTTATCGTGCGGGCCCTTTTCTCGCAACCTTCAAACACGTGGGGTGAAAACGTGCGGCGGCGAACTTTTGATCTATGACGAATGTTGAAACAGGACAGGGCCATCTGTCCGAGAGTTACATATTTGCGCGGTGGCTGCCGTGGCGAAAGCAGCCGCTACCGGCCCGCTGTCTTGGTGTGCGTGGTTCCTGGCACACCAAGCGAGGTTCAGATGAAACTCAGAACGGTATGTCTGAATCCGGGTCCTCAGGGCTAAGCGTCAGCAGGTCAGTGGGTTTCGTGGGAGCTGTAGTGGGGGGCTCACCTAGACTCTCTCCCTCACGCTCGATTGGTAGAGCAACTAATATGGGAGACGCAGGATTCTCGACGATTGAGGCGAGTTGGTGCGCACTGTCAGAGAGTTCCGTCTCTGTCTCTGCCTCTGGATTGGGCTCATCAGGATCGAGATCTACGAAGTCACCATCCATCATCATCTGGTAATGAGCCATGTGGTCTGTGACTTTAAATATTTTGAAGAAAATCTTCATGTAGCTGGCAGCCATGGCGTCACCGATGGCAACGTAGAGCTCGTCGGGAGCGTAATGCGATCCGTCATTAACCCAACTGATGAGTGACTGGCACTGAATCTTCTCATGTCCCTCAAACCGAGCGACAAGCTCCTGGGTGTCGATGCCGCCAAGGATTTTGAAGTAATTCTCCAAGATCCGGCGCATGGTATTTTGGAGCGTGAGGGCCGGTACGGGCTTTTTCTTCAGTTCGTTCCACAGTAGCTGATACGAAGTTCTAATGGGGTTGGCGGAGTGGAATTCGATCTCCGAGTAATGCCCAGGTTTACGAACAATCCAGAACCCTTCATCGCCGAGAGAGGTGCCAGATTTCCTGTTTTGGTTAAAGGTGACTTCCTTGTGAAAATGCACATTGTGAGTGAGTACAAAAATTTGCTTTAGATTGCCTCCCTTTTGTCGGACCTCGCTAAATAGCTGCTTGATTAAACTACTCACGATGAATAACACGTCGCTGTCGAGACTGGACACAGGGTCATCAATGACCACGACGCGGTCGGTCGTGATACCAGATGTCGTGATGCTGCCTTTGAGCAGATGATAGAAATACAGGAAGGTGACGAACGTCTTTTCACCTTCACTAAGCGTGTTTTTGGCATCCGTTCCATCAGCCCTAATAAGCCTGTAGGAATTTCCAGCACAGGTCGGATCGAGGGAAAAACTTCGAAATCCAAAATCCTTCAGTATTTTGTTGATGGCAATAACCGTCGGCTTAACGCTCGTTAGAGATGTTTCTATCTTATCGATTTCTAACTCGGTCTGAGCAGTGTCCTGCTGAGCCTTCTCAAGGCTACTGGTGATTCCAGCTATCGCCTTTTGCAACCGCGATTTGTCATTGCCATAGTCTGCCAATGTAGTTTTGAATTCAGACTCCAGAATGTATTTCCACACCTCTCCAGTCAGCTTCTTTTGCTCAGCGGTAAAACTCGCGACCAAGCGATTATGCTCCGTGACCTTCACATTGGCAGCGCGGATAACCTCCTCGATACCGTGTTGAAGTCCTTCAAGACTTTCTAGGCCTACTTCTATGCTCGGACTGGACACCTTATTGTCGATTCGGCCCTTATTGACAAGAACTATGGCTTCCATGGTCTGGAAATCGAGTCCGAGCTTTTCTTTATCAAGATGAATGCAGTCCATGGTTAATATGGCATTAGCCTGCCCCAGCATTTCATCGGCGACTCGAAAGTAATGCGAGCGAAAGTCTGCTACTGCCTTGGTATCCGCCTCGAATGTTTCATCGAAATAGTCGGCAAGGCTTTTCTCGAAATCATGGGAAATAGCCTGCTGGCAAAAAGGACACTGCTCATCCGAGTTTTCTAAAAACCTCATACCTTGACGAACCCAGTCACTGTTATTAAGTCGCTGGATCAGAGCAGAGATACTTACATCCTCTTTACCGATTACCTTCTTTTTCAGAACCGGACTGCTCTCGAAATTAATCAAGCGAGATAGGTCGAGATTTGAAACAACGTTCATTGGCGAGGGTGCTTCGCCGTACAAGACTGAAGCTCTTTCTTTGAGGTTGGCCAGATCGACAAGCGCCGCCTGATTGCTCGAACTTTCCTGCAAGACACGAGCCTTAAACCCTTCTTTACTGTTCCTTACGCCTGTAAAAGCGCCATGAAATTCGTTGTCGTGCTTTTGCTTTTGATCCCAGCAGCGGGCAAGAAACTTTGCTTCCAAGGCTGCAAGCTCTGCATTTTTACCACCATTACTATTCTCACCATCTAGCATCGCCATCGACCTGTTTTTTTGCTGCTGGTGGCGCTGCTTTTCTGCTTGGAGTTCTTTGAGACGATCAAGCTGTTCTTTCTCAGCTTTGCCCAGTGTAAAGACGCCTTTGAGGTCTTCGGAGTCTTTGTAGTTATCCTTGATAAAGTCGTTGTTGTAGACCATCGCCGGGATTGGAGTATTCCGGAGCCAAGTGATCTTGGAGTCTCCGGAAATCTCGGGCTTATTTATGAGCCGACTGAGGGTTGTCTTGCCCGCACCATTCGCCCCGTAAAAGAAGTTTATTTGCTTGAGATTCGCGACGGTTTCAGGGGTTGTTGGACTGTAAGTAGCAATATTGGACAGGCTAATCGACTCAATCATGTCTCACTTCCATGGAGAAACGGCGGCATGCTGAGAGCCACCGCTCGTTCAAAATTGGAGGATCGAGACAGCGAATATCGACGGCCTTGACCCTGAACAATCGCATGCTGGCGATTGGCCTCGTTCAGCGTAGCCGGTTCGGGAGAAATGGGGACGGATTAATTATTGGATGAGGCGTGGCGACCAACGCCGGTTTGTCCGTTGGCGGTCCGCCTTTTAGGCTGCTTAATTCATTGAATGTCTTTCAGATAATCCTTGAGCGCAATGAGTGGGGTGTCGAGCTGCTCCATCGTCTGAATATTGGCAAATTCAGCCGCCAACCTCCGCAACTCCCGCCCTAACGGCTTATCCACACCCCCAACAGCCTCCAACGCCAACCCCACACACTCATCCACCTTCACCTGAATCGCCTCAACATCCCCCCGACGCACCAGCAACTCAAACACATCCCGCTGGTAGTCACCCATCACCAAATCATCCCGCAAAATCGGGCTCGAACCTTCCGATTCATAAGCCAGTTTGAGGGAGAAGAGGGCGACGGTTTCCAGTTGCGATTCCATGGGGAGTCCTTGTGAAAGGGTCAGGCGGGGTGAAGGGTAAAAGAGAGAAGCAAGGTCAAAAGATCGCAGCCTTCGGCAGCTCCTACACAAGCCGGTGGGGTGTCAGGTACTTTTCTGCAGACGAAAAAAAAGGCCTTGCAAAGCAAGACCTTTCTTAATTTTGGTGCCCCGAGGGAGACTCGAACTCCCACTCCTTTCGAAAACGGATTTTGAATCCGCCGCGTCTACCAATTCCGCCATCAGGGCTCAATGGCGGCGAAGTATAGAGATGAGATAACCGCTGGTCAATCAGGTACATGGAGAATTTTTGATAATTCCGCTAGACTTCCCGGCCCTGCTAGACGAACCCCATCATGCGCGTTGCTGACTTTACCTTCGAGCTCCCTGATTCGCTGATCGCCCGCCATCCGCTGGCCGAGCGGCGCAATAGTCGCCTGTTGACCCTTGATGGGGTCAGCGGCGCCCTGGCACACCGTCAATTCACTGATTTGCTGGAGCATTTGCGCCCCGGCGATTTGATGGTGTTCAACAATACCCGGGTGATTCCGGCGCGGCTGTTTGGCCAGAAGGCTTCCGGCGGCAAGCTGGAAATCCTGGTGGAGCGGGTGCTCGACAGTCATCGCGTGCTGGCCCATGTGCGTTCCAGCAAGTCGCCCAAGCCTGGGTCGAAGATCCTCATCGACGGCGGTGGCGAGGCTGAAATGCTGGCGCGTCACGATGCGTTGTTCGAGCTGGGGTTCGCTGAGGAGGTGTTGCCGTTGCTCGACCGTGTCGGGCACATGCCGCTGCCTCCTTATATAGACCGCCCGGACGAGGGCGCCGACCGCGAGCGTTACCAGACCGTCTACGCCGAGCGTTTGGGCGCGGTGGCGGCGCCGACGGCGGGGCTGCATTTCGATCAGGTGCTGATGGAGGCGATTGCCGCCAAGGGCGTCGAGACCGCGTTCGTGACCCTGCACGTTGGCGCTGGCACCTTCCAGCCGGTGCGGGTCGAGAAGCTCGAAGACCACCACATGCACACAGAATGGCTGGAAGTCGGCCAGGACGTGGTCGATGCCGTCGCCGCCTGTCGCGCTCGCGGTGGTCGCGTGGTGGCGGTGGGGACTACTAGTGTGCGTTCCCTGGAAAGCGCCGCCCGCGATGGCGTGCTCAAGCCGTTCAGTGGCGATACCGACATTTTCATCTACCCGGGCCGGCCGTTTCATGTGGTCGATGCCCTGGTCACCAACTTCCATTTGCCTGAATCCACGCTGTTGATGCTGGTTTCGGCGTTCGCCGGTTATCCCGAGACCATGGCTGCCTACAAGGCCGCGGTCGACAACGGTTACCGCTTTTTCAGCTACGGTGATGCGATGTTCATCACGCGTAATCCTGCGCCGACTGCCCCTAAAGAATCGGGCCCAGAGGAAACTGTATGAGTCGCACCTGTCGTATGTCTTTCGAGCTGCTGGCCACTGATGGCAAGGCTCGTCGCGGTCGTTTGACCTTCCCGCGCGGTACCGTCGAGACCCCGGCCTTCATGCCGGTGGGCACCTACGGCACGGTCAAGGGCATGCTGCCACGGGATATCGAGGCGACGGGCGCTGAAATCATTCTGGGCAACACCTTCCACCTGTGGCTGCGCCCGGGCACGGAAGTGATCAAGAAGCACGGCGACCTGCACGATTTCATGCAGTGGAAAGGCCCGATTCTGACCGACTCCGGCGGTTTCCAGGTGTTCAGCCTGGGCGCGATGCGCAAGATCAAGGAGGAGGGCGTGACCTTCGCTTCTCCGGTCGACGGCGCCAAGGTGTTCATGGGCCCGGAAGAGTCGATGCAGGTCCAGCGTGACCTGGGCTCCGACATCGTGATGATTTTCGACGAATGCACGCCGTACCCGGCCGACGAAGACGTTGCCCGCATCTCCATGGAATTGTCCCTGCGTTGGGCCAAGCGTTCGAAAGAAGCCCATGGTGACAACACGGCGGCGCTGTTCGGTATCGTTCAGGGCGGCATGCACCAGGACCTGCGCATGCGCTCCCTGGAAGGCCTCGACAAGATCGGCTTCGACGGCCTGGCCATCGGCGGCCTGTCGGTGGGCGAGCCCAAGCACGAGATGATCAAGGTGCTGGATTACCTGCCGGGCATGATGCCCGCTGACAAACCTCGTTACCTTATGGGCGTTGGCAAACCGGAAGACTTGGTTGAGGGTGTGCGCCGCGGTGTGGACATGTTCGATTGCGTGATGCCAACCCGTAATGCCCGCAATGGGCATCTGTTCATTGATACCGGCGTGCTGAAGATCCGTAACGCGTTCCATCGCCATGATGATTCGCCGCTCGATCCGACCTGCGATTGCTATACCTGCCAGAACTTCTCCCGCGCTTATCTGCATCACCTGGACAAGTGCGGCGAAATGCTGGGAAGCATGCTCAATACCATCCATAACTTGCGCCATTATCAAGTGCTTATGGCTGGTTTGCGCGAGGCTATTCAACAGGGTACATTGGCCGCCTTTGTCGATGCCTTCTACGCCAAACGCGGGTTGCCTGTTCCGCCTTTGGACTGAGTTTACTGACCCCAAGATTCAACATTTGCAACTGGAGTGCTAAATGAGCTTTTTTATCTCTAATGCCATGGCAGACGCTGCTGCACCTGCGGCAGCCCCTATGGGCGGCGGTTTCGAGTGGATTTTCCTGGTCGGCTTCCTGGTCATCTTCTACCTGATGATCTGGCGTCCACAGGCCAAACGCGCCAAAGAGCAGAAAAACCTGCTGAGCAGCCTGCAGAAAGGCGACGAAGTTGTGACCACCGGCGGCATCGCCGGCAAGATCACTAAAGTGGCCGACGATTTCGTCGTTCTGGAAGTTTCCGACACCGTCGAAATGAAGTTCCAGAAAGGCGCCATCGCCGCCACGCTGCCAAAAGGCACGCTCAAAGCGATCTAAGTTTCAACTTCATTTTCAATCGACGGGGCGCGCAAGGCGCCCCGCGTCATAAACGGGCGGCGTGATGCTGAACAAATATCCTCTGTGGAAATACATTCTGATCCTGGCGGTGCTGGCGGTCGGTCTGATTTATTCCGCTCCCAATCTTTATCCTGATGACCCGGCCATTCAGGTCAGCGGTGCAAGCACTGCGCTGCAGGTCAATCAGGCTGATCTGGATCGCGTGAGCGCTGCGCTCAAGGAATCCGGGATCAACGTCAAGGCTGCCACGCTGGCAGAGGGCGGCAAGGGCGGTCTGATTCGCCTGACCAAGGCTGAAGACCAGCTGCCGGCCAAGGACGTCGTGCGCAAGGCATTGGGTGATGACTACGTCGTCGCGCTGAACCTGGCACAAACCACCCCGCAATGGCTGCGCAACCTCGCTGCGCACCCGATGAAGCTGGGTCTGGACTTGTCCGGTGGTGTGCACTTCCTGCTGGAAGTGGACATGGACAAAGCCCTCGACGCGCGCCTGAAAGTCTACGAAGGCGACGTCAAGAGCCTGCTGCGTAAAGAGAAACTGCGCTATCGCAGTCTGCCGCAACTGGGCGGTGCCATTCAGCTGGGCTTCACTGATGAAGCAGCCCGCGAACAGGCCCGTACGCTGATCCGCAAGAACTTCAACGATTTCGACATTGTTCCGGCCGACCTCAATGGTCAACCGGTGCTGCGTCTGGCGATGACCCCGGCCAAGCTGGCGGAAATCCGTGAATACTCCATCAAGCAGAACTTGACCACGGTACGTAACCGCGTCAACGAGCTGGGTGTTGCCGAACCGATCGTCCAGCGTCAGGGCGCCAACCGCATCGTGGTTGAGCTGCCGGGCGTGCAGGACACTGCCGAAGCCAAGCGTATCCTCGGCAAGACGGCCAACCTCGAGTTCCGTCTGGCGGCTGAGCCGGGTGCTTCGAAAGCCACTTCCGAATCCTTCGAGTTCCGTGAGGGCAACCGTCCTCCTGCACTGATCGAGCGTGGCCTGATCATCACCGGTGACCAGGTAACCGACGCCAAGGCTGGCTTCGACGAGCACGGCCGGCCAGAAGTGAATATCCGTCTGGATGGCCACGGCGGCGAGCTGATGAGCCGTGCGACCCGTTCGAACGTCGGTCGCAGCATGGCGGTGATCTTCATCGAGCAGCGCCCGGTTACCACTTACACCAAGCAAGTGGTCAACGGCGTCGAGAAAGACGTGCCGGTTCAGACCTTCAAGGAAGAGAAGAAGATCATCAGCCTGGCGACCATTCAGTCGCCGCTGGGTGCTCAGTTCCGCATCACTGGCCTGAACGGCCAGGGCGAGTCGTCCGAACTGGCGCTGTTGCTGCGTGCCGGTGGTCTGGCCGCTCCGATGTACTTCGCTGAAGAACGCACCATCGGTCCAAGCCTGGGTGCCGACAACATCACCAAGGGTATCGATGCATCGCTGTGGGGCATGCTGTTCGTCTCGCTGTTCATCATCGCCATCTACCGCTTCTTCGGCATTATCGCCACCGTCGCGCTGACGGTGAACATGGTGATGCTGCTGGCCTTGATGTCTCTGCTGGGTGCAACGCTGACCCTGCCGGGTATCGCCGGTATCGTGTTGACCATGGGTATGGCGGTCGACGCCAACGTGCTGATCTTCTCGCGGATCCGTGAAGAGATCGCCGCCGGCATGACCGTGCAGCGCGCAATCAACGAAGGCTTCGGCCGGGCATTCACCGCGATTCTCGACGCCAACCTGACAACACTGTTGGTCGGCGGCATCCTCTTTGCCATGGGCACCGGCCCGGTCAAGGGCTTCGCAGTGACCATGTCCCTCGGGATCTTTACCTCGATGTTCACGGCCATCATGGTGACCCGCGCGATGGTCAACCTGATCTTCGGCGGTCGTGACTTCAAGAAGTTGTGGATTTAAGGGGCTGCCATGTTACGTACAATCAACTTCATGGGCGTTCGCAACTTTGCGTTCGGCGTCACATTGTTCCTTACGGTGCTGGCCTTGTTCAGCGTCGCCACCAAGGGCATGAACTGGGGCCTGGACTTCACCGGCGGTACGCTCATCGAGCTGACCTACGAGCGTCCGGCCGACGTCACCCAGGTGCGTGAGCAGCTGGTGACCGCGGGTTATCACGAAGCCATCGTGCAGAACTTCGGTGCAACCACCGACCTGCTGGTGCGCATGCCTGGCGAAGACCCGCAACTGGGTCACCAGGTGGCCGAAGCCTTGCAGAAGGTGGGCGGCGAAAACCCGGCGACGGTCAAGCGCGTCGAGTTCGTCGGCCCGCAGGTGGGTGAAGAGCTGCGCGACCAGGGCGGCCTCGGCATGCTGATGGCGCTGGGCGGCATCCTGATCTACCTGGCGTTCCGCTTTCAGTGGAAGTTTGCGGTCGGTGCGATCGTGTCCCTGATCCACGACGTGATCGTGACCATCGGTATCCTGTCGTTCTTCCAGATCACCTTCGACCTGACGGTACTGGCGGCGGTGCTGGCGATCATCGGTTACTCGCTCAACGACACCATCGTGGTATTCGACCGGGTTCGTGAGAACTTCCGGGTACTGCGCAAGGCCAGCCTGATCGAGAACATCAACATCTCGACCACGCAAACCCTGCTGCGGACCATGGCGACTTCGATTTCCACCTTGCTGGCGATCGCGGCCCTGCTGTTCTTCGGTGGCGACAACCTGTTCGGCTTCTCCATCGCCCTGTTCATCGGTGTTCTGGCGGGTACTTACTCGTCGATCTACATCGCGAACGTGGTGCTGATCTGGCTGAACCTGAGCACGGAAGACCTGATTCCTCCGGCCAATGCCGAGAAGGAAGTCGACGACCGTCCTTGAAGGAAGCTTCTTTCAGCGATGTAGTCCGAAAAAGGCGCGAGTTGAACTCGCGCCTTTTTTTGTGCTCCAAGGCAGGGAGAAGCGCGGGTTTATCCCGCATGTGATGGTCCAGGAGGTTCATGTGAACAAGTCGATGCTGGTTGGTGCTGTACTGGGTGCTGTCGGTGTGACTGCCGGGGGTGCTGTGGCCACCTACAGCCTGGTTAAAAGCGGCCCGGAGTTCGCACAAGTACTCGCCGTTGAGCCGGTCAAGACACAAATCAAGACTCCACGTGAAGTGTGCAAGGATGTAGCGGTCACCCGGCAGGCGCCGGTGAAAGATCAACATCAGATCGCCGGTACGGTGGTCGGTGCATTGGCAGGTGGTTTGCTGGGTAACCAGATCGGTGGCGGCAGCGGCAAGAAGATCGCCACGGTCGCAGGTGCTGTCGGTGGCGGTTACGCCGGTAACAAGGTGCAGGAAGGCATGCAGGAGCGTGATACCTACACCACCACCCAGACCCGCTGTAACACGGTTAACGACATCAGTGACAAGGTTGTAGGTTACGACGTGCGTTATTCGCTGGACGGCAAGGAAGGCAAGGTGCGCATGGATCGTGATCCGGGGAACCAGATCCCTGTGGATAAAGAGGGCAAGTTGATCTTGTCGGATAATCAGACGGCTCACTGATCTGCTGACGCTGGATTAAAAAAGAAGCACCCTGCGGGGTGCTTTTTTGTGCCCGCGATTTATGCGCCACCGCAATCCCTTGTGGGAGCGGGCTTGCTCGCGAAGGCGGTGTGTCAGTCGCCATCTCAATTGACTGACACGGCCTCTTCGCGAGCAAGCTCGCTCCCACATTTGGATTTGCGGTGTTTGAGGGGGCAAATTCCAGGCATAAAAAAAGCACCCCGAAGGGTGCTTTTTCTGTCGCTGGAAGCTTAGCGCTTCAGCGAGGCTGGCAGGTGCGGCTGGATGGCCGTCAGGACTGCCTTGAAGCACTTGGTGTTACCAGCAACGACGTGGCCTTTTTCAAGGAAGTCGTGACCGCCGGTGAAGTCGCTCACCAGGCCGCCAGCTTCCTGGATCAGCAGGGCGCCTGCCGCCATGTCCCATTCGGACAGGCCCGACTCCCAGAAGGCGTCGAAGCGGCCGGCAGCCACGTAGGCCAGGTCCAGGCTTGCAGAGCCGGCGCGGCGGATGCCGGCGGTCTGGCCAACCAGGGCGCGGAACATGCCCAGGTAGTTGTCGAGGTTGTCCATCTGGTCGTCACGGAACGGGAAGCCGGTACCCAGCAGGGCGCCGTCGAGGCTGGTGCGACCGCTGACGCGCAGGCGACGACCGTTCAGTTGAGCGCCGCGACCACGGCTGGCGGTGAATTCTTCCTGGCGAACCGGGTCCAGAACAACAGCGTGCTCAAGACGACCGCGGTATTTGCAGGCGATGCTGACAGCAAAGTGAGGAATGCCGCGCAGGAAGTTGGTGGTGCCGTCCAGCGGATCGATGATCCACAGGTACTCTTCGCCTTCGATGCCGGTGCCGGCGTGCATGCCGGTTTCTTCACCCAGGATCGAGTGATTCGGGTACGCCTTGCGCAGGGCATCGATGATTTTCTGTTCGGCGGCGCGATCCACCTCGGATACGTAATCCTTGGCGTCTTTTTCGTCGACCTTGATGGTATCCAGGCGCTCGATGGAGCGGAAGATCAATTCACTGGCGCTGCGGGCGGCGCGCAGCGCGATATTCAGCATGGGCTGCATGGATGTGTCACCTAAGGTTGTTAAAGAAAGCCGGGCATTCTATCAGAAAGTTTCTACAGGAGAAGGACGACGTTCGCTTTCATGGCTTAACGGTAGGTTCAGCTGTAAGATTCGGCTCCCGATTATTGTGTTCGAGAGCGCCTCCCTTGCTGCAAAACATTCGTGTCGTCCTGGTCAATACCAGCCATCCGGGCAATATCGGCGGGGCTGCGCGTGCCATGAAGAACATGGGGCTGTCGCGGCTGGTGCTGGTCGAGCCTCGTGTGTTCCCGCATCACGAGGCCGATGCCCGTGCCTCCGGTGCCGGGGACATCCTTGAAAACGCGCAAGTCGTCGCCACCTTGGAAGATGCCTTGGTCGGTTGCAACCTGGTGCTTGGTACCAGTGCTCGCGACCGGCGCATTCCCTGGCCGCTGCTCGACCCCCGCGAATGCGGAACGAAGGTGGTCGAGGAAGCGGGGCAGGGTGCGGAAATCGCTCTGGTGTTCGGTCGTGAAGATTCCGGCCTGACCAACGAAGAGCTGCAGCGATGTCATTATCACGTGCACATTCCATCAGACCCTGAGTTCAGCTCGTTGAACCTTGGGGCGGCGGTGCAGGTGTTGGGTTATGAAGTGCGCATGTCCTGGCTGGCGGCCCAAGGTCAGCCGAGCAAGGTCGAGAAGGAAGAAGTGGCCTCGGTCAAAAGCGCTGAGCTGGCGACCATGGACGAGCTGGAGCGATTCTATGAGCACCTGGAGCAGACCCTGGTGGCCATCGAATTCCTCGATCCGGAAAAGCCACGGCACTTGATGGCGCGCCTGCGCCGGTTGTACGGACGCAGCTCGGTCAGCCGGGCGGAAATGAATATTTTGCGTGGCATCCTCACGGAAACCCAAAAAGCGGCCCGTGGTGAGCTCCTTAAGCGGAAGGATTAATGATGTTCGAGCGTTTGCGTGAAGATATCCAGAGCGTATTCCACCGAGACCCGGCGGCGCGTAACGCTTTTGAAGTCCTGACTTGCTATCCGGGCATGCACGCCATCTGGATCCACCGTTTGTCGGCGATGCTGTGGCGCGCGGACCTGAAATGGCTGGCGCGGCTGGTGTCGAACTTCGGCCGCTGGTTGACCGGGATCGAGATCCATCCGGGGGCCAAGGTCGGTCGTCGTTTCTTCATTGACCATGGCATGGGCATCGTCATCGGTGAAACCGCCGAGATCGGCGATGACGTCACTATTTATCAGGGCGTGACCCTGGGCGGCACCAGCTGGAACAAGGGCAAGCGTCACCCAACGCTGGGTGATGGCGTCGTGGTCGGGGCGGGCGCGAAGGTGCTCGGCCCGTTCACGGTTGGTGCCGGGGCCAAGGTCGGTTCCAACGCCGTTGTGACTAAAGAAGTGCCGCCGGGTGCCACTGTGGTGGGTATTCCGGGGCGGATCATCGTCAAGTCCGACGAAGAACAAGATGCCAAGCGTAAGGCCATGGCCGAGAAAATCGGCTTCGATGCCTACGGTGTGACTGAAGACATGCCTGACCCGGTGGCTCGCGCCATTAACCAGTTGCTCGATCACCTGCAGGCGGTCGATGGTCGTCTGGAGGGGATGTGCGGGGCGTTGAAGGACCTGGGCAGCAATTACTGTGCGAAAGATCTGCCTGAGCTGCGCGAAGAAGATTTCGCCTGCGTGAAGGACAAGGATCAGAGTCAGGCCAGCTAAACCGAGTCGAATTCATCGCGAGCAAGCTCGCTCCCACAGGTGATCAAGTTGTACAGGCTGACGCGGTCCAGTGTGGGAGCGAGCTTGCTCGCGATGAACGATAACGCGGTACTGCTGGCTGTATATGGCCGGCCTTTGCTATGATGCTGCCGCTCTTTTGCGGGTAAACCTGACTAAAGTACTAGGTCTTATAGTTGACTTAAATACTCGGGAATTGCATACTCGCCTCATTCCGAACTCCGTGGTAATTGTCCATGCGACTGACTACAAAAGGCCGATACGCCGTGACCGCCATGCTTGACCTGGCGTTACACGCGCAGCACGGGCCCGTGTCCCTGGCCGATATCTCCGAGCGCCAAGGCATCTCCCTGTCCTACCTCGAACAGCTTTTCGCCAAGCTGCGCCGCAGCAATCTGGTGTCCAGCGTACGTGGTCCGGGTGGTGGCTACCAATTGTCCCGCGACATGCAGGGCATCCAGGTCGCCCAGGTGATCGATGCGGTGAACGAATCGGTCGATGCAACCAAATGCCAGGGCCAGGGTGATTGCCATCAAGGCGACACCTGTCTGACCCACCACTTGTGGTGCGATCTGAGCCTGCAAATTCACGAATTTCTGAGCGGTATCAGCTTGGCTGACCTTGTGACTCGCCGTGAGGTACAAGAAGTAGCCCAGCGTCAGGACCAGCGCCGTTGCAACAGCAAGGCGCCACGCCTGGACAAGATTGAAGCGTCCGCCGTCGAATGACAGCCAAAGAGCTAGCGGCACGCCAGCCAGCCTGATTTAGGAGATAGTCCATGAAATTGCCGATTTACCTTGATTACTCTGCGACCACCCCGGTTGATCCGCGTGTTGCGCAAAAAATGAGTGAATGCCTGCTGGTCGACGGAAACTTCGGTAACCCGGCGTCCCGTTCCCACGTGTTCGGCTGGAAAGCTGAAGAGTCCGTTGAAAACGCTCGTCGTCAGGTCGCTGATCTGGTCAACGCCGACCCGCGTGAAATCGTCTGGACTTCCGGTGCCACCGAATCCGACAACCTGGCAATCAAGGGTGCGGCACATTTCTATGCCACCAAAGGCAAGCACCTGATCACCACCAAGATTGAGCACAAGGCTGTCCTGGACACCATGCGCCAACTGGAGCGTGAAGGCTTCGAAGTGACCTACATCGAGCCTCGTACCGATGGCCTGGTGACCCCGGAGATGATCGAAGCCGAACTGCGCGACGACACCATCCTGGTTTCGGTCATGCACGTGAACAACGAAATCGGCACCGTCAACGACATCGCAGCGATCGGCGAACTGCTCCGTTCCAAGGGCATCCTGTTCCACGTCGACGCCGCTCAGTCCACCGGCAAGGTCGAGATCGACCTGCAGAAGCTGAAAGTCGACATGATGTCGTTCTCCGCCCACAAGACCTACGGTCCTAAAGGCATCGGCGCCCTGTACGTAAGCCGCAAGCCGCGCGTGCGTATCGAAGCGACCATGCACGGCGGTGGCCACGAGCGCGGCATGCGTTCCGGCACCCTGGCGACCCACCAGATCGTCGGCATGGGTGAAGCTTTCCGCGTAGCCAAGGAAGACATGGCTGCCGAGAACGCGCGCATCAAGGCGTTGAGCGACCGTTTCTACAAGCAGGTCGAGCACCTGGAAGAGCTGTACGTCAACGGCAGCATGACCGCCCGCGTTCCGCACAACCTGAACCTGAGCTTCAACTACGTTGAAGGCGAGTCGCTGATCATGGCACTCAAGGATCTGGCGGTTTCGTCCGGTTCGGCCTGCACCTCGGCGTCCCTTGAGCCTTCGTACGTACTGCGCGCCCTGGGTCGCAACGACGAACTGGCACACAGCTCGATCCGCTTCACCTTCGGCCGTTTCACCACCGAAGAAGAAATCGATTACGCCGCGCAGAAAGTTTGCGAGGCCGTTACCAAGCTGCGCGCTCTGTCGCCGCTGTGGGACATGTACAAAGACGGCGTCGATATCTCGAAGATCGAGTGGGCGGCACACTAAACAAAGAAGCCGCCGGATACGGGTCCTGTAGCAGCGCGGCGGTCCACGCAGCGTAACTGCAGGGTCTCAAGAGCGGCCCTGATGAGTGAGGATTGAGAATCATGGCTTACAGCGAAAAGGTCATCGACCACTACGAAAACCCGCGCAACGTCGGCAAGATGGACGCGGAAGATCCTGATGTCGGCACCGGCATGGTCGGCGCTCCGGCGTGCGGCGACGTGATGCGCCTGCAGATCAAGGTCAACGAAGCCGGCATCATCGAAGATGCCAAGTTCAAGACTTACGGCTGCGGTTCGGCTATCGCTTCCAGCTCCCTCGCCACCGAGTGGATGAAGGGCAAGACCCTGGACGAAGCGGAAACCATCAAGAACACCCAGCTGGCTGAAGAACTGGCCCTGCCGCCAGTGAAAATCCACTGCTCGGTACTCGCTGAAGACGCCATCAAGGCGGCTGTTCGCGATTACAAGCAGAAGAAAGGCTTGATCTGATTTTCGAGTTTTGGCGACGAGTAAGGAGTCACCGATGGCTATCAGCATGACAGAAGCGGCTGCTCGACACGTGCGGCGCTCCCTCGACGGGCGCGGCAAAGGTGAAGGGATTCGTCTGGGTGTTCGCACCACGGGCTGTTCCGGCCTTGCCTACGTGCTGGAGTTTGTCGACGAGGTGGTTGCAGAGGACCAGGTGTTCGAGAGTCACGGCGAGAAAGTGATCATCGACCCGAAGAGCCTGGCCTACCTGGACGGCACCGAACTCGATTTCGTCAAGGAAGGGTTGAACGAAGGCTTCAAGTTCAACAACCCCAACGTACGCGGTGAATGTGGCTGCGGCGAAAGCTTCAACATCTGAGGCTTGTCGTGGGTACTCCTTGTCATTTCGCTTTATTTGAGCTGCAACCGAGTTTCGATCTGGATCTCGATCAGCTGGCTACGCGCTACCGTGAGTTGGCGCGCGGCGTTCATCCGGACCGTTTTGCTGACGCTTCCGAGCGCGAGCAGCGGTTGGCGCTGGAACAATCCGCGAGCCTCAACGAGGCCTACCAGACGCTCAAGAGTCCACCCAAGCGCGCGCGTTACCTGCTCGCCTTGAATGGTGGCGAGCTGCCGCTGGAGGTCACGGTGCATGATCCGGAGTTTCTGCTGCAGCAGATGGAGCTGCGCGAAGAGCTCGAAGACCTGCAGGACAGCGCCGACCTGAATGGCGTTGCCGTCTTCAAGCGCCGCCTCAAGGCTGCCCAGGATGAACTGAACCAAAGCTTCGCAGCTTGCTGGAACGATGCCGCGCACCGTGAACGGGCCGAACGCCTGATGCGGCGCATGCAGTTCCTCGACAAGCTCACCTACGAAGTGCGCCAGTTAGAAGAGCGCCTCGACGATTAACCCAGTGCCGCTCCGGTCGCACGCCTGATATACAGATAAGTCCTGATAACGATGGCCCTACTGCAGATCGCCGAACCCGGCCAAAGTCCTCAACCGCACCAGCGTCGTCTGGCTGTGGGGATCGACTTGGGCACTACCAATTCGCTGGTCGCTGCATTGCGCAGTGGACTTTCCGAGCCTCTGGCTGACGCAGAAGGGCGGGTCATTCTGCCGTCTGCCGTACGCTATCACGCCGATCGCGTCGAAGTTGGCGAGTCCGCCAAACTGGCCGCCGCCACCGATCCTTTGAACACCGTGCTGTCGGTCAAGCGCTTGATGGGTCGTGGTCTGTCCGACGTCAAGCAGCTGGGTGATCAGTTGCCGTACCGCTTTGTCGGTGGCGAATCGCACATGCCGTTCATCGAGACGATCCAGGGGCCGAAAAGCCCGGTGGAAGTCTCCGCCGACATCCTCAAGGTCCTGCGTCAGCGTGCCGAGGCGACCCTGGGCGGTGAGTTGGTGGGCGCGGTGATCACCGTTCCGGCCTATTTCGACGACGCTCAACGTCAAGCCACCAAGGACGCGGCCAAGCTGGCCGGTCTGAACGTATTGCGCTTGCTCAATGAGCCGACCGCGGCAGCCGTGGCTTACGGTCTGGACCAGCACGCCGAAGGTCTGGTCGCGATTTACGACCTGGGCGGCGGCACCTTCGATATTTCGATTCTGCGCCTGACCGGCGGTGTCTTCGAAGTGTTGGCCACTGGCGGCGACAGCGCCCTGGGTGGCGATGACTTCGACCACGCGATTGCTGGCTGGATCATTGAGGGCGCCGGTTTGTCGGCCGACCTTGATCCGGGCGCGCAGCGTCAACTGCTGCAGACTGCCTGTGCCGCCAAAGAAGCGCTGACCAGTGCCTCGTCGGTCGAAGTGGCGCATGGCGCCTGGAAAGCCGAACTGACCCGTGAAGCCTTTGATGCGTTGATCGAGCCGATGGTCGCGCGAAGCCTGAAGGCCTGCCGCCGCGCGGTGCGTGATTCCGGTGTCGAGCTGGAAGACGTGCATGCCGTGGTCATGGTCGGTGGTTCGACTCGCGTGCCTCGCGTTCGTGAAGCCGTCGCCGAAGCCTTCGGTCGCCAGCCGCTGACTGAAATCGACCCGGATCAAGTGGTGGCCATCGGTGCCGCGATCCAGGCCGATACCCTGGCCGGCAACAAGCGCGATGGCGATGAGCTGCTGCTGCTCGACGTGATTCCGTTGTCCCTGGGGCTGGAAACCATGGGCGGCCTGATGGAGAAGGTGATTCCACGCAACACCACCATCCCCGTCGCTCGTGCCCAGGACTTCACCACTTACAAAGACGGCCAGTCGGCCATGGCAATCCACGTGTTGCAGGGCGAGCGCGAGCTGATCAGCGACTGCCGCTCACTGGCGCGCTTTGAGCTGCGTGGCATTCCAGCGATGGTGGCCGGCGCAGCGAAGATTCGCGTGACCTTCCAGGTCGATGCCGATGGCTTGCTCAGTGTGTCCGCCCGCGAACTGGGTTCGGGCGTCGAAGCCAGCATCCAGGTCAAGCCGTCCTACGGTCTGACCGACGGCGAAATCGCCAAGATGCTCAAGGATTCGTTCCAGCACGCCAACGATGACAAGGTTGCCCGGGTACTGCGTGAGCAGCAGGTCGATGCCCAGCGCCTGATCGAAGCGGTGCAGGCTGCCCTGGAGGCCGACGGCGACCGACTGCTCGACGCCGACGAGCGCATGGTCATCGACCTGCAGGTGCAGGAACTGACCGAACTGATGAAAGGTACCGATGGTTACGCCATCGAGCAGCAGACCAAGCGTCTGTCGCAAGTGACCGACGCCTTTGCTGCCCGCCGCCTGGACTCGACGGTGAAAGCCGCGCTGGCGGGGCGCAACCTGAATGAGATTGAGGAATAACGATGCCGCAGGTCATTTTTCTGCCACACGAGAAGTTTTGCCCCGAAGGCATGGTTGTTGAGGCTGAGACGGGTATTTCCATCCTCGAACTGGCCCACGAGCACCACATCGAGATGGAAAGTGCCTGTGGCGGCGTTTGTGCCTGCACCACTTGTCACTGCATCATCCGCGAGGGTTTCGACTCGCTGGAAGAGGCTGACGAGCTGGAAGAGGACTACCTTGATAAGGCTTGGGGTCTTGAACGCGAGTCCCGTCTGGGGTGCCAGGCCAAGGTCGGTACCGAAGACCTGACCGTCGAGATTCCGAAGTATTCGCTCAACCATGCGGCCGAAGCACCGCACTGATTCAAGGATCTGAAATGAGTCTGAAATGGGTTGATGTGCTGGAAATCGCGATCCAGTTGGCTGAAAGCAAGCCTGAGGTGGACCCGCGTTACGTGAACTTCGTCGATCTGCACCAATGGGTGCTGGCATTGCCGGAGTTCAGCGATGATCCGACCCGCGGCGGCGAGAAAGTGCTTGAAGCCATTCAGGCCGCCTGGATCGAAGAGGCAGACTGAGTCTGTCGAGCAGGTTAGGCAATACCCGAGAACCCGCGTATAATTCGCGGGTTTAATTTTTCGTAAATTACCGTTTCTGGAGTTACACCATGGCTGTTCAACGTACTTTCTCCATCATCAAGCCTGACGCCGTTGCTAAAAACGTTATCGGCGAGATCACCACTCGTTTCGAAAAAGCTGGCCTGCGCGTTGTAGCTTCGAAACTGAAGCAACTGTCCAAAGCCGAAGCTGAAGGCTTCTACGCTGAGCACAGCGCTCGTGGTTTCTTCAACGACCTGGTTGCTTTCATGATCTCCGGTCCGGTTGTCGTTCAGGTTCTGGAAGGCGAAAACGCTATCGCTCTGAACCGTGAGCTGATGGGCGCTACCAACCCTAAAGAAGCTGCTGCCGGCACTATCCGCGCTGACTTCGCTGATTCCATCGACGCCAACGCCGTACACGGTTCGGACTCCGAAGCCGCTGCCGCTCGCGAAATCTCGTACTTCTTCGCAGCTACTGAAGTAACCACTCGCTAAGCATTGGCTTAAGAGTGAAGGTGAATCCATGACTACATCGACTGTAAAAACTAACCTGCTGGGTCTGACCCAGCTGGAAATGGAAAAATTCTTCGACTCAATCGGGGAGAAGCGTTTCCGTGCCGGTCAGGTAATGAAATGGATTCACCACTTTGGTGTCGATGATTTCGATGCCATGACGAACGTCAGCAAGGCCTTGCGCGAAAAGCTCAAGGTTGTTGCTGAGGTCCGTGGTCCGGAAGTGGTCAGCGAGGACATCTCCAGCGACGGCACCCGCAAGTGGGTGGTGCGCGTGGCGTCCGGCAGCTGCGTCGAGACCGTTTACATTCCCCAGGGCAAACGCGGCACCTTGTGCGTTTCGTCCCAGGCAGGCTGTGCCCTGGATTGCAGTTTCTGCTCCACCGGCAAGCAAGGCTTCAACAGCAACCTCACCGCCGCCGAAGTCATCGGGCAGGTGTGGATTGCCAACAAATCCTTTGGCAGCGTCCCGGCAACCGTCGACCGTGCCATCACCAACGTGGTGATGATGGGCATGGGTGAGCCGCTGCTGAACTTCGACAACGTCGTCGCGGCCATGCATTTGATGATGGACGACCTGGGCTACGGCATTTCCAAGCGCCGTGTGACCCTGTCGACCTCCGGCGTGGTGCCGATGATCGATGAGCTCTCCAAGCACATCGACGTCTCCCTGGCGTTGTCCCTGCACGCACCGAATGACGCATTGCGTAACCAATTGGTGCCAATCAACAAGAAGTATCCGCTTAAGATGCTCCTCGAGTCGTGCCAGCGCTACATGTCGAATCTCGGCGAAAAGCGCGTGCTGACCATCGAGTACACCTTGCTCAAAGATATCAACGACAAGGTCGAGCACGCCGTGGAGATGATCGAGCTGCTCAAGAACATCCCGTGCAAGATCAACCTGATCCCGTTCAACCCGTTCCCGCACTCCGGTTACGAGCGCCCGAGCAACAACGCCATTCGTCGTTTCCAGGATCAGCTTCATCATGCCGGTTTCAACGTCACCGTCCGCACCACCCGTGGTGAAGACATCGATGCGGCCTGTGGTCAACTGGTAGGGCAGGTGCTGGATCGCACCCGTCGCAGCGAACGCTATATCGCCGTGCGTGAACTCAACGCCGACAACGATGTAGCGCAAGACGCCGCGAAATAACCAAGAGAGGATCTCTATGTCCCTGCGCTTTGCGCTGCTTTTGCTGTTGGCCAGCCTGTGTGCTGGCTGCGTGCTTTCGGGTGATTACAACCCGATGAAGACCAGCAAGGGCCGTGATGAAGCGCGTGAGGCCTATGTGCAACTCGGTATCGGGTATTTGCAACAAGGCATGACCGAGCGCGCCAAGGTTCCGTTGAAGAAAGCATTGGAGCTGGATGGCTCCGACCCTGATGCCAACGCGGCGCTGGGGCTGGTGTTCCAGGCCGAGATGGAACCGGAACTTGCCGACGAGCATTTTCGCAAGGCGCTGGCTTCCCGTCCCGCCGATGCACGAATCCTCAATAACTACGGCAGTTTCCTGTTCGAGCAGAAGCGTTACAGCGAAGCCTACGAGCGCTTTGAACAGGCCGCTGCCGATACCCTGTATCCTGAGCGTTCGCGGGTGTTCGAGAACCTTGGCATGACCGCAGCGATGCTCGGTCAGCGCGATCTGGCCCGGCAGCAACTGGAAAAAGCCCTGCGCCTGAACCGCCAACAACCACGTGCATTGCTGGAAATGGCTGAGTTGTCTTACGAAGACAGGCATTATGTGCCTGCGCGTGACTATTACGACCGTTTTAGCCAGCTCTCCGAGCAAAATGCACGTAGTCTATTGCTCGGCGTTCGGCTGGCAAAAGTGTTCGAAGACCGCGACAAGGCCGCAAGTGCAGGCCTGCAACTAAAAAGACTCTATCCCGGTACGCCGGAATATCAGCAATACCTGTCGGAGCAATGATGAAAGCGGCGCATCCCGAAGTTGTAGCAGCGAATCGCGTAAACCCCGGTGAGACTTTGCGCCAGGCCCGCGAAAGCAATGGCTGGTCGCTGGCCGAAGTGGCCCTCAAGCTCAACCTCACCACCACTTCCCTGAGCAATCTGGAAGCCGGCGCCTTCGACAAGCTGCCCGGGCATACTTTTGCCCGTGGTTACATTCGCGCCTATGCCAAATTGCTCGGCATGGACCAGGCCGTTCTGGTCCAGCAATTCGATCAATCCACCGGTACCGACTCCCAGGGCAGCAATGTTCACAGCCTGGGCCGTATTGAAGAGCCGGTCCGGGTTTCCCACACCATTTTACGAATCGTCAGCCTGCTGTTGCTGGTCGCGGTGATCGGTGGCGGTTTCGTCTGGTGGCAGGATCAGACCTCGATGCGCACCAAGGACCTGATCGGTCTGGCACCAGAGCACGTAGAAGTCGAAGGCGCCGACGGTACTACACAGATTCACCCGCTGGACGAGCCGGAAGACCAGGCCGTCGTGGAAGGTCAGAGCGAAGGCGTAACCGCCCTCGCGCTGCCACAGGCCGACGTTCCGGCTGAAGCACCAGAGCAGGCTCAGGCGACTGCGCCAGCCGCCCCGGTAGCGCCGACCACGCCAGCCGCACCCGCGCCCGTTGTCGCAGCGCCGGTGACCCCGGCAGCTCCTGCCGTCCCGACCCCGGTGGCGACTGCACCGGTAGCCCCTGTCGCTCCGGCTCCGGCTCCAGCGGCAGCCGCGCCGGTGGCCGGTCAAGGCCAGGTTCAGGTGCAGTTCACCTCCGATTGCTGGACACAAGTGACCGACGGTAACGGCAAGGTGCTGTTCAGCGGTCTCAAACGCAAAGGCGACAGCCTGGCGGTCAATGGCAAACCACCGTTTGCCGTGCGTCTGGGCTTTGCCCGTGGCGCTCAGGTCAGCTACAACGGCCAGCCGGTTGATGTCGCTCCGTTCACCAGTGGCGAGACTGCTCGCCTGAAGTTGGGTCAATAAGTCATGCACGGCGAATCTCCAATCAAACGTCGCGAATCCCGCAAGATCTGGGTCGGTAACGTGCCTGTGGGCGGCGATGCGCCTATCGCTGTGCAGAGCATGACCAACAGCGACACCAACGATGTTGCGGCCACCGTCGCACAGATCAATCGCCTGGAAGCGGCCGGCGTCGATATCGTGCGGGTCTCCGTACCGGACATGGACGCCGCCGAAGCCTTCGGCAAGATCAAGCAGCTGGTCAAAGTACCCTTGGTTGCCGACATTCACTTCGACTACCGGATCGCTTTGCGCGTAGCCGAACTGGGTGTCGATTGCCTGCGGATCAACCCGGGCAACATCGGTCGCGAAGACCGCGTTCGTGCGGTGGTGGATGCCGCCCGTGACCGCGGGATCCCGATCCGTATCGGCGTGAACGCCGGTTCCCTGGAAAAAGACCTGCAAAAGAAATACGGCGAGCCGACCCCGGCGGCACTGGTCGAGTCTGCCTTGCGCCACGTCGAGCACCTTGAGCGCCTGAACTTCCAGGACTTCAAGGTCAGCGTGAAAGCCTCCGATGTGTTCATGGCCGTCGAAGCCTACCGCTTGCTGGCCAAGGAAATCGTCCAGCCGTTGCACCTGGGCATCACCGAAGCCGGTGGATTGCGTTCCGGCACGGTGAAATCTGCCGTGGGCCTCGGTATGCTGCTCGCCGAAGGGATTGGCGATACTATCCGCATCTCGTTGGCGGCCGACCCGGTCGAGGAAGTGAAAGTCGGCTACGACATTCTCAAATCCCTGCACCTGCGTTCCCGTGGCATCAACTTCATCGCCTGCCCGAGCTGCTCGCGGCAGAACTTCGATGTGGTCAAGACCATGAACGAGCTGGAAGGGCGCCTCGAGGATTTGCTGGTGCCGCTGGATGTCGCGGTTATCGGTTGCGTGGTCAATGGCCCGGGCGAAGCCAAGGAAGCCCATATCGGCTTGACCGGCGGCACGCCGAACCTGATTTACATCGACGGCAAGCCGTCGCAGAAGCTTACGAATGACAATCTGGTGGATGAGCTTGAACGCTTGATCCGCCAGAAAGCGGCCGAAAAGGTCGAAGCTGACGCTGCAGTCATTGCGCGCGGCTGAGTCCGACTAACGAGCCGCATGAATTTAAGGATTTAAAGTGAGCAAGTCTCTGCAAGCCATTCGTGGCATGAACGACATCCTGCCCGAACAGACTCCCCTGTGGCGTCATTTTGAAGGCACCGTTTCGCGCCTGCTGGATAACTACGGTTACAAGCAGATCCGCATGCCGATCGTCGAGTTCACCGAACTGTTCAAGCGTTCCATCGGTGAAGTGACCGACATCGTCGAAAAAGAGATGTACACCTTCGACGACCGCAACGGCGACTCCCTGACCCTGCGCCCTGAAGGCACGGCGGCCTGTGTGCGCGCGGTGCTGGAGCACGGCATCACTGGCGGCGGCCAGGTTCAGAAACTCTGGTACATCGGTCCGATGTTCCGCCACGAGCGTCCGCAAAAAGGCCGTTATCGCCAGTTCCACCAGATCGGTGTCGAAGTGTTCAACCTCGACGGTCCGGACATCGACGCCGAGTTGATCGTGCTGACCTGGCGCCTGTGGGGCGAACTGGGTATCCGCGATGCGGTCAAGCTCGAGCTCAACAGCCTGGGCACCAGCGAGTCTCGCGGTCGTTATCGCGAGGCTCTGGTCGAGTTCCTGTCCCGGCATCTGGACAAGCTGGACGAAGACAGCCAGCGCCGCCTGAAGACCAACCCGTTGCGAGTCCTGGACACCAAGAACGCCGAGACGCAGGCGATTCTGGTCGATGCGCCGAAAATGGCCGACTACCTCGACGAAGAATCCCGCGTGCATTTCGAGGGCCTCAAGGCTCGTCTGGACGCCGCCGGCATTCCTTATGTGATCAACCCGAAGCTGGTTCGCGGGCTGGATTACTACAGTAAGACCGTTTTCGAATGGGTCACCGACAAGCTGGGCGCCCAGGGCACCGTGTGTGCCGGTGGTCGCTACGACGGTCTGGTGGAGCAGATGGGCGGCAAGCCGACCGCCGGCGTTGGCTTTGCCATGGGCATCGAACGCCTGGTGCTGTTGCTCGAAACCCTGGAGCAGATCCCGCAAGAGATCTCCCGTCAGGTCGACGTCTACCTCTGCGCCTTCGGTGAAGCCGCCGAACTGGCCGGCCTGACCCTGGCAGAGCGCGTGCGTGACCAGTTGCCCAACCTGCGCCTGCAAGTGAATGCCGGCGCCGGCAGTTTCAAAAGCCAGTTCAAGAAGGCCGACAAGAGCGGCGCGCTGTACGCGCTGATCCTCGGTGACGACGAAATGGCCCAGCAAGTGGTAGGTTTCAAACCCCTGCGTGGCCAGGGCGAACAACAAAGCATTGCCTGGGATGCGCTTGCTGCACACCTGGCCACCTGCGTCGTGCAGGGTTGAAGCTGTCTTAACAGCCGAATTAGCGATTAAGGAGTATTGGGGTGTCGAGTACCGAAGACGAACATTTGATGGAATTGAAGGAATGGTGGTCACGCAACGGTAAGCCCCTGGTCACTGGCGGCCTGTTGGCGCTGGTCATCGTGTTCGGCTGGCAGGCGTTCCAGAAGTATCAGAGCAATCAGTCGCAAGGCGCCTCGATTCTCTATCAGCAATTGCTCGAAACCACGCTGACGCCTGACGGCAAGCCTGATGCGGCCCGTGTTTCGGACCTGGCCGGCAAGCTCAACAGCGAGTTCGGCGGCAGCGCCTATGCGCAGTACGGCAGCCTGTTCGTGGCCAAGGTAGCGGTCGACAGCGGCAAGCTGGACGACGCGGTCACCGAGCTCAAGGCCATTGTCGCCAAACCGGCCAACCCGGCGCTGGGCGAAATCGCCCGTCAGCGTCTGGCCCAGGTACTCGGCGCGCAAAACAAGGCCGACGAAGCACTGAAGCTGCTCGAAGGCGATGCCGACAAGGCATTCCTGGCCACTCGCGAAGAGCTCAAGGGTGACCTGCTGGTGCAGCTGGGTCGTACTGACGAGGCGAGCGCGGCGTATCAAAAAGCCAAGGCGGCACTGTCGGATGAAGCGGCGGTCGGTGGCCTGCAAATCAAGCTGGACGACCTGGCCAAAGGGGATGCGTGACGTGATTCGTTGGAAACATGCAGCATTGCTGGCCCTGGCCATTTTGGCCGCGGGTTGCAGCAGCAACAGCAAAAAAGAACTGCCTCCGGCCGAGCTGGTCGACTTCAAGGAAGAAGTGGTTCTGCACAAGCAGTGGAGTCGTTCGATCGGTGACGGTCAGGGCGAAACCTACAACATGCTGGTTCCGGCCATCGATGGCGATACCATCTATGCCGCCGACGTCACTGGCGTGTTGATGGCGATGGACCGCAACACCGGCGACGTCAAATGGAAGAAAGACCTCGAGTTGCCTGTTTCCGGCGCCGTTGGCGTAGGTTACGGTCTGGTCACCATTGGTACGATCAAGGGTGAAATCGTTGCCCTGGACGCGATCAACGGTGAAGAAAAGTGGCGCGCTCGCGTGTCCAGCGAAGTACTGGCGCCGCCAGCCAACAACGGTGACGTCGTGGTGGTTCAGACCCAGGACGATCGTCTGATCGGCCTGGATGCCTCCACCGGTGACCGTCGCTGGATCTATGACAGCACGCCTGCGGTACTGACCCTGCGTGGCACCAGTGCGCCGATCGTGACCAACCGCCTCGCGGTGGCTGGCCTGTCGACCGGTAAAGTGGTTGCCGTGGACATCTCCAACGGCGTACCGGTGTGGGAACAGCGCGTAGCGATCCCGCAAGGTCGTTCGGAGCTGGAGCGTGTGGTCGACATCGACGGTGGCTTGCTGCTGTCGGGCGAGACGCTGTATGTCGCCAGCTATCAGGGGCGCGTTGCTGCTCTGGACCTGCAAAGCGGCCGTCAGCTCTGGCAGCGTGATGCTTCCAGCTATGCCGGTGTCGCCCAGGGTTTCGGTACCGTTTATGTGACCCTGTCTTCGGGCACCGTTGAAGGCGTCGACGAGCGTTCCACCACAGCCTTGTGGAGCAACGACTCGCTGGCCCGCCGTCAACTGTCGGCTCCGGAAGTGTTCTCCAGCTACGTTGCAGTCGGTGACCTGGAAGGTTACCTGCACCTGCTGAGTCAGGTGGACGGTCGTTTCGTCGGCCGCGAGCGCATCGACAGCGACGGCCTGCGTGCCCGTCCGCTGGTGGTGGGTGACACGATTTATGTATATGGCAACAGCGGCAAACTGGAAGCCCTGACCATTAAGTAAAGGTTTGACTATGCTTGGGGTTAACCCCCCAGGCTGCTTCACCGTTTGTAAGAGTGTAGGAGCGAGCTTGCTCGCGATGGACGTCAACGATTACGTTGGCAATCTGGATAAACGCGGTGTCTTTGCGTTTTTCGCGAGCAAGCTCGCTCCTACAAAAAAACACACGGTGATTGCCCCGAGCACCAGCCGCTGCCTCGCAGCGGCTTTTGTATTTTCTGAAATAACGAAGTGGAGAGCCGCATGGTTCCCGTAATCGCCCTGGTGGGCCGACCGAACGTCGGCAAGTCCACCTTGTTCAACCGCCTGACCAGGACTCGTGACGCCATCGTCGGCGACTTGTCCGGTCTGACCCGTGATCGCCAGTACGGTGAGGCCAAGTGGCAAGGGCGTTCCTACATTCTGATCGACACCGGCGGTATCTCCGGTGACGAGCACGGTATGGACGAAAAAATGGCCGAGCAGTCGCTGCTGGCCATTGAAGAAGCGGATGTCGTTCTGTTCCTGGTAGATGCCAAGGCCGGTTTCACCGCCGCCGACCAGATGATCGCCGAGCATTTGCGCAAACGTAACAAGCGTTCCCACGTGGTGGCCAACAAGGTCGACAACATCGACCCGGAAATGGCCCGCGCCGAATTCGCCCCGTTGGGCATGGGCCACGCGATCCCGATCGCCGGTGCCCACGGCCGTGGTATCACCCAGTTGCTGGAAATCGCACTGAGTGACTTCCCGAAAGACGAAGACGAGCTGGAAGAAGGCGAGGAAGAAGATGTAGCCGAAGGCGAGGAAGCCAAGCGCATTCCTGGCCCAAGCGAAAAAGACGGGATCAAGATCGCCATCATCGGCCGTCCGAACGTCGGCAAGTCGACCCTGGTCAACCGCATGCTCGGGGAAGACCGGGTAATCGTCTACGACCAACCCGGCACCACCCGCGACAGTATCTACATCCCGTTCGAGCGTAACGACGAGAAGTACACGCTGATCGACACCGCCGGTGTGCGCAAGCGCGGCAAGATCCACGAAGAAGTCGAAAAGTTCTCCGTGGTCAAAACCCTGCAAGCGATCAAAGACGCCAACGTGGTGATCTTCGTGATGGACGCCCGCGAAGGCGTGGTGGATCACGACCTCAACCTGCTGGGCTTTGCCCTTGAGGCCGGTCGTGCATTGGTCATCGCGATCAACAAGTGGGACGGCATGACGCCGAGCGAGCGCGACTTCGTCAAGATCGAGTTGCAGCGTCGTCTGTTTTTCGTCGAGTTTGCCGATATTCACTTTATCTCGGCACTGCACGGCACCGGCGTGGGCAACCTCTACGCGTCGGTACAGAACTCGTTCAAGTCCGCGGTTACCCGCTGGCCGACCAGCCGCCTGACCCAGATCCTGGAAGACGCGGTCAGCGAGCACCAGCCGCCGATGGTCAACAGCCGCCGGATCAAGCTGCGTTATGCTCACCTCGGTGGCGCGAACCCGCCGATCATCGTGATCCACGGCAACCAGATCGAGAAGGTGCCGAAGTCCTACGTGCGTTACCTGGAAAACACCTACCGCCGTGTGCTGAAGCTGGTCGGTACACCGATCCGCATCGAGTTCAAGGGTGGCGAGAACCCGTACGAAGGCAACAAGAACACGCTCACCGACCGTCAGGTCAACAAGAAGCGTCGCTTGATGTCGCACCACAAGAAGGCCGACAAGAAGCGTCGCGACAAGCGCTGATTCAGCGCTTGCTCACTCTTTTGGGGTGGGCTTGTTGTGGCGAGGGGGCTTGCCCCCGTTCGGTTGCGCAGCAGCCGCAATACCTGCAAGTGCGGTCTACCAGACACACCGAGATCGCAGGATTGGGGTCGCTTCGCGACCCAACGCGGGCAAGCCCGCTCGCCACAAGGTACGGCGGTGATCAATTGAAGATGGGCGTCTATAAGGCGCCCTTTTTCATGCCTGCCGTTTGGGCTATCCTCGGATTCCCCCGCGCCGCCGTAGAGCCGGGTGTAGAGCAGGGAACCACCGATGATCACCAGCAAGCTGCCGAATGTCGGCATCACTATCTTCACTCAGATGTCTCAGCTCGCGGCTCAGACCGGCGCGCTCAATCTGTCCCAGGGCTTTCCCGATTTCGCGGCCCCGCAGGCCCTGTGCGATGCGGTCGGCCGGCATATCGCCAGCGGCCATAACCAGTATTCGCCAATGACCGGGCTGCCGGTGTTGCGTCAGCAGATCGCGGCGAAGATCGCCCGCAGTTATGGCGTGCAGGTGGATGTGGATACTGAAGTGACGGTTACCCCCGGTGCGACCGAGGCGATTTTCTGTGCCATTCAGGCGGTTATCCACAGCGGTGACGAAGTCATTGTGTTTGACCCGGCATACGACAGCTACGAACCTTCGGTGGAGCTGGCAGGCGGCCGTTGCGTGCATGTGCAACTGGGCCTGAACGATTTCAGTATCGACTTCGAGAAGCTTGCTCAGGCACTGAGCCCGCGCACGCGGATGATCATTCTCAACACCCCGCACAACCCTAGCGGTGCGTTGATCAGCCGTGACGAACTCGACCAGTTGGCGACGTTAATCCGTGATCGCGATATCTATGTGATCAGCGACGAAGTCTACGAGCACCTGGTGTATGACGGCGTGCCTCACGTCAGCGTGCTGGCCCATGAAGAGCTGTATCAGCGTGCATTCGTGGTCAGTTCGTTCGGCAAGACCTACCACGTCACCGGCTGGAAAACCGGTTATGTGATCGCACCGCCGGCCCTGACGGCGGAATTGCGCAAGGTGCACCAGTACGTCAATTTCTGTGGTGTGACGCCGCTGCAATATGCCTTGGCCGATTTTATGGCCGAGCATCCCGAGCACGTCGAAGAGCTGCCTGCTTTCTATCAGGCCAAGCGTGATCTGTTCTGCGATCTGCTGGCGCCGTCGCGTTTCAGTTTCACCCGGGTGACCGGCACCTATTTCCAGTTGGTCGATTACTCGCAGATCCGCCCGGACCTCAATGACGTCGAGATGGCCCTGTGGATGACTCGCGAGCACGGCGTGGCCAGTATCCCGATCTCGGTGTTCTACCAGACGCCACCGGTCGGCCAGCGCCTGGTGCGGCTGTGCTTTGCCAAGCGTGAGGAGACCCTGCGTGAAGCGGCGGAAAAACTATGCGTGATCTGAGTGCATTGCCGAAACTGACCGTTGCGCTGATCCAGACGTCCCTGGCCTGGCACGACCGCCAGGCCAACCTTGAGCATTTCGAGCCGTTGCTGGAGCAGGCTCGCGGCGCCGACCTGATCATTCTGCCGGAGATGTTCACCACCGGTTTTTCCATGGAGTCGGAAGCCCTCGCCGAAGCGGAAAACGGGCCTACCAGTAAATGGTTGCGGGCTCAGGCTTTGAGGCTTGATGCGGTGATCACCGGTAGCGTGATCGTCCAGGCCGCCGACGGCAGTCATCGCAATCGTCTGTTGTGGGCCCGCCCGGATGGCGAGGTGTGGCATTACGACAAGCGTCATCTGTTCCGCATGGCCGGTGAGCATAACCACTACACCCCCGGCGAGCGCCAGGTGCAGTTCGAGCTCAAGGGCTGGCGAGTACGGCCGCTGATTTGCTACGACCTGCGCTTCCCGGTGTGGAGCCGCGACGCCCAGGACACCGACCTGCTGCTGTACACGGCGAACTGGCCCGGTGCGCGGCGCCAGCACTGGAACCGCTTGCTGCCGGCGCGGGCGATCGAGAACCTGTGCTATGTGGCGGCGGTGAACCGTATTGGCACGGATGGCAAAGGTTTTGCGTATACCGGTGACAGCCAGGTCCTGGATTTCCAGGGCGAGACGCTGCTCAGTGCCGGAGAGGCTGACGGGGTGTTCAAGGTGGTGCTGGATGCGGCGGAACTGGCGGCGTATCGCACGCGGTTTCCGGCGAATCTGGATGCCGATACCTTCGAGTTCACCTGAAATCTTTACTGTCTGACAGGGCCTCATCGCGAGCAAGCTCGCTCCCACAGTGACCGCGTTCACACCGATCAAATGTGGGAGCGAGCTTGCTCGCGATGGGGCCGGGACAAGCAACACAAAAACAGGCAGGCAAACAAAAAGGCCCCAAGGTTCGCACCTTGAGGCCTTTTGCATTTCAGCGATGGGTTACGCCGCTTTCGCTTCCGGCTGGCTCAGCGAGCGGTTCAGTGCGCTGAACAGGGCCTTGAAGCTGGCGGTGGTGATGTTTTCGTCGATGCCGACGCCATGCACCGCGCGTTCGCCGTTCACTCGCAGTTCAATGTAGGCCGCAGCCTTGGCATTGGTGCCAGCGCCGATGGCGTGCTCGTTGTAATCCATGATTTCCACCGGTACCGGCAAGCCGGCCACCAGCGCCTCCAGGGCGCCGTTGCCCTTGCCGCGCCAGTGCAGGTTAGTCTCGCCCTGGCCTTGGCTGGCCACTTCCACTTCGACGGCGCTGTGACCGTTTTCTTCCTGCAGGCGATGGCTGACCAGCGCGTACGGGGTGTTGGCCTGCAAGTACTCGCTGTGCAGCAATGCGTGGATCTGCTGGGCGGTCATTTCCAGGCCCAGGCGGTCGGTTTCACGCTGCACGACCTGGCTGAACTCGATCTGCATGCGACGCGGCAGGCTGATGCCGTATTCCTGTTCCAGCAGGTAGGCGATACCGCCCTTGCCCGACTGGCTGTTGACGCGGATGACCGCCTCGTAGCTGCGGCCGATGTCGGCCGGGTCGATCGGCAGGTACGGTACTTCCCACAGTGCGTCCGGTTTCTGCTGGGCAAAGCCCTTGCGGATCGCATCCTGGTGCGAGCCGGAGAACGCGGTATGCACCAGGTCGCCGACGTACGGGTGACGCGGGTGCACCTGGATCTGGTTGCACTCTTCGACGACTTTGCGCACGCCGTCGATGTCGGAGAAGTCCAGCTCAGGGTTCACGCCCTGGGTGTAGAGGTTCAACGCCACGGTCACGAGGTCGACGTTACCGGTACGCTCGCCGTTGCCGAACAGGCAGCCTTCGACACGGTCGGCGCCAGCCATCAGGCCCAGTTCGGTGGCGGCAACGCCGGTGCCACGGTCGTTGTGGGTGTGCAGGCTGATGATCACGCTGTCACGACGGTTGATGTGACGGCCAAACCATTCGATCTGGTCGGCATAGATGTTCGGCGTCGCGCATTCCACCGTGGCCGGCAGGTTGAGGATCATCTTGTGCTCGGGCGTCGGGTTCCAGACTTCGATCACCGCGTCGCAGACTTCCTTGGCGAACTCCATTTCGGTGGCGCTGAAGGTTTCCGGCGAGTATTCGAAGGTCCACTCGGTGTCCGGCTGCATGGCCGCGTATTTGACGAACAGCTTGGCGGCGTTCACGGCGATGGCCTTGACCCCGTCCTTGTCCTGGTTGAAGACAATGCGGCGGAAGGAAGGGGAGGTCGCGTTGTACAGGTGAACGATGGCTTTCTTCGCGCCGCGCAGGGATTCGAAGGTGCGCTCGATCAGGTCTTCACGGCCCTGGGTCAGCACCTGGATGGTGGTGTCGTCCGGGATGTGGTTGCCTTCGATCAGGGTGCGGACGAAGTCGAAGTCGGTTTGCGAGGCGGCCGGGAACGACGCTTCGATTTCCTTCACGCCGACCTGCACCAGGGTTTTCCAGAAACGCAGCTTCTTGACGGCGTCCATCGGTTCGATCAGCGACTGGTTGCCGTCGCGCAGGTCGGAGCTGCACCAGATCGGCGCGGCGGTGATGGTTTTCGACGGCCAGGTGCGGTCCGGAATGTCGATGGTCGGGAACGCGCGGTATTTCGAAGACGGGTCTTTGAGCATGCTCATCAGGAAATCCTTATTGTGTTGGCCGAAAAAAGGCGGCCTGCCGGTGGATCAAAAGTTCTTGGACTAACGCTTGGGACGAGGCACCACGATTCAGCCCGGCAGTCGTGCACTGACGAGGCACAGGCTGCGGTGTTGGCGGAGCTGAATGAGGGTGTGAGAGGTTTTCATGCCTTCAACCCTAACCTTGGGGGGGAAAGATGGCAAGCAGTCGAAAAAAATTGAGAGGAATACTCGTGGGCGGGTATTTATCGAGATTTTATTGCTGTGATTGGCAGTGATTGTTTTGTTGTTTGCGCGAGGTTTGAGTGGTGCGCAATTGATGATGTGACACTGCCGGACTGCTTTCGGTGTCTGTGATATTGCCATCGCGAGCAAGCCCGCTCCCACAGGTACAGCGCAAACCCTGTGGGAGCGAGCTTGCTCGCGATGAGGCCATCAGCTTCAACAAAAAGCTAGGGCTGAAACGCACCAATGAAGATAGCCGGATCGACCCGCGCATCGTTCAGGCTGATGTTCCAGTGCATGTGCGGTCCGGTCGCGCGGCCGGTCGCGCCGACTTTGCCGACCACGTCACCACGGGCCAGTGGCTGCCCCACCTTCACGTCGATTTTCGACATGTGGCAGAACATGCTGATAAAGCCCTGGCCATGGTCGACGAACACCGTGTTGCCATTGAAGAAATAGTTGCCGATCAGGATCACCTTGCCGGCGGCCGGGGTCTTGATTGGCGTACCGCCGGGTACGGCGAAGTCCAGGCCTGAGTGGGGGTTGCGCTCTTCACCGTTGAAAAAGCGCCGCACGCCGAACTTGCTCGACAGCGGCCCGTTCACCGGTTTGTCCAGCAGCAGGTTGCTCGGGGTGTTGGGGCTGAACGTGCGGTAGGCAGTAATCTGCTCAGCCAGTTCACGCTCGATGCGCTTGAGATTTTCCGGGTCCGGATTGACCTGTTGGGTGTTCTTCAGGGTGATGCGCTGTTCCGGGTATTTCTTATTGCCAACCGTAAAATTCAGATTACGGCCGCCGCTGCTGACCGATTGAACCCCCGGCTTGACCGTCAGCGGCAGGCCGACAATGGCCAGCCAGTTGTTCTGTTCCTTCACTACCAGCACCGGTTTGCCTTGATAAGTGGCTTTTGGTGCCTGGGCGGACGTGCCCAGGTCCACCACCGCAACGCCTCCCGGCACCGGTTTGTTCAACTGGCGAGTAATGTAGCTGTCGGCATGGGCGTTGAAGGTCAGGAGCAGCAACAGCAGCGGAGCAAAGAAACGCGGCATGGATCAATCCAGTAAAGAAAGGGTGACGGGCGTCAGGTGATTGTCTTCGACCCGCACTTGCAGTTCGCCTTCGCCCAGTTTGGCCTTCAGGCGCTGGCCGGTATGGGTTTGCGCGGCGTTGCGGATCGCGTTGCCGCGCTCGTCCAGCAAGATGCTGTAGCCACGGCCGAGGGTCGCCAACGGGCTGACCACATGCAGTGTCTGCATCTGGCTGTGCAACTGCAGGCGACGGCTCTTCAGCCCTTCGCGGATCGCGCGCGGCAGGCGTTCGGCCAGGCTGTCGAGGCGCTGGCGAAGCATTGCCAGTTGCCGGCCCGGATGTTGTGCAGCCAGACGGGTTTCCAGGCGGATCAAGCGTTCGCGGCGGCTGTTGAGGCTGCGCTCGAACGCGCGGCGCATGCGCATGTCCAGGTCATCCAGGCGTTGCGCTTGCTGGCGCAGGCGCTCGCCGGGATGGCGTAGGCGTCGGGAAACGCCTTCCAGGCGCAGGCGGTCGCGCATCAAGCGGTCACGCATGCGCATCACCAGCCGTCGGTGCAGGCTTTCGACCCGACGCATCAAGTCGCTGGAGTCCGGTGCGAGCAATTCGGCGGCAGCGGAAGGGGTGGGCGCGCGTACGTCGGCCACGAAGTCGCTGATCGACACGTCGGTTTCATGGCCGACCGCGCTGACAATCGGCGTCACGCAAGCGTCTACGGCGCGGGCCACGGCTTCTTCGTTGAAGCACCAGAGATCTTCCAGCGAGCCACCGCCCCGGGCCAGGATCAGCGCGTCGAAACCGCGGGCATCGGCCAGTTTCAGGGCGCGGACAATCTGTGCTGTGGCTTCACGGCCCTGTACGGCGGTAGGGATCAGGGTCAATTGCACCTGCGGTGCACGACGGCGGAACACGCTGATGATGTCGCGGATCACCGCCCCAGTGGGCGAACTGATGATGCCGATGCGTTGCGGATGCGCCGGCAACGGCACCTTGCGCTCGGCACTGAACAGGCCTTCGGCGCTGAGCTTTTCCTTGAGTGCATCGAACGCCAGGCGCAAGGCGCCATCGCCGGCCGGCTCCACGGTGTCGAGGATCAGCTGATAATCACCGCGTCCCTCGAACAGTGAGACCTTGCCACGCACCTTGACCGCCAGGCCGTCTTTCAAGGCCTGACGAACCCGTGCCGCGTTCTGCCGGAACAACGCGCAACGCACCTGGGCGCCACTGTCCTTGAGGGTGAAATACACGTGGCCGGAAGCCGGGCGGGCGAGGTTGGAGATTTCGCCTTCGACCCAGATGTTGCTGAACACGTCTTCAAGCAACACCCGCGCGCGGCCGTTGAGCTGGCTGACGGTCAGGACTTCGCGGTCCAGGCCGAGTCTTGCAAAGGGATCTTTAATCATGGGGCGCAGTTTAAAGGCATTTGCCTGGCAATCTCCACGACTGCTCACAAATCCATTGAGGGCATTTATGTGGGAGCGAGCTTGCTCGCGATGGGGCCAGCAAATTCAGCATTGATGTGCCAGACAGATCGCCATCGCGAGCAAGCTCGCTCCCACAGAGGTAAAGTCGCCTCATGTGATCAAGGAAGATGTTCGGATGAATGTGTTTGAACTGTTGAACCAATGGCCATTCGTCCCGCTGGATTGGCTGGTAATCGGTGCGGGCATCGCCCTGGCCTACATCGTGTTCGGCATCGCCGGTTTCGGCACCGCGCTGGTGGCGGGGCCGATTCTGATTCTGTTCATGCCGCTGTCGAAGATCGTGCCTTTACTGGTGTTGCTCGATTTTGTCGCGGCATTCGGCAATCTGCTGCCGTCACGGCGAGATGTGGCGAGGCCGGAGCTGTTGCGGTTGCTGCCGTGCATGGCGGTGGGCTGCACACTTGGCGTGATATTCCTGCTGAACCTGAAATCCGACCTGTTGCTGCTGCTGATGGGGCTGTTTATCAGCGCCTATGCAATTTACAGCCTGTGGATAAAGGTCCGTCCGGCGCAGTTGTCCGCCGCGTGGGCGCTGCCGATGGGGACGGTGGGCGGAATGTTTGGCGCGTTGTTTGGCAGCGGCGGCTTTCTCTATGCGATCTATTTGAACAGCCGGTTGCCCAAGGAGGCGGCCCGGGCCACCCAGAGCGCGCTGATCAGTTGCAGTACGGTGGTGCGTTTGAGCCTGTTTGCAATCGCCGGTGTGTATGCCGATTTGCCGTTGCTGGTGCTGGCGGTTTGTCTGTTGCCGGCGATGGTGCTGGGGCTGTGGTTCGGTCGACGGCTGACCATGCGCTTGTCCCGCGAGGCGTTTGTGCGCCTGGTGACGTGGCTGGTGCTGGCCAGCGGGATCGCGTTGATCGGACGCTATCTCAGTACCTGAAGATTCAACTTGTGGCGAGACGCTTTGTGTGGGAGCGAGCTTGCTCGCGATGGGGTCAGCAAATTCAGCATTGATGTGCCAGACAGATCGTCATCGCGAGCAAGCTCGCTCCCACAGAAGAGCCCCCCACTGCAAGTTGTTCAGTCGTTGTACTGGCTCAACAAGCGCTCCAGTCGCGCACTGAGGCGGCGTTTGATTTCGGTCTCGATGTGCGGGGCGAAATCGTCGATCACGTCTTGCATGATCAATTGCGCGGCGGCGCGCAATTCGCTGTCCAGGTGCAGCAAGTCATCCGGGTTCTTGCTGGGGGCGGGCGCCGACGTTGCCGCGGTGACGGGTTCAACGATCGGGGCAGGCGTTGTCGGTACGACGGGTGGCGAAGGTTCGCTCACGGCGTCGAACAACATGGGAATCTGTTCCTGATCACCTTCCTCGACCGTGTCGGTCAGCAGAGGCGGTTGCAGGTTGTCATCGCCGAGCAATTGGCGGATCGACTCAAGGTCGTCCAGCAGGTGCGCGGACTGTTGCAGCGGTTTTGGAGTGTCCATTGGAAGGCTCAGAGTCGCTGTAAACGGTGATCTTGCAGAGGATAGCCCTGTTCGCGGTAGAAACGGAAACTCTCCCGCGCGGCCGCTCTGATCGTCGGATCCTCCACCACCACTTCCGCCACCCGGGCGAACCTGTTGGCGAAGGCCGGGACTTTCAGGTCGAGATTGACCAGCAAATCCTGATGTTGACCGCAGTCATCGCCCAACCCCAGGACAATCAAACCCTCAGGCTCGCTGTCGGCAGGGCCGTGGGGCACGAAGCTTTCGCCCTTGAACGTCCACAGCCGCGCATCGAGATCGTCACGCTGGGCCGCGTCGCTGCAATGCAGGTAGATGCGGTGGCCCATGCGCCAGGCTTTCTCGGTGAGCTTGCAGGCAAAGTCCAGGCGTGCCGAAGGATCGGCGCTGGGCAGGATATAGAAGTCGACTTTGGTCATTGCGGTTCCAGAGCGGCAAGCGGCGCCACCGAAAAGTGACGCCGCGGCCCATCAACGGTTTCAGGCTTTGGCGCGGTCCAGCAGGTATTGGGTCAGCAGGGGAACCGGACGGCCAGTGGCGCCCTTGTCCTTGCCGCCGCTGGTCCAGGCCGTGCCGGCGATGTCCAGGTGCGCCCAGTTCAGGTTCTTGGTGAAGCGCGACAGGAAGCAGGCCGCAGTGATGGTGCCGGCTTTCGGGCCGCCAATGTTGGCGATGTCGGCGAACGGGCTGTCCAGCTGTTCCTGGTATTCATCGAACAGCGGCAGTTGCCAGGCGCGGTCGTCGGCGGCCTTGCCGGCGCTCAGCAGTTGGCCGATCAGTTCGTCATTGTTGCCCAGCAGGCCCGAGGTGTGGGAACCCAGGGCAACCACGCAGGCGCCGGTCAGGGTCGCGATGTCGATGACCGCTTGCGGCTTGAAGCGCTCGGAGTAGGTCAGGGCGTCGCACAGCACCAGACGGCCTTCGGCGTCGGTGTTGAGGATTTCCACGGTCTGACCGCTCATGGTGGTGACGATGTCCCCCGGGCGCGAAGCGTTGCCGCTCGGCATGTTTTCGGCGCAGGCCAGGATGCACACCAGGTTGATCGGCAGCTTCAGCTCGAGCACGGCACGCAGGGTACCGAACACGCTGGCGGCGCCGCCCATGTCGTACTTCATTTCATCCATGCCGGCGCCCGGCTTGAGGCTGATGCCGCCGGTGTCGAAGGTGATGCCTTTGCCGACCAGCGCGTACGGCTTCTCGGATTTCTTGCCACCGTTGTATTGCATGACGATCAGGCGCGGAGGCTGGGCGCTGCCCTGGCCGACGGCGTAGAACGAGCCCATGCCCAGGGCCTTGATCTTCTTCTCGTCGAGGACTTCGACTTTCAGGTCCTTGAATTCTTTGCCCAGGTCTTTGGCCTGCTCACCGAGGAAGGTCGGGTGACAGATGTTCGGCGGCAGGTTACCCAGGTTGCGGGTGAAGGCCATGCCGTTGGCGATGGCGGTGGCGTGGGTCACGGCGCGTTGCACTTCAGCCTGGGCGGCCTTGATGGTCAGCAGGGTGATTTTCTTCAGCGCGCGGGGTTCGGCCTTCTGGCTCTTGAACTGGTCGAAGCTGTACTCGCCGTCCACCAGGGTTTCGGCCAGCAGGCGGGTCTTGCCATAACTGTCGCGGCCTTTGACGACCACTTCATCCAGGGCCAGCACCGCATCGCTGCCGCCCAGGCTTTTGAGGGTATTGAGGATGCCGGCGATGATCTTGCGGAACGGGCGGTCACCCAGTTCGTCGTCCTTGCCAACGCCCACCAGCAGCACACGCTCGGCCTTGAGGTTCGGCAGGCTGTGCAGCAGCAGGCTCTGGCCGACCTTGCCGGCCAGGTCGCCGCGCTTGAGCACAGTGCTGATCGCGCCGCCGCTCAGTTCGTCGAGTTGTTTGGCAACACCGCCGAGCTTGCGGCCTTCGCCGACGGAGACCACGAGAGTGGCGGTCTTCAACGTTTCGGGGTTGACGCTTTTTACAACCAGTTCCATGTCCGGGTCCCTGAATTGATGGTTATCACGCATGCGCCCGACACCTTATGTGCGTCGATTGCTTATAAACAGAAAGGCGCCAGGATCGACCGGCGACAAAGGCCGCAGTTTGAACCTCGCTACCGGCGGCTGACAACCCTCGACCGCACGAATGTAGGAGCGAGCCTGCTCGCGAAGAACCCTAGATTGACGCAGGGTGTCAGGCTCCCCGCGTTATCGTTGACGACCATCGCGAGCAGGCTCGCTCCTACAAGGGGGGATGCATTGCGCAGTGACAGGCGCACCCAATCACAGGATAATGCGCCATCTTTTTTCGGCGGCTCTGCCTTGCGGGCTGTCCGATACGTTTGCTTGTTCGGCCGCCTTAGCCTGACAACCCTGGAGTGTCTGGTTTGATCGTCTTCCGTTATCTATCCCGCGAAGTCCTGTTGACCTTGAGCGCCGTCAGTGCCGTGCTGCTGGTCATCATCATGAGCGGTCGCTTCATCAAATACCTCGCCCAGGCGGCTTCGGGCCTGCTGGATCCGGGGTCGTTGTTCCTGATCATGGGCTATCGCCTGCCGGGCTTCCTCCAGCTGATCCTGCCGCTGGGGCTGTTTCTCGGGATCCTGTTGTCCTACGGTCGCCTGTACCTCGAAAGCGAAATGACCGTGCTCTCGGCCACGGGCATGAGCCAGCAGCGGCTGTTTTGCATGACGCTGTTCCCGGCCACCCTGGTTGCGCTCGTCGTTGCGTGGCTGAGCCTGAGCCTGGCGCCACAGGGGGCCAATCAGTTTCAGTTGCTGCTGAACAAGCAGGATGCCCTGACCGAATTCGATACCCTGGAGCCAGGGCGTTTCCAGGCTTTGCGTGACGGCACCCGGGTCACCTACACCGAGAGCATGTCCGATGACCGCGTCAATCTGGGTGGTGTGTTCATCTCGCAAAAAAACATCAGTTCCAATAACAAGGATCGCGGGATTTCTGTGCTGGTGGCGGAAAAGGGGCGCCAGGAAATTCGTCCGGACGGCAACCGCTACCTGATTCTTGATAACGGCTATCGCTATGACGGTAGTCCGGGGCAGGCCGACTACCGGGCGATCAAGTATGACGAGTACGGTGTGTTGCTGCCAAAACCGGAAGTCAGTGACGAAGTCACCGACCGTGACGCAATGCCGACCCGTACATTGATCGGCAGTGACGACATTCGCATGCGCGCCGAGCTGCAATGGCGCATGTCTCTGCCGTTGCTGGTGTTCATCGTGACCTTGATGGCGGTGCCGCTGTCACGGGTCAACCCGCGTCAGGGCCGATTCCTCAAGTTACTGCCGGCGATTCTTCTTTATATGGCTTACCTGAGCATTCTGATTGCCGCCCGCGGTGCCCTCGACAAGGGCAAGATCCCTGCGGTGTTTGGCTTGTGGTGGGTGCACGGGATTTTCCTGTCCATCGGCCTGGGCTTGCTCTACTGGGAACCCTTGCGCTTGAAGAGGGCGAGTCGCCGCAGCGCGCTGGAGGTGGCCCGTGGTTAAGCTTGATCGCTACATTGGTAGCAGTGTGTTCATGGCGATCCTGGCGGTGCTCGGGATCATTCTTGGTCTGGCGACACTGTTTGCCTTCATCGACGAGATGGGGGAAATCAGCGATACCTACACCCTGGTCGATGTGCTGAGTTATGTGTTGTTGACCGCTCCGCGCCGGATGTACGAAATGCTGCCGATGGCTGCGCTGATCGGCTGCCTGATCGGTCTGGGCAGCCTGGCCAGCAACAGTGAGCTGACCATCATGCGCGCCGCCGGCGTGTCGATCGGCCGGATCGTCTGGGCGGTCATGAAGCCGATGCTGGTATTGATGCTGGCCGGCGTGCTGGTCGGCGAGTACGTCGCTCCGCCCGCTGAAACCGCCGCACAGGCCAATCGCTCGCTGGCCCAGGGCAGCGGTGATGCACAAAGCGCCAGGCACGGCTTGTGGCACCGCCAGGGCGATGAGTTCATTCACGTCAACTCGGTACAACCCAACGGCATCCTGTATGGCGTGACCCGTTATCGCTTCGACAAAGAGCGGCACATGCTGTCGGCGAGTTTCGCCAAGCGTGCCAACTTCGAAAACGATCACTGGCAGTTGTCGGATGTCACGACCACGCTGTTCCACGAGCGCAGCACCGAAGTGGTTTCGACCCCGCAAGAGCGCTGGGACGTTGCGTTGAGTCCGCAGTTGCTGAACACCGTGATCATGGTGCCCGAGTCGCTGTCGATCAGTGGCCTGTGGAGTTACATCCATTATCTGGCGGACCAGGGGCTGAACAATGGCCGCTACTGGCTGGCATTTTGGGTCAAAGTGTTGCAGCCGCTGGTGACTGCCGCTCTGGTGTTGATGGCGATTTCCTTCATCTTTGGTCCGCTGCGCTCGGTGACCCTGGGTCAACGGGTGTTCACCGGCGTGCTGGTGGGTTTCACCTTCCGTATCGTTCAGGATCTGCTGGGGCCTTCGAGCCAGGTGTTCGGCTTCCCGCCGTTGCTTTCGGTGCTGGTGCCGGCGGGTGTTTGTGCCGTGGCGGGGCTCTGGCTGTTGCGTCGAGCTGGCTGATGGCGGGCATTTTCCGACCGCTTTGACGTTAAAAAACGCCCTTGTCGCAAGACCGGGGCGTTTTTGTAGGCACCGTCTGACCTGCGAACGTGACGCTTGCGCCGTGGATCAGGTACAATTCCCGGCTATTTTTCGGCGGGCTATGCCTGCAGCCTTTTTGAGTGTTGATCCGTGAGTGATTTGAGTCATATCCGCAATTTCTCCATCATCGCCCACATTGACCATGGCAAGTCGACGCTGGCCGATCGCTTCATCCAGATGTGTGGCGGCCTCGCCGAGCGCGAAATGGAAGCCCAGGTCCTGGACTCCATGGACCTCGAGCGTGAACGCGGGATCACCATCAAGGCGCACAGCGTCACCCTGTATTACAAGGCTCGCGACGGTATCAACTACCAGCTGAACTTCATTGATACCCCCGGCCACGTTGACTTCACCTATGAGGTGAGCCGTTCGCTGGCTGCCTGTGAAGGCGCGCTGTTGGTGGTCGATGCCGGTCAAGGCGTTGAAGCACAGTCGGTTGCCAACTGCTACACGGCCATCGAGCAGGGCCTGGAAGTGATGCCGGTGCTGAACAAGATCGACCTGCCACAGGCCGATCCGGACCGTGTTAAAGAAGAAATCGAAAAAATCATCGGCATCGATGCCACCGATGCGGTCGAGTGTTCGGCCAAGACCGGCCTGGGCGTCGACGAAGTGCTCGAGCGCCTGGTCGCCACCATTCCTGCACCGACCGGCAACTACGAAGATCCGCTGCAAGCGTTGATCATCGACTCCTGGTTCGACAACTACCTGGGTGTTGTTTCCCTGGTGCGCGTGCGCCACGGTCGTGTGAAGAAGGGCGACAAGATCCTGGTCAAGTCCACCGGCAAGATCCACCTGGTAGACAGCGTCGGTGTTTTCAACCCGAAGCACACCCCTACCGCTGACCTCAAGGCCGGTGAAGTGGGCTTCATCATCGCCAGCATCAAGGACATTCACGGTGCGCCAGTGGGCGACACCCTGACCTTGAGCTCGACGCCGGACGTTGATGTACTGCCAGGCTTCAAACGTATTCAGCCGCAGGTTTACGCCGGTCTGTTCCCGGTCAGCTCCGACGACTTCGAAGATTTCCGCGAAGCGCTGCAAAAGCTCACCCTGAACGACTCGTCGCTGCAATACACGCCGGAAAGCTCTGACGCACTGGGCTTCGGCTTCCGTTGCGGCTTCCTCGGCATGCTGCACATGGAAATCATCCAGGAGCGCCTGGAGCGCGAGTACAACCTGGACTTGATCACCACGGCGCCGACGGTAATCTTCGAGCTGCTGCTCAAGACCGGCGAGACGATCTACGTCGATAACCCGTCGAAGCTCCCGGACCTGTCCTCGATCGAAGACATGCGTGAGCCGATCGTGCGGGCCAATATTCTTGTGCCGCAAGAGCACCTGGGCAACGTCATTACCCTGTGCATCGAAAAACGTGGTGTGCAGGTTGACATGCTGTTCCTCGGCTCCCAGGTACAAGTGACCTACGACCTGCCGATGAACGAAGTGGTGCTGGACTTCTTCGACCGCCTGAAATCCACCAGCCGCGGCTATGCTTCGTTGGACTACCATTTCGATCGTTATCAATCGGCTAGCCTGGTGAAACTGGACGTGCTGATCAACGGTGACAAGGTCGACGCCCTGGCGCTGATCGTGCACCGTGACAACTCGCACTACAAAGGTCGCCAGTTGACCGAGAAGATGAAAGAACTGATTCCGCGGCAGATGTTCGACGTGGCAATCCAGGCCGCCATTGGCGGGCAGATTGTGGCGCGGACAACCGTCAAGGCGCTCAGAAAGAACGTATTGGCCAAATGCTACGGTGGTGACGTCAGCCGTAAGAAGAAACTGCTGGAGAAGCAAAAGGCCGGTAAGAAACGCATGAAGCAGGTCGGCAACGTGGAGATTCCACAGGAAGCCTTCCTTGCAGTGCTCAGGTTGGATAGTTAGGTCCTATGTCGCTAAATTTCCCGCTGTTGCTGGTCATTGCCGTGTTCGTCTGCGGCCTGTTGGCGTTGCTCGATCTGTTGATCCTGGCCCCGCGTCGGCGTGCCGCCATCGCTTCCTATCAGGGCAGCGTCAGCCAGCCTGACATGGTCGTGGTCGAGAAGCTGAACAAAGAGCCGCTGCTGGTTGAATACGGCAAGTCGTTCTTCCCGGTGTTGTTCATCGTGCTGGTGCTGCGTTCGTTCCTGGTGGAACCGTTCCAGATTCCTTCCGGTTCGATGAAGCCAACCCTGGATGTCGGCGACTTCATCCTGGTGAGCAAGTTTTCCTACGGGATCCGCTTGCCGGTGATCGACAAGAAAGTCATCGAAGTCGGTGATCCGCAGCGCGGCGATGTGATGGTGTTCCGCTACCCGAGCGACCCGAACGTCAACTACATCAAGCGTGTGGTTGGTTTGCCGGGCGACACGGTTCGCTACACCGCCGACAAGCGCCTGTTCGTCAACGGTCAATCGATTGCCGAGCAACTGGTCGGCTCCGAGCCGGGCACGCTGGGCAGCGCTGAGCTCTACAAGGAAAAACTCGGTGTGGCCGAGCACATGATCCGCAAGGAAATGAGCCGCTACCGCGCAATGCCGGACCATTCGTGGACCGTGCCGGCCGGGCACTACTTCATGATGGGCGACAACCGCGACAACTCGAACGACAGTCGCTACTGGGATGATCCGAACATTCCCAAGGATCTGCTGGGCATGGTTCCCGACAAGAATATCGTCGGCAAGGCCTTTGCGGTCTGGATGAGCTGGCCGGAACCCAAACTCAGCCACCTGCCGAATTTCTCGCGGGTTGGCCTGATCAAGTAATCAGACACGGCGCTGTTGAACACAGCGCCGAATGCATTTCTGGAGCCGGCACAATGGGCGCCAGAGGCATGAAAACAATGATATTCAGGACGTTATTTTTGAACACAGCTTTAATTGTCCCAAGCCTGCGCCAACTTACGGCGATGGCGGTGGAATCCAGCCACGAACTCAGCGTGGGTAAACCGTGAGCGTCTCCTTAAGCCGTCTAGAGCGTCAGCTCGGCTACACCTTCAAGGATCAGGAACTGATGGTCCTGGCCCTGACTCACCGCAGCTTTGCCGGGCGTAACAACGAACGCCTGGAATTCCTCGGTGACGCCATTCTCAACTTCGTCGCCGGCGAGGCGTTGTTCGAGCGCTTCCCGCTGGCTCGCGAAGGCCAGTTGTCGCGTTTGCGCGCACGTCTGGTCAAAGGTGAGACCCTGGCCGTACTGGCCCGTGGTTTCGATCTGGGCGAATACCTGCGCCTGGGCTCGGGCGAGCTGAAAAGCGGCGGTTTCCGTCGCGAGTCGATTCTGGCCGATGCCCTCGAAGCGCTGATCGGTGCGATCTACCTCGATGCTGGCATGGAAATGGCCCGCGAGCGTGTGCTCGCCTGGCTGGCCGGCGAGTTCGAAGGCCTGACGCTGGTCGACACCAACAAAGATCCAAAGACCCGCCTGCAAGAGTTCCTGCAGTCCCGTGGTTGTGAGCTGCCGCGTTACGAAGTGGTGGATATCCAGGGTGAGCCGCATTGCCGGACGTTCTTCGTCGAATGCGAAATCATCTTACTGAATGAAAAAAGCCGAGGTCAGGGTGTGAGTCGTCGTATTGCCGAACAGGTAGCGGCCGCCGCAGCACTGATTGCCCTGGGTGTGGAGAATGGCAATGACTGATACAAACGCAACTCGCTGTGGCTATGTTGCCATCGTCGGCCGTCCGAACGTGGGCAAGTCCACGTTGCTGAACCACATCCTGGGTCAGAAGCTGGCGATCACCTCGCGCAAACCGCAAACCACCCGTCACAACATGCTCGGTATCAAGACCGAGGGCGATGTGCAGGCGATCTACGTCGACACCCCTGGTATGCACAAGGGCGGCGAAAAGGCCCTGAACCGCTACATGAACAAGACCGCTTCAGCGGCGCTGAAAGACGTCGACGTGGTGATCTTCGTGGTCGATCGCACCAAGTGGACCGAAGAAGACCAGATGGTGCTCGAGCGCGTCCAGTACGTGACCGGCCCGCTGATCGTGGCGTTGAACAAGACCGACCGCATCGAAGACAAGGCCGAGCTGATGCCGCACCTGAGCTGGTTGCAGGAGCAGTTGCCGAATGCGCAGATCATCCCGATTTCCGCACAGCACGGGCATAACCTCGATGCACTGGAACGCGTGATTGCCGAGCACTTGCCGGAAAACGATCACTTCTTCCCGGAAGACCAGATCACCGACCGCAGCAGCCGTTTCCTCGCCGCCGAGCTGGTGCGCGAGAAAATCATGCGCCAGATGGGCGCCGAGCTGCCGTACCAGATCACCGTTGAAATCGAAGAGTTCAAGCAGCAGGGCAAGACCCTGCACATCCATGCCTTGATCCTCGTCGAACGCGATGGCCAGAAGAAAATCATCATTGGCGACAAGGGCGAGCGCATCAAGCGCATCGGCACCGAAGCGCGCAAGGACATGGAACTGCTGTTCGACTCCAAGATCATGCTCAACCTGTGGGTCAAGGTTAAGGGTGGCTGGTCCGATGACGAGCGTGCATTGCGTTCGTTGGGTTACGGCGACCTGTAATACGTTTTCCGGATCAACAATGATCCCCTGTGGGAGCGAGCTTGCTCGCGATAACGGTCTGTCAGTCAACATTGATGTTGAATATCAGGCCCTCATCGCGAGCAAGCTCGCTCCCACATTGGTTTCAGGTTGTATGTAAAACTGCGCTCCTTCATCGAGAACTGCGATTTCCATGTCCCAAGCGCCCGCCCAACCCGCCTATGTCCTGCACTCCCGCGCCTACCGTGAAAACAGCGCGCTGGTGGACTTCCTCACGCCGCAAGGTCGGCTACGGGCGGTGTTGCGCAGTGCACGGGGCAAGGCCGGGACACTGGCGCGGCCGTTCGTGCCATTGGAAGTCGAGTTCCGGGGCAAGGGCGAGCTGAAGAATGTCGGGCGCATGGAGAGTGCTGGCATCTCCACCTGGCTCAATGGCGAGGCGCTGTTCAGCGGTTTTTACCTCAATGAATTGCTGATTCGCCTGTTGCCCGCCGAAGATCCTCATCCCGGCGTATTCGATCACTACGCTGCGACTTTGCTGGCGCTGGCTGAAGGTCGTGCTCTGGAGCCCTTGCTGCGCTCCTTCGAGTGGCGCTTGCTCGATGACCTCGGCTACGGTTTTTCCCTGACGACTGATATTCATGATCAGCCCATCGCGCCGGACGGCCTCTACCGTTTGCAAGTGGATGCCGGGCTTGAACGTGTCTACCTGCTGCAACCGGGCCTGTTCAACGGCACCGAATTGCTGGCCATGGCTGAAGCCGACTGGTCTGCCCCCGGCGCTCTGTCTGCCGCCAAGCGCTTGATGCGCCAGGCGTTGGCCGTTCACCTGGGCGGCCGTCCACTTGTCAGTCGCGAGCTGTTTCGCAAGCCCTGATCACACCGTATGCTGTGCACCGAACTTTCTCTTCTTCTGGAGCGCTTCCGTGACCACCAGCACCCGTATTCTTCTTGGCGTGAACATCGACCACGTTGCCACCCTGCGTCAGGCCCGGGGCACCCGTTACCCGGACCCGGTCAAGGCTGCACTGGACGCGGAAGAGGCGGGCGCCGACGGCATCACCGTGCACCTGCGCGAAGACCGTCGGCACATTCAGGAGCGCGACGTTCTGCTGCTCAAGGACGTGCTGCAAACCCGCATGAACTTCGAAATGGGGGTCACCGAAGAAATGATGTTGTTCGCCGAGCGCATCCGCCCGGCGCACATTTGCCTGGTGCCGGAAACCCGTCAGGAGCTGACCACCGAAGGTGGCCTGGATGTGGCGGGGCAGGAGGCGCGGATCAAGGCGGCGGTCGAGCGTCTGTCGAAGATCGGCTCCGAAGTGTCGCTGTTCATTGACGCCGATGAGCGCCAGATCGAAGCCTCCCGCCGTGTCGGCGCGCCAGCCATCGAGTTGCACACCGGGCGTTATGCCGATGCCGAGACGCCGACCGAAGTCGCCGAAGAACTCAAGCGTGTAGCCGATGGCGTGGCCTTCGGTCTGGCCCAGGGCCTGATCGTCAATGCCGGTCATGGCCTGCACTATCACAACGTCGAAGCCGTGGCGGCGATCAAGGGCATCAACGAACTGAACATCGGCCATGCGCTGGTGGCCCATGCGCTGTTCGTTGGCTTCAAGTCGGCTGTTTCGGAGATGAAGGCGCTGATTCTGGCGGCGGCTACCAAGGCTTAAAACCAACACAAAACCCTGTGGGAGCGAGCTTGCTCGCGATAGCGGTCTGACAGACACAATTGATGTGACTGACAGGGCCTCATCGCGAGCAAGCTCGCTCCCACATTTGATGTTGGGTGGCTGTCAGAGCGGTGCAGGTTCCTGCGACGGCTTGCTCTTGTCGATCCCCGGAACAAGCAGTTTGCCCTCGGCGACCTGGTCCCCTTCAAGCTGCGGCTGCGTGACCCAGGTCAGGATGTCGTAGTAGCGACGGATGTTCGCCACGAAATGCACCGGTTCGCCGCCGCGGGCGTAGCCGTAACGGGTTTTGCTGTACCACTTCTTTTCCGACAGGCGCGGCAGGATCTTCTTTACGTCCAGCCATTTGTCCGGGTTCAACCCTTCCTTGGCCGCCAGTTTGCGTGCGTCATCCAGGTGGCCGCTGCCGACGTTGTAGGCCGCCAGGGCAAACCAGGTCCGGTCCGGTTCCTGAATCGAGTCGTCGAGCTGGTCTTTCGTGTAGGCCAGGTACTTGGCGCCGCCCATGATGCTCTGCCTGGGGTCCAGGCGGTTGGACACGCCCATGGCCTGCGCGGTGTTCTGGGTCAGCATCATCAGGCCGCGCACGCCGGTCTTGGACGTGACCGTCGGTTGCCACAACGACTCCTGGTACCCGATGGCCGCCAGCAGGCGCCAGTCGACTTTCTCCTTCTTGGCGTAGGCCTTGAAGTGCTGTTCGTACTTGGGCAGGCGTTGCTGCAAGTGTTGGGCAAACGTGGTGGCGCCCATGTAGCCGAGGACGTCGACATGCCCGTAGTAGCGGTCCTTGAGGCGTTGCAGGGTGCCGTTCTTCTTGACCTTGTCGAGGTAATCGTTGATTTCGTTGAGCAGGCTGTTGTCGTCGCCCGGGGCGACGGCCCAGCTCTGGTTGCTGGCGTCGCCGAGGTCGAAGGCGACCCGGATGTTGGTGAAGTACACCTGGTTCATCGCCACTTCGTTGGAGTCGACCAGGGTCAGGTCGATCTGACCTTCATCCACCATGCGCAGGAGATCGACGACCTCGACCGCGTCAGACTCTTCGTATTCGATGCCAGGAAACTTCTGTTTCAGCTGCGCCAGTTGTTCGGCGTGGGTGCTGCCCTTGAGCACCATGATCTTCTTGCCCACCAGATCCTTCGCATCGGTTGGCCGGGACTGGCCGTTGCGGTAGATGATCTGCGGGGTGACTTCCAGATAGGAGTGGGAGAAGCGCACCTGCTTCTTGCGCTCTTCGCTGCTGACCAGACCGGCAGCCGCCAGCACCGGGCCATTGGGCTTGCCGACCTGGTTGAACAGGTCATCGAGGTTGTCGGCGGTCTCGATCTTGAGCTCGACCCCCAGATCGTCGGCGAAGCGCTTCACCAGCTCGTATTCGAAGCCGGTCTCACCGTTGCGATCCTGAAAGTAGGTGGCGGGGCTGTTTCGGGTAACCACCCGCAGCACACCATCCTCCTTTACGCGCTCGAGCGTGTTGGGTTTATCAACACAGCCACCGAGCATCAGGAAGAGTCCGGTTGCGATCAGCCATTTGGCGTACCGCGGACGCAAAGCCGTTGGGAAAAACATCTGCGCAGTATACGCAAAGGACCACGAGCGCCATATCTCGACAGTGAGGGGCTTGTCTGCTAGCGATCACAAAACCGGCCGAAACCCCGCAGGAATGGGCCTTGCCTGCATTTTGTTACAGTAAAAATAAGCTGTTGCTGCACGCCCGGTTAACCTGACTTTCGAGGCAGAAACACAGATCGACGCCCGAGTGCAACCGTGCGTAGCGTTTCGGGTGATGTCGCGGGCTGTTTAGGCTAGAATGCACGGCCTCAAAGCACACCCCTTCCCGAGGCTGTCCCGAAGATGTTGATCCTGCGCGGCGCTCCTGCCCTTTCTGCCTTTCGCCACAGCAAGCTCCTTGAGCAACTGAGCCAGAAGGTTCCGGCTGTCAGCGGCCTGTATGCTGAATTCGCTCACTTCGCCGAAGTTACCGGCGTCCTGACCGGCGACGAACAGCAGGTGCTCGCGCGCCTTCTGAAGTACGGTCCAAGCGTTCCGGTACAGGAACCGACCGGTCGTCTGTTTCTGGTGCTGCCGCGTTTCGGCACCATCTCGCCATGGTCGAGCAAGGCCAGCGACATCGCCCGTAACTGTGGCCTGGCGAAAATCCAGCGCCTGGAGCGCGGCATTGCGTTCTACGTGGCCGGCCAGTTCAGCGACGCTGAAGCCCAGCTGATCGCCGACGGTCTGCACGACCGCATGACCCAGATCGTCCTGGGCAACCTCGAGCAGGCCGCCGGCCTGTTCAGCCACGCCGAACCGAAGCCCCTGACCGCCATCGACGTGTTGGGTGGCGGCCGCGCCGCGCTGGAAAAAGCCAACACCGAGCTGGGCCTGGCCCTGGCTGAAGACGAGATCGACTATCTGGTCAACGCCTTCGTCGGCTTGAAGCGCAACCCGCATGACATCGAACTGATGATGTTCGCCCAGGCGAACTCCGAGCACTGCCGTCACAAGATCTTCAACGCCAGTTGGGACATCGACGGCGAGAGCCAGGAAAAAAGCCTGTTCGGCATGATCAAGAACACCTACGTGATGCATAGCGAAGGCGTTCTGTCGGCTTATAAGGACAACGCTTCGGTGATCGTCGGCTCCGTGGCCGGTCGCTTCTTCCCGGACCCTGAGACCCGCCAGTACGGCGCGGTGCAGGAGCCGGTGCACATCCTGATGAAGGTTGAAACCCACAACCACCCGACCGCGATTGCCCCGTTCCCGGGCGCATCCACCGGTTCCGGTGGCGAGATCCGTGACGAAGGCGCCACCGGTCGCGGTGCCAAGCCGAAGGCTGGCCTGACCGGTTTCACCGTGTCGAACCTGCAGATCCCGGGCTTCGAACAGCCGTGGGAAGTGCCGTACGGCAAGCCCGAGCGCATCGTTACCGCGCTGGACATCATGATCGAAGGCCCGCTGGGCGGCGCTGCGTTCAACAACGAATTCGGTCGTCCGGCACTGACCGGCTACTTCCGTACCTTCGAACAATCGATCACCACCCCGCACGGTGACGAAGTTCGCGGCTACCACAAGCCGATCATGCTGGCTGGCGGCATGGGCAACATCCGTGAAGAACACGTCAAGAAAGGCGAGATCGTCGTCGGCTCCAAGCTGATCGTGCTCGGCGGCCCGGCGATGCTGATCGGCCTGGGCGGCGGCGCCGCTTCCTCGATGGCCACCGGCACCAGCTCGGCAGACCTGGACTTTGCTTCCGTACAGCGCGAAAACCCGGAAATGGAACGTCGCTGCCAGGAAGTCATCGACCGTTGCTGGCAACTGGGCGACAAGAACCCGATCAGCTTCATCCACGACGTGGGTGCGGGCGGTCTGTCCAACGCCTTCCCGGAACTGGTCAACGACGGCGACCGCGGTGGCCGTTTCGAACTGCGCAACATTCCAAACGACGAGCCGGGCATGGCCCCGCACGAAATCTGGTCCAACGAATCCCAGGAACGTTACGTTCTGGCCGTCGGCCCGGCAGATTTCGAACGCTTCAAGGCGATCTGCGAGCGTGAGCGTTGCCCGTTTGCCGTCGTCGGCGAAGCCACTGCCGAGCCACAACTGACCGTGACCGACAGCCACTTCGGCAACAGCCCGGTGGACATGCCGCTGGAAGTGCTGCTGGGCAAAGCCCCGCGCATGCACCGTTCGGTGGTTCGCGAGAACGAACTGGGCGACGATTTCGATCCGTCGACCCTGAGCATCGCCGACTGCGTCGAGCGCGTTCTGCATCACCCGGCCGTGGCGAGCAAAAGCTTCCTGATCACCATCGGCGACCGCACCATCACCGGCCTCGTGGCCCGTGACCAGATGGTCGGCCCGTGGCAGGTTCCGGTGGCCGACGTTGCCGTCACCGCCACCAGCTTCGACGTCTACACCGGTGAAGCCATGGCCATGGGCGAGCGCACTCCGCTGGCACTGCTGGACGCTCCGGCGTCGGGCCGCATGGCCATCGGCGAAACCCTGACCAACATCGCGGCCTCGCGCATCGGCAAGATCTCCGACATCAAACTGTCGGCGAACTGGATGTCGGCTGCCGGTCACCCGGGTGAAGATGCACGCCTGTACGACACCGTGAAAGCGGTCGGCATGGAGTTGTGCCCTGAGCTGGGCATCACCATCCCGGTTGGCAAGGACTCGATGTCCATGGCCACCCGCTGGAACGATGAAGGCGTGGACAAGTCCGTGACTTCGCCGATGTCCCTGATCGTGACCGGTTTCGCGCCAGTGACTGACATCCGTCAGACCCTGACCCCGCAACTGCGCATGGACAAGGGCACCACCGACCTGATCCTGATCGACCTGGGCCGCGGCCAGAACCGCATGGGCGCCTCGATCCTGGCGCAGGTTCACGGCAAGCTCGGCAAGCAGGCTCCGGACGTCGATGACGCCGAAGACCTCAAAGCCTTCTTCGCGGTGATCCAGGGCCTCAACGCCGACGGCCACCTGCTGGCTTACCACGACCGCTCCGACGGTGGTCTGCTGACCAGCGTTGTCGAGATGGCGTTCGCCGGTCACTGTGGCCTGAGCCTGAACCTCGACGGTCTGGCAGAAACCTCTGCCGACATCGCCGCCATCCTGTTCAACGAAGAACTGGGTGCCGTGATCCAGGTTCGCCAGGACGCGACCCCGGACATCCTCGCGCAGTTCAGCGCTGCCGGCCTGGGTGACTGCGTGTCGGTGATCGGTCAGCCAATCAACAATGGCGAGATCGGCATCACCTTCAACGGTGACACTGTGTTCGAAGGCCAGCGTCGTCTGCTGCAACGCCAGTGGGCCGAGACCAGCTACCAGATCCAGCGTCTGCGTGACAACGCCGACTGCGCCGAGCAAGAGTTCGACGTGCTGCTGGAAGAAGAAAACCCGGGTCTGAGCGTCAAGCTGAGCTACGACATCAACCAGGACATCGCCGCGCCTTACATCAAGAAAGGCATTCGCCCACAGGTTGCCGTACTGCGTGAGCAGGGCGTCAACGGTCAGGTGGAAATGGCTGCCGCGTTCGACCGCGCCGGTTTCAACGCGATCGACGTGCACATGAGCGACATTCTGGCCGGCCGGGTCGACCTGAACGAGTTCAAGGGCATGGTCGCTTGCGGCGGCTTCTCTTACGGCGACGTATTGGGTGCCGGTGAAGGCTGGGCGAAATCCGCGCTGTTCAACAGCCGTGCCCGCGATGCGTTCCAGGGCTTCTTCGAACGCAACGACAGCTTCACCCTCGGTGTGTGCAACGGTTGCCAGATGATGTCCAACCTGCACGAGCTGATCCCGGGCAGCGAGTTCTGGCCGCACTTCGTGCGCAACCGCTCCGAGCAGTTCGAAGCCCGTGTTGCCATGGTGCAGATCCAGGAGTCGAACTCGATCTTCCTGCAAGGCATGGCCGGTTCGCGCATGCCGATCGCCATTGCTCACGGTGAAGGCCATGCCGAGTTCGCCAGCGAAGAAGCACTGCTGGAAGCCGATCTGTCGGGTTGCGTGGCGATGCGTTTCGTCGACAACCACGGCAAGGTCACCGAAAGCTACCCGGCCAACCCGAACGGCTCGCCGCGCGGGATCACCGGTTTGACCAGCCGCGACGGTCGCGTGACCATCATGATGCCGCACCCGGAACGTGTGTTCCGCGCCGTGCAGAACTCGTGGCGTTCGGATGACTGGAACGAAGATGCTCCGTTGATGCGTATGTTCCGTAACGCTCGTGTGTGGGTGAACTAAGCACCGTGTACAAGCTCAGCTTTTTTGTTCCCGACAGTCATGTCGAGGTGGTCAAAAGCGCCGTATTCGCCGCCGGTGGTGGGCGAATCGGTGCTTATGACCACTGTGCATGGCAAGTGTTGGGCACTGGCCAGTTTCGTCCACTGGACGGCAGCCAGCCGTTCATTGGCGAGGCAGGGCAGGTCGAACAGGTCGAGGAATGGAAGGTTGAGCTGGTGGTGGCCGATGAGTTGATTCGCTCGGTAGTGGCGGCTCTGAAACAGAGCCATCCCTATGAGACACCGGCTTATGAAGTGTGGCGGCTGGAGGATTTCTGATTCTCCGGTGCTGAAATGAAAAACCCGCTGAAAGAGATTTCAGCGGGTTTTTTGTTGCCCAAACTATTGTGGTGCCTGATAGGCCGCCATCGCGAGCAAGCTCGCTCCCACAGTGGTCCAGTGTATGCAGATCCAATGTGGGAGCGAGCTTGCTCGCGATGGCGGCCTATCAGGCACCGAGGATCTAAACCTTGGCACTGACCTCGCTGCGATTGACCAACACCTCCAGTGCATCACTCAAGGTCGGCGCCTTGTCGCCAATCAGCAGATGCCAGATACCGCCATCCAGCTGACTTACACCCTGGCAACCCAACGCTTTCAAATCGAACTCCGACAACGCCTTGCCATCGGCCAGTTGCAGGCGGATGCGGGTCATGGCCACGCAATCGAGTTGCAGCACATTGTCGCCGCCGCCCAGGGCATTGAGCCATTGCTGGGCCTCGGGTGTCGCCATGGCGGCAGGTGGCGGCGCGTCGATTTCTGCAGCCGGTGACGACACCATGGCGCGACCTAGCGCAGGCATCGCCAGGCGAATCTCATCGGCAATCGCGTCGGCCATTGGCCCCACCACCACTTGCAAACTCCCGCCCTTGCCCGGACGCACCACGGCCATGGCACCGAGCGCTTTCAAGTCGGAATCCGAGGCTTTGTTGCGATCCACCATGTCCAGGCGCAAGCGCGTGGTGCAGGCGCCGACGGTGATCAGGTTTTCGGCACCACCCAAGGCCTTGATGTATGCCCCGGCGCGCTCATTGTCGGCGACGGCAACCTGCTCGACGTCAGCGCTGGTTTCGCGGCCCGGTGTCTTCAGGTCGAAGCGGCGGATACAGAAGTCAAACACCACGTAATAGATCACGGCATACGCCAGGCCCACCGGGAACACGAGCCAGCCGTTGGTGGACTTGCCCCAGCCCAGGATCATGTCGATGAAGCCGCCGGAGAAGGTGAACCCCAGGTGGATGTTCAGCGCATTGGTGATGGCCATCGACAGGCCGGTCAGCAACGCATGCAGCACAAACAGCAACGGCGCGAGGAACATGAAGGCGAATTCAATCGGCTCGGTGACGCCGGTCAGGAACGCGGTCAACGCCATCGACAGGAAGATCCCGCCCATCACCTTGCGCCGTGCCGGCAGGGCGTTGCGGTACATCGCCAGGCACGCGGCGGGCAGGCCGAAGATCATCATCGGGAACATGCCGGTCATGAACTGGCCACCCTTCGGATCGCCGGCGAAGTAGCGCGACAGGTCGCCAGTCACCAGCGCCCCGGTGGTGGGGGCGGTGAAGTTGCCGAACACGAACCACGCCATGTTGTTGAGGATGTGGTGCAGGCCGGTGACGATCAGCAGGCGGTTGAACAGGCCGAAGACGAACGCACCGAAGCTGCCGCTTTCCATCATCAGTGTGCCGAAGCTGTTGATGCCGTGCTGGATCGGCGGCCAGATGTAGCCGAACACCACACCCAGCCCCACGGCGGCGAACCCGGTGACAATCGGCACGAACCGTCGGCCACCGAAGAACGCCAGGTATTCCGGCAGCTTGATGTCCTTGAAGCGGTTGTACAGCGCGCCGGCCATCAGGCCGCTGACGATCCCGGCGAGCATGCCCATGTTGATGCTCGGGTCGAGCGCCTTGAGGGTGGAGATCATCACCAGGTAACCGATCACCCCGGCCAGACCCGCCGTACCGTTGTTGTCCCTGGCGAAACCGACCGCGATACCGATGGCGAAGATCATTGCCAGGTTGGCGAAGATCACCTGGCCGGCGTCGTGGATGATCGCGATGTTCAGCAGATCGGTATCGCCCAGGCGCAGCAGCAGGCCGGCAATCGGCAGGATCGCGATCGGCAGCATCAGCGCGCGGCCGAGGCGTTGCAGGCCTTCGATGAAAAGTTGGTACATGGCGGTTCTCCGTGGATTCTTGTTGTTCTTCAGCTCAGAGGCCAATGCTGGTGACAGGCGTGACGCACGGCGCTGGCGCTGCTCAACTTGAGCAGGCCCTGGCTGATGCGCCGGCATTCGCTGGCGTCGAGATGACGCACGCGGTCCTTGATTTCGCCGACCTGTACCGGGCTCACCGACAACTCACTGACCCCCAGGCCGATCAACACCGGCGTGGCCAATGGATCGGACGCCAGTGCGCCGCACACGCCCACCCAACGGTTGTGCTGCGCCGCGCCGGCGCAGGTCTGGGCGATCAGCCGCAGCAGTGCCGGGTGCAGCGCATCGACGCGCGCGGCGAGCCCGGCGTGGTCGCGGTCCATGGCCAGGGTGTATTGCGACAGGTCGTTGGTGCCGATGGACAGGAAGTCCGCGTGTTCGGCCAGTTGCTCGGCCAGCAGCGCGGCGGACGGAACTTCGATCATCACACCCAGTTCCGGGCGTTGCGCCAGGCCGAGTTCACCGCACAAGGCATCGAGGCGCTGGCGGATGTGCAGCAGTTCATCGACTTCCGTGACCATCGGCAGCAGGATCCGGCAGCGTGACAACGGGCGCAGGTGCAGCAGGGCGCGCAATTGCTGGTCGAGCAGTTCAGGGCGAGCCTGGGCCAGGCGAATGCCGCGCAGGCCGAGCACCGGATTGGCCTCGGCGGGCAGTGGCAGGTAGTCCAGTTGCTTGTCGCCGCCGACGTCGATGGTGCGGATGATCACCGACTTGTCGCCCATGGCATCGAGCACCGCTTGATAGGCGTGGTGTTGTTCCTGTTCGTCCGGCGCGGTGTGGCGGTCGACGAAGAGAAACTCGGTGCGCAGCAAGCCGACGCCGTCGGCGCCATTGGCCAACGCGTCTGCCGCTTCCGTGCTGGATGCCACATTGGCGGCGACTTCGATGCGCAGGCCATCGGTGGTCAGTGCGGGGGTGTGCGCCTGGGCCTGTTGTTCGGCCCGGCGTTGTTGCTGTTGCTGTTGCAGCTGGCGCACGTCGGCCAGGCGCTGTGTGCTGGGTGTCAGTTCGAGGCGGCCGCCGTCGGCGTCCAGCACCACCGGTTGCCCCTGTTGCTGATCGAGCAGCGTCGAACCCAGCGCCACCATGCACGGCAGGCCTTTGCCCCGGGCCAGAATCGCCACGTGGGAGGTCGCGCCACCTTCGGCCATGCACAGTCCGGCGACGCCTTGCTGGCTCAGTTGCAGTAAATCGGAGGGCGTCAGTTCATGCGCTGCGACGATGGCGCCGGCCGGCACGTCGTAATGCCAGGTGTCGCCGAGCAATGCGCGCAGCACCCGTTGCTTGAGGTCGCGCAGGTCGTTGGCGCGTTCGGCCAGCAGCGTGCTGCCGGTTTGCTGGAGGACTTCGCACTGCACGTCGATGGCCTGGCTCCAGGCGTGGGTCGCGGCCGTGCCCAGGGCGACGGTTTGTATGGCGGCGTCCAGCAGGGCCGGGTCTTCCAGCAGCGCCAGGTGTGCGGCGAAGATCGCCTCTTCAGCGGTGTCCTTGTGTTTTTTCGCCAGGACCAGCGTGCGTTCGATTTCGCTGCGCACCTGGCTCAGTGCCGCGTCCAGCACTTGCTGTTGTTGCTGGGGATCATGATGGCCGGCATCCACCGGCAGGCTGATCGCATTCAGGTGGAACAGCGGCCCGCCGACCAGGCCGGGCGCCGCACAGACGCCGTGCAATACACCGGCTTCGGCGGGGCGATTGCGTTGGGCAATCGTGGTCGGCGCGGCGGCATGGCTGTTTTCGGCCAGGGCTGTGGATAACGCGGTCAGCAAGGCTTGCAGCGCGGCTTCGGCGTCCGGGCCCTGGCAACTGACCTGGACTTCTGCCTGTTCGCCGATGGCCAGCCCCATCAGGCCGATCAGGCTGTCGCAGGTGGCCGACTTGCCGGCGAAATGCAGCTGCGATTTGCTTTTGAATCCTTGTGCGGTCTGACGGATCAACGCGGCCGGCCGTGCGTGCAGACCGCCACGATGGGCGATGCGGATGTGGCCGACCACTTCTTCGCCAGCAAGCTCCACGTCCGCCTGCGCGCCCACGCCCTGGCGGCGAATGATGTGTAGCAGCGGCTCGCCGACCTTTACCGACTTGAGGGTGATGGGCCGTGCCTGAAAGTCCTGGCTGTTGGTGAGGATCAGCAGGCTGACCAGGCTTTTGCACTGTTGCGCGACCTTGTCCAGGTCGTAGCGCAGCAGCGGCTGGCCATTGGAGACGCGCGCGCCTTCCTTGACCAGCATCGAAAAGCCCTGGCCTTGCAGTTCGACGGTATCAAGGCCCAGGTGCAGCAGCAGCTCCGCACCGTTGTCGGCACGCAGGGTCACCGCATGGCCGGTGCGGGCGACATGCACCACCACGCCCGCGCACGGCGCATGAAGGGTATCGTTCAACGGGTCGATGGCGATCCCGTCGCCCATGGCGCCGCTGGCAAACACCGCATCCGGGACTTTGGCGAGCGTGAGCACCGGGCCGCTGAGCGGGGCGCTTAAAGTCAGCTCTTTATTGTTGTTATGCATGGCTCGGTCTCATCAGGAAAACTTCGGTTCGGATCAACACGCCCCCCTCTGTAGGAGCGAGCTCGCTCGCGATGGACTAAAGAACGCCGCGTTTATCCAGCAAACGCGCGTTTTCGTTGACGACCATCGCGAGCAAGCTCGCTCCTACAAGGGTGGTTAGTGCGTACGCGTCACTTTGCTCAGGTGCCGTGGCTGGTCCGGGTCCATGCCACGGGCCACGGCCAGGCCGGCGGCCATCACGTAGAAACTCTGGATCGCGAGAATCGGGTCGAGGGCCGGGTGTTCGGCGCGGGTCAGCGTCAGGTCGCGTTCAAGCACGTCATCCGGCGCGGCCAGCAGGACAAGGGCGCCGCGTTGGCGCATGTCGGCGGCCAGGCTCAGCAAACCGGCCTGTTCGGCGCCCCGTGGGGCAAACACCAGCAGCGGGTAGTTGTCGCCAATCAAGGCCATCGGACCGTGACGGACTTCGGCGCTGCTGAAGGCTTCGGCCTGGATCGCCGAGGTCTCCTTGAACTTGAGCGCCGCTTCCTGGGCGATGGCGAAACCGGCGCCACGGCCGATCACCATCAGCCGCTGACAATCGCGCAAGGCGTCGATGGCCGGGCTCCAGTCCTGTTGCGCAGCGTCACGCAGGCCTTCGGGCAAGGCGCGGCAGGCGTCGAGCAGTTCGGTGTCTTCTTTCCAGTGGCCAATCAGCCGGGCACTGGCGCTGAGGGTGGCGATAAAGCTCTTGGTCGCCGCGACGCTGCTTTCGGTGCCGGCACACAGCGGCAGGCTGAATTCGCAGGCGGCTTCCAGGGGCGAGTCTTCCGCATTGACCAGCGAAATGCTCAAGGCGCCGCGCTTGCGCAACAGGCGCAGGCTGTTGACCAGGTCCGGGCTTTGCCCCGATTGCGAAAAGGCGAATGCCACCTGGCCGCTGACCTTCAGCGGTGCCTGTTGCATGGTCACCACCGACATCGGCAGCGACGCCACCGGGATGCCCAGCAGTTGCATGGTCAGGTAGGCGAAGTAACTGGCGGCATGGTCGGAGCTGCCACGCGCCACGGTCATGGCCACTTGCGGCGGCTGACGACGCAGGCGCCCGGCGATCTCGATCATCTGCGGGTCGAGTTGCTGTAATTGGGCTTGCACGGCCTCGAACGAGGACAGCGCCTCTTCAAGCATTTTTGAAGTCAATGTCTTCTCCTTCGACCATGACGGCGGTCAGTTTCAGTGAGCGATCCAGCCGCACACAGTCGGCCCAGGCCCCCGGTTGCAGGCGCCCGCGTTCGGTGATGCCGAGGTAGTCGGCGGGGAATTGCGACAGGCGCTGCGAGGCTTCGGCGATAGACAGGCCGATTTTCACCAGATTGCGCAGAGCCTGATCCATGGTCAGGGTGCTGCCGGCCAGCGTGCCGTCGGGCAGGCGCACGCCACCGAGGCATTTGGTCACGGTGTGGCTGCCGAGTTTGTACTCGCCATCGGGCATGCCGGCGGCGGCGGTCGAGTCGGTGACGCAATACAGGCAAGGAATCGAACGCAGGGCCACGCGGATGGCGCCGGGGTGCACGTGCAGCAAATCCGGGATCAGCTCTGCGTATTTGGCGTGGGCCAGGGCAGCGCCGACGATCCCGGGCTCGCGGTGATGCAGCGGGCTCATGGCGTTGTAGAGGTGGGTGAAACTGCTGGCGCCGGCCTCCAGCGCGGCCACGCCTTCCTCATAACTGCCCAGAGTGTGGCCGATCTGCATGCGAACGCCGCGGCTGCTGAGGTCGCGGATCAAGGCATCGTGACCGGCGATTTCCGGGGCAATGGTGATCACCCGGATCGGTGCGAGCGCCAGGTACGCTTCGACTTCGGCCATCAGCGCGGTGTGGGCGAAGTTGGGTTGCGCGCCGAGTTTGCCCGGGTTGATGTAGGGGCCTTCGAGGTGTACGCCAAGCACCCGGGCGCTGCCTTGGGGCCGCTGCTCACAGAATTCGCCGACGGCCTGGAGCACGCTGGATATCTCTTCGCTCGGTGCCGTCATGGTAGTGGCCAGCAACGACGTAGTGCCGAAGCGCACGTGGGTTCGGGTGATGGTTTCGAAGGCCGGCGCGCCTTCCATGATGTCTTTGCCGCCGCCGCCGTGAACGTGAAGGTCGATGAAGCCCGGCAGCAGGTACGGCAGATCGTTGTCCGCCGGATCGCAGGGCTGGCCTTCGATCGACACGACTTTACCGTGCTCATGGACCAGTCGGCCGCGAACCCAGCCGTGGGCGGTGAGGATGTTGTCTTCGGACATGATCGGTTCTCTGGGTGGGCGGTTTCGCGATGCAGCGTTCTAGCGGCGAAGCTCTGCGACAAAGTCGTAGTAGTCGTTACGGCAATAGGTGTCGGTGACTTCGATGGGCGTGTTGTCTTCCAGGTAGCCGACCCGGGTCATCAGCAACATGGCGGTGCCGGGGGCGATGCCCACCAGGGCTGCGAATTCGTCCGAGGCGTTGATCGCCTGGATGTGCTGTAGGGCGCGGACAACCGGTTTGCCGATGCCGTCGAGGTATTCGTAGAGGGAATCGCCCACCGCCTGCGGCTTGGGAATGATCGAGGCGGGCAGGGTGCTCATCTCGATGGCCATCACCGTGTCGTCGGCCTTGCGCAGGCGTTTGAGGCGCGCGACTTTGTCGTTGGGCGACAGGCCGAGGCGGATCAGTTCTTCGTGGGTCGGCAGGGTGATTTCCCGCTCCAGCCATTGCGATCCGGGCACGAAACCCTTGAGGCGGAGCATTTCACTGAAACCGGAAAGGCGCGACAACGGTTGTTCGAGACGCGGCGTGATGAAGGTGCCGGAGCCCTGGTTGCGGCGGATCAGGCCTTGTTCGAACAACACTTCCAGAGCCTTGCGTGCAGTGACGCGGGAGATGCCCAGCGCCTCGCTCAGATTGCGCTCCGACGGCATGGCCTGTTCGGCTTTCCACTGGCCGGCATGGATCGCCGCTTCCAGATTGCGTGCCAGTTGCAGGTACAACGGCGTGGGTTGGGTGTCGTCGGGGCGCAGGGCTGAAAGGTCGTTCATTTAATTATTGTCCGACGCGTCTGTAGGAAAGTTACTTGTTCGCTGTAGGACAAAAAACTAATACCACTTGAATACCATGTCAATGCGCTTCTCAGGCTGCAGGTGCGGTAAACAGGCCTTATGGGGCGCAGTGGAAAGAGGCTGGATTGAAGTGGTATTAGCGGCGGGAGGATTTAAAGCAAAGATCGCAGCCTTCGGCAGCTTCTACAGGGGGAAATGGTATTCACCCTGCAGGAGCTGCCGAAGGCTGGAATTTTTTTGATTTTTTTTGCGGGGGCGACCAAAGGTCGTGGGATTTACGGGCGAATCTCGATCATCGTGCCATCCGGCACCAGGTTCCAGACTTCGCGCATGTCCATGTTGCGCATGGCGATGCAGCCGTCGGTCCAGTCCAGGGTGTGGAACAGGTCTTCCGGGGTGTCCTCGCTGTCCGGGGTGCCGTGGATCATGATCATGCCGCCGGGCTCGACGCCTTCACGACGGGCGCGGGCGGAGTCGCTGATGTTCGGGTAGGAAATGTGCATCGCCAGGTTGAAACGGTCGCTGATCTTGCGCCAGTCGACCCAGTAGAAGCCTTCCGGGGTGCGCTTGTCGCCTTCCATCAGCTTCGGCCCCTTGGGACGCTTGCCCAGGGAAATGCGATAGGTTTTGAGCGGCTTGCCGTCATTGATCAATTGCAATTGATGGGAAGACTTGAGAATCAGGATTTTCTCGATGACCTTGCCGTCCAGGGTTTCCACGGCAGAAGCCTGGGACACCGTGACAAACGACAAACAGAACAGGGCAAGCAACCAGCGCATTGAAACGATTCCCCAGGAGGTGTCGCGACTATTTATGTATAGAAGTTTTTGCAGGAGCTGCCGCTGGCTCGGGCCGCATTCGGACAATCTTTCGGCGCCTCCCGGTGATGCCGAGATGACATCAGATAATGGCAGGCTGAGCAAGCGGCGGGATCGATTCAGACCGAACGGGATAGATTTCGGTCCGCCGGTCAGCGAAGAAGCATTCTAAGGTACGGCCCACCGTGCGGAAAGCCAGCTCATCCCATGGAATGTCCGCTTCGTCGAATAGTTGCACTTCCAGGCTCTCGGGGCCGGCGCAAAAGTCCAGGTCCACCAGTTCGGCACGGAAGAACACATGCACCTGGCTGATGTGCGGCACGTCGATCAGGGTATAGATGTTCAGGTTGCGCACCCGGGCGCAGGCTTCCTCGGCCGTCTCGCGAATGGCGGCCTGTTCGATGGTCTCGCCGTTCTCCATGAAACCGGCGGGCAGGGTCCAGTAACCGCGTCGCGGTTCGATGGCCCGCCGGCACAGCAATACCTGGGTGCCCCAGGTCGCCACGCAGCCGGCGACGATGTTGGGGTTCTGGTAGTGAATGGCGTGACAACTGTCGCAGACAAAGCGCAGGCGCGAATCGCCTTCGGGAATGCGTTGGGTCACCGGGTTACCGCACTGGCTGCAAAATTTCATGCTGGGGTTCCTGAATGCTGCGCCTATCTTGGCGTGCGGCAGTGCCGGTCGGCAAGTTGTCGTTTCGCGACATGGGGCGGTTGCGGGGGTTGGGCGACCGCAGCGATTGGTGCATGATGCCGGGTAAGGCACAAATCGAGAACACTCATGCTGGACGAGCTACTGCATCGGGTTAGTAACCACACTCCACGCACACTGGAGACCGATCGTCGTTTTCCCGAGGCAGCGGTGCTGGTGCCCATCACCCGCAGTGACGAGCCCGAGCTGGTGTTGACCCTGCGTGCCAGCGGCCTGTCGACCCATGGCGGCGAAGTTGCCTTCCCCGGCGGGCGCCGTGACCCCGAAGACCCCGACCTGATTTTCACCGCCCTGCGTGAAGCCGAAGAAGAGATCGGCCTGCCGCCCGGGTTGGTCGAGGTGATCGGACCGCTCAGCCCGCTGATCAGCCTGCATGGCATCAAGGTCACGCCCTATGTCGGGGTGATCCCGGATTTTGTCGAATACCGGGCCAACGACGCCGAGATCGCCGCGGTGTTCAGCGTGCCCCTGGAATTCTTCCGTAAAGACCCTCGCGAACATACCCACCGCATCGACTATCAGGGCCGCAGCTGGTACGTGCCGAGCTATCGCTATGGCGAATACAAGATCTGGGGGCTGACGGCGATCATGATCGTCGAGTTGATCAACCTGCTGTATGACGCCAAAATCAGCCTGCATCAGCCTCCCAAAAGCTTTATCAATATCTGAAGCCATCGTTCGAATGGCCTGAATCCTGGTTTTGCTGAAAAAAGCCTGCCTGAGCCTTGAGGAATACAACAATGAAATACCGCCTGGGCGACGCCCGCGTCGAAACCCATCCACAGAGCTGGGTCGCACCCAATGCCGTGCTGGTGGGCAAGGTCAAGCTGGAAGAGGGCGCCAACGTCTGGTTCAACGCCGTATTGCGCGGCGACAATGAATTGATCCTGATCGGCAAGAACAGCAACGTCCAGGACGGCACCGTGATGCACACCGACATGGGCTACCCGCTGACCATCGGTACCGGCGTGACCATCGGCCACAACGCCATGCTCCACGGCTGCACCGTCGGCGACTACAGCCTGATCGGCATCAACGCGGTGATTCTCAACGGTGCGAAGATCGGCAAGAACTGCATCATCGGCGCCAATTCGCTGATCGGCGAAGGCAAGGAGATTCCGGACGGATCGCTGGTCATGGGCTCGCCCGGCAAAGTGGTGCGTGAATTGACCGAGCCGCAAATCAGGATGCTGGAGGCCAGCGCTGCTCACTACGTGCACAACTCGCAGCGCTATGCCCGCGACCTGGTCGAGCAGGAAGAATGACCGCCAGCGAACGCCCGGTTGCATCGCCCTGCGTGAATATTTGTGCGCTGGACGACGATGACATCTGCACCGGTTGCCAACGCACGGTGGAGGAGATTACCCGCTGGAGCCGCATGACCAACGACGAGCGCCGCACGGTGTTGGGGTTGTGTCATGAGCGGGCCAAGGCCAGCGGGTTGATCTGGATGTTGCCTTCCAAATCCGATAACTGAATTGCCCCCAGAAAGTGCTTCGCACTTTATCGCGAGCAAGCTCGCTCCCACATGGGAATGCGTTCGACTGTAGGAGCGAGCTTGCTCGCGATGGACTCAAGAACACCGCGGGGAGCCAGACGTCCCGCGTTATCGTTAACGACCATCGCGAGCGGGCTCGCTCCCACATGGGAATGCGTTCGTCTGTGGGAGCGAGCTTGCTCGCGATGGACTCAAGAACACCACGGGGAGCCAGACGTCCCGCGTTATCGTTAACGACCATCGCGAGCAGGTTCGCTCCTACAGTATCCTGTGCGGCAAAATTACAGGTACTTCCACGCCCATGCTCTTCCTGATCGCCTACATCAGCAGCGTCGTGCTGATCAACTACGCCTTTTCCACCGCCCCGCACCTGGACATCATCTGGTCGGCCTGGGGCGGGCTGGTGTTTGTGTTGCGCGACATGGTGCAAGCTCGATTCGGGCATGGCGCCCTCGCAGCGATGCTGGTGGCGCTGGTGTTGTCCTATGTCACCTCCGATCCGTCCATCGCCCTGGCCAGCGCCACGGCGTTCGCCGTTTCCGAGTGCATCGACTGGTTGGTGTTCAGCATCACCCGGCGCCCGCTGCATGATCGCCTGTGGATAAGTTCGGCCCTGAGCATTCCCCTCGATACCTTTATCTTTTTCGGCATGATCGACGCTCTGACGCCGGGCGTGATCCTCACCGCCCTGGGCTCGAAATTCGCCGGGGTCACCGCCGTATGGCTGATCATGGCCTGGCGCCTGCGCAAACAGGCTGTCGTCAGCTGAAGTTCATGTAAAATGCCGCGCTTTCTCCCCATGGGAAGCGTGCTTCCCTCGATGATCCGCTCCTTGAGGACCTTCAGATGACCCGTATCGGAACTCCATTGTCGCCGACCGCGACCCGCGTATTGATGTGTGGCTGTGGCGAGTTGGGCAAGGAAGTGGTGATCGAGCTGCAACGCCTGGGCGTTGAAGTGATTGCCGTGGACCGCTACGCGAATGCGCCGGCCATGCAGGTGGCGCACCGCAGCCACGTGATCAACATGCTCGATGGTGCTGCCCTGCGTGCCGTGATCGAAGCCGAAAAGCCGCACTTCATCGTGCCGGAAATCGAAGCCATCGCCACCGCGACCCTGGTGGAACTGGAGGCCGAAGGCTTCACCGTTATCCCGACCGCCCGTGCTGCGCAGCTGACCATGAACCGTGAAGGCATCCGTCGCCTGGCCGCTGAAGAGCTGGACCTGCCAACCTCGCCGTACCACTTCGCCGACACCTTCGAGGATTACAGCAAAGCCGTTGAAGACCTCGGGTTCCCGTGCGTGGTCAAGCCGGTCATGAGTTCTTCGGGCAAGGGCCAGAGCCTGCTGCGTAGCGTCGATGACGTGCAGAAGGCCTGGGACTACGCCCAGGAAGGTGGCCGTGCCGGTAAAGGTCGGGTGATCATCGAAGGCTTCATCGATTTCGACTACGAAATCACCCTGCTGACCGTGCGCCACGTCGGCGGCACCACCTTCTGCGCGCCGGTCGGTCACCGTCAGGAGAAGGGCGACTACCAGGAATCCTGGCAGCCGCAAGCCATGAGCCCGGTTGCCCTGGCTGAGTCCGAGCGTGTCGCCAAAGCCGTGACCGAGGCCTTGGGCGGCCGTGGCCTGTTCGGTGTCGAGCTGTTCATCAAGGGTGATCAGGTGTGGTTCAGCGAAGTCTCGCCGCGCCCGCATGACACCGGCCTGGTTACGCTGATTTCCCAGGACCTGTCGCAGTTCGCCTTGCACGCGCGGGCCATTCTCGGTCTGCCGATCCCGTTGATCCGTCAGTTCGGGCCTTCGGCCTCGGCGGTGATCCTGGTGGAAGGGCAGTCGACCCAGACCGCTTTCGCCAACCTGGGCGCTGCGTTGAGCGAGCCGGATACCGCGCTGCGCCTGTTCGGCAAGCCTGAAGTCAACGGCCAGCGCCGCATGGGCGTGGCCCTGGCGCGCGACGAATCGATCGAAGCCGCCCGCGCCAAGGCGACCCGTGCTTCGCAGGCGGTTGTTGTCGAGCTGTAAAAACAGCTGCGGCGGGCCTATACCTTCTAAAGGCTCGCCTACTGATCCTTGTAGGAGCGAGCTTGCTCGCGATGGACTAGAGGGCGACGCGTTCAATCAGAAAGTACGCGTTATCGTTAACGACCATCGCGAGCAAGCTCGCTCCCACAGGTAATTCGCGTCCGATCTTTTATCAGCGCTCCAGGCCTGTACCCCATGAATTCCCAAAGCATCATCGTCCCGAAAATCTCCACCCTGCCGGTACACGAACCCCGGGCCCGGGCCGTTGTGCGCTGGCTGGTGCGCAAGAACATCATCCAGGAAGAACTGACCACGTGCGGCCGCACCGGCAATCGCATGGGCCATGCGATCGCCGAGGGTGCCCGTGAGGTGGTCCTGCACCCGGACGCGCTGCCATTCGGCGAGCCGGTCAACGGTCTGGAGATCATCACCAAGCGCTGCATCTATACGCCGGCCAAGGGTTTTCTTGGCGAAGCGGGCTGCGCCGAGTGCCGCAAGGAAGTGGGTGAAGCCCTGTTCGAAAGCCTGGAAGACTGGATGCCGGGGCGTACCGACAACTTCACCTGTCCCGAATGCGGGCATGAAGACGACATCAACGGCTTCCTGTTCCTGCAGGAGTGCGGCTTCTCCAACCTCGGTTTCATCTTCAATAACTGGGCCGAAGCCGGGTTCAAACAGAGCTTTATCGATGAATTCGCCGATTGGCTGGATCAGCCGGTCAGTTGGGTGAAAGTCGAACTCTGATGACCTTGTAGGAGCGAGCCTGCTCGCGATGGTCGTGAACGATGACGCGTGCTGTCTGAAAACAAGCGTTGCCTGCAAGCTCATCGCGAGCAGGCTCGCTCCTACAAAAAAAGCAGCAATCCCGCCTTTTAATCCCCGTATGTCAGTAATGCCAATAATAGACAGAGTTTTACATTGAACCCGAAGGGGTGTCTGACTATAATGGCGCGCTTCCATTTTCCCGCTCGGGAGCCCCCGCGATGCTGCGTATCAGCCAAGAAGCTCTGACATTCGACGACATTCTCCTAGTGCCCGGTTATTCCGAGGTGCTTCCTAACGAAGTCAGTCTCAAGACCCGCCTTACCCGTGGCATCGAGCTGAATATTCCACTGGTTTCCGCTGCCATGGACACCGTCACTGAAGCCCGTCTGGCAATCGCCATGGCTCAGGAAGGTGGTATCGGCATCATCCACAAGAACATGACCATCGAGCAGCAAGCTGCCGAAGTCCGCAAGGTCAAGCGTTACGAAGCTGGTGTGGTCAAAGACCCGATCACCATCGTCGCCGACGCCACCGTGCGCGAGTTGTTCGAATTGACCCGCATGCACAACATCTCCGGCGTTCCGGTGCTGCACAATGGCGACCTGGTCGGCATTGTCACCTCCCGTGACGTGCGTTTCGAGAACCGTCTGGAAGCCACTGTCCGTGAAGTGATGACGCCTAAAGAGCGTCTGGTCACGGTCAAGGAAGGCGCCGACAAGAACGATGTACGTGAACTGCTGCACAAGCACCGCATCGAACGCGTGCTGATCGTCGACGACAAATTCGCCCTCAAGGGCATGATGACCGTCAACGACATCGAAAAAGCCAAGGCTTACCCGCTGGCCAGCAAGGACGATCAAGGTCGTCTGCGCGTTGGTGCTGCAGTCGGTACCGGTAAAGACACCGGTGATCGCGTTGCCGCACTGGTCGCCGCCGGCGTTGACGTGGTGGTGGTCGACACCGCTCACGGTCACTCCAAGGGCGTGATCGACCGCGTTCGCTGGGTCAAGCAGAACTTCCCTGAAGTGCAGGTCATCGGCGGCAACATCGCCACCGGCGCTGCCGCCAAGGCCCTGGCCGAAGCGGGCGCTGACGCAGTCAAGGTCGGTATCGGCCCTGGCTCGATCTGCACCACCCGTATCGTCGCCGGTGTCGGCGTGCCGCAAATCAGCGCCATCGCCAACGTCGCCGCTGCCCTTGAAGGCACAGGCGTACCGTTGATCGCCGACGGCGGCATCCGTTTCTCCGGTGACCTGTCCAAGGCCATCGTGGCCGGTGCTTCCTGCGTGATGATGGGCTCGATGTTCGCCGGTACCGAAGAAGCGCCGGGCGAGATCGAACTGTTCCAGGGCCGTTCGTACAAGGCTTATCGCGGCATGGGTTCGCTGGGCGCCATGTCCCAGGCCCAAGGCTCCTCCGACCGTTACTTCCAGGACTCCTCGGCAGGCGCCGAGAAGCTGGTTCCGGAAGGCATCGAAGGGCGTGTTCCGTACAAGGGCACCCTGAGCGCGATCATCCACCAGTTGATGGGCGGCCTGCGCTCCTCGATGGGCTACACCGGCAGTGCCGACATCGAAGAGATGCGCACCAAGCCTGAGTTCGTGCGGATCACCGGCGCCGGCATGGCCGAATCCCACGTTCACGACGTGCAGATCACCAAGGAAGCGCCAAACTACCGCGTAGGTTGAGCCTTCAAGCAACAAGCTAAGCAACCGGGGCTGTTTTATTCAGCCCCGAGTTGTTTCTGAATCACCACTGTTTCCGAATTTTTTAGACGAGACTGAATCATGGCCCTCGACATTCACGCTCACCGCATCCTGATCCTCGACTTCGGTTCCCAGTACACCCAGCTGATCGCCCGCCGCGTGCGTGAAATCGGCGTGTACTGCGAGCTGCACCCGTTCGATATGGACGAAGATGCGATCCGCGAATTCGCTCCTAAAGGCGTCATTCTCGCCGGCGGCCCAGAGTCGGTTCACGAAGCCAACAGCCCTCGCTGCCCGCAAGCCGTTTTCGACCTGGGCGTGCCGGTCTTCGGTATCTGCTACGGCATGCAGACCATGGCCGAGCAACTGGGCGGCAAGGTTGAAGGTTCCGAGCTGCGTGAGTTCGGCTATGCCCGCGTTGATGTAGTCGGCAAGAGCCGCCTGCTCGACGGCATCGAAGACCACATCGACGCTGACGGCCTGTTCGGCCTCGACGTGTGGATGAGCCACGGTGACAAGGTCACCCGCATGCCGGAAGACTTCCACATCCTGGCCAGCACTCCGAGCTGCCCGATCGCCGGCATGTTCAGCGACGAGCGTCGTTACTATGGCGTGCAGTTCCACCCGGAAGTGACCCACACCAAGCAGGGCGGTCGCATCCTGTCGCGCTTCATCCTCGACATCTGCGAGTGTGAAGCCCTGTGGACTCCGTCGAAAATCGCTGAAGACGCCATCGCCCAGGTTCGCGCCCAAGTCGGCACCGACAACGTCCTGCTCGGCCTGTCCGGCGGTGTGGACTCGTCCGTGGTTGCCGCGCTGCTGCACAAAGCCATCGGCGACCAACTGACCTGCGTGTTCGTCGACAACGGCCTGCTGCGCCTGCACGAAGGCGAGCAAGTGATGGCCATGTTCGCCGAGAACATGGGCGTCAAGGTGATCCGCGCCAACGCCGAAGAGCAGTTCCTCGGTAACCTGGCCGGCGAAGCCGACCCTGAGAAGAAGCGCAAGATCATCGGCCGTACCTTCATCGACGTGTTCGATGCCGAATCCTGCAAGCTGGACAACATCAAGTACCTGGCCCAGGGCACCATCTATCCGGACGTGATCGAGTCGGCTGGCGCGAAAAGCGGCAAGGCCCACGTGATCAAGTCGCACCACAACGTGGGCGGCCTGCCGGAAGAAATGAACCTCAAGCTGGTTGAACCCCTGCGCGAGCTGTTCAAGGACGAGGTCCGTCGTCTGGGCCTGGAACTGGGCCTGCCGTACGACATGGTCTACCGTCACCCGTTCCCGGGCCCGGGCCTGGGCGTGCGCATCCTCGGTGAAGTGAAGAAGGAATACGCCGACCTGCTGCGTCGCGCCGACCACATCTTCATCGAAGAACTGCGCAAGGCCGACTGGTACCACAAGGTCAGCCAGGCGTTCGTGGTGTTCCAGCCGGTGAAATCCGTAGGCGTGGTGGGTGATGGCCGTCGTTACGCCTGGGTTGTGGCCCTGCGTGCCGTGGAAACCATCGACTTCATGACCGCGCGTTGGGCTCATCTGCCTTACGAACTGCTGGAAACCGTCAGCGGCCGTATCATCAATGAAATCGAAGGCATCTCCCGCGTCACCTACGACGTGTCGAGCAAGCCGCCAGCGACCATTGAGTGGGAATGATCGTATGAGCCTGTGAACGCAGGCTCAAAACGATAGCGACAAAAAGAAGCCCCGGGTTGTGAGCCCCGGGGCTTCTTGCGTTTCAGTTGTGTTCGCCCCAAATCCCCTGTGGGAGCGAGCTTGCTCGCGATGAGGCCAGCACATCCAACATCTCCCGCGCCTGATACGCCGCCATCGCGAGTAGCTTGATTTATACCGGCAAACGCCCTTCGAGGTTCATGCCCATACGGCTAAGACCCCAGGACAGCTCGTCGATGCTGGCATAAGGCACCTGATTCACGTCGGTCCATGCGGGGCGATTGATCAGGTAGCTGCCGTCAGCTGTGCGCTCGACCGGTGTTCTTGCCAGTTGACCGACTCTGCTGCGATGGATCAGTGTCCAGTTTCCGTTCGATTTCTCGAAAGTGAACATGCCTTGCCGATATAGCAGTCGATCAAGTGCTTCCGGTGTCTTTTCAAGCAACGGCAGTGGCATCTGCAAGCTCAAGTCAGCGTGCAAGGTGTCGAAGTTTCCGTCGGTTAATTCGGGTTGGGTGGCAAAGCCGCGGCCTACCTCAATGCCTCGATCCGTTTCAATCAGCAGGCTTTCTTCCGGCAGCACTTCTTCGATACGCAAACCAATACCGTCCTGCATTTCGCTGATGCCGGACATTCCACGAAAGGTGTTGATGTTTTCCTGATCCGTCAGCACCACCCATCTGCCCGCTCCGTTGAGCGTTTTGTCGGCCTCCATGATGGTGTGGGTGAGGTAGGTCTTGATGGCTTGCTCATGCATGTCGGGAAGTGATGGGCCGGGGAAACGGTAACTGGCCAGGCAGTCGGTTGCCTGAATCCGAATACCATTTTGTTGAGCCGCCTTGACCACTTCAAGCGGGGTGAATCTGCCGGAGGGATCGCTTTTCAGCTTTTGCAAATACGCCTTGAGATCATCGGGCATTGACCCGGTCTTGAAGAATTGATCGAGTTCCACCTGGTTGAAGTCGTTGAGCAGGCGATGGAAATAGATCGTCTTGACTTCCTGTTGGGCAAGGATCGGCATGTTCTCGATGAGAAACCGCATGCTGGCAATGCGGTCCTGGCTTTCACCGATGACCAGGCCCGGTGCCGCTTCAAATATCTTCGGGAGCAGTTCTGCGGCAGTGGTTGATGGCGTCACGACTGGAAGCTGCGGACGAGGGGGTAATGAAGCGAAAAATCCACTGCGGGAAAAGAATTGACGGGCGTCTTGTGACAGCGTGGCGCGCGGGGCCGCGACGTATCGTGCGTAAGTGGACTCTGCGCGAAAGCTTCCGTCTGGCTGACGGACCAGTTTGATATGGGTTTCTCTCTCGCCCATCGCCAGTAGTCTGATACTGAATCGGTTAGTTGCATCGTATTGCGTGGCCGGGCGGCGCAGGATGGCCTGTGTTGGCTCTTGAGCAGAGGCAGACGCAGAGGCGGGAGCAGGCGTAGAGGCCGGAGCAGATGTAGACGGCGGAACGCGGGACCCGCCCGGATGCCGGTTTCCACCGCCCCTGAGCCCGGCTTGGGGTGTCAGCTCCCATTCGCCCTCGGCATTGAGACGCACAGGGAGTGAACCTGAAAACGCGTTGGGATTTTCAGGGTCGATGATGGCCCAGGTGCCGCCTCCGTTGGGATCGGCTTCGTAGCGCACGTAATAAGCCCTGTCATCGAGCAAGATCGCAGTGGCGGGGTTGGAGTCGAGTTGATAGATGCCCTGGAATTTTCCGGCTTCACTCACGGGTGTCTGCCCCTCGAGCAGTTCATTGGCTTGCCAGTGGTCCGGTATTTCGATGGGTTGAGAGGTTCCTGACAAGGGGGAATCGAGTTCACTTGCCAGCTCGACGGGCCAGCCCATGGGCTTCATGCCCTTTGCAACCAACGCTTGCTTGAGTTCTTCGAGGTTGTCCACTGTCATGGACTCGTAGGCTGGCCGAAGCGGGGTATCCAGATTCAGCCTTCCACCCGGTGTGGATCTGATGACGCTGTCTGCCATCCCGTTGTTGGCATTGCGATAAACCACAAGGACGCTGCTGCGGTAGCGCTGGAAGGTGAACATCCCCGGTTCAGGCAGCAGCGCTCGCAGTTGTTGCGGGGTCCTGTATGCCCATGGGGTTTCCATCTGCACGCGCACGTCGCCTTTGATCAGTGCATGGACGCTGTCGAAGTCCATGCCATCAGATACGTAAAAAACAGGGGAATCTGGATAGTCCGCATGCTCCACAGCCAACCCCGGATCGGAGTTGATGGGTTGCGCTTGCCCCGGCGCTACGTCATCGATACGAATGCTCAGGGCATCGGTCTGTTCGCTAATGCCGCGATAGCCTCTGAATGTCGCCATGTTTTCCTGATTGACCAAGGCAACCCATTTGGCGGGTTCTTTCAATGCTTCGTTGAACCGGATGACCTCGCTGGCAAAAAAACTCCTGGCCATCTGGTAATCGGATTCCCAGTTAATCGCTTCTTTGTTGATGTTGTAGGTCGTCGACATGTCGAGGGCCTGAACCCGGATCTGTTGGGCATTGGCGGCTTTGACCAGCGCCAGCAGATTGAATTGGCCTGTTGGGTCGTTGCCGGCCTTGATGTCGAGTTTTTTCAGGTAGTTTTCCAGCTCGGCGGGCATTTCACCGGTGCGCGCGAAGGTGTCCAATTCGAGTTGATTGACGTTGGCCAGCAGCTCCTGCAAGTACAGGGTCTTGACGCCCTGTTGCGCGAGCGTTGGCATGTTTTCGATCAGGAACTGTTTGCTGCCGATGCTGCCCCGGCTCTCGCCGACGACCAGCCCCGGTTTTTCTGCGTAGGCCGCTTCAAACAGTTCGCCTGGCGTGGCAAACGCTTGTGCAGAGGGCGCCGGTTGGCTCAGCGTCGGAGGGTGAAGCTCGTACCAGGCCCTGGCGTCGCTGACCAGATTGCGACGAGGTTCTTCCTGGGCCATCTCGAATTCGCTGAGGGTGATGACCTCTTGGTCGGCATCGGACATGAGTACGCTGTGGACGTCGATGTCTGCCACTGACCAGATCCGTCTGAACGGGCTGCGTACGTCGGGTCCACCCAGCGCCCATGCCCGCATTTCAGGGTCGTCAAGGCCCGGCACGTGAACGCCTGGCTGTTGTGACCACTCCTCGACGGCGGGGGAGGCGGCGTCCGCTGCTTGCATCCCGCCTCTGAGGCCCAGTTTGGGAACGACTTCCCATTCTCCCGAATCATTCATAAACCGTACTGGAATCGAATCCGTAAAGGAGTCGGGATTGGCCGGGTCGATGATTGCCCAGTACCCACGCCCGTTGAGGCTGTTTTCATAACGCACGTAATAGGCGTTGCCGTTGAGTTTGATGGCGGACGAAGGATTCGAGGCGAGCCGATATGTACCCTGGAACTTGCCAGGCTCACGAACCAGGGCGTCATCGCTGAGCACATCATTAATCCTGAAGGAGTCCGGCACTGATGACGCTGGCCTGTCCTCAGTCGAGCCCGTGACAGCCTCTGATTCTCCTTCGATGGTTCCGACCTTCGACCCGGCGGTTTCGGCAGGTGTGGTTGATTCAATCAGATCAGCCATTTCTTTGGCTTCGGCGGCGTCGATGTCCGGGCCGATTTCCTCCAGCGATCCCGGACCTTTGAGCACCAGGAGGTTGAACAGCAAATCGATACCGCTGAGCACGGCGCCAAGAACGCCGGCCTTGCGTTCCTTGGCGGTTTTGCCATTGACCGCCTGATCGATGTTCAAACCCAGGCTGGCGATACTGGCGCCGACCACCGGCAGGGCAATCGGCCAACCGACCACCGCCATGGGGCCAAATACTTTTAAACCGGCGCTGAGGTAACCGATCCACAGTTTTTTGCGCAGATCGCCATTGGACGTCAGCGAGAGTTCGGCTTCGGCAAACATTGCGCTTTTGGTCGAGTTGCTCAACCAACTGAATGCGTCGCCGGTGATGATCTGGTTTTTTTGATTGATCAGGTGATGGTCGTACTTGCCCCAGGTGCTGACCAGCCGGTTCATGATATCGGTGATGTTCTTGTCGATGGTTTGACGATCGGCCAAGGAAAAATGCGTCATGAAGCCTCGGCGAGCCTCTTCTTCGTTCATCTGCTGCAACATCCAGTAGTGCATGTCCGTCGCGGTTTCCAGCACTTTGAAAGCGACGTTTTCACCGGGCAGGTACACGATCTGGCGCCCCTTGGGTGCGACGAAACGCAGGATGTTGGTGGCAAGGTACCCGTCGACGTCCAGAGCTCGAACAATGTCAGTGCAAGGGTGCTGAGCCCGCAGCATCTGCAGGTCGACGGGCCAGGTAATCGGGCCCATTACGGCGTTAGTGACGAACTGGAAGTCATCGTCGCTCAACTGCCGTTTGTCCCTGGCCTTTACGGCTTGTATCAGAAAATTGCATTTGGCCAGGGTTCGGAAGTCGGTGCCGGACTGCTTCCAGAACGCGGTCAATTTGTCGGTATAGAGCGTGCTGAAATCGATGTTCCAGAACGCCTTCAGCACCTCGTTGCCGTGCAGGCGTACTTCGTTGGTTTCGTTGAACCTCCCGGCATTCGGGCCGGCGGTATAAAAGCCTGCATAGACGTCAAGCAGGTCGGCGTTGTCCTGATCGCTGGTGCGAAAGCGCTGGATCACCAGCTGCGTCAGGGTCGTGGTTGACGTCGGCGTTGCTTTGACATGCTCCCACCCCGTGAACGTTTTCGAACTGCTTTCGGCTGTGTCGAAACGGTGGAAGTACACCTGATCCGGATCGAGGTCGGTAATGCCGGATTTTTTCAGTAAGTCGCTGGCGACTTCGTGCGCCGTGTCTTGCAGGCTCGGGCAAGTCTGGATGACGGTGGTGGCGATCGCCTTGAGCGCGGCCTTGTCGGCGGCATTGGGCAGCGGGCGTGTTTCGTTCGGGTTCATGCACTCTCTTTCCTTGAGAAAACGGGATGTCGAGGATGGCCGGTTTTTTCAAGGCAAGTGCACTACATAGTTATGCCCACAGCTGATGTGCGGCCACAGGTCACCCTTACCGTTTCGCAGTTGCAGGTGTATCGTATTCGCCTTTTGCAGGCTCCCGGGCCTGTCGCTGATACGTGAGGTAGTTGAGTTCATGTCGTTTACCCGTCGCCAAATCCTCGGTGGCCTGGCCGGTCTTGTTGTCGTTGGTGTCGGTGCAGGGGGCGCGTCGCGCTACTGGCTGGGCAAGATGGCTGACGCCGAGGCGGGCCACGACTATGAGCTGATCGCAGCGCCGTTGGACTTGGAACTGGTAGCCGGGCACAAGACCCAGGCTTGGGCCTTCGGCCCTTCGGCGCCGGGCACCGAGTTGCGGGTGCGCCAGGGTGAATGGCTGCGGGTGCGTTTCATCAACCACCTGCCGGTCGCCACCACCATCCACTGGCACGGCATCCGTCTGCCGCTGGAAATGGACGGTGTGCCTTACGTCTCGCAGCTGCCGGTGCTGCCGGGCGAATACTTCGATTACAAATTCCGCGTGCCTGATGCCGGCAGCTACTGGTATCACCCCCATGTGAGCAGCAGCGAGGAACTCGGTCGCGGCCTGGTCGGCCCGCTGATTGTCGAGGAGCGTGAGCCCACCGGCTTCAAGTACGAAAAAACCTTGAGCCTGAAGAACTGGCACATCGATGAGCAGGGCGCTTTCGTCGACTTCAGTATTCCCCGGGAAGCGGCCCGTGGCGGCACGGCGGGGCGTCTGTCGACCATCAACGGCATCGCGCAAGCGGTGATTGATTTGCCGGCCGGGCAGATCACCCGTGTACGTTTGCTCAACCTCGATAACACCTTGACCTATCGCCTGAATATTCCCGGCGTCGAAGCGCAGATCTATGCGCTCGATGGCAACCCCATCGAACCGCGCCCGCTAGGCAAGGAATACTGGCTCGGCCCCGGCATGCGTATCTGCCTGGCGATCAAGGCGCCGCCGGCCGGTGAAGAATTGTCCCTGCGCAACGGCCCGGTGCGCTTGGGTACGCTGCGTTCGGTGGCCAACACCGACGCCCCGACCGAGTGGCCGCCCGCGCTGCCCGCCAACCCGGTGGCCGAGCCGGACCTGGCCAATGCCGAGAAACTCAACTTCAATTTCGAATGGGTCGGTTCGGTGTCGGTGAACGTCGATAATGGTAAGCCGCCAAGCCTGTGGCAGATCAATGGCAAGGCCTGGGACATCACCGACAAAACCTGTGCCGACCGCCCGATCGCCAAACTGGACAAGGGCAAGAGCTACATTTTCGAATTGAAAAACATGACCCAGTATCAGCACCCGATTCACCTGCACGGCATGAGTTTCAAGGTCATCGCCTCGAACCGGCACAAGGTCATTCCGTATTTCACCGACACCTACCTGCTGGGCAAGAACGAGCGCGCGCAGGTAGCGCTGGTGGCGGATAATCCGGGTGTATGGATGTTCCACTGCCATGTGATCGATCACATGGAAACCGGCCTGATGGCCGCTATCGAGGTGGCGTGATGCGTCAGATTCGTCCCGCCGCCATCATCGACCGCAGTCGTGATCGCGAATTCATGCGTGAGGCCCTGGCACTGGCGGCCCAAGGCGCGGCCCTCGGCGAAGTGCCGGTGGGCGCGGTACTGGTCCAGGATGGGGAAATCATCGGTCGCGGCTTCAACTGCCCGATCAGTGGCAACGACCCCAGCGCCCACGCCGAGATGGTCGCAATCCGCGCCGCCGCCCAGGCCGTCAGCAATTACCGACTAACCGGCAGTACGCTTTACGTGACGCTGGAGCCGTGCAGCATGTGCGCGGGTCTGATCGTGCATTCGCGGATTGCCCGGGTGGTGTACGGCGCGCTGGAGCCCAAGGCGGGGATTGTGCAGAGCCAGGGGCAGTTCTTTACCCAAGGCTTCCTGAATCATCGGGTGTTGTATGAAGGCGGGGTGTTGGCGGATGAGTGTGGAGCGGTGTTGAGCGAATTCTTCAAGGCCCGGCGCGCAAAACCTTCAGACTGAACACCGGCCCCCCTGTAGGAGCGAGCCTGCTCGCGATGGAGTGTCAGGCTAAGTGGTGTCGACTGACACACCATCGCGAGCAAGCTCGCTCCTACAGGTTCTTGCGTTACTTTCTGGCGACGATTACGGCCCGCATCGGCGCCGGCAACCCTTCAATGGTCTTGCTGTGATCTTCCGGATCGAGGAAGTCACTGAGCGACTGATACTTCATCCACTCCGTCCCGCGCTGTTCCTCGACCGTGGTGGTGCTCACGTCCACGCATTTCACATCCGTGAACCCGGCACGTCGCAACCACAACTCCAGCGCCGGCACCGACGGCAGGAACCACACGTTGCGCATCTGCGCGTAGCGGTCCTCCGGCACCAGCACCTGATGTTTGTCGCCTTCGACCACCAGGGTTTCCAGCACCAGCTCACCGCCCTTGACCAGGCAATCCTTCAGCGCCAGCAAATGTTCGATGGGCGAACGGCGGTGGTAGAACACACCCATGGAAAACACTGTGTCGAACCCTTCGAGGTTCGGCGGCAGGTCTTCGAACGGGAAGGGCAGGTGCCAGGCGTTCGGCTCGGACAGGTAGCGTTGCACCGCCTGGAACTGGCAGAAGAACAGCCAGTTCGGGTCGACACCGATCACGCTGTCCGCGCCGGCGCCAAGCATGCGCCACATGTAATAACCGTTGCCACAGCCGACATCGAGGATGCGCTTGCCTTTCAGGTTCAGGTGCGGGGCGACCCGTGACCACTTCCAGTCCGAGCGCCATTCGGTGTCGACGTGCACGCCGAACAGGTCGAACGGCCCTTTGCGCCATGGCGACAGGCCCATCAGCGCGGTACGCATTTGCGCACGGGTCTCGTCGCTGCAATCGGTATCGAGCTTCAAGCCATTGAGCAAATCGACTTCGCTCGGCTGGATCTTCGGCAGGGCGTCCAGCGCGCTTTGCCAGCGTTCCAGGTCGCCATGGCCCTTTTCCATTTTCTTGTCGAGTTGTGCTTGCAGGGTGTTGGCCCATTCGGCCAGCGGCGTGCCGGCCAGACGGCGGGCGAGGGGGGACAGATCAATCATGGCAAGGCAATCAACGAGGCAAAGTTAAGACACTGGAACCACGGCACGACTTTCGAGAACCCGGCGGCCAGCAGGCGTTCGCGGTGTTCTTCGAGGCTGTCGGGCTTCATGACGTTTTCGATGGCGCTGCGCTTCTGGGCGATTTCCAGTTCGCTGTAGCCGTTGGCGCGTTTGAAAGCGATATGCAGGTCGGTGAGCAACGCGTGTTCCTGCTCGTCTTCGAAACGCAGTTTTTCCGAGAGGATCAGGGCGCCGCCGGGCAACAGCGACTGACGGATGCGCGACAGCAATGCCGTGCGTTGGTCCGGGGCGATGAACTGCAGGGTGAAGTTCAGCGCCACCACCGAGGCCGGCTGGAACTCCAGGGCGAGGATGTCGCCTTCGATCACCTCCACCGGCAGCAACTCCTGGAACATCGAATCCTGCCCGTTGAGGTACTCGCGGCAGCGTTCGACCATCGCTGCGGAGTTATCCACAGCGATCACCCGGCAGCCATCGGTGCGCACGTGCCGGCGCAAGGCCTGGGTCACGGCACCCAGCGACGAGCCCAGGTCATACAGCACGCTACCCGGCTGGGCGAACTGCGCGGCGAGCACACCGAGGTTTTCGACGATGGTCGGATAACCCGGCACCGAGCGCTTGATCATGTCCGGGAACACCCGCACCACGTCCTCGTTGAAGGCGAAGTCAGGCACCTGGGCCAAAGGCTGGGCGAAAAGGCGATCGGGTTCTTTGCTCACGGCGGTTCCAGCGGTGTAGGTGGAAAGGCCGGCATTTTAGCTTAGGAGTCAGCAAGGTCGCGATTATTTTAGATCCTGATGCATGCTGAAAGCAGTCAGGTACACAGGATGGCATCCGATATTCAAGCAACTATCTGACTGTTAGGTGAGAGGGCGCGCATGGGGGCAGCTTTTGAAAACCGTAAGACAGATTATGTAGGCGAACGATAAAGACATCAAATACCGATACGCTGGTATTTGATGTCGCACGTAGGAAAGTCAAGGTTTGCTGGCATAAAAGATAATTATTATGTATTCGGAACGAATTGCTCCGCATCTCCCAGGTAGCGCCAGCATTCATTATCGGATTTGTCAGTCGGAAGTTCTGAGTATTGACGTTGTTTAAGTGCGAAATATTGATGTTTTTCGGTTGACGGGTTTTTATGTCGGAAAAATTCTCCAGGGGTGCGATTATTTTGTTCAGTGGCTGAGTAGTCGTGAATAGGACCGTAGGTGAGGGCTAATTGCTGTTCCAGTTCATCGAGCGAGGAGATATTTTTTGAACTTGGTGACCATTTAGTAAAGTCAGGAATATGTTGAACAGCGTTTTCCTCCCAATGGTCACCGCCAATGATAACGGGAGGGGGCAGGGTGCGAATGCTATTTTCTACTTCCTGAGTGAAGATAATCTCTTCGTCATGAGGTCCTGTTCTATAAATAATCTTCGTTGGTTGCTCGGTGTACGGTATATTGAAGTGAATTTTGTTCATGATCGCTTGACCCAGCTTGATGCCGGATAAAGGTATTTTCTTGGTTGAATTAATACAGACTACTTCCAAATAGTATTTTCCGGAGCTAGCGCTGGTTTCTGGCACAGGATACACGTGACCGTAATTTCCATAAAGTACGTGAAATGAAGGGAGGATAACGTTGTTTGGATCAATGTATCCGACAATAGTAAAAACTGGGACACCAAACTGTACCGGCTTAGGCCATGCCGCGTAGTGGGGGATCATTTTTTTTTGATGAATCATTCCACTTCATATAGCCAGAAGGACTATTCGGATCGATGACAGCCTTGTCGCTAAAGAACGACTGTATTCGCTTGGCTACATAATTTGTGTGGTGGGTGAAGCTTGATATGTTTCCATCTGGCGCTCCACCTGCCATTGCGTCGAAATTATATTTGAATGCTGCGGAGAAAGGCTTGACTCGGTAATCAGGGAATTCTCGAAGCACCGAGTCCTCAGCAGGATGGGTCCACATGATATTGGCAATAAATCGTTGTCTGTAAAAATCAAAACCCCAGCCAGGACCTGGGTGCTGGATAGACCCCTGACCTCCGCCTACGTGGTGCCCCAGGTGGTAGTTATGCCCTGCTTCATGTGAAAATTCATTTCCATCAGTTTCCCAGAGGGTGCACATTCCGCCGCCACCGCTTAATCCGTGATCGACAACGCCGTTGGTATAGTTGCCTCTGCTGGTATGTACGACGATTTGCATATAATGCTGAGGATTTGCCTCGGAAAAACCAGGCGATTCGTGAATGCCATAATTGGCGAGGTTAATACCAACGGAGACCATTTCCTTACCTATAAACTGGCGCATGTCTCCGTCATACACTCCACCCTCGGTTTTGCTGGCTTTGGTATAAAGTTCGCCGTCAGGCATCCGTAAGGCCTGAAAATGTACAGCTTCGTATTGTGCTACAACCAATTTTGCCACAGGAATTTTCTGGAAATAATCTATTCCCTTTAAGAAAGGCTGTTCTTCGAATTTATGCCCTTCCCTGGGTGGAGTCAGCATTCCAATTCGGATGTTTTGCAGTACGAGTTCAGCCGGTGGGCCAAAATCCAGCTTATCTGCAGTAAGTGTCCCAAATAGATCAGACGCGTACCAAAAAGTTAACTCCAGCCCGGGAACCATCCAATGGGCGGGTAACATTACCATCCTGCGATTTGCAGAGTGGCGGACCTTTGGTCGATTAGTATTTGATGGTTGATCCGTGTCGAAGCGTGATTCATCTGCTTGACGCATAATCAAGGTTCCAAATTGCGAGCGAACTTCTATATTGGTGATGAGTGTGCTAAGGGGGATGAATGTCAATAGTGCGGTTCTGCCGCAAACCAGTTTCTGTGATTCAGTTTGTGGTGGGATGGTTATTGTTTGGTTTTGTACAAATACAACTTCTCCGCCCAGATTACCTATGAGATTGTTTCTAGGGATCGGGCTGGTATAAAAGTCATAAGGTGTAGGCCATCCATCTGTCGAAGTTTCATGTTTGATAGGTGCTTCGTGTGGGAAATTCGCGTGGTCTAAATACGCTTGGATGGCCGCCGCACTGATTTGCTTCCCCATTAACAAAGAGACGGAGCTACTGGTTGGTGTCAGTCCTCTTTTGATTAGTGATTGAATAACCTCACCAAGATTTTTTTGCTTGTCGAGTTTCATGGTATGCCCTTATCGAGGGGGCGCGACGGTTGTTGGATAAGGAAGGTGAGTGTTCGCGCTGAATGAGCTTCAGCGAGATTACATGCATCTGTCTACTAGCAGTTCTGATAGGTTTAACCAGACCTGATGACTGTCTATTATTTAAGTTTTTTGCCGAACGCCGACGCCGTAATCCCCCATTGCCCCAGCCAATAGCTGAGGATGATCACGTACGGCGCCGCGTCGAACGGCACCACGAAGCGGCTGATGCCGATCACGCTGTCGGAGAACACGAATGCCACTGCGCCCGCCGCCGCCAGTAGCGCCGAGCGTTTGGGCACATCGGTCCCGAGTCGGGCCAGGGCGCGCCAGAGCATGGCGCTGATCGCCGTGCCATAGACAATCACAGGCACCAACAATGGCCCGAGGCCGTTGGAAATCAGAATCCCCAGCAGGACGGCGCCGACGCCGAGGGCCAGCACCAGTGGCAGCAATGCCAGGCGCCGGCAATCGCTCAAATACGCTTTCAGATAGGCCAGATGCGCAACCAGAAACGCCCCAAGGCCGAACACGAACAAATCCCCCGGCCATGCCAGCAACACGTCGCCGACCAGGGAGAAAATCAACCCCAGGCTGATCCAGCGCCGATATTCGCCTGGTGGTGCGTCATGCAACCAGCCAAGCAGGGCCAGCACCGGCAGCGGCTTGACCAGCAGGCACAGCAGGGACGCATGCACGCTCAGGCCATAAAGGAAGGTCACTGCGCCCATCAGCGCCAGAATCAGCCAGCCCACGGTCAGTTGACCGAAATCGCGCAGTCGAACGAATCCACCGGCAGTACTTCCGGCGCCCACGGCTGTTGCGAGGTCAGGCGCAAACGGCCGGTGCCGGTCGCAAACGCCTGAAAGCGCCAGGTCGAGACTCCGGCCGCGCCGACGATGCCGGCATCTTCCGGGTTTCGATAAACCTCTGGTCCCAGGGTGTGCAAGACGCCACCAGCCGAATCCTGGATCGCCCAGCGATAGCCCGTGGTCGGATTGCTCGGCAGGGTCAGGATCAGGTTTTGCCCGTTGCTGAGCTGAACCGGACATTCGCTTTGTTTTTCCACTGTCACGTTGTGCGCAGGTTGCGTGGCGCATCCGGCCAGCAAGGCGAGGGCGAGGGGGACAAGCAGGCGAATGGGGGACATGTGGTCAGTGGCTCCGGCGTTCACGACGAACGGCGAGCATAACCGAGATGAGACAAAGTGTGACAGTCGCCCGCAATGGGGGTGCAAGAGTTGACGCTATCGCGAGCGGGCCACACACAGGGGGTAGAGGTAACCTCATGAGAGCGACCTGCTCGGGATAAAGAAAATATTTACTGGTAGTGCTTAACGGTTAACTCACAAGAGAAAAACAGAAATCGCTTTCTGATGTAAATTCGATGCCATGCAGATCTTTGAACTTCATAACGACGTTGCCAGAGTACTGTTGTGTTTCGTTACTCACGGTCAAGTTCATGACACCTTCCAATGCCCAATGGCTGGTGTAGGCAGGGAAGTTTTCGGTATAGGAAATTTCTATCAAATGGTCCGGAGAGTTCAGTGTGTAGATTCCCGTCTCGATATGCTTGGGCATGTAAATGTCAAAGACCCGGTCGAGTGGGGTGTTTTTTTCTCCGGCCTTGAAAATAGCGAGGATTTCCCTGTTTCCGACGCTGGCGAAAAATTCTTCGGACCGGAAGTCTTCACGATTCTGAAGGGTTGCATTCAAGTGGTTGTTTGGGCAGCAACGGCGAAATTTGACATTGTCATTAATGCGCTCGTCGACAAGATTTCTTCGTAGTTTGATATCCATGGGGTTCTCTCCTTTGTGCTTCTCGCACGAATGATTTGAACCTTGAGGATATAGAGCCGAAGTGCCTGGATGTACTCTCTGTTCTGATGGGATTACAAACCTATTAATTAATTAATTATTTATTTTTAGTTATTGCTGGCCTCGAAAAAATGGTCAGGTTACGAGCCTGACCATTTCGAAATCACACTGTTTAATCAGAACAACACCTTCGCCACATCCGCAAAGCGCTTGGCGAAGTGCACGGTAATCCCTTCCTTCAGGTATTCCGGCAGCTCCTCGAAATTCCCCCGGTTGGCCTCCGGCAAAATCAGTTCGAAAATCTTCTGCCGCCGCGCTGCGATCACCTTTTCCCGCACCCCGCCAATTGGCAGCACATGCCCGGTCAACGTCAGTTCGCCGGTCATGGCCACGCCTTTTTTCGGTGGCTGATTGCGTGCCAGCGACAGCAGGGCGCTGGCCATGGTCACGCCGGCGCTCGGGCCGTCTTTTGGCGTCGCGCCTTCCGGCACATGCAGATGGACGAAGGCTTCGTCAAAGAATTTCGGATCGCCGCCATAGGACTTCAGGTGCGAGCTGACATAGCTATAGGCGATTTCCGCCGACTCTTTCATCACATCACCCAATTGCCCGGTGAGCTTGAACCCACGGTTGAGGGTGTGGATGCGCGTGGCTTCGATCGGCAGGGTTGCACCGCCCATGCTGGTCCAGGCCAGCCCGGTGATCACACCGACCCCCGCGAGCACCTGCTCGTTGCGGAACACCGGTTTGCCGAGTGAAGCCTCCAGGTCTTTCGGCCCGAGCTTGATTACGGCTTTTGGATCGTCGAGCAGTTTCATCACCGCTTTGCGCACCAGTTTGCCGAGGTTTTTTTCCAGCTGGCGCACGCCGGCTTCACGGGCATAACCGTCGACCAGCGCCTTGAGCGCGCTGTCGCTGATGCTCAGGCTGCCCTTGGACACACCGGCTTTCTCAAGCTGCTTGGGCCACAGGTGACGCTTGGCGATGGCGACTTTTTCTTCGGTGATGTAGCCCGACAGGCGAATCACTTCCATCCGGTCCAGTAGCGGGCCGGGGATCGAATCCAGGGTGTTGGCGGTGCAGATGAACAGCACTTTCGACAGGTCCATCCGCAGATCCAGATAGTGGTCGAGGAATTCGACGTTCTGTTCCGGATCGAGGGTTTCCAGCAGCGCCGAGGCCGGGTCGCCCTGGTAGCTCTGGCCCATCTTGTCGATTTCGTCGAGCATGATCACCGGGTTCATCACTTCGACGTCTTTCAACGCCTGCACCAATTTGCCCGGCTGCGCGCCGATGTAGGTGCGGCGATGGCCCTTGATTTCGGCTTCGTCGCGCATGCCGCCGAGGCTGAAGCGATAGAACGGCCGGCCCAGGGATTCGGCGATGGATTTGCCGACGCTGGTCTTGCCCACGCCCGGCGGGCCCACCAGCAATACGATGGAACCGCTGATCTCGCCTTTGTAGGCGCCGACCGCGAGAAATTCGAGGATACGGTCCTTGATGTCATCGAGGCCGGCGTGGTGTTTGTCCAGCACCTTGCGCGCGTGCTTGAGGTCGAGTTTGTCCTCGCCGTACACGCCCCACGGCACCGAGGTCGCCCAGTCGATGTAATTGCGGGTCACCGCATATTCCGGCGAGCCGGTCTCGAGGATCGACAGCTTGTTCATTTCTTCTTCGAGGCGTTTCTGCACCTGCGTCGGCAGGACTTTGCCCACCAGCCGCTGTTCGAACTGTTCGAGGTCGGCGCTGCGGTCGTCCTTGGTCAACCCCAGCTCCTGCTGGATAACCTTGAGTTGTTCCTTGAGGAAGAACTCGCGCTGATGTTCACCGATCTTGCGGTTAACTTCGGCGGAAATCTCTTTTTGCAGGCGCGCGACTTCGACTTCCTTGCGCAGCATCGGCAGGACTTTTTCCATGCGCTTGAGCATCGGCACGCAGTCGAGCACTTCCTGCAACTCGCTGCCGGTGGCCGAGGTGAGCGCGGCGGCGAAGTCGGTCAGCGGCGACGGATCGTTGGGGCTGAAGCGGTTGAGGTAGTTCTTCAGCTCTTCGCTGTACAGCGGGTTGAGCGGCAGCAGTTCCTTGATCGCATTGATCAGCGCCATGCCGTAGGCCTTCACCTCGTCGGTCGGCTCGGTGGGCTGGTGCGGGTATTCGACTTCCACCAGGTACGGCGGGCGGTGATGCTTGAGCCAGGTCTTGAGGCGTACGCGGGTCAGGCCTTGGGCGACGAACTGCAGCTTGCCGTTTTCGCGGCTGGCGTGGTGCACCTTGACCAGCGTGCCGTAGAGCGGCAGGGCCGAGGTGTCGAAATGGCGCGGGTCTTCCTGGGGCGTGTCCATGTAGAACAGGGCCAGGGAGTGGTGATCGGATTTGCTGACCAGATCGAGGGTTTCGGCCCACGGTTCTTCGTTGACGATGACCGGCAGCACCTGGGCCGGGAAGAACGGTCGGTTATGGATCGGGATGACGTAGACCTTGTCCGGCAGGTTCTGGCCCGGCAGGGCCAGGCCTTTGCCAGGTTTGTGCTGCTGGGTGTTTTCCGGATCGGCGTATTCGCTCGGGTCTTCGGGGAATTCCTGCTGGTCGCTCATGGGGGCACCTGCGCAATGGGTATGGGTCTTAGATGGGGCAGGTTGGCGGTGGTTTCAACGGTCATTTTCTGCGACGCGGTGTTTCGCAGGTGTGTTCAGCGCAGAGACAGGTTAGCTGGATTTCGGCACGACACCGGCCCCCTGTAGGAGCGAGCCTGCTCGCGATGGTGTGTCAGTCGGCATCAATTTGGCTGACACACCATCGCGAGCAGGCTCGCTCCTACAGGGGACGGCGGTGGTGGCAATAAAAAGGCGACGCCTGTGAGGACGTCGCCTTTGTTCTGACTGCCGCTAAAACTTACTCGGACAGTTTGTAAGCAATCACATAGTCACCCATTTTGGTGCCCAGTGAGCCGTGACCACCGACGACCAACAGCACGTACTGCTTGCCGTCCTTGCCGGTGTAGGTCATCGGCGTAGCCTGACCGCCAGCCGGCAGGCGCGATTTCCACAGCTCGTTGCCGGTGTTGACGTCATAGGCGCGCAAGTACTGGTCCAGCGTACCGCTGAGGAAGCCGACGCCGCCGGCGGTGACCATCGAGCCGCCCATGCTTGGCACGCCGAGTGGCAGGCCGATAGGCAATGGCGAGCTGTCGCGGCTGGTGCCGTTCTTGCGTTTCCACACGACTTTGCTTGTGGTCAGGTCGATGCCGGCCACGTAGCCCCAGGCCGGAGCCTGGCACGGTACGCCTAACGGCGACATGAACGGGTGCATGATCACCGCGTAAGGTGCGCCCGTGTTCGGTTGCACACCCGCGGTTTCGCTCTCGCGCTTGCTGTCGGCCGCGACTTCGGCGCGAGGCACCATCTTCGAGACGAAGGCCATGTAGTTCGGGCTGGTGAACAGCATCTGGCGAACCGGGTCGACCGAAACACCGCCCCAGTTGAAGACGCCGACGTTACCCGGATAGATCAGGCTGCCCTGTTCCGACGGCGGGGTGTACTGGCCTTCGTAACGCAGTTCCTTGAACTGGATGCGGCACAGCATCTGATCGAACGGGCTGGCGCCCCACATGGCTTTTTCGGTCAGTTCCGGGGCCAGCAGGTTCAGGTCCGAACGAGCCTGGGTCGGCGCGGTGCGGTCACCTTTTACGGCACCTTGCGGAGCCGGAATCTCCTTGATCGGGATGATCGGCGTGCCGTCACGACGGTCGAGGACGTACAGGCTGCCCTGTTTGGTCGGGGCGATCAGCGCAGGTTTCACGCCGTCGGCGGTTTTCATGTCCAGCAGGGTTGGCTGGCTGCCGACGTCCATGTCCCACAGGTCGTGGTGAGTGAACTGGTAGTTCCAGCGCACCTTGCCGGTGGCCAGATCCAGCGCGACCAGGCCGGCGCTGAATTTCTCGGCGCCTGGAGTGCGGTCTGCACCCCACTGGTCAGGGGTCTGGTTGCCCAGTGGCAGGTAGACCATGCCGAGTTTTTCGTCGACGCTGGCCAGCGACCACATGTTGGCCGAGTTGCGGCTGTAGTGCTCGCCCTCTGGCAGCGGTTCGGTCGCGTCGGGATTGTTGCTGTCCCAGTTCCACACCAGATGACCGTCGTGTACGTCAAAGGCACGGATCACACCGGATGGCTCGTTGGTCGACTCGTTGTCGGTGACGTGGCCGCCCATGATCACCAGATCACGAGTGATCGCTGCTGGCGAGGTGGAGTAGTAGCCGCCGGCGGTGAACGGGCCGATGCCTTGGGTCAGGTCAACCACACCGTTTTTACCGAAACCTTCGCAGATCTTGCCGGTGTCGGCGTTGAGCGCAATCAGGCGTGCATCGGCGGTTGGCAGGTACAGGCGACGCGGGCAAGCCTGGGCAACGGCTTTGCCGGCCTCGGAAATCACTGCGGAGGCAGCGCTTTCAGACTTGGCGTAGGCCGCTTCGTCGTAGTACGACACGCCACGGCAGGTCATGTGGGCGAAGCCCTTGAAGCCCACCGGGCTCTTGATCTGCGGGTCGAAACGCCACAATTCCTTGCCGGTGTCCGGGTCCAGCGCCAGCACCTTGCTATGGGCGGTGCAGGCATAGAGCATGCCGTTGGCCTTGAGCGGGGTGTTTTCGTTGGTCAGTTCCACCGGGTCATCAGCGGTTGGCAGATCGCCGGTCTGGATACGCCAGGCTTCTTGCAGCTTGCCGACGTTGGCCGGGGTGATCTGCTTGAGCGGCGAGTAGCGGTCACCGAATTCGCTGCGGCCATAGGCCTGCCAGTCGCCTTCGGGCATCTGCGGCGCGGTGCTGGTCATGTCCGCGGTGTCGCGGCCCAGTTCGCCGAAGGTTTCGCCCGGATGGGTGAACTGGCTGGCCACGGCGGTGGCGCCGGCCAGGACCACGGCCACGCTCAAGGCACCAGTACCCATAGGGGCAGGGCCGTTGATCAGCAATGGACGACGGAACCACGGCAGCAGCATCACCACACCGAGGGCGAACCACAGCGCCAGGCGCGGCACCAGTTGCCACCAGTCCAGGCCGACTTCCCACAGGGCCCACAGGGTGCTGGCGAACAGCACCAGCGCGTACAGGCCCAGCGCCGCGCGGCGGGCGGCGATCAGCAGGACGCCGCTCAGCGCGATGCCGATACCGGCCAGCAGGTAATACAGTGAGCCGCCAAGCATGCTCAGCTTGATCCCCCCGGCCAGCATGGCCAGGCCCATCAGCAGAAGCAATATGCCGAGCAGGGTCGGCAATAGACGGCTTCGGCTCAAGGCACCATCAGTGCTCATAGTGTGATTCTCCGTGACGTTTCAAGTAGTCCCGCGCAAGTTCACTGTAGATGACGATCTTGTGCGGGCAGGGTTCATATAAAACGGGTTTGGCTGACGCAGTCCCTGTAGGAGCGAGCTTGCTCGCGAGAAGCCTGAGAACACCGCGGGGTGTCAGGCTCCAAGCGTTATCGTTCACGTCCATCGCGAGCAAGCTCGGTCCTACAGGGGGGTTGTGGTGTTTTTTAGAACGACGACTGGACCTTGATCCCGCCGATCAGCGCGTCATCGACCTCGTCCACGCCACCGGGATGGCGGATGTATTGCAGGTTCGGGCGCACGGTCAGCCAGTTGGTCACGTGCACGCCGTAATAGAGTTCGGCGCTGTATTCGGTGTCCTGGGGCGGCAGGTAGGACGGATTGTCGTAGTCGAAAACGACATTGGCCTGGTTGGTCGCCTCGGCATTCTTGCGATAGGCCGGGTTGACGTGGACGCGGGCCATGGCAAAGCCGATGTCGTCCCTGGCGCGCGCATCGAACGGGCCTTTGTAGACGAGGCCGGCCTGGACGTAGTTGTCGATGGCGTTGGTCTTCTTGTCGTGCATCGTGCCGTTGGCGAACAGGCTCAGGCCGCGGGAGTGGTCGCTGGCCAGGCTGGTGACCTGCTGCTGAAGGCCCAGCCACGCGCCGTGTTTGCTCGACGCGCTGCGATAGGCTTCGCCACTCAGGGCGGCAGGCTGGCCATTGCTGTCCTTGTAGACGTCGGTGGCGTTGGCGCTGCTGTAGTAGTAACCGGCGCGGTATTCACCCGGCAGGCCGTTGAGTTTCGGCGTCCACACCAGCTCTACCGGCAGGACTGCGCCCTGGGTGCCGCTGCCGCTGAGCTTGAAACCGTTGTCGCGGTCAAGGTTCGACGGGTTCTGCTCATACGCGCCGATCTGCGCGTACAACTCTGGCGTCAGGTGATATTTGACCCGCAGCGCCCACTGGCTGACCGGCCAGTTGTACCAGATGTCACCGGCCCAGTTGCCGACCTGGGAGCCGCAGAACGCCAGGTTTTGGAAGTCGCAGGGGAAGCTGTTGAAGTCTTCACCTTCGCCGAAGCGGCCGACCTTGATGTCGAGCTTTTCATCGAAGAACTTCTGCTGATACCACATCTGCGTCAGGCGCCAGGTCTGGCCGCGGCCCCAGACTTCTTGGGCCGAGGTGAAGCCACCGACACGCGGGTCGTTGATGCGGTCGTTGCTGATGTTGTTGCCGCTGCGTTCGGTGATGGTCAGCTGAAATTCGGCGTCGTCCCAGCCGAGGATCTTCTGCAAGTCCAGGTGGGTGCCCAGGCCGAACTGGTCGCTGTAGCGCGCGGTGCGGTCGTGGTCGTAGCCGCCGTGAAGGTTGCTGCCCATTTCGCCGGTGTAATCCAGTTTGAAGTCATAGCCTTTTTCCGCCAGCTCCGTACGTGTGCCGTTCCAGTCGCCGAGCATCCACGGTGAGTCGCTATCGAATGCCGGAGCAGCCTGGACACAGGTGGCGAGGCCGAACGCGGTGAACCCGCCGATCAGTTTGAGGGCGTTGTGGCAAGAGACAGTCTTAAAGACAGCGCTGTCTTTCGAAAATCGCAAATCAGGCATAGGGAAGAAATTCTTGATCTTTTTCTGGGGGATGAGCGGAAGAAGTGACTGGCAGAAGCGTTTCAGCTAAAGCGTGCGCAAGGATAATGTTCTGTTACAGATAGAGAAAGGGCTTTTGATGACATGCATCCTTTCAATTTTGGTAACAGTGTTCTCCTGTAGGAGCGAGCTCGCTCGCGATGGTCGTGAACGATAACGCGTCAAACCAGATACCCAGCGGCGTCGTTGCGTTTTTCGCGAGCAAGCTCGCTCCTACAGGATCCCAAGATCACCTACATTTAACAGACCGCTTCCACCCGAAGAAGCCCTCGGCTAAGGTGCGCGGCTTTCCCATTCCAACATCGCTGAAGGCCCGGCATGACCGAACACAACACTGATCCGCTGCATGGCGTGACGCTGGAACAGATCCTCAACGCGCTGGTTGAACACTACGAGTGGTCGGGGCTGGCCGAGCGCATCGATATCCGCTGCTTCAAGAGCGACCCGAGCATCAAGTCGAGCCTGACGTTCCTGCGCAAAACCCCGTGGGCGCGGGAGAAGGTCGAACGCCTGTATGTGAAGTTGATGCGCACCAAACGACCGCTTTGAACATGGTCAACCCTTCTGCGTTACACCGTCGTTTTGTGGTCGTGGCTGCCATGCTCGGCTGGGCGGGGTTGAGCATCCAGATGTACCTGATTTTCCATTCGCGCTGGACGCTGGGCGCCAGCCTGATCGGTGGGCTGGTGAGTTTTTTCAGCTATTTCACCGTGCTGAGCAACACCCTGGTGGCGACCGTGCTGACCTGTGCAGTGACATCCCGCGAGTCGGCGGCGCGTCGCTGGTTCTTGCAGCCGTGGGTCAGTAGTGGCATTGCCGTGAGCATCGCCGTGGTGAGCCTCGCTTACAACCTGCTGCTGCGCCACTTGTGGCATCCCGAGGGCTGGCAATGGCTGGCCGACGAACTGTTGCACGACGTCATGCCGCTGCTGTTTCTGGTGTATTGGTGGAGTTGCGTGCCCAAGGGCAGGCTGCGGGTGGGACACATCGGGTTGTGGGTGATCTATCCGCTGGTCTACTTCGCCTATTCGCTGCTGCGCGGGCATTTGCTGGCGGTTTATCCCTACCCGTTCATTGATGTCGAGAAACTGGGTTATCCACAGGTGTTCATCAATGCCGGCGGGTTGTTGACGGGGTTTGTGGTGATTGCCTTGCTGGTGATTGGGTTGGATCGGTGGCGTGCCGCCCGGAAGTGAACGCTGATTGTGGCGAGGGGGCTTGCCCCCGTTGCGCTGCGAAGCAGTGCTAAAAGCTGCAATGAGTATTTATCTGAAACACCGCATCAGCAGATTTTACGACTGCTTCGCAGCCGAACGGGGGCAAGCCCCCTCGCCACAAAGTCTTTAACCAGCGATTGAGCGAGCAGATCACTCCTCGACACTGTCCCCCAGTTTCCAGTAACCCACCGCCTTGACGAACTGCTCGTCCAGCCCGTGCTCATCCAGCAGCACCCGACGAATCTGCCGCGACACTTTGCTCTCGGTCGCCACCCATGCGTACAGGCTGCCGGCTGGCACCTGGATCTGGCGCACCGTGCTCAACAAATGATCTTTGCCGCCTTCGCGCAGCACCCAGATCACATTGACCTCGGCAGCGCTCTCCAGCACTTGCTGCTCCTTGCCGTTTTCCACTTCGACAATCACCAATGCGCGTCGATTGGCTGCCAAGCCTTCGAGGCGTCGGGCAATGGCGGGTAGGGCGGTTTCGTCGCCGATCAGCAGATAGCTGTCGAACATGTCAGGCACGATCATCGAACCCCGTGGCCCGCCGATGTGCAGGAACTGCCCCGGTTTGGCCTGTTCGGCCCAGGTCGAGGCAGGGCCGTCGCCGTGCAGTACGAAGTCGATGTCCAGTTCCAGGGCGTCCAGATCGTAGCGACGCGGGGTGTAGTCGCGCATCTCAGGCAGCGGACCATTGTCCTTGCCGGCGCCCAGCACCAGGGTTTCCAGCGCCGCGGCCTGTTCGGCATTTTGCGGGAACAACAGTTTGACGTGATCGTCCGTGCCGAGGCTGACAAAGCCTGCCAATTCAGGGCCACCCAAGGTAATCCGGCGCATGCGCGGAGTCAGGTCGACCACCCGCAACACTTCCAGGCGACGGCGTTTGATTTCGTGCATGACACGGTGAATGGTTGAGGCGATGACTTCAGTCATTCGGCGTTCTCCTGAACGGGTTGAACGGCGGGGCCGTCGACGATGGCTTTGGCGGTGTCGTTGAGCAGGACAGCGACGCGCCGGATTTCTTCCTTGCTCCAGCGGCCGTGGTGCAGTTGCAGCGCGTGGCGCAGGTTATGCACGGCTTCGTGAATTTCGGGCGGGCGATCATGGCCGCGCAGCGAGCGTTTGCTGACATCGATGCGCACCCGCACACCTTCAAGGGCGATGGCTTGCTCTTTCAGGGACAGACGTCCGGCGTCGGTCACGCTGTAGCGTTTTTTTCCGCCTTCGGCGTCGCCCTGGATCATTTCGCTCTCTTCCAGAAAGGTCAGTGTCGGGTAGATCACACCAGGGCTGGGGCTGTAGGCGCCGTCGAACATGCCTTCAATCTGGCGGATCAGGTCGTAGCCGTGGCAAGGCTGTTCGGCGATCAGTGCCAACAACAGCAATTTCAGGTCACCGGGGGCAAAGACCCGGGGGCCGCGACCACCGCGCTCACGTCCGGGGCGTTTCTCGAAGCCGTCGCGGCCGTCGCCGTGTTCACGGTGGGGGGAATGATGGTCTCTCATTTCTGCTTTCTCTCGTCGTGTTTAGATACAACTTAAGATATATCTTAACGAGAAAGCAAGCCCCCCTGACCGGTGGCCGTCCCGAGCGACGAGCCGATGACCCCGCCAAAACCGCAAAAATAGTGGTAATCAGTGCGGGTGAAAAACCTGAAATTAGTGTTAACTCTCTAATGTTGGGTTTTGGCCTGTTAAATGCGGGGCTTGTGGTATTGGTCTTACAGAAGTAACTTCGTTAGTTTCTGCTTGTCATTGCCGTTAGTGTGCGGTTTGTAGTATTTCTCTTACAGTCAGACATTGGTTTTTAAGTTATTTCAGGTTTTTTCTTTCCCGGGTGATAGCACTTTGGCTACGCACTTGCAGGAACGTTCCTGCTTACTTTCCAGATAAATTGATCGATCATCTTTCGGCGTTGAAAGTTCAGCTGAGCAAATAGCTGCTCGTGACGGTTTTGCTCAACTTGAACTTTCTGCGCTTATCCTTTTAAAAGACAGGTACTGAAAGATGTTCAAGAAAATCGCGTTTGCTGCTCCTCTGGCTGTTCTGGCTCTGAGTTCTTCCGCCGTATTTGCCGCGGGTGAAGCCCGTCACTCCATCAACCTTGTCGCGCATGTACCGACCAACGGTTTCTACGTGGTACCGGTCGATCCGGATCTGGTCAACAAGGATCAGAGAATGGATTACATTCCAAGCAAGGGCACCATGGATGAGGTCAACGGTTTCTTCGACGTACGCAACAACAACGGCTCGGTGCATGCCAGCCTTGAAAGCGTGCCGGAGCTGATCAGTGGTGCATCCAAAATTGGCCTGCAAGTGGCACTCAACAATGTAGTGCTCACCACGACTCCGCAAATGGTGGTTGGCGAGACCGAATCGAATGTCAATTACCGTGCCCCACTCAACATCAAGGCACAAGGCACCACCTTTGCACCAGGTGATTACACCGGTGCCGTCACCATGATGTTCGACGCTGTTCCTCCGGTTGCTCTTTGAACTTGATCAAGAGTCATAAGCGCTTACTTGTATAAGTAACGTGACCGATCGGCAATATTAAAAGTTGCCGGTCGGGTTTCAACTTCTTTGATATTAGAGTATTCGTTCATGTTCCCGATGACGCCCATCGCGGCAGCGCTTGCGTTGCTGTTATGTAGCAGCGCATTTGCGGCGCCCGCTTCCGTTGATAATACGCCGCGAAGTTTGCTGGCCCAGGCCAAAGGCTTGCCGGCAGAGTTCGAGGAGCATTTTTTCGACGTTCCGTTGGCGGTCCGGGTCGAACTCGATCAGCAACCGTTGGGCGAGGCGATGATTGTATTGTCCCGCGATGACCGGGTGACGTTGCTCGATTTCACCGACACCAGTGAAAGCCGCTTCGGCGCCAGCGAACGCGAGACTTGGGCGGATATCCTCAAACCCGGCGTGGCGCTGGGCGCCTGCAGCGGTCAATGCCCGGAGCAGATGCTGGCGGTGCACTACAACCTGGAAAATTCATTGCTGTCGATCGTCACCGAAAATGCCGAGCGCGACAGCGAAGCCAAGCGTTTCTACGATCAGCCTGAAGGCGGCAGCAGCGGCCTGATGGTGCGCAATCAACTCAATCTCAACGGCGGCCAGGATCAAGACCTGGGCGGTCGTTTCGGTCTGGAAGCCAGCGGCAGCCTGGGCAACTGGAGCCAGACCTTCAACATGCAACTGGCGCGTCTGGGTGGACCGGACGACAAGACCTATCACGCCGTGCATGAGCTCTTCACCCAGCGCGAACTGGAGGGCAGTTTTTTCCGGCTGGGGTACTTCACCCCGAACTCCGAAGGCCTGACACGTCAGCCACGCTCATTCGGCAGCAGCCCGGATACCGCCGTGGGCGTGATGTATGGCAGCTCCGACAGTCTGGCGATCGACAGCCCGAAACCCAGCGTGTACCCGGTTTACGTCACGGCCAACCGTCAGGGTTCCGTGGAAATCTATCGCGATGGCCTGCTGATCAATACACAGTCAGTGCCAGCCGGGTTGCAGACCCTCGACACACGGCCATTGCCGGGCGGTATTTACGAGGTGGAAGTGCGGTTGATCGAAGATGGTCAAATCACCTCGACCACCCAGGAGCTGATCTATAAGCCGAACAACTGGCGCAACCACGATGAGCGCTGGCGCTACAATCTGTTCGCCGGGCAGGAAAGCAAACTGCTGAGCAACTGGGATCAACAGAGCAGTGGCGATGCCACGGCGGGCGCCTCGATCAATTACCTGCTGCACCCACGGGTGATTCTCGGACTGTCGGCACGCCAGGTGCGCGAAAAACTCCAGTACGGCAGCTCCATTGACTGGGCCCTGGGCAACAGCACCAGCGTCTACGCCAATCTTTACCAGACCGAAGACCACGGCACCGGCGCCGATCTGCAAGGCCTGTACAACTACGGCTCTGGCAGTCTGGTGATCAGCCACAACCGTAGCTGGCTCGACACCACCAACACTTATGACACCCTGCCCGACGGCACCCGCGTACGCCAACGCAATGTGTTCACCGGCCAGACCAGCAACTCGTCGCTGGCGCTGAACCACCGCATCAGTCGCAAGAGTTCGCTCAACGCGCGGGTGTCCCACAGTGAGGGCAATGTCGAGGGCGTCGGCGTCGACCTCGGCTGGACCCAACGGACCCAGCTGTTTGGCAGCGATGCCAATTGGCGCCTGTCGTTGTTCGACCGTCCGGGCAGCTACAGCAGCGGCGATGCGCGCAATCGCGGGGTCGACCTGAGCATCAACATGGCGCTCGGCGGTCCGGGCCAGCAGATTTCCGGCAGCATCGGCAGCCGCACCGCCCGTGAGGGCGGTCGCGACAACAACGCCTCGCTCGGTTACCGCAAGGACCTGCAAGACCACGTGTTGCAGAGCGTCTCGGTGACTGCGCTCACCGACACCTATGGCGTCGGCCTGTCGAGCCTGGCGAATTTTCGTACCGACGAAATCAACGGCGACGGTTTCATTCAACGCTCTTCGTTCAACGACAACTTCACCGGTGGCGTGAACCTCGACAGCACCCTGGTGGTCGGCGCGCAGCGCATGGCGTTGACCAGCCAGCATCAAGGGCGCGGTGCCGGGATGATTGTCGACGTCGAGTCCGACATCGACGGTATCGCCTTGCGCGCCGACGACCTCAGTGGTGGCAGCGCGGCGCTGCGGCCGGGGCGCAATTTCATTCCGCTCACGGCCTACAAAAACAGTTCGGTGAGCTTCGACTTCGAAGGCAATCACGTGCCGGCGGCCAGCATCGAACCGGCGCGCACTCGCTATCACCTGAACAAGGGCGGTGTGGAGTACCGCAAGGTGCGGGTGATGAAAACCCTGACCGTGCTCGGGCGCCTGATCGATCCGCAGGGGCGGCCGCTCAAGGGCCACCACGTGATCAACCACGCCAGCCGTGGGGTCAGCGAGGTCGACGGTTTCTTCTCGATGGAAATGAACGCGGGTTCACCGACCCTGCAAGTGCGATATGCCGACCAGTTGCTCTGCCAGTTCCGTCTCGATACCGACAAACACCGCAATGAAAACAACGTGCTGATGATCGGTGATTTGCGCTGTTCGCCGGACACCTTGGCGGACGCCAATCGCACGGCTGAGACGGCGGGATGACGGATATCCGGTTCAAGGGATTTTTGAGGTCATGTCAAATGTTAGATATTTCACAAGTTAAAAGGTCAGCCATATATGCAGCCGCTGTTGTTGGAGTAGTCGTGGCGCTGTTCCCTGCTTCAGCCGCAGCGGTCACCCAACAAATCAGGGCAGTGTTTTACCCTGATGCATCTAACCCTCAATTCAATAAGTTCGAAAATAGAACGCCGTTAAGTGGTTTTTGCTTGGATAACCCACCTCAATGCCACGCTGAAAACCTGTTCAGCTTACGCCTGCCTATTCTCTCTTACTCGAATGCAACCATTGTGGGCGGTCATACCAACAAGCGTTTGGGGGCGATGTTTAACATTCCTTCGCAATGGCAAGACGTGACCGTCAGCCACCCAACGGCGCCCCCTCAAACCGTCAGGTTCCGGGTGGCCGGCATGGGCGTGGCCTACAAATTACCTCTGCCGGCACCCGAACTGACCGGCGGGTTAGGCCATAACTATCTGTTTGAGGGCGGTACCTGGAGTTATGCCGGTCCACCGTGCACCGGTTTAATGGGTGCGGGTAATGACATTGGTTTCAATAGTTTCTGGCGGCACCCGGTTAGCGCCGAGATTTGCGCCAAGAAGGCTGTTTTCGATATTCCACAACCCTTCAAATATGAAACGTTCGACATTACTTATGAGCTTGATACTCCCAATCCCCAAGACATGGTTTCGGGGCAATACACCGGACAGCATATTTTTCGAGTTGGGCCAAGCCAGGATTTTGATTTGGGCGATGTGATGATTCCTCAGGACAACGTCATCGTTCTTGATTTTCTTCTCGACGTTGAACATGTGTTGAAAATCGACATCCCCCCCGGCGGTGAAAAAATTCAGCTGGTCCCGGCTGGCGGCTGGCAGAGGTGGTTGCATGCGGGGCGAAAACCCGTGCGGTTGTTCCGTGACCAGACCTTCAACATCTCGGCCTCATCGCGTTTCAAGATGCACATGGAGTGCGAGTGGAGCACTGCCTACGACTGCATGCTCGATGACCGCGTCTCCAAGCGGGGGGTGGAGCTGCAGGTCTTTGTCACCCTGCCCAATGGCCTGACCGACACGAGCGGGCAACCCGTCAGGCACATGCGTTTGCGAGCGGGCGCGGCCAATGCGTTGAATTTCCAGCCGGGCTTCTACGTCGACAGGGCGCCGGGTGTTCTGCACTTTGAAGTGCCCCAGAGTCAAATGGCATTCATGCTCGAACCGGGTGCCGGTCCTTACTACAAGGGCAAAGTCACCGTGATCTGGGATTCGGAAATCTGATGGGCCGTCTATCGATGGACCGCGCCTGTGTTGTGTTCAATGTCATGAGGTTCAAAGGTATGAAACGTCTGTGGTTGCTGTTGGGTTTGAGCGGGTTTTCTCTGGCGGTTCAGGCCGGTCCGCAGATCAACGTGGGAACGGTGTACGACTATCTGGACGGCGACAAGAGCACCTACCTCAAACGCGTATTCAACAGCGGCGACAGCACCGCGTTCGTCAAGGTCAACATCCTGGAAATCATCTATGACGCCGATGGCAGCCACCGCGAGGTACCCGTCGCAACGCAAGCGGATGGCAGCGGTCGGGATGGCTTGATGGCCAGCCCCGCACGGCTGATCGTGCCGGCCAATGGCATGCAGGGTACGCGTTTGCTGCACTTGGGCGCTCGTGACACCGAACGTTATTTCCGCGTGCGTTTTGTGCCGGTGGTACCGGAAAAGGAAGACGACTTCGCGGTGTCCAGTGAAGAGCGCGAAACCTACAAGGAGAACCTGTCGGCGGGGGTCAACGTGATGACCGGGTTTGGCACGGTGTTTTTTGTCCGTCCCAAGAACAGCCGTTTCGACAGCGTGATCGATGACAGCGCCGGTGTTTATCGACTGCGCAACAACGGCAACACCGTGGTGGTGATCGATGAGTTTCGCAATTGCTCGCTGAAGAATGAAACCGAGTGCGAGCCGACCACCAAGCATCACGTTCTGGCGGGCAAGTCGTTCGAGTTCGAGAAGAAACCCGGTCGCGAATACCGCTTCAACCTGATTGAAGGCGCCGACAAAAAAGCGTTGCGCGTTGCCAGCCAGTAACACCGCCAAAGGCGGGTCGCCCTGGAAGACTCGCCGCTTTTTTTCTCGCAACAGGTAACTGACATGATCAAGCAATCGGCCATCGCCCTCTGTGTGGGCGTGATGACGTGTGCCCAGGTTTTCGCGGCACGGGAAGAGCGCACGTTCGAAGTGTGGGCGGATATTCCGACCCTGGGCTTTTACGTGCTACCGGCCGAGACGAACTGGATTCATCTGGAACAGACCCTGCCGTGGAATCGCAACACGTCGAAGCTCGAAGGGTTGCGCAAGAATTTCGACGTCAAGCACGACACCAGTGCGATCGAAGCGCGGCTGGACGCCGAGCCCTATCTGTTCAACGGGCGGGAGGACCAGAACATCTACTTGCGGGTCACCTTCAATGGCCAGGAGTTGAGCCACGAGGCGACGCCGCGCGAAGTGGTGTCGGCGGCGCAGGCGATGGCAGGCGGGCGCTTTGCTTTGGAAGTCCAGCCGAAAGAGCCGGTCGGTGGTTACAAGCCCGGCACTTACTACGGAACGGTGCAATTGATTTTCAGTGCCGCGGCACCCTGATCTGTTTTTGGCATGGATCAAAAATGTGGGAGCGAGCCTGCTCGCGATGGCGGAGTGTCAGGCGCCATGGATGCTGAAGGTGCCGGCCTCATCGCGAGCAAGCTCGCTCCCACAGTGATTCTCGGTGCTAACGGGTGTTGCAGCGTTTGAATGTCGAGTGGATATCGCCACCCAGGGAGCAGGGCGGCTTTTCGGAGATGGATACAGATGAATGTCACAGGTGTTTTGTTTTCAAGAAGGCTTTTTTGGTTATGGAGCCTTTTAATGGTGTGGTGGCTGATGCCCCAGGCGTTGGCGCAAGACGTATCAATTACAGCTTTGTTCAAGCCCGATTCAGCGTATCCGCACATCAACCAATTCAAGAACACCACGCCGCCCAGTGGCTACTGTCAGCTGTATCCGGAGCAATGTGAGGAAAACAAGACGTTCAGCCTGCAAGTTCCGATTCGATTCGAATCCAATCGCGCGATTCCGGCCAACCATGCATCACCGCGCCAGGGCGCAACAATCACGGTGCCAGCGCAATGGCGTGAGCTGTCAGTGCGTCATGAATCCGGAGCGGTGGAACAGGTAAGAATGCGGATTACCGGGGTGGGCTCCAAGTATGTGACTGAGGATGTTCGGACGTTGACAGGGGACACCAACGATGACTCCCGGAATGCGCATAACCTGTTGTGGGGGCAGAGTTGGGTGTACGCGCCGTCGCCGTGTGTTTACAGCGGTGTGGGTTACTACCGCCCCACCTCCTATGGTTTTTTCTGGAAAGCACCGGAGCAGGCCGCGTGTAATAAACAGGCGAAGTTCGATGTCCCTTGGTTGCGCTACGACCATCTGGATTTTTCCTATGAACTGGTCACGCCCAATCCATTGGGCATGTTGGCAGGCAATTACACAGGCTCGCTGACCTATACGGTCGGTCCCAACGGCGACTTCGATTTCGGCGATGTCATGCTGCCGAGCAGTCCGGTGTTGACCATGAACTTCAACCTCGACGTTCAACACACCCTCAAGGTCGATATTCCGCCCGGTGGTGAGAAAGTCCAATTGGTACCGGCCGGTGGCTGGCAGAGCTGGTTGCAGGCGGGGCGCAAACCGGTGCGGTTGTTCCGTGACCAGACCTTCAACATCTCGGCCTCCTCGCGTTTCAAGATGTACATGGAGTGTGAGTGGAGCACTGCCTACGACTGCATGCTCGATGACCGTGCCTCCAAGCGTGGGGTGGAGCTGCAGGTCTTTGTCACTCTGCCCAATGGCCTGACCGACATGAGCGGGCAACCCGTCAGGCACATGCGAATGCGATCGGGCGCCGCCAATGCGTTGTATTTCCAGCCGGGTTTCTACGTCGACAGGGCGCCGGGTGTTCTGCACTTTGAAGTGCCCCAGAGTCAAATGGCATTCATGCTCGAACCGGGTGCCGGTCCTTTCTACAGGGGCAAGGTCACCGTGATCTGGGATTCCGAGGTCTGAGGCTCGGGGCTGCCGCCATCGCTGGCAGGCCAGCTCCCACAGTGGATGGGTGTCGTACACAGATCTTGTGGCGACCACCGATCCCCTGTGGGAGCGAGCTTGCTCGCGATGAGGCAGGCACATCCAGCATCAATGTTTATGCTTTTTACTGGCCGGCGCGCTTCATGGCTTGACGGGTCAAGCGCCTCGACAGTTCTTTCTCGGCGTCACCGAGGTCGACCAGCAGGCGATCGAAAATTCCATCACTCAATGGCTCATCGGCAAAGACCACCGTGTCCGGCGCCGGCAGATCGTTCATCAGTTCCCTGAGCCGGCTGCGCAGGGCAGCTCGCTGAGTATCCGACGTCGATTCAGCCCATTCGCGCTGGGTCGTGCGCAAAGTGTCCAGTTGATCCGACAGGCCCAGATAGCGACGTTTATTGGCTTCCATGTCAGTCGCATAGCGCTCGTTCAAATGGTTTTGCCAAAAATCCTGTTCGAGCATTCGGTCGACCAGACCATCGCCTTCGCCCAGGGCCAGCACCGTGTCATAGGCTTGATCGATCATCGCGTCAGTGACGCCGGACACCGGCCGGAACAACATGCCCTTCGATTGCCAGGGCAGGTCGAGGCGCTCTGCCAGTCCGGTCTGATAGGCCAGGTAGACCTCGACTTCGTCCGGGTTGCCGCCACGACTGGCGACATCGGCACGGGCAATGTCGTTGACCTGTTCCAGCCGCGCCGCGCCTTTGGCCAGGGTCACCAGCTTCTGCTCCAGCTGCACTGGGTCGGTGGAATACGCGTGGGCCTCGTAGGCGAGCACATCAATGCCCATGTGATTGAACAACTGCGCACCGGCGTCGGCGCAATCCACCGGCGCGACGGCCATGGTGAACAGCTTCTCCCGCAGAGGCGTATCGACGTATGCGGCATCGAGCATGCGCCAGACACGTTGCACCAGTTGATCCCGGGCCGGGCCGGGGTTCTGGAAGTCGCGGCTCAGGCGGGTATCAAGCAAAACTTTCAGGAAGCCCTGTGCCTGAGGCTCATCGGCCAGCTCCGACCAGAGATTGGCACGGTTGACGCCCCAACCGGGTACGTCGCTCCAGTGTTTCGCGCTGTAGTCCGAGTTGACCACCCACTCGGCCAGACTGTTGGAGGGCACGATGGGTTCAGGGGGCAGTTGCACCGAACGACGGATTGCCTGATAGCGACCCTGGTTGGATTCCGACAGATTGCCGACATCCAGCCGGGTACGCGCCACGACCCATGCCTGCGGTGAGCCTGGGACCACTTCGGGAATCAGGTTGATTGGGTTATCCCGAAGATCCAGCAGAAAGCCGCGAGGCCTGGTTTTGCTCAACGTACCTTCAGGCCAGGTGGTAATGACCGTGTCCCGCAGCCCGACAACCTTCAGCCGGGGCATGCTTGAGATGTCGACAACCCTGCCCAAGGGGTTTTCATCCAGACGCAGAATTTCCAGGTAGTCCAGATGCTTCAGTTGCTCGACGGCGGCGGCGTCCAGCACGATTTCATTGTCAATCAAACTCAGTCGTTCGAGCCGCTGCATGGCGCCGATGTTTTCCGGCAGGCTCGTCAGTTCGCATCCTCTGGCGCTGAGTTCGCGCAGGTTGGGAAAATCTTTCAGCAAGCCGTTTGCCTTGGAGGAAAAGCGTGTGTTGTCGAGTTTCAGAAGGGTGATGCGGTCCAGAAATTTCCTCAGATCGGGACGTTGCGACCACCAGTTTTCCAGATTGATGGGTAACAGATCGCCGGAGAGGTCGAGGCCGTAGCTTGATGGATCAGTGCGGCTGCCAAGATCGGTGTTTGTTCTTTCGAAACATTGGATAAGGCCTTCAGCAATGCGGTCGCCACCACCGTTCAGGAAGCCCTTTGAGTCGGGTCCCCAGGTTGGTGGTTGCTGGTTTCGCCAACGATTCAGGATGATCCGTAGTTCGTTCAGATCATCTTCATGCTGCTCAATGGCACTCAGCGGTTGGCCTTGTTCGATCAGGGCATTGGCGAACGTATCAACCTCAACCTCACTGAAGTGCGGATGCAGATCCTGTATCCGTTCATGCAAGGTTCTCGCCTCCCTGCTCAGCCCACCGCCACGCACCAACAACATCGTTTCATGCTCGGCCACCGGGCGAACGGGCGGGTCGGCGAGTACGGTCCGGCGTTCGCTGGGCGGGGCCGATTTGACCATGACCCATTGGCGGAACCTGTCGCCGTCACCCGGTTTGTAGCCCAGGCTGTTTTGTCCGTTCTCCTGTGTGGCCTGCAGGACAGCTTCGAAAAAGTCATCGGCTTCGTGGATCGGCTGATCCTCGCCATTACGCACCTGATATTGCCCGGCCTCGTCGCGAATCAGCACCCGCACCCGCGTGGCGTCTTCGGGGCCGACGCTGTAACGCAACTCGCCATCGAATGTGCTCTGGCGAATCTCGAGACGCAGGTCGCCGAAGGTATCGGTGTTAAAGCGCAAGGTGCCCAGCACCAGGCGCTCGGTATCGGGAGTGATTGACGCGCTCGGGTACAAGCCCTGGGCCGCCCGCACCGCCTGGGTCTCAAATTGCAGCTCTCGGGCCTGGGTTTTCAGGCGCAGGGGCAGACGTTTTTTCTGGGTGACGTGCTGATTTTCCGTGGCACTGGCCCCTTTGAGGATTTGTTCCGCAACGGTCGCCGGCAGCTCGGGGAAATCGCTGAACAGCGGCGCGATTTCAGCGGGTACCGCGGCGGGCGCGATTGGCGGTGAAGCCAGGCGTTGCAGGGTATCGGTCAGCAGCGCTGGCGGTGGTGCGCTTTCAACGTGCACCCGGCGCAGCTCGGCTTCATCGGTGCCGCTGATCTGGCGAATCTGCTCCAGTTGTTCGTCGTTGAAACCATCGGTGCTGTGGCCGAGGCGGCGCATCAGGGTCGAACCTTCCCACTCCCGTGGGTTCTCCGTTTCGCAGACCCAGGCCCCACGGCCATTGTGGCGCAGGGTTGGTGCGTAAGCGTCGAAACGCTGCGGGTGGCGGATGCGTTGTTGCCCGGTCACCGGGTCTTCCAGCACTTCGAAGTGTTGATCGTTCAGGCGCACTATGCGCCGGCCTTGGTGCTGGTGAATGCCCTGATCATCAGGCCGGGCATCCGCGGGTAATTCCACGTCGGTGCGTTGATAAGGGTTGAGATCAGGGTTCCACAATCGCGTCTCACCGTTTGCCAGTTGCACCGGTTTCAGGCCTTCGAAAAACGGTGAAAGTTTCGCCTGCGCAACATTGCCGACGGCGCCTGCCGCCGCGAACACGCCCAACTGGACCACGCTTTCCAGGACGCCGAGGGTCTGCTCGCCGGCCTCGGCCAAGCGTCCCTCGGCCAGGTCGACAAGGCCCTCGACCACGCCATCGGTCAATTGATAGGCCGTGTATGCCAGCATCAGTGGGCCCAGGACAGGCACAAATGGGGTCGCCACCAGCAAGGCGATCGTGAGGATGTCCGAGAGCATTTTTTCCAGGTTGTCCCACCAGGCCCAGCGGGCCATGCGGTCGGCGTATTCGGTGGAGATGGCGATCTCCCGGGCATCGTTGAAAATCTTGTTGAGGGTCTGCCGGTAGCGGTAGCCCCACAGGTCATTGTTGAAGGTCGTCGCGCGGTCGGTCTTGATGCTCGACACACTGAAATGCAGATCGGGTTTATCCACAGGCGTTTCGCGCCAGCTCGGCAAGCTGGAACCGGCGGCAACCGGCTGCCATTTCACCGTGCTGAGACGCGCGTTCAATCCGGCAAAAAAATGCCCGCGTTGCTCATGGGGCACGAACTGGCTGAAGAACTGTTGATAGCTTTTAACCGATGCGCCATCGCGCAACTGGCGTGTCAGTTCCGCCATGAATTCCAGAGACGAAGGGTATTGCTTGAGCGGGTGCTGCGGGTCATGGGGCACATAGGCAATCACCGGGACCGGGCCGCTGGCACTGGCTGTATCCGCCGCGATCAGGATGATGCCGCTCAGGCGCGTGTCCATCATCGCCAGGTTGTAATAGTCGACGGGTTTGCCGTTCCACTTCAGCCGTGAACGATCCTCGAGCATGCCTTGCACCACGTCATAGGCATCCTGGTCGATGTCGTGCTTCATCAGGGCCATTTGCGCGGCGACATTCAGTGCGCTTTTCTGGCTGAGAACGACTTTTTGGCGCAGGACATTGCTCGCTGCCTTGTCGCTCGGCTTTAAAGTGTCTTGCAGGTGCTGCTGATAGCGGGCGCCGATGTCCAGTTCGCGACACACGGACTTGAACTGCTCGATGCTCAGTTTGTGCTTGAGCTGTTTGACGTTGAAATGCCCGCGTGCGTCGGGGCGGGTGATGAATTCGGAATCTTGGGTGAACGCCTCGTCTTGGGAAAAGTTGTGCAGCGCGGCATCCAGCAGCGAGATGGTGCGACTGGTGGTTCCTGCGGAAAAGTCATGGACCCACCAGGCCGTCTTAACCGGGGCATACAGGCGCAACCAGGTTTCCTCGACATCGTCTTCGACGCCGAAGCGGTCCCTCAGCTTTTGCTGCAGCAGGGGTTTGGCAAAGGCTGAAATATCCAGCAGATCGCGCAGGGCCTGATCCACGGTGTTCTGCGAGGTCCAGTTAAGCTGGTTGGCTTTTTTCAACTTGCGGTGAGCGGTTGTCGACGCGGTCCTGTGCCAGTCGGGCAGCGTCAGCCTGACAGATTTCAGCGCATCGACACGGGATGGGGAGGTGTTCAACAGCCAGGACGGAATCGCCTTTCTGACCTGATGGAAGTGAATGCTTTTATCGAATGGGGCGATGGCGATCGGGTCTGATCCTTGAATCGCCGAGGGGGTAATGGGCATTGTTTGATCGTCCTTTGATCAGTACCGGGGACGACCAGCCTAGGTAAGCATGTTGCCTAAAAAAAGCGCAAAGATTGGTTGTTAAAGGTGCCGGGTGCGACTCGATTCTCCAAAAATCAAAGAGTGAAAAATACATATGTACCGCCATCGTTCCATTTCGTTGAGTCGGGCTTAGCGGCTCGCCGCCACCTCGGTTGGCTGGCACATCGTGTGGGTGCCCGGTTGCAGGTAAGGCGTGAGGATCGGTGCCATGCCCTTGAGCACCTGCACCGGCAACGCCGAGGTGAAGGTAAAGCTTTCCGCCGAGCGGCCTGGCACGAACGCCGTCAGGGTGCCGAAATGGTGATCGCCTATGTAGAACACGAAGGTCGCCGTGCGGTTGAGCGATTTGGAACTCAAGATTCGCCCACCGGACCCGATGGCCTCGATGCGGTTGTCACCGGTACCGGTCTTGCCTCCCATCGCCAGCGGGCTGCCGTCGGGCAGTTTGAAACTGCCGGCCACGCGTTTGGCGGTACCGGCGTCGACCACTTGCGACAGGGCCTCGCGCATGGCGGTGGCTACTTCGGACGGCATCACCCGTTTGCCGACGTCCGGGTCATTGATCAGTTGGGTTTCAAAGGGGGTGTTCGCGGCAAAGTGCAGGCTGTCAATGCGCAGGGTCGGCATGCGCACGCCATCATTGAGGATGGTGCCGATCAATTCGGCCAGGGCTGCGGGACGGTCGCCGGAGCTGCCGATGGCGGTGGCCAGCGACGGTACCAGGTGGTCGAACGGATAGCCGACTTTCTGCCAGCGCTGGTGGATGTCGAGGAACGCTTCGATCTCCAGCATGGTGCGGATGCGACTGTCGCGGGCGCCCTTGTGCCGGCTTTTGAACAGCCAGCTATAGACCTCCTGGCGCTCGAACTGGCTGGCTTTGACGATGTCGCTCCACTTGGCGTCGGGGTGATTGAGCAGGTAGCCCATCAGCCACAGGTCCAGGGGGTGGACCTTGGCGATGAAGCCCTGGTCCGGCAAGTCGTAGGAGCCTGGACCGTAGGCCTCGTAGAGCCGCACAAGACGTTCGTCGGTGAGCTTTTCCGTGAGCTTGGCGCCTTTGAGGTGCGAGCGCACAAAGGCGTTGAAGCTTTCCTGGCTGGCCTGCGGCAGCAGGTAGCGGTGCACGGCGGCCATGCGGATCGGGGTCGGGCGCATGCTGTCGAGGAAGGTGTCGAGGCGGTCCTGGGTGTCCTTGTTCTTGTACTTCTTCCAGAACTTGAGCAGGAACGAAGTGCCCTCGCGGTCGGCGAATTCGGCCAGGTACTCCTGACGCCGCGGGTTGCGGTCATCCTTGAGCAGTTCGGCACTGCTGTTCGGGCCGGAGTAGGTGGTGTAGCGCACCAGATCACGCATCAGGCGAATGAACGGCAGGTTGATCGATTCGCGCAGAGCGTCGCGCAGGGGCGGTATCCGGCCGTTGTCTTCCTTGCGGAAGTTGTGGAACGTGTGCAGGCCACCCCCGGTGAAAAACGCCTCGCCGGGGCCGGCGGAGTATTTGCGGTCCAGGGCGGCGCCGAGCATTTTTTGCAGGTCGCGGTCCTTGTTTTCGATCAGGTAGTCGACCGCCCAGCGGCTCAGGCGATCCTGATCCGGCACGTCAACTTTCTTCAGTTCCGGAACGGCCATGCCGGCGTATTTGTCGTGCAACTCGGCGATGATTTGCAGGTAGGTGGTCAGCACGCGCATTTTCGCGGTGGAGCCCAGTTCCAGTTTGCTGCCTTCGTTGATATCGAATGGCTGGTCGGTGCTGTCGGTCTGCACCCGCACCCGCGAGCCGTCCGGGGTCAGTTCGAACAAGGTGAAGCTGTAGCGTACCTGGGTGGTGCTGGTGGGGGTCAGGAGGCGTTCGCCGATCAGGCCGATTTGCGTGGCAAACTCAGGGTCGGCCAGTTTTTTCAGGTACTCGGTGGCCTCGCTTTGCAACTGGCCTTGCAGGGTGCTGGTGGCGGAGAGGTCAAGGCGGTCGAGGTCATACAGCGGGCGATTGAGCATGCCGGCCAGACGGCTGCGCGCGACACTGATGCCCTTGTTGGTTTCAATCGGTTGAATGGTCGGCTGGGTGGCCCAGTCGCGGTAGATCACTTTGCTGGCCAGGGCGGCGGCGGCGAACTCGGCGTCGATCACATGGTTTTGTGCCAGCAGACGTATATGGCTGTCGGTGAGGTCGGCCAGTTCATCGTGACCCTTGGTCAGGTAGTGCGACGGGCGGCGCTGGGCAATCATCAACGACAGCATTTCACGCAGGGCCAGGCCTTTTTCCGCCATGGTTTTTGGATCCGTAGCGGTGCTGGACAGCGCTTCGTTGGCCTGTTTGAAGTCGGAGCCGTACCACACGCGCAACCCTTCAGCCATGCCGTGCACTTCACCGTGGCCCGGTACCGCTGACAACGGCACGCTGTTGAGGTAGTCACGAACCACGTTCTGCCGGATTTCGAGGGTTTGTGGCCCGGCCTGATAGGCGCGTACGGTGGCGGAAACCATCTGGCGAATCTTTTCCGCGCCATTGACCGTCAAGCCATCGGGGGAATGCCGGTACTTCTCCAACTGCGTGGCCAGGGTACTGCCACCGGCGGATTGGCCGGGCACGTGCAACATCTTCGCCAACTGGGACCACGCCGCCATGCCGAACCGCGGCCAGTCCACCGCCGGGTTGGCCAGCGGTTGCCTGGGGTCGAGCAGGAAGCGGTTTTCGATGAACAGCAGGCTGTTGACCACCACCGGCGGGATCGAGGCAAAGGTTGAATAAAGCTGCTGCGGATAGTGGTACTGGTACAGCGGCGCTGCGCGGCAGTCGGTGATCGACAGCCCGGCCTGGATTTTCTCGGCATAAGGCACGAACAGGCCCTTGTCGCTGTACTTCAGCAACGCCGGAGAAAAGCGGGTTTGCGCCTCAACGATGAAATTGCGCTTGATCAGGCGCGGCAGGAACTCACCCAATGAGCTGTAGCCCAGGCGCCGATCGAATGGACCTTCCCCCGGATAGCGAATCGCATCGCTGGGGCCGGGTTTGAGCTCATAGCTCAGTGACGCGGCGTATTTGCTGACTTCCTGGGCCTGGAACTTCGAGGTGCGCATCTCCCTCATGGCGGCCAGCCCCACGACAATCGCGATAATCAACAGCAATAGCCAGAACGCACCCCATCCGTGTCTGGAACGACGGGGTTTTTCAGGTAACGGCGCTTCATCCTCACTTTCATTCGGAACCACGGTTTTACTCGAATCTGTTTGCCACAAAGCGCCCATAGTCGACTGATCCATTCACGCAGATTGATCGGACTTGACTCAAGCTTAGACGGTGGTTGGCGAGGGTGAAGAAAATGTGAAGGGCAAAATGATGCACGGACGCACCGATAATCAGGCTGATTGAAGCACTTGTGGCGAGGGGGCTTGCCCCCGTTCGGCTGCGAAGCAGTCGTAAATCCGGTATTTGCGGTGTGTCTGATACAACAGTGGTTGCCTGATTGAGGGGCCTGCTTCGCAGTCCAACGGGGGCAAGCCCCCTCGCCACAAAACGCTCGGCGTATGGACTGCCTGTTTACAGCCAGCACGCATCCCAGAGCGGGTAGTCGCCAATTTTATCCACAAGTCCCGCCCTGAGTGGATTGGCAACGATGTAGCGAGCGAACGGCAGAAGATCTTCTCCATCGCGAATGGCCCGGTCGTGGTAGCCGGTTTGCCAGAGTGGGCCACGGCGGCCAGTGATTTCGTTCACTTCACGGGTGCAACGTGACTTGATGGCTCCGATGACACGCCCAAGATTGCCTTCCTCCAACTGCATCAGCCAATGAAAGTGATCGGGCATGACCACCCATGCGATGGAGTTCACTACGTTGGTTTCATGAGCTCGACGTAGTTCTGAAACAAGTAAGCGTCCCAAATGCCAATCCGAAAAGATCGGTTGGCGACCATGAACAACGGCGGTGACGAGATATGCCCGACCGCTCTCGGAATATCGGCCCAGACGCAAGCGGTGGGAGTTGGGTTGAGTTGGCATTCCATTGCTTCCCTTGAGGGGATCAATTGCACCTTCAAGGCTAGTACCCGGTTGTCCAGGGTAGATCTGCATGTGTTGAGTCAAAGCTCTGATACCTGTGAAGGAATGACGGCGTGAGAAACCTGTTGTTGTTTTTGTGGCGAGGGGGCTTGCCCCCGTTGCGCTGCGAAGCGGCGCTAAAACCTGCGACTGGTGGTTGTCTGGCACACAGCGTTTTCCTGTTTTGCGACTGCTGCGCAGCCGAACGGGGGCGAGCCCCCTCGCCACAGTTGTGATCGCACCTGGAGAAAGGGGGCGGTCTGTAATGGCTGAAGTAGAGCCTTTTCGAGGGTAAGTACGACTTTGGCAGGGGCATGACGATGCACCATTGTTGTGCAATACTCGGCGCCGTTTTTCCCACTGATCTTGCGGGTTTTTCCTACAAGACGACTCTGCCCACGAAGCAGAACCGGTTCGGGACGCGATGGCTTATCGGTCAGCGCTTCGCCACTCGGTGGTCATATCCAATAACAAGACGAGGTTGTCCCCCATGCCCGTAGGCAATCACCTGCCCCAAGGCGAGACCGCTCAGGGCGGTCCGCTCAAACGTGAACTCGGCGAGCGGCATATTCGCCTGATGGCACTCGGTGCCTGTATCGGCGTCGGCCTGTTCCTGGGCTCGGCCAAGGCCATTGAAATGGCCGGTCCGGCCATCATGCTGTCTTACATCATTGGCGGTCTGGCGATCCTGGTGATCATGCGCGCTCTCGGTGAGATGGCCGTGCACAATCCCGTCGCCGGCTCGTTCAGCCGTTACGCCCAAGACTACCTCGGCCCGCTGGCGGGCTTCCTGACCGGCTGGAACTACTGGTTCCTGTGGCTGGTGACCTGCGTCGCGGAAATCACTGCCGTGGCGGTGTACATGGGTATCTGGTTCCCCGATGTACCACGCTGGATCTGGGCGCTCGCTGCGTTGATCAGCATGGGCTCGATCAACCTGATCGCGGTCAAGGCCTTCGGTGAGTTCGAGTTCTGGTTTGCCTTGATCAAGATCGTCACCATCATTGCGATGGTGCTCGGCGGCATCGGCATCATCGCCTTCGGTTTCGGCAACGACGGCGTGGCCCTGGGTATTTCCAACCTGTGGACCCACGGCGGCTTCATGCCCAACGGTGTACAGGGGGTGTTGATGTCGCTGCAAATGGTGATGTTCGCCTACCTGGGCGTGGAGATGATCGGCCTGACCGCCGGTGAAGCGAAGAACCCGCAGAAGACCATTCCGAACGCGATCGGCTCGGTGTTCTGGCGCATCCTGCTGTTCTACGTCGGTGCGCTGTTCGTGATCCTGTCGATCTACCCTTGGAACGAAATCGGCACCCAGGGCAGCCCGTTCGTGATGACGTTCGAGCGGCTGGGCATCAAGACCGCCGCCGGCATCATCAACTTCGTGGTGATCACCGCGGCGTTGTCGTCCTGCAACGGTGGCATCTTCAGCACCGGTCGCATGCTCTACAGCCTGGCGCAGAACGGCCAGGCTCCGGCGGGCTTTGCCAAGACCTCGAACAACGGCGTGCCGCGTCGTGCATTGCTGCTGTCGATTGGCGCGTTGCTGTTGGGCGTACTGCTGAACTATCTGGTGCCGGAAAAGGTGTTTGTCTGGGTGACGGCAATTGCCACCTTCGGCGCGATCTGGACCTGGGTGATGATCCTGCTGGCCCAGCTGAAGTTCCGCAAAGGCCTGAGCGCCAGCGAAGCGGCCGGCCTGAAATATCGCATGTGGCTGTACCCGGTCAGTTCGTACCTGGCGTTGGCGTTCCTGGTGCTGGTGGTCGGCCTGATGGCGTACTTCCCGGACACCCGCGTGGCGCTGTATGTGGGGCCTGCGTTCCTGGTGCTGCTGACGGTGCTGTTCTACGTGTTCAAGCTGCAACCGACCAATGTTTCGCAAGGTGCGGCGCGTTCGGCTTCGTAAGTTGTAACGCTTGAAAAGCCAAAGCCCCGGTCGATTGGCCGGGGCTTTTTGTTGAAAGTCATTTATCTGCGAACCGGGGCTTTTGTGGCGAGGGGGCTTGCCCCCGTTGGACTGCAAAGCAGTCCCTAGATCAGGCCCTAAAGTTGTGCCAGACACACCGCAAATATCGGATTTGCGACTGCGTCGCAGCCGAACGGGGCGGTGCGGCGATCCGACAAGCCCCCTCGCCACAGGTATCAGTCAAGCGACTACCACCTGCTTTGGACCAGTCAACCGCTTGTTGAACTCAAGCCAGGTCGCCAGCAACGCCATCAACCCGGCACCCACCAACGCCGTGAAGATCTGCATGGAAAAAGCATCGTCGGTCAACGCATTGACCATGTCCGCCAATGGCGCCAGCAGAACGCCCAGACAGAAAATCTCTAGCGAGAAACGGCCCATGCGGCAACTTTGCTGCGCGAGCCAGTTTTGTGTCCATCCGCTGTCGGGAATCAGTTTCGCCGTGACGTAGGCCAGTGCCAGGAAGTGCAGCAGGCGCACGGGGGAAAGGTCGGTCTTGCTGATGGGGTACAGGATGGTTTGCAGGCTCGCCGGCACCACGGCATCGTGTAGCTCCGGCCAACGCCACAGCACGGTCAACACACCCGCGACCACGACATACAGCGCCGCACCGACAAACAACGGCTGGCGAACCAATGGGCGGGTCTGGGGCAGGCGCGGGCGCTGGCTGTGAATCGCAGCGGCACCGCCGAGTACGAACAGCAGCTGCCAGGCGACCGGGTTGAAATACCACACGCCGTCCTTGATGGCCGCCAGGTTCCAGCCAGCCAGCGGCACCATCAGGTACAGCGCCAATGACATCGAGACCACCACCCAGGCCTTGCGCACCAGCAGCGGCAGCACCAGGGGCAGGCCCGCCAACAGCACGATGTACAGCGGCAACGGGTCCATCAGGTTCGGCTTGAAGCGCAACAGCAGTTCATCGATCAGGGCCTGCTGCGGGTTGCTGATGAAATGATGCATGCCCATTTCTTCCACCAGATCCCGTGTTTCCACGTGGCTGTTGGCGAAAAACACAATGCCCATCAGCATCGCCAGCAGGAAGATATGCACCACGTAGAGCACCCACGCCCGGCGCAGGATTTTTACGCAGGCGATCAGAAAGCCTTCGCGCGCCAGGACTTTGCCGTACGCCAATACGGATGCGAAACCTGCCAGAAACACGAAGACCTCGGCTGCATCGCTGAAACCGAAGTTACGCAGGGTGATTTGCCCCAAAGGGTTGTGGGGCACGTGATCCCAAAAGATGAAGATCAGTGCCAGACCACGAAAAAAGTCGATCCGGTGATCGCGCGCTAAGGTCATGACAGCAGGCTCGTAACAGCGGGTAAAAATGGGATTGGTCGCTGGCGCAAAGGCCACGCGCCCAATCGGCGGCGCGCAGGGTGGACTGATTCGCGGGCAATTGCAAAACCGGGATATTACCGGATGTCTCGGGCATTGCCCCAAGGCTCAACCGCTGGTCTGAAAGACCGCTTGACCTGCGATTTATGACAGTAAACAGGCTCAAATATCAATAAGTGCAACGTTCTTGAAACGGGAGCCTCACATGAGACTGTTGTGGAAAGGGCTGTCCAGTTACACGGTGATCGGGGTCGCCAATACCCTGATTCACTGGCAGATCTTTTTCCTGTTGAGCGTGGCAGCCGGCCTCAGTCAGGCGATCAGCAACCTGGCCGCCTTCTGCGTGGCTGCGTCATTTTCCTTCTACATGAACGCGCAATTTACTTTCGCCGCCAGTGCCACGGTCGCGGGTTATCTGCTGTTTCTTTTGGGCATGGGGGCACTGAGCCTGGGTATCGGCCATCTGGGTGACCTCTGGCGATTGCACGGCTTGCTCACGGTGGTCCTGTTTTCGGCGTTGAGCCTGGTGTTCGGTTTTCTATATTCCAAATACGTGGTGTTTCGCGGACGTGATCAATGAAAATCTCGCTCATTGTCCCGGTCTTCAACGAAGAGCAGTCCATCAACCTGTTTTATCAGGCGGTGCGAAGGGAGTTGAGATTAGGCGACACCGAAGTCGAGATCGTATTCATCAACGACGGCAGCTCCGACAACACGGCCGAACAGGCTATGGCACTTGCCCAGGCGGATGATCAGGTCATGCTGATCAATTTCTCGCGCAACTTCGGCAAGGAACCGGCACTGTTTGCCGGCCTGGAGCATGCCAGCGGCGATGCCGTGATTCCCATGGATGTCGACCTGCAGGACCCGATCAACGTCATTCCGTTGTTGATCGAGCAATGGCAAAAGGGTGCCGACGTGGTACTCGCCAAGCGCCGCAGCCGGGCCGCCGACGGCTACCTCAGGCGCCACAGCGCGTCGATTTTCTACCATGTGCTCAATCGCATCGCCTACACCCGCATCGAGGAAAACGTCGGGGACTTCCGGCTGATGGATCGCAAGGTGGTCGATGTGATCCGTTCCTTGCCGGAGCACCAGTTATTCATGAAAGGCGTGCTGTCGTGGGCCGGGTTCAACACCGTGGTGGTGGAGTTCGAGCGGCCGGGAAGGGTGGTGGGGAGCAGCAAGTTCAATGTCTGGAAACTGTGGAACCTGGCCCTGGAAGGCGTGACCTCGTTCAGTACCGTGCCGCTGCGCTTGTGGACTTACGTCGGTGGCGGCATTTCGATGTTCGCGGTGCTCTATGCGGTGTACATGGTGCTGGACAAGATTTTCTTCGGCAACAGCGTTCCCGGTTATCCGTCGCTGATGACTGCGATCCTGTTTCTCGGCGGCGTGCAACTGATCGGCATCGGCATCCTCGGCGAGTATATCGGTCGCATCTATATCGAGGCCAAGCACCGGCCGCGTTATGTGATCAAGGACATCGTCGGCGGTAAAGACCGGGGCGGGCGTTAGAATGGGGCGGTTCAGCGACGTCTTCGTTCGCGAGCTCAGCCGGCATCAGGTCTGGCGGTTTTTTCTGGCCGCTACTCTGGTGTATGTCCTGCCGTTGATCCTCGCCGATTATCCCTACATCGATGACAACTGGCGCTCGCTGGCGGCGGGCATGGCCTGGGCCGAACAGGGCCGACTCTTCGCCCAGCTTTTCTACAACGCGCTGACCTTCAGCCATGCCGCGCCGAACATCTTTCCCTTGCCCTTGTTGATCGCCACGCTGGCCATGGCGTCGGCGCTGACAAGCCTGACGTTCCATTACTTCCGTCAGCCCACCGTTGCTTGCTGCCTGGTGCTGTTGCCGCTCTGGTACAACCCGTTCTTCCTGCAGAACCTGTCTTATCAATACGACGGTCCCACCACGACCCTGAGCCTGGTGGCGGTGATCTATGCGATCACCTTTCGCCACCCTTGGCGCGGCGTGCAGTGGCTGGTGCCGTCGTTCCTGATTGCCTTGGCGCTGGGGCTGTATCAAGTCAGCCTGAATGTGTTCCTGGGTCTGTGTTGCCTGGAGTTGCTCAGGGCCGCCAACGATAAAACCACCCCGGTACCATGGCGCGACCTACTGGGCTGGAAAGCCGCTCAGGTCATCCTCGGCGGGTTGATCTACAGCGTCAGTGCTTATCCTTTCATGGGCTCCAACCGCACATTGCTGCTCGATTGGACGGCGCATCCCTCATTGCAGATCCAGATCAACATTGGCCGGGTCCTGGAAAAAGTCGTGCTGCTGTTCCATGGCGGATGGCTCTGGGTGTCCGGCGGGTTGCTGTTGCTCGCGATAGCCGGGGCGGTGCGGTTGGGATTGAACGTAGCGGCGCGCCAGGACAGCGGGCCGAAGAAGCTGTTGATCGGCCTGATGTGTTTGCTGACTTTGCCCGTCGTGACGCTGCTGGTGTCCGGTGTCGCGTTGTTTTTCCGCGACTTCAACGAAGGTGCCCGCACCTTGATGGGCTTCGCCGTGCTGCTGGTATTGCTGTTCTACCTGGGGCATCTGGCGCTGGCGTCGATCCATGAGCGGTTGCCGCTGCTGTTGATGATTCCCCTGCTGGCCATGTTGTCGTTGTCGTTCGCTTATGGCCGGGTGCTGACGGTGCAGAAAACCTTTGCGTCCACGGCACTGGCCGGTCTTGCGTACGACATCGCCAGCCATCAGTCGCTGCGCGAGGCCAGGCGGATCTACCTCTCGGTGAGTTACTCCGACTATTGGTTGGTGGCGGCGGCAGGCTCATTCAAACAGCTGCCAGTGCTGCACTACTTGCTCAATACCGACTTTTACATGCTGGCCGAAAATCTGCCGAAAGCAGGCATCACCAACGTGGTGGCGGAGCAGGAGCGGCGTAATGCGACGCGGGTCGGCTATCAGGGCTATCCGGCGTTGGTCGAAAGCCGGTTCTACCGGATTTACCTGATCGGCGATTACGGTTTTATCGTGATGAAGGAACCGGCCCCGAGCAAAACACTGCGCTGGTGACGCGCGATTCTGCTCGGGGTGGCGAGGTTATGCCGCCGCTATTTCACTGGGCTCGAAACTATCGGCCCGGGCCATCTGCCACATCCGCGAGTAGAACTCACCGTTCACTTCGCCGGTCAGCAACTCACCCGGTTTGAGGAACACGTGCAACTGCGAGAACAGCTTGATCTCGGTTGCCGACATACGTCGCACCAGATGCTTGGCGGACAACTGCGATGGATGTTCGAGGCCGGCGGCGGCGAGCATTTCCGCCAGGGCCTTGAGGGTGTTGCGGTGGAAGTTGAACACGCGTTGGGCTTTGTCCGGTACCACCAGCGCGCGCTGGCGCAGGGTGTCCTGGGTGGCGACGCCAGTCGGGCATTTGTTGGTGTGGCAGCTCTGCGACTGGATGCAGCCGATGGCGAACATGAAGCCGCGCGCCGAGTTGGCCCAGTCGGCGCCGATGGCCAGCACGCTGGCGATGTCGAAGGCGCTGACGATCTTGCCGCTGGCGCCGAGTTTGATCTTGTCCCGCAGGTTCAGCCCAACGAGGGTGTTGTGCACGAACAACAGGCCCTCGCGCATCGGCACGCCGATGTGGTCGGTGAACTCCACGGGCGCGGCGCCAGTGCCGCCTTCCTTGCCGTCCACCACGATGAAGTCCGGGAGGATGCCGGTTTCCAGCATGGCCTTGGCGATGCCCATGAACTCCCACGGATGGCCAAGGCAGAACTTGAAGCCCACCGGTTTACCGCCGGACAACTCACGCAGTTGCGCGATGAAATGCATCATTTCGATCGGCGTGGAAAACGCGGTGTGGCGCGACGGTGACACGCAGTCCTCGCCCATCAGGATACCGCGGGTTTCGGCGATTTCTTTGGTGACCTTGTGTTTGGGCAGGATGCCGCCGTGGCCGGGCTTGGCGCCCTGGCTCATCTTGATTTCGATCATCCGCACCTGTGGCGTCCGGGCTTGCGCCGCGAAGCGCTCCGGGTCGAAGCGGCCGTCGCTGGTGCGGCAGCCGAAGTAGCCGCTGCCCAGTTCCCAGGTCAGGTCGCCGCCGTTTTCCCGGTGATAGGGGCTGATGCTGCCTTCGCCGGTGTCATGGGCGAAATTGCCGAGCTTGGCACCCTGGTTCAAGGCACGGATGGCGTTGGCGCTGAGGGAGCCGAAACTCATGGCCGAGATATTGAATACCGACGCCGAATACGGTTGGGTGCATTGCGGGCCGCCGACCGTCACCCGGAAACTGCTCGGGTCGCTCAAGGGCGCGGGGCGCATGGAGTGGCCGATGAATTCGAAACCCGACTGATACACGTCAATCAGCGTGCCGAAGGGTTTGTCGGCGGTTTCATTCTTGGCCCGGGAGTAGACCAGCGAGCGCTGGGCCCGGGAGAAGGGCAGGGCCTCGCTGTCGGATTCGAGCAGGTACTGGCGGATTTCCGGGCGGATGCCTTCGACCAGGTAGCGGATGTTGCCCAGGATCGGGTAGTTACGCCGCACTGCGTGCGGACTTTGCAGCAAGTCGAACAGGCCGATCAGGCTGAGGACGGCGGTGACGGCGGTAATCGGCCAGAGCCAGTCGTATTCAAGAAACGGCAGGCTGGCGAGGGTGAAGATCACACAGACGGCAAAGAAGGCGTAGCGGCTCAGGAGTGACAGGCTCATACGGTTTCCTTGGGTTCGGACTCAATATTTGGGCAAAACACAAAACACTGTGGGAGCGAGCTTGCTCGCGATGGCGGCGGGTCAGTCAACATCAATGCTGAATATGAAACCGCTATCGCGAGCAAGCTCGCTCCCACATAAAAGCAAAGTGCTCCACAGGGCATTCAGGCATTTTGTGCCTGGAGAAAAATCGAAAACAGCTCGGACTGGGATTTGATCCCCAGCTTGCTGTACATGTGTTTCTTGTGGACTTTCACGGTTTCGACCGAGATTTCCAGCTTGCGGGCGATTTCTTTACTGGAGCAACCGCTGAGCATCAAACGCCCGACATCCAGCTCCCGGGCCGTCAGCTGCGCGCCTTTGAGTTGCTGCACCGAGGCTTCCAGTTGTACCCGCCAATCAGCTTGCGGCGGTGCGGGGGCCAAGGCTACGACTTCGTTGATTTCATAGGGTAGACGCTGGCGCAACAGGCCGAGCACCCACGGCTGGATCAACGACAGCAAGGCGATCTGCTGGCCGCTGAAGCGCTGGGTGCTGCCCAGGGACAGGCACAGCGTGCGGTCACCTTCGAGCTGGCAATTGAACTGGATTTCGTCGGCCACCACATTCAGACGAAAGTAGCGCTGGTAATACTCAGTCAGCTCAAAGTGCTCCGGGGCCACTTCCGACAGGCGATACAGCCCGGTGCGCGACTGCTCGCGGCAGGCGATGTAGAAGGGGTCGAGCAGGTACAGACCGCGCAGGTAATCCTGGAACAACTGGTCAGGGATGCCGTCTTCGCCGGGGCATTCGGCGAACACCTGGGGGCGCTGATCGGCACTGAAAAGCAGCGCCACCCAGCTGTCGAAGGGCACGTACTGGTCCAGCAGGCGTACAAGCTGGGTCCAGAAATTGGGCTTGTCCAGGGCGTCGATCAGTTGCCCCACCGAGCGGTGCCAGGCGATGTCGTCCAACGAGAGTGTCATGCATCTACCCCTATCGTGTTACCCCGGCGGCGTAATTCCCCGCCCGGTTGCTTGCTGCGCATACTGGCGCACAGACACCGACCGGGCAATCTTTCTGCCGCCCGGCGCATAACAAGGAATACCCATGAAGGTCGAACTCGCCCAATTGGCAGGCCGTGACAACGACACGGCCTACAACCTCGAACGCACTCTGGCGGCGATGGCTGCATGCGCGGCCGATACGCAGCTGATCCTGTTCCCCGAAGGCCACTTGATGGGCTTCCCTTCGGCCGAGTCCGTGGCCGAGGTGGCCGAGCCGCTGGACGGCCCGTCCGTCAGCGCAGTGATCGCCGCCGCCCGCCAGCACAAAATCTCCGTGGCCATCGGCATGGCCGAAAACGACAACGGCCGTTTCTACAACACCACGCTGCTGATCACTCCTGAAGGCATCGCGCTGAAGTACCGCAAGACTCACTTGTGGGCCTCGGATCGCGGTGTCTACGAGGCGGGCGATCGCTACACCACCTGCCTGTGGAACGGCGTGCGCGTGGGCCTGCTGATTTGCTACGACATCGAATTCCCGGAGAGCGCCCGCGCCCTGGCGCAACTGGGGGCTGAACTGTTGATCGTCACCAACGGCAACATGGATCCCTACGGTCCGACCCATCGCACCGCGATCATGGCCCGCGCCCAGGAAAACCAGGCGTTTGCGCTGATGGTCAACCGGGTGGAAGAGGGCGATGGCGGTTTGTTGTTTGCCGGCGGCAGCGCATTGGTCGATCCGCTGGGCACCTTGTTGTTCGAAGCCGGACGCGAGGAAGGGCAGTTTGCGGTCGAGCTGGACCTGAACCAGCTGAGGGCGGCGCGCCAGGATTATCGGTATCTGGATGATCAGCGGCTGAGGTTGCCGGGGGAGGTGGTTGAGCAGGCGGGTGGGCTGCGGGAGCTGCTGATTCCTGTGCGCTGATCCGGATTCTGTGTTGACCGGGCTGTCGCCTTCGCGAGCAAGCCCGCTCCCACATTGGTCTTGTGAACGCCCGAGATCCCCTGTGGGAGCGGGCTTGCTCGCGAAGAGGCCGGCACAAACAACACACATGCTCGATCCTTGACCCAAGAACAACAACGCAACACCCGAAAATCCTGCGCCGAACTCGGCTCTGCCATAAATCCAATAAAATCCGGAGTAGTCGCTCATGGCTCGTTTGCAACGCACCCTGTCACTGGGCTCGGTGGTGCTGTTTGGCATCGCCTACATGACGCCGATCATTGTGCTCGGCACCTTTGGCATCCTCGCTCAATCCACCGCCGGCATGGTGCCGGCCGCGTATCTCGCGGCGCTGGTGGCGATGTTCTTCACTGCCATGAGCTATGGGCGGATGGCTTCGGCGTTCCCGGTGGCCGGCTCGGCCTACAGCTATGTGCGCAAGGCCATCAGCCCGAAACTCGGGTTCATCGCCGGTTGGGCGGTGCTGCTCGATTATCTGTTCCTGCCCATGGCGATCTGGCTGATCGGCGCGGCCTACCTCAACTCCGCATTTCCGGCGGTGCCGCAGTGGGTCTGGGTACTGGCGTTTATCGGTATCACCAGCGCGATCAACATCGTCGGCCTGAAGCTGGCCAACGGTATCAACGCCCTGTTGATGCTGGTGCAGTTCCTGGTGCTGATTGCCTTCGTCGCGCTGTGCGTGCATTACGTCGGCGGTGATGCAAGCACGCCGTTGTGGTCGACCAAGCCGTTCTTCAATGGCGACATGCAGATGCCGTTGATCATGAGCGGCGCGGCCATCGCCTGTTACTCGTTCCTGGGCTTCGACGCGGTCAGCACCCTGACCGAAGAAACCCGCGATCCACGCCGCACCATTCCCCGGGCGATCATGCTGATCACCCTGATCGGCGGGCTGATTTTCGTCGGCGTGTCGTACTTCGTGCAGATCGCTCATCCGTCGTTCCAGTTCGACAGCGTCGACTCGGCGGCCTATGAAATTGCCCGCAACATCGGTGGTGACCTGTTCGTGTCGATCTTTCTGATTGGCCTGATCGTCGGCCAGTTCGCCTCGGGGCTGTCAGCCCAGGCCAGCGGTTCGCGGCTGCTGTACGCCATGGGCCGTGACGGCGTGTTGCCGAAGTCGTTTTTCGGGACCTTGCACGAACGCTTCGGTACGCCGATCAACAGCATTCTGCTGTGCGCGGTGGTGGCGTTGCTGGCACTGAAACTGGACGTCACCACCTCGACCTCGTTCATCAACTTCGGCGCGTTCCTGGCATTCAGTCTGGTCAACCTGTCGGTGATCTTCCATTACTGGATCGGTGGCGAGAAAAAGGGCCCGCGCGAATTCGTGCTGTTCCTGTTGTTTCCGTTCATCGGCCTGTCAGCGGATTTGTGGTTGATGGTCAGCCTCGATCATCTGGCGGTTTATCTGGGGTTGAGCTGGCTGGCGATTGGCGTGGTGTACCTGGCGGTATTGACCGGTGGTTTCCGTCGGCAGCCGCCGGAGATGGATTTCCAGGAAGCCGCATAAAGGAAACTGTAGGAGCGAGCTTGCTCGCGATAAACCTGAGGGCGCCGATGGGCATCTGGTTTTACGCGTTTTCGTTCACGACCATCGCGAGCAAGCTCGCTCCTACAGGGCGGACATGTGATCCTTAGCGTTTTTGAGTCAAGGGCCTTCTGTTTATGTCGACGTTTTCCATGCCTGCCTCCGGGATTATCCGCATCGCCGCCGCCCTGTTGATCGGCCCTGACGGCCGCACGTTGCTGGTGCGCAAGCGCGGCACCACGGCGTTCATGCAGCCGGGTGGCAAGATCGAGCCCCATGAATTGCCGGTCCACGCCCTGGCCCGGGAGCTGGAAGAAGAGCTGGGTCTGGACATCGACCCGGCGCAGGCCGTTTACCTCGGTCACTTTTCGGCACCGGCCGCCAACGAACCGGGGTTTGTCGTACACGCCGAGCTCTTTCAACTGAATATTCATTGCGACGTCACCCCGGCGGCGGAGATCGAAGAGGTGCTCTGGATCGACCCGGCCACCGACGGCGATGTCAGCCTGGCGCCATTGACACGGGACCTGATTCTGCCGTTTTATCGAGCATCGCTGACCGCGATCGCCTGATCATCACGCAAAGGACCTCGCCCATGATCCCGCTTCAAGACCTGCTGATTTTTGCTGCTGCCGCGTTGCTGATGGTAGTGACACCGGGGCCGAACATGATCTACCTGATCTCCCGTTCGATCTGCCAGGGGCGCAAGGCCGGGGTGATCTCGCTGCTTGGGGTGGTCGCCGGATTCTTCGTGCACCTGTTTGCCGCCGCCGCGGGTTTGACTGCAGTGTTCCTGGCGGTGCCGATGGCTTATGAGGTGTTGAAGTGGGCCGGTGCGCTGTACCTGTTGTGGCTGGCCTGGCAGGCGGTCAAACCCGGTGCGCGCTCGCCGTTCGAGGCACAGCAGTTGCCCCCGGATTCGTCGCGCAAGCTGATCACCATGGGCTTTCTGACCAGCGCCCTGAACCCGAAAATCGCGGTGTTCTATCTGTCGGTGTTTCCGCAGTTCATCACGCCGGAGCACGGTTCGCTGTTCACCCAGAGCATCATCCTCGGCCTGACCCAGATCAGCGTCAGTTTCTGCGTCAACCTGCTGATCGCCATGTTTGCCGCGGGCATCGCTTCGTGGTTCGTCAACAATCCGACCTGGCTGGCGATGCAGCGCTACTTCATGGGCTTTGTATTGTCGGGGCTGGCGCTGCGGCTGATGCTTGAGCAAAAACGGATGGCCTGAGGATGTGGATCGAACGACTTGATGCCAGCCATGCCCTGGACTACCGGGCGCTGATGCTCGAAGCCTACGACCTGCACCCGCAGGCCTTTACCTCGAGCGTGCGTGAGCGGGCAGCGATGCCGCTGAGTTGGTGGGAGTCGCGCCTGACCGGCAAGCTGGACGTGGTGCTCGGGGCGTTCGAAGAGGGCCGGTTGGCCGGCATTGTCGGCCTCGCGTTCGAGCCTCGGGAAAAGGCCCGGCACAAGGTGACACTGTTTGGCATGTACGTGACCGCCAAGGTCCGCCAGCGTGGGCTCGGCTATCAACTGGTTCAGGCGGCATTGGCCGAGGCGCAGAACCATGCGGGTTTGCGCCTGATCCAGTTGACCATCACCGCCGGCAACGATGCCGCGTTCAACCTCTACCAGCGCTGCGGCTTCATCCAGTTTGGCCTGGAGCCGATGGCCGTGCGGGTGGGCGAGGATTACTTCGACAAGATCCACATGTGGCGTGAGATATAACCATCACATAGATCCCCTGTAGGAGCGAGCTCGCTCGCGATAAACCTGAGAGCGACACGGGGTGCCCGGTTTCCAGCGTTATCGTTGACGACCATCGCGAGCGAGCTCGCTCCTACAGGGGGTTGGTGTTCTAGCGAACGGCGCTGACCCCATCCAGCGTCGAAAACGACGTGTCCTTGGCCGTCAGCAAGAAGTCGCGCATGTACGGCGCATCGAGCATGTCGGCGCGGATCGCCGCATACAGTGTGGCGAACAAACCTTTCTCACCCAGCCGCTTGGCTTTCACATAGCCTCGCGAGCTGTATTCATGCAGTGCCCAATGGGGCATGCCGCACACGCCGCGACCGCTGGCCACCAGTTGCATCATCATCACTGTCAGTTCCGAGGTGCGGACCTGGGCCGGTTCGATGTCGGCGGGTTCGAGGAAGCGGGTGAAGATGTCCAGCCGGTCCCGTTCCACCGGGTAGGTGATCAAGGTTTCCGGGAGCAGGTCTTCGGGAACGATATAAGCCTTGCTGGCCAGGCGGTGCTGGTTGGCCACCGCGAGCATCGCTTCATAAGTGAACAGGGGGACATAGGTGATCCCGGCCAGGTCCACCGGATCGGAGGTCACCACCAGGTCCAGGTCGCCACGGGCCAGGGCAGGCAACGGGGCGAAGGAAAACCCTGAGGCCAGGTCCAGTTCGACTTCCGGCCAGGCGTCGCGGAACTGGTCGATGGTCGGCATCAGCCACTGGAAGCAACTGTGGCACTCGATCGCCATGTGCAGACGACCGGCGGTGCCACCGGCCAGGCGACTGATGTCACGCTCGGCGGCGCGCAGCAGCGGCAAGGTAGCGTCGGCCAGTTGCAGCAGGCGCAAACCGGCGCTGGTGAAGCGCACCGGTTTGGTCTTGCGCACGAACAGCGGCATGCCCATGCGCTCCTCCAGCTCTTTGAACTGGTGGGACAGGGCTGACTGGGTCAGGTGCAGGCGATCGGCCGCATCCACCAGGCTGTCGGCTTCGCGCAAGGCGTGCAGGGTCTTGAGGTGACGGATTTCAAGCACCGGAGGCTCCATGAGGAAAACTTGTCGATAAATCGAAAAGGTTGAGTTTGTCTCATGTTGGTGCCGCTGTCGACCACAAGCACGGCGGAGCACATGGCATGCTCCGCCGTTGTTACTTTACAGCGAGGAAAAGTGTTTGTTGCCCAGCGGTTTGCCAATGTCTCCGCGCCAGATTGCCTCGACCGTACCGCCACTGGCGGCCACGTCCTTCTGCCATTGCAGGCCCAGGTTGCGTTGTTCCGGCAGTTTCAGATGGCCTTTGACGAAGTCGCTGAACTGGGGCTTGGCCGAGGTGTAGTGGAAGTGTGCGTACCACAGGGTTTGCGCCGGTTCGCTGCGCAGGTCGCGCACCTCGTACTCCTGGAGGAAATCCCTGCGTCCATCCGTGCGTTTACCCAGATCGCGCAGGCCGCCCTCCTTGCTGATGTCCACCACGCGTTGTTCAAGCAGATAGTCCAGATAGCCCTCGGTCGGGGTTTTGCTGTTCAGGGTCTGCTCAATACGCAACGTGCGGCCGGCACGGGTCAATTCATTCGCGCGATTGCGCAATTGCAGCGCGACCGTCTCCGTGGGCGACAGGCGTTCGATGGCCCGGGCTCGCATGTTCAGTTCCTCGGCTTCACTGATCATCATGTGTTCCAGATCGACCGGCAACATGTCCTGACGGGCGTGGCCTTCGACTTTGCTTTTGTAGGCGTCCACGGTGCCGAGCCTTTTCCTGGCCTCCACCAGCAACGGCGTGATATCGGTCACAAGTTCCGTTGGCGCTGCCGCCACGGGTTCACTGAGGTGGTACTTGCCGCTGGAGGAACGGGGTAGCCAGGTTTCCCTGAACCCATTTGCACCCTCGACGGTGAAGCGCTGTTGGCGGGTTGCGGTATCCGTGCTGGCGATGCCGATGAGCAACTGATTGTCTTCCGTCTCGAACAGCTGCTTTGACGCATTTCCCGCTTTCGCACTTTTGGACGGGCGAGTCTTGATGGCATGGCGAGCCGCCGCTTCGACTTCTGCCAGATTGCCGAGAAACGCCGTGACCTGCTCCAGATCCAGATGCTGCGGATAACCCAGGGACCAGGCCCCGAGGTTGCGACGAAATTCGGCATAGGTCGCCAGGCAATCTTCGAGCACCTTGTTGCGCTGGGTAAACGTGGCCTGTACTTCAGGCAATTGATGTTGGGTCAGCAGCGCTCGCCCGACTTTGTCGCGGGCCTGTTTCAACTGTACGTGAAAGTAGACCCAGGACTGGTCGGTGACGGCGTTGTAGTGAGTGATGATCTCCAGCTCATTTGCCGTTTTCAGATAGTAGTAGTTGGCATCGCTGAATTTTTCGTTAACCGTGGCCATATCCAGGGCCATCTTTGATTTTTGCACGCGGTTGGTGATCCGTCCGTTCCATCGATTGGCTTCTGCGACCTGAGTGTGAAGCCGGTCGAAGTCCTTGAGAAACTCGATTCGGATTTCCTTGCGTTGCGCCATCAGTTGAATGTGTGCGGTGGTATTGCTGAACGGCGTGGCCTCCGAACGGGCAATCATTTGATCGATGCGGTTGAGGTGCTCCACCAGGCGCTCCTTGACCAAAGCGATCCGCCGTACCCATCGGTCGACGATGACCCAGGCGCAGCGGCTTTGAGCATCTTCGACCAGCATGCGTCTGCGGCCGTGGCTGATCAGCATCAGTTCTTCAAGGTTCAGGTACTGGGCCTGCGCCAGCTCGATGTCGTTCACGCAAAGAATGTCGGCATTGGCTCGAAGCGGTTGGCGCTGCTCCCGGTCAAGGCTGAAGTAATGTTCCAGCACAGTGTTGGAACTGCGGGTCTGGGTCCCGAGTCGCCGGGAGTAGGCATCGGCAGTGTTGGTCAGCGTCAACTGGCGTCGCAACGCCCGATCCGTCCACCAGCGTGGCAGCCAGCGGCGAATGGCGGCGGGCCAGAGCGGGTCGAGGCCGTCAGCCATATGACCGAGCACCGCGCCGCCACCGGCACCGCCTCCTGCCGTCACGGTGCCGTACACCGCGTAATGGGTGTTCCAGTTGCCGGTTTCATCCAGGGCGATGGGTTGTTTGTAGGTTCGGGTGCTGGTTGCACTCAAGCGCCATTGCGGTGGGTTGTCGGTCAATTCGATGCGATAGATACGACCCTGGCTGACCATGAAGTCGCCGTCGGCGTGGCGATAAACGTTGCGATAAATCCCTTCGGTGCCCGGTTGCAGGCCGGCGAAGGAAATCTCGTGTTCGTACTCATAGCCCCTGAAGCGTTCGAGGGTGCGTCGGACCTGCTGCGGGGTCGAAACCTGCAAGGCGCCCGGTTGTTTGGTCAGGGCGCGCAATTGTCGCCCGCGAGTGGCGGCGCGCGCGGCACTGGAAGTGGCGCCAACAACGGGCAGTACATCCATGGCAGCGTCGATCAACGACAGCAACACGGCTTCCACCTCGGCCAGGCCATGGCCGACATCACCGCGCAGGAAGGCCGCCGCTGCCTGGTTGGCGCTGTTCCAGGCGTCGTACAGGGCAATGGCGGTACCGATGAAAGGCACGACGCCCAGCGCCATTTTCAGGTAATTGAACATGGCCCCGGAGCGCAGCGCGACGTGCTCAAGATACAAGGCATCGTTGGAGCGCGATGTCGACCGATGCGCCTCCAGCAAACGGCCCATGTGCACATTGAGCAGATGCGCTGCCAGGGATGTGCTGGCCGGCCAGGCGGTGCCGACGCCGATCAGGGCATCGAAGTTTTTCACCCGGGCCTGGTTGATCCGGCTGACGTGCGAGGCAAATTCCCCGGTCAGGGCGCGACCGGCCAAGTAGTTGACCATCGTGCTGTTCAGGCATTGGTTGAAGAGGAACGTCCGCGCCTGTTCAAGGCTGTCGAACTGACGCACAAACACCCCATCGGGGCAGTCAGGCCGATAGAGCAGGGTCAGGCCGCTGATCTGCTCGACGATAAAGGTCACCCCGGCCAGGGTGCTCGCCCCCTCGCCCGGCGTGTCCGTGCCGCCAACGGTCAGGTGCGCGGGCAACAACACGATGCGCTTGCCGTCGACCGCAAAGGCTTCACGACTGTTGGCGTCGATGGCGATCTGCAGCACGCGCTGGCCCGAGACGTCGATGTCCTTGGCCAGCACGGCGAATTCGCCGTGCAACTGGAGCATCAACCGCCACGGTTCGTTCAGGCATTCACGACGAAATTCATTGCTGAAGGCCGAGGCGCTAGGGGCGCCAAGGAAGGTCTCGCGAATCAGCCTTTCGTATTTCCCGGCCAGATCCAGCTCGGTGACCATGTTGCGCAGGTAGTCCTGGGTGATGCCGGTTTTCAGTTTCTGCCGTTGCGCCTCGTCGGCGCCGCTGATCTGGACCCGCATCAACGACACCCGATACCACATCGACTGATCGATATTGCCTTGCGCCAGTTCGGCGAGGGACAACAAGCTGCGCTGTTCGCTGCCGGTCAGTACATTCTTTTGCGGTGTTCCCGGCGCTGCGCCCTCGATCAGCACCTTGCGCCACGTGGTGGTGTCGGGGATGTCCAGCATCACTTCAGCGGTTTGCGTCAGGGCGAAGTCTTTACGCAGGCGGGCGTCGATGGCCTTTTTGCTGAATGACTCGCGCAGTGGCAGTTCCCGTTCAAGCAGTTGATGGGAGCGCTTCATCGCCGCGATGTAGGCGGTGAACAACGCCTTGAGCCGATCGCGTTCGGCCGCGGACAGTGCGCTGAGGGAGGACGGCAAGCGTGTTGCCAGCGTGGCGCTGCGGTTTTGCTCGACGATTTGTGCGAAGGCCAGCTCCCGCGCGGAGACAGTGGGGACGGTCAGGCGGGCGAGCGTCTGTTCACGCAGTTTTTCCAGTTCCGCCGCGCGTTGGCCGGCATGGGAGGGCACGGGGTTGGCGGTCATCAGCCGCGTCGCATGCTGTTCACAGCTGTGAAGCTGGGTTTGCAGGGCGTACTCGAACGGGTTGCCGGCCAGCGGCAAAAGCTGCAGCGCTTGCGTGTCGTCGTTGGCCGGCTGCCTGAACATCTTCTGCTCCAGTGCCTGGCGGGAGGCGAACCGTTGCAGGCCGCCGAAATGTCCGGGCCAGTAGAGCAACACGCTGTCGCTGGCGGACGGCAGCAATGCCGATGGCCGGGCAAAGAGCAGTACACCGTCGAGCTCCTGGGTCTGCGTGCGGAGGGTGTCGCATTCGCTGTCAGTCGCGGTCAACACCAGTCGGGCGACCACCACATCGGCCGGTCGAGGTTTTTCGGGCGCGTCGAGCACGGCCGTCAGCCACTGATATTCATCGCTGCTGATCTGATTCAGGTTCAATTGCAGGTCGGCTTCGGCACGCAGGCCGCTCAGGCGCGCCTGGTACAGGGCCTTGTAATGTGTGCCCGACGCGTGGCGCAGTTCCAGCAGTTGCGGTGCATCGTCGGCGCTTAACAGGGCACTTGCGGCCTCGCTGCTGGCCTGTTCGGCGGCGCGCAGAGCGTCGAATTGCTGTTGCAGCCTCTGCATGCGCGGGTCGTCGGTGGTGCCTGCAAAGTCCAGCCCCAGAAAGTTTTGCAGTGCCGTTTGCTGTTGCACTAAAGCGCTGTGGCGCAGGCTGAAGGGAACGTCGGGGCTCAGTTGCCCGAACGGGGCGATGTCGTTGCTTGTATCCGGCAGGGGCAGGTCGGCGGGCGAGGCAAAAATTCGGTCGTTGCGTTGCCGCTCGGCAGGCGCCGTGGCCAATCCCGCCAACAGGGACTCGGCACTTTTCGTCAGCTGCGGGGTGTCCAATACGGTGTAATCGACCGTGACGTGGCTGGCCTCGGGTTCGGGTTGCTGCTGGGTCAACCAGCGTTCCAGGCTGTTGCGATTTTCAAAGGTCATCCAGGGCGCTTGCCGAGACGGCAGATACAGCAACTGGGTGACCGGTTGGTCGGTATTGCGGGTAATGACCAGGGCACCCGCCAGTTCGTCAGTCAGACCGCTGTTGCCCCTGAGCGACAGGGTCTCGACGTAAATCAGGATCTCGGCGGAGGTTGTCTGCGCTGCCGGGTTGACGAGATCCAGCAGAACGCCGAGCTGCTCGGCATTCAAGGTGTCTTGGGCAAATGCCAATTGGCACGACGCTTCGAAATGCTGGCGATACAAGCGAAGGGCCTGTGCCTGGCGTGAAACGTCGGTACCGCGTGCGCGTGCCTGCCACCAGTTCGTGGTCAAGGGAACTTGCGGGTTCTGCGCCATGAGGGCCAGCCATTGATCGCGGCAGTCGTTCCAGCGCGCCGAGGCGCTCAGGTACAGGTTTTCATCCGTGCCTCGGGCCAATGAGGCGACGTGGCCGAAGTCGGCCAGCGGTGCGGTAGGTGATTCGTGCATGAAGAAGGACTCCGATGGGTGAAAAAATCGGGGCCATTAAAGTTCGTTCGAGAAGAGGCATGGTGGTACATAGTTATCGCGTGCTGCTGTCTGGTCTGATGACCGTCCGGCACTCTTCATCAAACTGTCACGTAACTGTGGCAGCGCGCTTGAACAAACTTCATCAGACTCGCGCTCTACTGGGGTTCTGCGTTTCGGTGTTTCTTCATGCGTGTTTTCTTATCAAGATTTGTTTTTTTGGCCGCCTTTTTATTCGGCCTGCCGTCATTGGCGGCTTCGCGTTGTGATGTCAATGTTCCGACCGAACGGGTGGATCTGGCCCAGGTAAGCCTGGCGTACCAGAGCATTGGCCGTGCGTCGGATCCGGCATTGCTGTTGGTGATGGGGCTGGGCGGGCAATTGATTCACTGGCCGGACGAGGTGGTTGTCGCCCTGTGCCAGCAGGGGTTCCGGGTGATCCGCTATGACAATCGCGATGTCGGCCTGTCGACCTGGCGGCAAGCACCGGCCGACGCCAACCTGACCTTCGAAGTGCTGCGCTACAAACTCGGATTGCCGGTGTCGTCACCGTACTCGCTGACCGACATGGCCGACGATGGCCTGGGCTTGATGGACGCCTTGCACATCGATCAATTCCACGTGTTGGGCGCCAGCATGGGCGGCATGATTGCCCAGCACATGGCTGCCATGGCACCGCAACGGGTCGAGAGTCTGACCCTGATCATGACCACCTCCGGCGCCGAAGGCTTGCCGGCCCCGAGTGCGGCGCTGGTGCAGTTGTTGGCGCGGCGCGGCGCACCGAACCGCGAAGTGGCCCTGGAGCAACAGGCCGACCTGCTGGCGGCGCTGGGCAGCCCGATAGTGACCGACGATCGCCAGGCGTTGCTGCATCAGGCGGCGCAGTCCTATGACCGGGCGTTCAATCCCGAGGGCGTGAAACGCCAGATCATGGCCATTCTCGCCGAGCCGAGCCGGGTAACCCTGCTCAATCAGTTGCGGGTGCCGGCGCTGGTGGTGCATGGCACCGCCGACCCGCTGTTGCCGGTGATGCACGGGGTGCATCTGGCGGCGCATCTGCGCGGCAGTCAGTTGATCCTGATTCCGGGGCTGGCCCATCGCTTTCAGGAGGCGTTCAAGGCACCGTTGCTGGCGGCGGTGTTGCCGTACTTGCGCGAGCACCGAGAAGACACTTCACATTGGGCGCAAATCGAGCCTGTGGCCGATCGCAACCTCCTGTAACCCCCCGATCACCTGTGGGAGCGAGCTTGCTCGCGATTGCGGTGTTTCAGCCAACGATGATGTCGACTGGCCCGGCGCCATCGCGAGCAAGCTCGCTCCCACAGGTTCTGGGTCGCTTTGAGCAAGCCCCCTAATGACTCAGGCCGTACTTTTTCACTTTGTCGAACAGAGTGGTCTTGGCCATGCCCAGTTCCTGGCTGGCCTGGGTCAGGTTGCCGCCGCTGCGTTGCAAGGCGTCGCTGAGCAGATTGCGCTCGAACGCTTCCACCGCTTCGGCAAACGCCAGACCCTGATTGCCGCCACCGGCACCGGTTTTCTTGAACGCCGGCAGGCCCAGGGCAAAGCGCTCGGCAACGTTGCGCAGTTCACGCACGTTACCCGGCCAGTCGTGGCTCATCAGGTTCGAAACGGTCTGGTTGTCCAGCTCCGGCACCGTGCGGTCGAAGCGTAGGGACGACTGCTGCAAAAAGTGTTCGAACAGTTGCAGGATGTCTTCGCGGCGCTCGCGCAGCGGCGGCAGTTCCAGGGTCACCACGTTGAGGCGGTAATACAGGTCACTGCGGAACTCGCCGGCCTTGCTCGACTCGACGAGGTCGGATTTGGTCGCAGCGATGACGCGGCAATCCACCGCAACGCTCTGGTTAGAGCCGAGGCGTTCGAGGGTGCGCTCCTGTAGTACCCGCAGCAGTTTGATCTGCAAGGGCAGGGGCATGCTTTCCACTTCGTCGAGGAACAGCGTGCCGCCGTCGGCGTGTTCGATCTTGCCGATCCGCCGTTTGCCCGCGCCGGTAAAGGCGTTGGCTTCGTGGCCGAAAATTTCGCTTTCGAACAGGTTTTCCGGCAGGCCGCCGCAGTTCAGTGCGACGAACTGTTTGGTGTGGCGCCGACTGAAATCATGCAGGCAACGAGCGACCAGTTCTTTGCCAGTGCCGGTTTCGCCCTCGATCAGCACGTTGGCCGAGGTGTCGGCGACGTTGGCGATCAGTTCGCGCAAGTTCTGCATGGCTGGCGAACGGCCGATGATCCGCCCTTCGAGGGAGTCGCGCTCGGCCAGTTGCCGACGTAACGACGAGACTTCCCGCGCCAGGCTGCGTTGCTCCAGTGCGCGGCGGGCCACGTCCACCAGGCGCTCCGGGGAGAACGGCTTTTCCATGAAGTCGTAGGCGCCTTTCTGCATCGCGCCGACGGCCATGGAGATGTCGCCGTGCCCGGTGATCAGCACCACCGGCAGGCTGCGGTCGCGGGCCTTGAGCCGGGTCAGCAGTTCCAGGCCATCGATGCCCGGCAGGCGAATGTCGCTGACGACGATGCCGGCGAAGTTGTCGCCGACCCGTTCCAGGGCTTCTTCGGCGCTGCCCACGCCAATGCAGGGAATGTCTTCCAGGGTCAGCGCCTGTTGGCAGCCGAGCAGCACATGGGGGTCGTCTTCGACGATCAATACACTAAGGTCGTTGTTCATATTGGCTCGGCGAGAGTGGGGCTTACCAACGGTAAACTGAGGACGAATGCAGTACCACCGCTGGCCGGGTGCTCGACACCCAGGTGACCGCCGGTGGCGGCGGCGAGGCTGGCGGAAAGGGTCAGGCCCAGGCCCAGGCCCTGTTCGCCGGGTTTGGTGGTGAAAAACGGTTCGAACAGGTGCTTGCGCGCTTCGGCGTCGATGCCGTGGCCGTTGTCACGCACCCGCAGGCGGTATTTGCCATCGAACGTTTCGCCTTCGAGCCACAACTCGGGTTGCGGCTGCGCTTGCATGGCGTCGAGGGCGTTACCGATCAGGTTGACCAGAATCTGCTCCAGGCGGGTCTGGTCGATCTGCACCTGCACATCGGTGAAGTCGCGGTGTAATTGCAGCTGAATATTTTCCACCCGGGCGCCTAGCAATTGCAGGGCCGCGTCCACCGCTTTGCCGAGGCAGGCCTGGCCTTTGTTGTCTCCGCGCCGGGCGAACGAGCGCAGGCTGGCGGTGATCCGGCCCATGCGGTCGATCAGTTCGTTGATGGTCTTGAGGTTGGTGCTGGCCACGTCGAGCTGGCCGCGTTCGAGGAAGCGCACGGTATTGCCGGACAAGGTGCGCAACGCCGCCAGCGGCTGGTTCAGTTCGTGGGCGATGCTGGTGGACATCTGGCCGATGGCCGCGAGTTTTCCGGCCTGCACCAGTTCATCCTGGGCACGGCGCAAAGTCTCTTCGGCGAGCCGGCGTTCGCGGATCTGGCCCTTGAGCCGTTCGTTGCTGGCGCGCAGGTCGGTGGTGCGTTCGGTAATCCGACGCTCCAGCTGATTGTTGGCTTCCTGCAAGGCTTCCCGGGCTGCGAGGCGGGTGGCGATCACCTTGCGCCGCTCGTTCCAGGCGATCAAAAGGAACGCCAGGAGGGCAAACGCCACGGCCACCAGGATCCCCTGGTTGATCGCTTCGCGGCGCAAGTCCTGGAGTGGCGTGAGCAGGGTGAAATTCCACGGTGTATCGCTCAACGGCCGGGTTTGCGCCAGATAGCTGATGTTTTCATCGTCGGACACCAGCTCGCTGTTGGCCGGGAACGTGAGTTTTTCCACGCCTTCGGACAGGGTTTCCCGGGCCAGCGGCTGCAGTTCGTTGAGCGGGAACCAGTAGTACTGCAGGCTGCGGGCGAGTTTTTCCTTGGTTTCTTCGCTCAGCGGCACCACCGATTTCAAGCGCCGAGCCGGATCGCTGGAAAGAATGATGATGCCGTTTTCGTCGCTGACGAAGGCTTCCAGGCGAGCCCGTTGCCAGCGTTCTTCCATGGCTTCCAGACGGACCTTGACCACGGCTACGCCGATGATCTTGCCATGTTCTTCCAGGCCATGGGCCAGGTAGTAACCGGGTTCGCCGTTGGTGCTGCCAATGCCGTAGAAACGCCCCGGCTGACCGCGCACGGCGTTCTGGAAGTAGGCGCGAAAGGACAGGTCTTCACCCAGGTAACTGTCGACATCGCGCCAGTTGCTGGTGGCCATGACGCGACCGGTGGTGTCCATCACGTAGATGGCCCGACTGCGGCTGCGCCGGTTCAGGCCTTCGAGGTAATCGTTGACCGTCTGCCGGTATTCCGGAGTCGGGTCGGCCAGCAACTGCGAAACGCTGGTTTCGAGTTCCAGCAGGCTGGGCAGGTAGGTGTATTTGCTGATTTCGCTTTCGACGGCGCGCGCGTGCAGTTCCAGCTGGCGCTGGCCGTTTTCGCTGAGGCTGCGGATGCCGTAGTGCTCACTGATCCAGAAGCCGATATAGCCCAGGCCGATCATCATGGCGATGATCAGTGGCGGCAGGAACAAATGACGAACCAGACGGGGTTTCACGGCGAGTGATGGCGACGTGGCGCGATAAAGAGTGGGGTCGCATTTCATCACAGATGCCTTGGGTCAACCACAACACAAATCTGCAAGCCACCGCCGGCCCCTGTGGGAGCGAGCTCTGTGGCGAGGGGGCTTGCCCCCGTTCGGCTGCGAAGCAGTCGTAAACCCTACACACGCGGTTCGACTTTGCAATGCTGGGGCCGCTCCGCACCCAACGGGGGCAAGCCCCCTCGCCACACAAGCCCGCTCCCACATTAGGGGAACGGTGTTTGCTTAGTGCTGCAGAATCTTGTTGAGGAAGTGCTGCGTACGCTCCGCGCGGGCATTGATGTCACCGAAGAACTCTTCTTTCTTGCAGTCTTCGATGATCTTGCCCTGGTCCATGAAAATCACGCGGTCGGCCACTTTACGGGCGAAGCCCATTTCGTGAGTCACGCACATCATGGTCATGCCTTCGTGGGCCAGTTGCACCATCACGTCGAGCACTTCGTTGACCATTTCCGGGTCGAGCGCCGAGGTCGGTTCGTCGAACAGCATGACGATCGGGTCCATCGCCAGCGCACGGGCAATCGCCACACGCTGCTGCTGACCGCCGGACAGTTGGCCCGGGTGCTTGTGGGCGTGGGCCGAGAGACCGACGCGCTCGAGCAGTTGCAGGCCTTTCTTGGTGGCCTCTTCCTTGCTGCGGCCCAACACCTTGATCTGCGCGATGGTCAGGTTTTCGGTGATGGTCAGGTGCGGGAACAGCTCGAAATGCTGGAACACCATGCCCACGCGCGAACGCAGTTTCGGCAGGTTGGTCTTCGGGTCGGCGATGGAGGTGCCGTCGACCACGATGTCGCCTTTCTGGAACGGTTCCAGGGCGTTGACGCACTTGATCAGGGTCGACTTGCCGGAACCGGATGGCCCGCACACCACGATCACTTCGCCTTTCTTGACCTCGGTGCTGCAATCAGTCAGTACCTGGAAGTCCCCATACCACTTGTTGATGCTTTTGATAGAGATCATACGGCGAACCTTTTTTGCAGACGCTTGACCAGCTGCGAGGCGGCAAAGCTGATGATGAAGTACACGAGACCCGCGAAAATCAGGAACTCATTGGAGCGGCCAATGATGTCGCCACTGGCGCGCGAAGCATTGAGGAAGTCCACCAGGCCGACGGCGTAGACCAGCGAGGTGTCCTGAAACAGGATGATGCTCTGTTGCAGCAACAGCGGCGTCATCTTGCGGAACGCTTGCGGCAGGATGATCAGGCGCATCATCTGGCCGTAAGACATGCCCAGCGCCTGGGCTGCGCCCATCTGGCCCTTGGGAATCGACTGCACACCGGCGCGGACGATTTCGCAGAAGTACGCCGCTTCGAACATCATGAAGGCCACGATGCACGAGGCGAACGCGCCGATCGGCGTGTCTTCGCCGGTGATCCAGCGCAGCACGAACGGTACGGCCAGGTAGAACCAGGTGATCACCAGCAGCAAGGGGATCGAGCGGAAATAGTTAACGTACGCGCCGGCGATGTTCGACAGCACTTTGTTGTGGGACAGGCGCATCAGGGCAAGGATGGTGCCCAGGATGATGCCGCCGATCACGCCCATGGCCATCAGCTTGAGGGTCATGATCATGCCGTTCCACAGGCCCGGCAGGGACGGGATGATGCCCGAGAAGTCGAATTCCATCATTTACCCCCTACGGAAATCAGGCCCGGTACGGCGACTTTCTTCTCGACCACGCGCATCAGCAACATCAGGCTCATGTTCAGGGTGAAGTAGATCAGCGTTGCCAGGGTGAAGGCTTCGAACAGGTTGGCGGAGAACTCGGCGGTCTGCTTGGTCTGCGCGAGCAGCTCCATCAAACCGATCAGCGAGGCCACGGAGGTGTTCTTGAAGACGTTGAGGAATTCCGAAGTAAGCGGCGGAATGATGATCCGGTAGGCCTGGGGCAGCAGCACGTTCCAGTAGATCTGCGGCAGCTTGAAACCCATGGCGCGGGCGGCGGATTCCTGGCCTTTTGGCAGAGCCTGGATACCGGTGCGCACCTGTTCGCAAACCCGGGCGGTAGTGAACAGGCCCAGGCACACGACGACGCTGAGGAAGGCCGAGGTGGTCGGGTTCAGATCCTGCTTGTACCACTCTTGCAGGTCGGCCGGCAGCAGGTCGGGTACCAGGAAGTACCAGATGAACAGCTGAACCAGCAGCGGCACGTTACGGAAGAGTTCGACGTAGCAGGTGGCGATGCCCGATACGATGCGGTTCGGCACGGTACGCATGACGCCCAGGATCGAGCCCAGTGTCAGGGCGATGATCCAGGCCGCGATGGCGATGCCGATGGTCCAGGCCAGACCGGTCACGTACCAGTCGAAATAGGTCTCGCTGCCCACGCCGGTGGACTTGAAGAACACGCCCCAGTCCCAGTTGTAATTCATTAGGGTCTCCCCTCAGTTCAATCGATGTACAAGTGCCCGCTTGGGGGAAGCTCCGTTCCCTCCTGTCCTTGAGGGACAGGCACACGCGCTCGGCTCGACAGCCACCGGTTCGAGTGTTTCCAAAAATGCCAGCAGGAATTGACCACCTCCTGAAAGGGCCAGGGCCCTCTCAGGAGATAAGGTTAGTCAGAAATCAGGACTTCTTGTCGTCAGCCGCTTTATCAGTCGGCTTGGCGATCAGGGCCTTGAGTTCGTCGCTCATCGGGAAGTTCAGGTTCAGGCCTTTTGGCGGGATCGGTTGCATGAACCATTTTTCGTAGATCTTGTTGATCTCGCCCGATGCGTAGGTGGCCTTGATGGCGTCATCCACAGCCTTTTTGAACGGCTCGTCGCCTTTGCGCACCATGCAGCCGTAGATTTCGTAGGACTGTGGAGTGCCGGTAACGGCCCAGTCACTTGCCTTCTTGGCCTTGGCTGCTTCACCGGCCAGCAGGGCGTCGTCCATCATGAAGGCCACTGCGCGGCCGGTTTCCAGCATCTGGAACGACTCGCCGTGGTCTTTGGCGGAGATGACGTTCATGCCCATCTGCTTGTCGGCGTTCATCGCCTTGAGGATGCGCTCGGACGTGGTGCCAGCGGTGGTCACAACGTTCTTGCCGGCCAGATCAGGGAAATCCTTGTACTTGGAGTCTGCCTTGGACAGCAGGCGAGTACCGATTTCGAAGATGCCAACGGAGAAGTCAACTTGCTGCTGACGCTCGACGTTGTTGGTGGTGGAGCCGCACTCGAGGTCCACGGTGCCGTTTTGCACCAGCGGGATACGGGTTTGCGAAGTCACCAGGTTGTACTTGACCTGGAGGTTCGGCATGTCGAGGTCTTTTTTCAGCGCTTCGACGACTTTCAGCTGGATGTCGTGGGAGTAGCCGACCGGTTTGCCGGAAGCATCCGCGATATAGGAAAACGGAATGGAAGCGTCGCGATGGCCCAGGGTGATGGTGCCGGACTCTTTGATCTTCTTCAGGGTGCCGGTGAGTTCGGCGGCGAAAACTGGCGTGCTGATCAGAGCGGCAGCAATGGCTGCGCCCAGGATATGGGGAACGATGCGCATCAAATTTTCCTCGACATTGTTTTTTTTATGGAGCCAGTTCACCGGCCCTTTTGTGCTGCAAAACACCTGAGCGCTACGATGAGTCGGCGCAAAGGACATTCGTCGATGAAGTGTAGAGCATGACTCGTGCCAGACCAGTGTGAATTGGTCAAAGCGTTGATTTACAAGGAAATTAAATATTTTTTGCGTTGGGATTTCACTGGGATGATCCGGTTAACCGAACCGACCCGCAGGTCGCGTTCGGAAAACCGAATGGTGGCAGGGTGCTACCCGATCATCAAATGTACTTGCGCTTGTCCGGTGCTGGCGGGAAGTACTGGTACAACCAGGTTTCACTCAGCGTGCGGTCGTTGGTGCGGATGAACAGGCGCAGCTCGACAGGCTCGACGCTGTCATTGGTCGGGTACCAGTCAAACAGGATGCGGTAGCCCTTGATGTCATCGAGCTTGAGAACGCTGAAATCCTTGACCTCGCCGTTCGAGCAAGTGACTACAGGCTCGATGCCCGTGCCTTCAGGCAAGCGGTCCAGGCCGCCGCCGGTGAAGTCCACGGCAAAACGACGGGCCCAGACTGGCGGATAGTGTTCGCCCGGCGCCCAGCCTTCGGTGAAGCCGCCCATCCCGGAGCGGGTCGCATTGACCCGTGCCAGCGGCGTTCCGACCGGCGGCAATGCGCTCCAGTACAGCTTGTAGCCGTAATTCAGCGAGTCGCCGGCCGCCACCGGTTTCTTCGGCGTCCAGAAGGCGACGATGTTGTCCATGGTCTCGCCGGTTGTCGGGATCTCCAACAGATCGACCGAGCCTTCGCCCCACGCCGTGGTCGGTTCTACCCACAGGCTCGGGCGACGGCTGTACCAGTCGACGGTGTCCTGATAGCTGGCGAACTCGTGGTCGGTCTGCACCAGGCCGAAGCCCTTCGGGTCGGTATCGGCGAAGGCATTGAATTGCAGGGTGGCCGGGTTGTTCAGCGGGCGGCAGATCCACTCGCCGTTACCGCGCCACATGGCCAGGCGGTCGGAGTCGTGGATTTGCGGGTGAATGGTGTCGCACATCCGGCGCTCGTGGGTGCCGCAACTGAACATGCTGGTCATCGGCGCGATGCCTAGCTGGTCGATGGCGGTGCGTGCGTTGACGTGGGCATCGACCTCCATCACTACGCGCTCGGCCTGGCAGTCGATATCGAAGCGGTAGGCGCCGGTGGCGCTCGGCGAGTCGAGCAGGGCGTAGACCACGAAGCGGGTGCTGTCCTTGTTCGGTGTCTCGAACCAGAACTTGGTGAAGTCGGGAAATTCTTCGCGTTTCTTGGCGTAGGTGTCGATCGCCAGACCGCGGGCCGACAAACCGTACTGGCCGGTGGCGTCTACCGCACGGAAGTAACTGGCGCCGAGGAAGGACACGACGTCGTGCTTGTCCAGTTCCGGGGCCTTGAACAACTTGAAGCCGGAGAAACCCAGGTCGCCCTTGAGCTGTGCGGTGTCGACCGTGGTGTTTTCATAGTTGAACAGCGACGGGCGGAAATGCACCTCGCGGGCCATCCGGGTTTTCGGATCGACGCTGTACATGCGCACCGGCTGCTTGAACCCCATGCCGACGTGGAAGAACTGCACGTCCAGCTGCCCCTTGTTTTCTTTCCACAACGAATGATTGCCGTCGTAGCGAATCGCATTGAAGTTCTGCGGGGTCATGGTCGCCAGGGTCGGCGGCAACTGTTGCTTGGTGTCCTGGTAGCGATTGCTGGCGAGCTGTTTGGCCTGGAGTTTCAGCGCCTCGAAATCGAACGCGGTGGCCTCACCATCAGCGGTGCCACCGCTGGCGGCCCAGGCCTTGGCGGCCAACAGGCCCGTGGCGGACAAACCGGTGTAGGCCGCGATGGCCATGGAGGCTTTGAGCAAGTTCCTGCGGTGCATAAATACAACCTGTCGTGAGCAATCCCGCGCCGTTCCTGGCACGTGCTGGATCAGAAATATCGGTTCGGACATGCCTTCGGCCAAACGCAACGGACTTATAAACAGATGCCCGACAGCTTAAACCGTTCGAATGCGGAGCAAAATTGATTGATGGCACTGCGCTGGCTCGGCAATGAAACAAGACATGTCGGGAAACAATTCCGACAGGGGTTTCTGATTTAGAGGGCATTTCTGCTTTTTTCGACTAATTACTCTAAAAACCGCTTTTCAGCGCCCGGATTATTTCTATTCTGTGCACATGACCGGTTTAAGCCCGAAAGACCGGTGCGGTTCAGTCGGCACGATGCGGCTGCCGAAAAGGGGTAGGGCGATGCGGTTTTTTGCAGTTTTCTTTGACGTTTAGAAGGACATCGTCCATGTCGAAAGTACAAGGCATCACCGAAATGTTGGGAATCTTTCCGTGTCTGGCCCTGGGGCGACGAAGACGCCGGCTCAACAGCGAGGAAATGAAACTGGTGGAACGCTATCGGGAGCTGTCGGAGAGCGACAGGATTGCGATGAGGTATCTGGTGGACGCGATGAGGAGTGTTTCGCGGTTTTGAGTGGACCTGGAGCAGTAATGTAGGAGCGAGCCTGCTCGCGATGGTCGTTAACGATGACGCGTCCGTTCTGGATGTACGCGGTGTCTTTGAGTCCATCGCGAGCAGGCTCGCTCCTACAGTTTCCCTTTTTTATCCGCTCGATTTATCCCTTCAACGGCAAGTGCCAGCGATTGGGAAGGGGCGCTGCACCTGCATCAATTCAGGCATGTCGCGCCATTTGATCCAGGCGTGATGTTGGTAATGCAGCAAGGGCACCGAAACTCCCGCCCAATTCAAGGAGCTCAGGCTTGGCAGGTTTTCCACAGGCTCCGATTTCGCATCACGCAGCGAGGGTATGACCTCGTTGCTCAACCACTGGCGCAGATTGCGGTTTTCCGGGACGAAGTGGTGAACCAGCAAGGTGTACACGCCTGATTCGCTGACCATCAGGGTTTCGACCGTTTTGCCGTCTTTGCGCAGCCAGACGGTGCGACGTTGGTCGGAGTCGAGTTTCAGGGTGAGCCGTTCATTCAGGGGTTTACCCATCAGGCGCCCAAGGTCCTGAACGCAGAACCAGGCTTGGTTGTCTTGCATGAAGGCGTGGAGGAAGCGGTTGTGGCGGGTGAAGACGGTGGGATCGAAATAGGGAAGAGGCGAGCTTTGAGGATGCATTGGCATGGCGTGATTTCCGTTTTGGCCTGGAAAGTCGCCACCAACCCTTCGACAGGTTGGGTGGCGGACCGAGTGGCGTTCGAAGTCGGGACACTTCCAAGTCAAAACGGAAGCCGAAAGGCCCGCGCCACACGGCCCGCCATAATGCAGAACTGAAGGCATAAAACAGCCACAGTTCTATGGGGGCACACGAGCACCGTTTTGACTTGTTCCGGCTTCGACTCCGGGCCGCTGATTTGGCAGCGACGGAACAAAGCCTATCGGTCAGGCGCTCGCGGCGCCAAGTCTACTCTGGCGACGCTTGTTGTAGGAATCGAGGGTTTTTCAGGCAGGCTGAATCTGTAGGAATTTACTGTTTGCAGTGTTGCGGTGGCGCCATCGCGAGCAGGCTCGCTCCTACAGGGGAATGCGTTCCAAATGTGGGAGCAAGCCTGCTCGCGATGCTTTAGTGCTTGAACATCACATGCCGCACAACGGTGTAGTCCTCCAGCCCATACATGGACATGTCCTTGCCATAACCGGACAGTTTCTGACCGCCGTGGGGCATTTCGCTAACCAGCATGAAGTGCGTATTCACCCAGGTGCAGCCGTACTGCAAACGGGCCGACAGGCGATGGGCGCGGCCGACGTCGCTGGTCCACACGGAGGAGGCCAGGCCGTAGTCCGAATCGTTGGCCCAGCCCAGCACTTGGGCTTCATCGGTGAATTTGGTTACCGACACCACTGGCCCGAACACTTCGCGGCGCACGATTTCGTCATCCTGCTGCGCATCGGCCAGCACGGTCGGCTCGAAGAAGAAACCATCGCCCTCAACCGCCTTGCCGCCAGTGATCAAACGAATGTGTGGCTGGGCGATGGCGCGCTCGACGAAGCCGGCAACGCGGTCGCGGTGTTGTGCGGTGATGAGCGGGCCGAGTTCGGTCGACGGATCATCCTGCAAGCCGTACTTGATGCTGCTGACGGCGGCGCCGAGCTTCTCCACGAACTTGTCGTAAATGCCTTCCTGGGCATAGATGCGGCAGGCGGCGGTGCAGTCCTGGCCTGCGTTGTAGAAACCGAAGGTGCGGATGCCTTCGACGGCGGCATCGATGTCGGCGTCGTCGAAGATGATCACCGGGGCTTTGCCGCCCAGTTCCATGTGCATGCGTTTGACGGTGTCGGCGGTGCTGGAAATGATGTTCGAGCCGGTGGCAATCGAACCGGTCAGCGACACCATGCGCACTTTCGGGTGAGTGACCAATGGGCTGCCGACGGTAGGACCACGGCCGAACACCAGGTTGAGTACACCGGCCGGGAAGATATCCGACGCCAGTTCAGCCAGGCGCAGGGCTGTCAGCGGAGTCTGTTCCGACGGTTTGAGCACCACGGTATTACCGGCGGCGAGGGCCGGGGCGATTTTCCAGGCGACCATCATCAATGGGTAGTTCCACGGCGCAATGGAGGCGATCACGCCCACCGGATCTCGGCGGATCATCGAGGTGTGACCCGGCAAGTACTCGCCACCGGTTGAACCACTCATGCAGCGGCTGGCGCCGGCGAAGAACCGGAACACGTCGGCAATTGCCGGGATCTCGTCGTTCAGCGCAGCGCTGTAAGGCTTGCCGCAGTTGTCCGATTCCAGTTTGGCCAGTTCTTCGCCGTGGGCTTCGATGGCATCGGCGAGTTTGAGCAGCAGCAGCGAGCGCTCTTTCGGTGGGGTATGCGACCAGCTGTCGAACGCAGCGTCGGCGGCGCGCACGGCGGCATCGACCTGGGCTTCGCTGGCTTCGTTGATTTCCACCAGCACACTACCCAGCGCCGGGTTGAACACAGGTTGGGCGGGGCCTTCGCCGCTTTGCAGTTGGCCGTTGATCAGGAGTTTGGTTTGCATGTTCATGTCCTCTTCGGAACTGTTGTTTTTTCTCGGTGGAAACCGACCCCCTGTGGGAGCGAGCTTGCTCGCGATAGCGGTGTGTCAGGCAATATCAATGTTGAATGTCAGTCAGCCATCGCGAGCAAGCTCGCTCCCACAGGTTCCGGTTTCCATATTGGGAATTGAGTTGTCAGTTACTTACCACCACTCCCCGCCACGCTTTCACCACCACGGGTCAGGTAATAGGCGCCGAGGATCGGCAGCATGGTCACCAGCATCACCAGCATCGCCACGACGTTGGTCACCGGCACGTCCCGTGGGCGGCTGAGCTGGTTGAGCAGCCACAGCGGCAGGGTGCGTTCATGGCCGGCGGTGAAGGTGGTGACGATGATTTCGTCAAACGACAGGGCGAACGCCAGCATGCCGCCGGCCAGCAATGCCGAGCCGAGGTTCGGCAGGATGATGTAGCGGAAGGTCTGCCAGCCGTCGGCGCCGAGGTCCATCGAGGCCTCGATCAAGCTGTGTGAGGTGCGGCGCAAGCGGGCGATGACGTTGTTGTAGACGATCACCACACAGAAGGTCGCGTGGCCGACGATGATGGTGAACATCCCCGGCTCGATTCCCAGTGTCTTGAAGGTCGCCAGCAACGCGATCCCGGTGATGATCCCCGGCAGGGCAATCGGCAGTATCAGCATCAGCGAGATGCCTTGTTTGCCGAAGAAGTCCCGGCGGTACAACGCGGCCGAAGCCAATGTGCCAAGGACCATGGCGATCAGGGTGGCAATCGAGGCGATCTGCAACGACAGCTTGATGGCCTCGAGCACGTCCGGCCGCGAGAACGCCACGCCGATCCACTTCCAGGTGAAACCCTTGGGCGGAAAGCTGAACGCTGCGTCTTCGGTGTTGAAGGCGTACAGGAAGATGATCAGGATCGGGAAGTGCAGGAACACCAACCCGCCCCAGGCGGCGAGGCGCAGGCCCAGGGAAGCTTTGTCAGAGTGCATCGAAGGCCCCCAGTCGTTTGACGATGGACAGGTAAATGGCGATCAGCACGATAGGCACCAGGGTGAAGGCAGCGGCCATCGGCATGTTGCCGATCGCGCCTTGCTGGGCGTACACCATGCTGCCGACGAAGTAGCCGGGCGGGCCGACCAGTTGCGGCACGATGAAGTCGCCCAGGGTCAGCGAGAAGGTGAAGATGGAACCGGCGGCAATGCCCGGGATCGACAGCGGCAGAATCACTTGCATGAAGGTCTGGCGCGGCTTGGCGCCGAGGTCGGCGGAGGCTTGCAGCAGCGAAGGCGGCAGGCGTTCCAGCGAGGCCTGGATCGGCAGGATCATGAACGGCAGCCAGATGTAGACGAACACCATGAAACGCCCCAGGTGCGAGGTCGACAAGGTGCTGCCGCCAACTCCCGGAATGCCCAGTACGAACTGCAGGACCGGCTCCAGCCCCAGGTGCTGCACGAACCACTGCGCCACGCCGCCCTTGGCCAGCAGCAGTGTCCAGGCGTAGGCCTTGACGATGTAACTGGCCCACATCGGCATCATCACTGCGATGTAGAAAAACGCCTTGGTCTTGCCGGTGGTGTAGCGCGCCATGTAGTAGGCAATCGGGAACGCGACGATGGCGCTGGCAATCGATACGGCAATCGCCATGCCCAGGGTGCGCAGGATGATGTCGAAGTTCGACGGCTGGAACAGCGCGGTAAAGTTCGCCAGGGTCAGGTCGGGAGTGACCGCCATGGTGAAGTCATCGAAGGTGTAGAAACCTTGCCACAGCAGGACCAGCAATGAACCCAGGTAGATCGCGCCGAACCACAGCAGCGGCGGCACCAGCAGTAGCGACAGGTAAAAATTCGGCCGGCGATACAGCAGGTTGGAAAACCTGCGCAGCAGCGAGCCGCTGGCCGGAGATTGAGGGATAGCCACGGTGTTCATCTCACACCCCGCCTGCAACGGTATCGTGCAGCGGAATCATTGCCTCGCGCGCCCAGCGTGCGCTGATACGCTGCCCGGTCTGGTGCTGTGCACTGGTGTCCAGCCACTGGTTGTTGGCCTTGCTGATGTTCAGGGTCTGGCCGTTTTCCAGTTTCAGCTCATAGCGAGTCGCACTGCCCTGGTACTGGATATCGTGCAGCAGTCCGCTGACTTCGATTTCGTGGCTGGCCAGCGGGCCTTCGGCGAAGCGCACGTGTTCCGGGCGAATCGAGAACGGCTGTGGATTGCCACTGAGCTGCCAGGCCAGGTCACCGCGAATCACGTTGGAGGTGCCAACGAATTCCGCCACGAAGGTGGTGGCCGGTTTCATGTACAGGTTGCGCGGGCTATCGACTTGTTCGATGCGGCCCTTGTTGAATACGGCCACGCGGTCGGACATCGACAAGGCTTCGGTCTGGTCGTGGGTGACGAAAATGAAGGTGATGCCGAGCTGGCGTTGCAGCTTCTTCAGCTCGCCCTGCATTTGCTCGCGCAACTTCAGGTCGAGGGCGCCGAGGGGTTCGTCGAGCAGCAGCACCCGTGGACGGTTGACCAGGGCGCGGGCCAGGGCCACACGCTGGCGCTGACCGCCGGAGAGTTGCACCGGCTTACGCTCGCCGTAGCCACCGAGGGCGACCATGTCGAGGGCTTCTTCGGCGCGCTTGAGGCGTTCGGCCTTGCCGACGCCTTTGACTTTCAAGCCGTAGGCGACGTTGTCGCGAACGTTCATGTGCGGGAACAACGCGTAATCCTGGAACACGGTGTTCACGTCGCGCTGGTACGGCGGCAGGCCGGCGGCCTCCTCGCCATGAATACGGATGGAGCCCGCGCTCGGTTGTTCAAAACCGGCAATCAGGCGCAAACAGGTGGTCTTGCCCGAGCCGGACGGCCCCAGCATGGAGAAAAACTCGCCGTCCTGGATGTCGATGGAAACCCGGTCTACGGCTTTCACTTCGCCGAATTGACGGGAAACGTTGGTGAACTGGACTGCAAGCGTCATGGTGCGATGCTCCAAAAAGGCGAAGGCCGTCGCAGCGGCCCTGCCTGGACTTCTGAAAAAACTGAATCGTGTTCGCGCATGTGTGGCTGGAATACTGACTGTGGCGAGGGGGCTTGCCCCCGTTGGGCTGCGCAGCAGCCCTGAAAACGGTGGACGCGGTCTGCCAGACCGCAGTGACGGACTAGGGGAGGGCTTCGCCCTCCAACGGGGGCAAGCCCCCTCGCCACAAAAGCGTTTTTGCCACAGAAGCGGTGTGTTACCTGCCGCCCATGATCGCGATGTAGTCCTGGGTCCAGCGGCTGTACGGCACGAACTTGCCGCCTTCAGCCTGCGGGGTTTTCCAGAAGGCGATCTTGTCGAAATTGTCGAAACCGTTGGTCTTGCAGCCTTCGGCGCCGAGCAATTCACTGCCCTTGCACGCTGCCGGCACCGCTGGCAACGAACCGAACCAGGCCGCTACGTCACCCTGGACTTTCGGTTGCAGCGACCAGTCCATCCATTTGTAGGCACAATTGGGGTGCTTGGCTTCGGCATGCAGCATGGTGGTGTCGGCCCACCCGGTGGCGCCTTCTTTCGGGATGGTCGAGGCAATTGGCTGCTTCTCGTTCATCAGGCCGTTGACCTGATACGGCCAGGCACCGGAGGCGACCACGCCTTCGTTCTTGAAGTCGCTCATTTGCACGGTGGTGTCGTGCCAGTAGCGGTGGATCAACGGCTGCTGGGCGCGCAGCAGATCGAGCACGGCCTTGTACTGGGCTTCGGTCAGTTCGTACGGGCTCTGGATGCCCAGTTCCGGCTTGGCGGACTTCAGGTACAGCGCCGCGTCGGCGATGTAGATCGGGCCGTCATAGGCCTGCACGCGACCCTTGTTCGGCTTGCCGTCCGGCAGGTTTTCCGCGTTGAACAACACGCCCCAGCTGGTGGGCGCAGTCTTGAACACGTTGGTGTTGTACATCAGCACGTTCGGGCCCCATTGGTACGGGGTGCCGTAGGTCTGCTTGTTGACCACGTACCAGGGTGCATCCTTGAGGCGCGGGTCGAGGTTCTTCCAGTTCGGGATCAACGCGGTGTTGATCGGTTGCACACGCTTGCCAACGATCAGGCGCAGGGAGGCGTCGCCGGACGCCGTGACCAGGTCGTAACCGCCCTTGGCCATCAGGCTGACCATTTCATCGGAGGTGGCGGCGGTCTTGACGTTGACCTTGCAGCCGGTTTCCTTCTCGAAACCGGTCACCCAGTCGTAGGCCTTGTCGCTCTCGCCACGTTCGATGTAGCCGGGCCAGGCCACAATATCCAGTTGGCCTTCGCCCGCCCCGACAGCTTTGAGCGGCTCGGCGGCCTGGACACTGGCGCTGGCCAGCAGCGCGGTGGTGATTGCACTGAGCAGTGCGGTCTTGTGCACGAACATGGGAATTCCCTCTTCTTTAAATTATGGTCGGGGCAGTTGTGAACGTGGTGAAGCATGCCGTTGGCGGCTTGTTATTAGCTTAGTCAGAGATGCTCGCCATGGCGGGCCATGATGTGCCGCACCACGCTGTAGTCCTGAAGCGAATCGCTGGACAGGTCCTTGCCGTAGCCCGAACGTTTCAGGCCACCATGGGGCATTTCGCTGACCAGCATGAAGTGGCTGTTGATCCAGGTGCAGCCGTACTGCAAGCGCGCCGCGACCTGCATGGCCTTGTCGAGGTTCTGGGTCCAGACCGACGAGGCCAGGCCGTATTCCGAATCGTTGGCCCAGTCCACCGCTTGTCCCAGCTCATCGAAGCGGGTCACGGTAACCACCGGCCCGAACACTTCGCGCTGGACGATCTCGTCACTTTGCTTGCAACCGGCGAGCAGGGTCGGCTGGTAATAGAAGCCGGCGCCGGAGTGCACCGCTGCGCCGGTCACCCGCTCGATGTGCGGCTGGCCCAAGGCACGTTCGACGAAACTGGCTACGCGGTCGCGTTGGCGGGTACTGATCAGCGGGCCGATTTCGTTGTCGGCATCGCGCTTGCCGGCGAAACGCAGGCTACTGACGGCCGCACCGAGCTCGGCCACCAGGCGGTCATGAATCCCGGCCTGGGCGTAAATGCGGCAAGCGGCGGTGCAATCCTGTCCGGCGTTGTAGTAGCCGTAGGTGCGTACGCCTTCGACCACGGCCTGAATGTCGGCATCGTTGCAGACGATCACCGGGGCCTTGCCACCGAGTTCGAGGTGGGTGCGTTTGAGTGTCTTCGACGCGGCCTGGAGAATCTTTTGGCCGGTGACGATATCGCCGGTCAGCGACACCATGCGCACTTTAGGGTGGCTCACCAGGTGGCTGCCGACGCCTTCGCCGCCACCGCAAATAATGTTGATTACACCGCGCGGCAGGATCTCGGCCAGCGCTGGCGCCAGGGCCAGGATCGACAGCGGCGTGTGTTCCGACGGCTTGAACACCAGGGTGTTGCCGGCGGCGAGGGCCGGGGCGATTTTCCACGCGGCCATCATGATCGGGTAGTTCCACGGCGCAATCGACGCCACGACCCCGATAGGATCGCGCCGGACCATGCTGGTGTAACCCGGCAGGTATTCGCCGCTGAGCTGGCCGGTCTGGCAACGCACGGCACCGGCGAAGAAGCGGAACACGTCGACCGTGGCATTGAGGTCATCCTGACGGGCCAGGTGCAACGGCTTGCCGCAATTCAGGGCTTCGAGACGGGCGAGATGGTCGGCGTTTTTTTCGATGGCGTTGGCGATGTCCAACAGCAGGTTTGAGCGCTGTTGTGGCGTGGTGCGCGACCAACCGGCAAAGGCGCGGTGGGCGGCGAGGATGGCTGCTTCGACTTGTTCGGTGCCGGCTTCGGCGATCTGCGTCAGGATTTCGCCAGTGGCCGGATTGATGATGGGTTCGGCACAGCCTTGCCCTGCGACTAATTCACCATCGATCAACAAGGCGGTGAACAACGGGGTCTGCGCGCCAGCCATTTTTCGGGTTCTCGTTTTTTGTGTGGCTTGTTGTGTAGACATGGCAGCGCTCCCTGTGACTGGGGCCCGGCCGTCTTTATTAGATGCAACAAGACTAGTTCGCGGACCCGAGGACAACAAATACTAAATACTGAAGGTAGCGTTCGATTAAATAGATGGCTTGCGCCCGCCGTGGGGTTGTTCACGCGCGACCGTGAGGAACGGGTCCACCAGCGCCGGCCGTGCGGTGCCGCGACGCCAGGCCAGGCCGACATCCAGGGTCTGGCTGAGGTCGGCGATCGGCCGCGCTTCGATGATGTCGCCCTCCAGTGACCACGGGCGATAGGTCATGTCGGGCTGGATCGATACGCCCAGGCCAGCGGCCACAAGGCTTCGCACCGCTTCGGTCGAGGCCGTGCGCAGGGTGATGCGCGGTTGCAAGGAGGCTGCCGACCACATGCGTTGGGCGTTGCGGTCCATTTCATCGACGTTCAGTTGAATCAATGGCTCGCGGGCCACGTCGGCGAGGTTGATGCTGTCGTGTTCCAGCAGCGGGTGCTGGGCCGGCAGCCATAGCCGGTGCGGCGAGCGGGTCAACACTTCGGTCTGCAATGCGTGGCGGTCTTCGAGGTTGGACAGGATCAACACGCCGACATCGATCTCGCCGCTGACCAGCAAATGCTCGATGTACGGGCGCTCATCCTCCATCACGCGGATTTCCACGTTGGGGTAGGCGCGCTGGAAACGGGTGAGTAGATCCGCCAGGTAATAACCGGCCACCAGGCTGGTCACGCCGACGATCAGTTGCCCGGCGACCTGGTCGGTGCTCTGTTGCAGGCTGCGCTTGGCGTTATCCACCGTGGCCAGGATCAAGTGCGCCTGACGCAGGAATTGATGCCCCTGGTGGGTCAGGGTCATACCCTTGGCATGGCGGCTGAACAGGCTGACGCCGATTTCCTCCTCCAGTTGCTGGATTGCCAGGGTCAGGGTCGACTGGGAAATGAACGCAGTTTGCGCGGCGGCCGAGATCGAACCGGTCTCGGCCACGGCGATGAAGTGACGGATCTGACGCAAGGTCATCATGGGGAAGCACCCGGTGGGCTGTTTTTATCGATTGGCGAGAGTGTATATCGTTTTTTCTGACGGGTCGGCGTAAGCGGCAATGGGCGCATTGAGGGGAGTGCAACATCTGGAAGCACTCTCGCCCACGGGGCGTGGGCACTTTCGTTTTAGGCTGGTGGTCTTGGTTTCAGGTTAAACGTCTTGTGGAGGCGGTAAATGAATACCCGTGGATTGCTCGATCAACTACTCAAGTCCGGCCAGGACCTATTGCAGAACAAGGCCGGCAGCCCGCAGCAAAAGGGTGCGAGCGGTGGCAACGGAGGCCTCGGCAGTTTGCTCTCCGGCGCGAGTGGCGGGGCATTGGCGGCAGGCGCCATGGGCTTGCTGCTCGGCAGCAAAAAGGCCCGTAAAGTCGGGGGCAAGGTCGCGGTCTACGGCGGTCTCGCCGCGTTGGGCGTGCTGGCCTATAAAGCCTACGGAAACTGGCAGGCGCAGCAGGGCGGTGCGGCCGGTGCGCAACCGCAAACCCTGGACCGCGTACCGGACGCGCAAGTCGAGCTGCACAGTCAGGCGATTCTCAAGGCGCTGGTGGCCGCGGCCAAGGCTGACGGTCATGTGGATGAGCGTGAGCGTGCCTTGATCGAAGGCGAATTCACCCGGCTCGACAGCGATCAGGAGCTGCAACACTGGCTGCACGCCGAGCTCAACAAGCCACTGGACCCGAGCGATGTCGCCCGCGCCGCCCGCTCCCCGGAAATCGCCGCCGAGATGTACATCGCCAGCGTGATGATGGTGGACGAGGAAAACTTCATGGAGAAGGCCTATCTCGATGAGCTGGCGCGGCAGCTCAAGTTGGAGCCGGGGTTGAAGGCCGAGCTTGAGAAGCAGGTTCGCCAGGCTTCCTTGTAAACCTTCAGTCCGCCCCACATCCCCAATGACCATTCTACGGTCCCTTTCTGCCTAATCACCCCAGGCACCCATCCCGCCTTTTTTGGCGGGATGAGAAGTAGCGCGCAACCGTCTTATAAATGAAACACCGCCCTCGGCTATACTCCCCGCATTTCGAATCGGCTCCGAGGAATGACTGTGAAGAACTGGACGTTACGCCAACGCATTTTGGCGAGCTTTGCGGTAATTATCGCCATCATGTTGCTGATGGTGGTTGTCTCGTATTCGCGCCTGCTGAAGATCGAAATCAGCGAAGCCAGCGTGCGTGAGGACGCTCTGCCGGGGTTGTATTACAGTTCGATGATTCGTGGCGCGTGGTCCGACAGTTATGTACGCATTCAGGCCATGCTCGGCCTGGAGGAAGGGCAGGGCTTCACTGCCGAGGATGCCGCGAACTTCAAGGGCTACGCCGAGCGGTTGAAAGAGCAGATGGGCCTCTACCGTGGAACGATTGCCGACGAAGAAGACAGGGTCGAGTTCGCAGCGTTCGAAAAGCTTCATGAAGACTACCACCGGATTCTGGCCGCGGTGATCGAGTTGTATAAACACAACCAGAACGCCGAGGCCGTCAACATGTTCAAGGGTGAACTGACCCCGACCTGGACAGCGGGTCGAATGAAGGTCAATGAAATCCTGCGTCACAACAAGTCTGTGGCGGACGCAGACATCGCGGCCATTGACGATGCAGTGCTCAGCGCCAAAGGCATCATGGGTATTTCCCTGGTGATCGCGGTGCTGGCGGCCGCTCTCTGTGGTCTGTTGCTGATGCGCGCCATCATGGCGCCGATGAACCGCATCGTGAGAATCCTCGAAATCATGCGCACTGGCGACCTCAGCAGCCGCCTGAACCTGGAGCGCAAGGACGAATTCGGCGCGGTAGAGACCGGGTTCAACGACATGATGACCGAGCTCACTTCTCTGGTGTCCCAGGCCCAGCGCTCGTCGGTGCAGGTGACCACGTCGGTGACCGAGATCGCCGCGACGTCCAAGCAGCAACAAGCCACCGCCACCGAAACCGCCGCCACCACCACGGAAATCGGCGCGACCTCCCGTGAGATCGCCGCCACTTCCCGGGATCTGGTGCGCACCATGACCGAGGTCTCCACCGCCGCCGATCAGGCTTCCGTGGCGGCCGGTTCCGGTCAGCAAGGCCTGGCACGCATGGAAGAAACCATGCACTCGGTGATGGGCGCGGCCGATCTGGTCAACGCCAAGCTGGCGATCCTCAACGAGAAGGCCGGCAACATCAATCAGGTGGTGGTGACCATCGTCAAGGTCGCTGACCAGACCAACCTGTTGTCGCTCAACGCCGCCATCGAGGCCGAGAAGGCCGGGGAATACGGGCGCGGCTTTGCCGTGGTCGCCACCGAAGTGCGGCGCCTGGCGGACCAGACCGCTGTCGCCACCTACGACATCGAGCAAATGGTGCGCGAGATCCAGTCGGCGGTGTCGGCCGGGGTCATGGGCATGGACAAGTTTTCCGAAGAGGTGCGTCGCGGCATGTCCGAGGTGCAGCAGGTCGGCGAGCAGTTGTCGCAGATCATCCATCAGGTCCAGGCGCTGGCGCCGCGGGTGCTGATGGTCAACGAAGGCATGCAGGCCCAGGCCACCGGTGCCGAGCAGATCAACCATGCGCTGGTGCAGTTGGGTGATGCCAGCAGCCAGACGGTCGAGTCTCTGCGCCAGGCCAGTTTCGCCATCGATGAACTGAGCCAGGTGGCCGTCGGGCTGCGCAGCGGCGTTTCGCGATTCAAAGTCTGATGAGCGAAATCACGGCCAAACGCTCCGCCGTGAAGCAGGCGCTGCATGCCTTGTTTCTGGTGTTTCGCGTCGGCAACGAGCGCTATGCCTTGAAGGCTATCGAAGTGGCTGAAGTGCTGCCGCGCCTGCCGTTGAAGCCCATTCCCCATGCCCCCGCCTGGGTCGCCGGGGTGTTCGCCTATCGGGGCACCGTGGTGCCGGTGATCGACTTGAGCGCACTGACCTTTGGCATGCCTGCACAGGCCCGTACCAGCACGCGACTGGTGCTGGTCAACTATCGCCCGGATGAAACCGCCGAGGCACAACTGCTCGGGCTGATTCTGGAACAGGCGACTGACACCTTGCGCTGCGATCCGACGGATTTTCAACCCTACGGCCTGGACAATCGACAGACGCCTTACCTCGGGCCGGTGCGCAAGGACGAGCGGGGGTTGCTGCAATGGGTGCGGGTCGGCGATCTGCTGGACGATCAGGTGCGCGCATTGTTGTTTCCCTCGCCGCCAATGGATCCGGCACTGCTGCAGGAGCGGCCATGAACAGCGACCAGCGTTTTTTCGACTTTCTCAAGGAAACTATCGGACTCGACGTGACCTCGGTAGGGCCTGCGATCATCGAGCGAGCGGTGCGCCAGCGCAGCATCGTTTCGCAAGCAGTGTCGGCCGATGAGTATTGGCACACCTTGCAGGGCTCGCGGGACGAGCAGCAGGCCTTGATCGAGGCGGTGATCGTTCCGGAAACCTGGTTCTTCCGCTATCCGGAGTCCTTCGTCACCCTGGCGAAACTGGCGAGCAAGCGTCTGGCCGAGATCAACAGCCTGCGCGCACTGCGAATTCTCAGCCTGCCATGCTCCACGGGCGAAGAACCGTACTCGATCGCCATGGCGTTGCTCGATGCCGGGCTCAAACCGCACCAGTTCAAGGTCGACGGCCTGGACGTCAGCCCGTTGTCAGTGGAAAAAGCCCGTCGGGCGTTGTACGGCAAGAATTCCTTTCGGGGTGACGACATTGCGTTTCGCGACCGTCATTTCATCGCCGAAGGCGAGAGCTATCGCCTCGATCAGCGGGTGCTCGAGCAAGTGCGCCTGCAGGTAGGCAATCTGCTGGATCCGGCCTTGCTGGCCGGTGAACCGCCATTCGATTTCGTGTTTTGCCGCAACCTGCTGATCTACTTCGACCAGCCGACCCAGAAGCTAGTCTTCGAAGTGCTCAAGTGCCTGACCCACGTTGACGGCGTGCTGTTTATCGGCCCGGCCGAAGGCGGTCTGCTGGGGCGTTTGGGGATGCGCTCGATTGGTATCGCGCAGTCCTTCGCGTTCAGTCGACAGGGAACTGCGGACCCTGATCCCTTGCCGACGTTCGTTCCTGCGCCATTGCCAGTGCCGCAACCGTTGCGCAATCCACCGCCTGCGCCAGTGCGCAGCCGTCCGTTTGCCCGGGTTGCGCCGCTGCGGCCTGCGCCTGCGCCTGCAACCTCCGGCTCCGACACTGCCGCGCTGCTGGCCAATATCGCCGTGCTGGCCGATGAAGGCAAAAGCGCCGAGGCGCGAGCAGCGTGTGAAAGCTACTTGCGCAGCCATGAGCCGGTGGCTCAGGTCTTTTATTGGTTGGGGCTGCTCAGCGATGTGGCTGGCAATACCCTTGAAGCACAGGGTTTTTACCGCAAGGCGTTGTACCTGGAACCGCAACATCCTGAAGCGTTGATGCACCTGGCCGGCTTGCTGCAGGCCCAGGGCGACGCGATGGGAGCCAGACGATTGCAGGAGCGTGCCGCCCGCAGCGCACGTTCCGTCGACAGTGAGCGTAAACGATGATCGCCTCCGATACCTTCAGCGTCACCCGGGATGCCCAGGCCATCGACGATTGCTGGAACCGCATTGGTATCCACGGTGACAAGTCCTGCCCGCTGCTCAGCGACCATATTCATTGCCGCAATTGTGCGGTGTATTCGGCGGCTGCCACACGCTTGCTCGATCGTTATGCATTGCAGCAGGAAGATCGCGGGACTGTGTCCGTCGCGGTCGAGAGCGAGGTGAAAACCCGCTCGCTGTTGATGTTCCGTCTGGGTGAAGAGTGGCTGGGGCTTGCGACCCGCAGCCTGGTCGAGGTGGCGCCGTTGCAAGCGATTCACTCGTTGCCGCATCAACGTTCCCGGGCCTTGCTCGGCGTGGCGAATGTACGCGGAGCGCTGGTTGCCTGCCTGTCGCTGGTGGAACTGCTCGGGCTCGACGGCGCCAGCAGCGTGGCCACCGATGCACGGGTCATGCCACGCATGCTGATCATCGCCGCCGACGGCGGGCCGGTGGTGGTGCCGGTGGACGAAGTCGACGGGATTCACGCCATCGACGAGCACATCCTCGATACCGCATCGCGCTCAGGTGCTCAGGCCAGCGCCAAATACACCCGTGGCGTGTTGCAATTCAAAGGTCGCAGCCTGCGTTGGCTGGATGAAGAGCAGCTGTTGTGCGCCGTGACCCGGAGCCTCACATGACCCCCGAGCAAATGCGCGACGCTTCTTTGCTGGAGCTGTTCAGCCTGGAGGCCGAAGCCCAGACCCAAGTCTTGAGCGCCGGCCTGCTGGCGCTTGAGCGCGACCCGACCCTGGCTGATCAACTCGAATCGTGCATGCGTGCCGCACACTCGCTCAAGGGCGCAGCGCGGATCGTCGGTGTCGACGCCGGAGTCAGCGTCTCCCATGTGATGGAAGATTGTCTGGTCAGCGCCCAGGAAGGCCGCCTGTTGCTGCGCCCCGAGCATATCGATGCGTTGCTGCAAGGCACCGATCTGCTGATGCGCATCGCCACACCGAGCAACAACCCGGAAGTCGCGGACATCGAGGCCTATGTGGCGTTGATGGCGCGGTTGCTGGACCCGGCGGCCCCGCTGGTTGCGCCTGCCGCACCGGTGATGGCCGAACTTCAGCTCGAAGCACCCGCGCCGAAGGTCGAGTCGCCGGCGCCTGTCGTCGAACCGCTATCGGTGCCAGCTCCACGCAAGACCAAACGCACCACCGAAAACGGCGAACGTGTGCTGCGTGTCACCGCCGAGCGCCTGAACAGCCTGCTCGATCTGTCGAGCAAATCCCTGGTGGAAACCCTGCGGCTCAAACCGCACCTGGCGACCATGCAGCGACTCAAGCGCATGCAGAGCAACAGCCTGCGCGCACTGGAGAATCTCAATGTGCATCTCAAGGATCACGCCTTGAGCCTGGAGGCCCAGGAAGCCCTTGAGGATGCGCGGCGCTTGCTCGCGCAATCCCAGCAACTGCTCATGGAAAAGAACGCCGAACTCGACGAGTTCGCCTGGCATGCCAGCCAACGGGCGCAGGTGTTGTACGACACGGCGCTGGCCTGTCGCATGCGGCCCTTTGCCGATGTGCTGACCGGGCAAGTGCGGATGGTCCGGGATCTGGGGCGCGATCTGGGCAAACAGGTGCGCCTGGAAATTGAAGGCGAAAAGACCCAGGTCGATCGCGACGTACTGGAAAAGCTCGAAGCGCCGCTGACTCACCTGTTGCGCAACGCGGTCGACCACGGCATCGAAACCCCGGAGCAGCGCCTGCTGGCCGGCAAGCCGGCGGAAGGTTTGATTCGCCTGCGCGCGTCCCATCAGGCCGGTCTGCTGGTGCTTGAACTGAGCGACGACGGTAACGGCGTGGACCTGGAAAAGCTCCGTCGCAGCATCGTCGAACGAAATTTGTCCCTCGCGGAAACCGCCGCGCAGTTGAGCGAAGAGGAATTGCTGACGTTCCTGTTCCTGCCCGGTTTCAGTCTGCGCGACAAGGTCACCGAGGTGTCCGGTCGCGGCGTCGGCCTGGATGCGGTGCAGCATATGGTCCGGCAGCTGCGCGGCGCGGTGGTGTTGGAGCAGACGGCGGGCGAGGGCAGTCGTTTCCACCTTGAGGTGCCGCTGACCCTGTCGGTGGTGCGCAGCCTGGTGGTGGAAGTCGGCGACGAAGCCTATGCCTTCCCGCTGGCGCACATTGAGCGCATGTGCGACCTGGAGCCGGCGGATATCGTGCAGGTCGAAGGCCGCCAGCATTTCTGGCACGAAGGCCGGCATGTCGGTCTGGTGGCGGCCAGTCAGCTGTTGCAACGTCCGGCCAGCCAGAACAGCGGGCAAACCCTGAAGGTCGTGGTGATTCGCGAGCGCGATGCGATTTACGGCGTGGCCGTGGAGCGGTTCATCGGTGAGCGGACCTTGGTGGTGCTGCCGCTGGATGAGCGTCTGGGCAAGGTGCAGGACATCTCCGCCGGGGCCCTGCTCGACGACGGTTCGGTGGTGCTGATCGTCGATGTCGAAGACATGCTGCGTTCGGTGGAAAAACTGCTCAACACCGGGCGTCTGGAGCGCATTGCCCGTCACAGCAATCAGGTGGTCGAGGCGGCCCGCAAACGAATTCTGGTGGTGGATGATTCCCTGACCGTGCGAGAGTTGCAGCGCAAGCTGTTGCTCAATCGCGGCTATGACGTGGCGGTTGCGGTGGACGGCATGGATGGCTGGAACGCGCTGCGTTCGGAGGATTTCGATCTGCTGATCACCGACATTGATATGCCGCGCATGGACGGCATCGAGCTGGTCACGCTGCTGCGTCGGGACAATCGCCTGCAATCGCTGCCGGTGATGGTGGTGTCCTACAAGGATCGTGAAGAGGACCGGCGCCGTGGACTGGATGCCGGGGCCGACTATTATCTAGCCAAGGCCAGTTTTCATGACGACGCCTTGCTCGATGCAGTGGTCGAGCTCATCGGAGGAGCGCGGGCATGAGGATCGCAATCGTCAATGACATGCCCATGGCGGTGGAGGCCCTGCGCCGCGCCCTGGCATTCGAGCCGGCCCACGAGGTGGTCTGGGTCGCCGGCAATGGTGCCGAGGCGGTGCGCCAGTGCGCGCTGGACACGCCGGACCTGATTCTGATGGACCTGATCATGCCGGTGATGGATGGCGTCGAGGCCACGCGGCGGATCATGGCCGAGACCCCGTGTGCCATCGTCATCGTCACCGTGGATCGCCAGCAGAACGTGCACCGGGTGTTCGAGGCCATGGGCCACGGTGCGCTGGACGTGGTCGACACCCCGGCCCTCGGCGCCGGCAATGCCCAGGAAGCGGCGGCGCCGTTGTTGCGCAAGATCTTGAACATCGTCTGGCTGATCGGCGACAAGGGTAACCGCCCGCGCTCGGCACCGGCACCCTTGCGCTGTTCGGGCTCACGCCAGGGCCTGATCGCCATTGGCTCATCCGCCGGTGGGCCGGCAGCGCTGGAAGCCTTGCTCAAGGGGCTGCCGCGTGATTTCTCTCCGGCCATCGTGCTGGTGCAACACGTTGACCAGGTGTTTGCCGCCGGCATGGCTGAATGGCTCGGCACTGCCAGCGGCCTTGATGTGCGCCTGGCCCAGGAGGGCGAGCCGCCGCAAAGCGGCACGGTATTGCTGGCCGGCACCAATCACCATATTCGCTTGTTGAAAAACGGCACGCTGGCCTACACCGCCGAACCGGTCAACGAGATCTACCGGCCCTCCATCGATGTGTTCTTCGAGAGCGTGGCCAATAACTGGAGCGGTGATGCCGTGGGGGTTTTGCTCACCGGCATGGGGCGTGATGGCGCCCAAGGGCTTAAACTCATGCGCCAACAGGGCTACCTGACCATCGCACAAGACCAAAACAGCAGTGCGGTGTACGGCATGCCGAAGGCGGCCGCAGCCATCGACGCTGCCGTGGAGATTCGCCCGCTGGACAAGATAGCGCCACGATTGCTGGAGATTTTCGCCAAATGAGCACCTTTTCCCTCATTCCTGGCTCAGGTAGTACTCAGGTGACCGCACATGACTGAATTACAGCTCGACGACTTCAAGACCGACGAAAACGCCGCCATGGTGTTGCTGGTGGACGATCAGGCCATGATCGGCGAAGCCGTGCGTCGCGGCCTGTCGAACGAAGAGAACATTGATTTCCACTTCTGCTCCGACCCGCACCAGGCCATCGCCCACGCTGTGCGCATCAAGCCGACAGTGATCCTGCAGGATCTGGTCATGCCGGGTCTTGACGGTCTGAGCCTGGTGCGCGAATACCGCAATCACCCGGCGACCAAGGACATTCCGATCATCGTTCTGTCGACCAAGGAAGACCCGCTGATCAAGAGCGCGGCCTTTGCGGCCGGGGCCAACGATTATCTGGTCAAGCTGCCGGACAATATCGAACTGGTCGCGCGCATCCGCTATCACTCGCGCTCCTACATGACCCTGCTGCAACGGGATGCGGCGTACCGCGCGTTGCGAGTCAGCCAGCAGCAACTGCTAGACACCAACCTGGTGCTGCAACGCCTGATGAACTCCGATGGCCTGACGGGGTTGTCGAACCGTCGGCACTTCGATGAATACCTGGAACTGGAGTGGCGCCGTTCGCTGCGTGAGCAGAGCCAGTTGTCGTTGCTGATGATCGATGTCGACTACTTCAAGGCCTACAACGACAGCTTCGGCCACCTGGAAGGCGATGAAGCCCTGCGCAAGGTCGCCGCGGCGATCAAGGACGCCAGTGCCCGGCCTTCGGACCTGCCGGCCCGCTACGGCGGCGAAGAGTTCGCCCTGGTGCTGCCCAACACCTCCCAAGGCGGTGCACGGTTGGTGGCCGAGAAGCTGCGCCAGACCGTGGCAGCCCTGAAGATCCCGCATAACTCGCCGGCCGAAGGTTCGAGCCTGACCATCAGCATCGGCCTGTCGACTATTACCCCGAAAGCGGGCAGCAACTGCCGCGACCTGATCCTGGCGGCGGACAAGGGGCTGTATTCGGCGAAGAACAATGGGCGTAATCAGGTGGGCATCGGCTGAACAGCCTCCCCCCTGTAGGAGCGAGCCTGCTCGCGATGGTCGTCAACGATGACGATGGCTATCTGAATAAACGCGGTGCCTGAGCGTTTTTCGCGAGCGAGCTCGCTCCTACAAGGGCTTGGCTTTTCGGCCAGGCGGACTGCCGTTTTCGGCTGTTTCCCGGTATACTCGCCGGCTTTCAAAAGTTCGCCAACGAGTGCTGCCCGTCATGGAAATCAACCCGATCCTGAACACCATCAAGGACCTGTCCGAGCGCTCCGAAACTATTCGGGGGTATCTTTGACTACGATCAAAAGCATGAGCGTCTGACCGAAGTCAATCGCGAGCTTGAAGATCCGAGTGTCTGGAACAAACCTGAATACGCCCAGGAACTGGGCCGCGAGCGCGCTGCGCTGGCGCAGATCGTCGATACCCTGGACGAATTGAACACCGGTCTGGCCGATTGCCGCGACCTGCTGGACATGGCCGTCGAAGAGAACGACGAAGGCGCAGTGGGCGATGTCGTCGCCGAGCTGGCCCGTCTCGAGGAAAGTCTGGCCAAGCTGGAATTCCGCCGCATGTTCAGCCACGAAATGGACCCGAACAACGCCTACCTGGACATCCAGGCCGGTTCCGGCGGCACCGAAGCCCAGGACTGGGCCAACATTCTGCTGCGCATGTACCTGCGCTGGGCCGACAAGCGCGGCTTCGACGCGACCATCATGGAACTGTCCGCCGGTGAAGTCGCCGGGATCAAGGGCGCGACCGTGCACATCAAGGGCGAATACGCCTTTGGCTGGTTGCGGACCGAAATCGGCGTGCACCGTCTGGTGCGCAAGAGCCCGTTCGACTCCGGCAACCGTCGCCACACCTCGTTCTCCGCGGTGTTCGTCTCGCCAGAGATCGATGACAAGGTGGAAATCGAGATCAATCCGGCAGACCTGCGGATCGACACCTATCGCTCCTCCGGTGCCGGTGGTCAGCACGTAAACACCACCGACTCGGCCGTACGTATCACCCACGTACCGACCAACACCGTGGTCAGCTGCCAGAACGAACGTTCCCAGCACGCCAACAAGGACACCGCCATGAAAATGCTGCGGGCCAAGTTGTACGAGCAGGAAATGCAGAAGCGCAATGCGGCGTCCCAGGCGCTGGAAGACACCAAGTCCGATATCGGCTGGGGTCATCAGATCCGTTCTTATGTACTCGATGCCTCGCGGATCAAGGATCTGCGCACCAACATCGAGCGCAGCGACTGCGACAAGGTGCTCGACGGCGACATCGACGAATACCTGGAAGCGAGCCTGAAGTCCGGGCTGTAAGCAATGCAATACAGGATCGGCTGACCCGGCGCGATCCTTGTAGGAGCCAGCTTGCTGGCGATCCCCAGGCCGCAGGCCTGGGGGCAACGAACCTGTGATGGAATATTTAAAGACATGAGCGACCTAGAACTCGACCCGCAAGCCCTGCAACAGGAAGAAAACTCCCTGATCGCCCTGCGCAAGGAAAAGCTTGCTGCCGAGCGCGCCAAGGGCAATGCCTTCCCGAACGACTTCCGCCGCGAAAACTACTGCGAACAACTGCAGAAACAGTACGCGGACAAGACCAAGGAAGAGCTGGCAGAGGCTGCGATCCCGGTCAAGGTTGCCGGTCGTATCATGCTCAACCGTGGCTCGTTCATGGTGATCCAGGACATGACCGGTCGTATCCAGGTCTACGTCAACCGCAAGACCCTGTCCGAAGAAACCCTGGCCGCGGTGAAAACCTGGGACATGGGCGACATCATTGCCGCCGAAGGCACTCTGGCCCGTTCCGGCAAGGGCGACCTGTACGTCGAAATGACCAGCGTGCGCCTGCTGACCAAATCCCTGCGCCCGCTGCCGGACAAGCACCACGGCCTGACCGACACCGAACAGCGCTACCGCCAGCGTTACGTCGACCTGATCGTCAACGAAGACGTGCGCCAGACGTTCCGCGTGCGTTCGCAAGTCATCGCCCACATCCGCAGCTTCCTGATGAAGCGTGACTTCCTGGAAGTGGAAACGCCGATGCTGCAGACCATTCCTGGCGGCGCGGCAGCCAAGCCGTTCGAAACCCACCACAATGCGCTGGACATGGGCATGTTCCTGCGTATCGCGCCGGAGCTGTACCTCAAGCGCCTGGTTGTTGGCGGGTTCGAGAAGGTGTTCGAGATCAACCGCAACTTCCGTAACGAAGGCGTTTCGACTCGTCACAACCCTGAATTCACCATGTTGGAGTTCTACCAGGCCTACGCCGACTACGAAGACAACATGGACCTGACCGAAGAACTGTTCCGCGAACTGGCGCAGCTGGTTCTGGGCAGCACCGACGTGCCGTACGGCGACAAGGTGTTCCACTTCGGCGAGCCGTTCGTGCGTCTATCGGTGTTCGACTCGATCCTCAAGTACAACCCTGAGCTGACCGCCGATGATCTGAACGACATCGACAAGGCTCGCGCCATCGCCAAGAAGGCCGGCGCCAAGGTGCTGGGCTTCGAAGGTCTGGGCAAGCTGCAGGTGATGATTTTCGAAGAGCTGGTCGAGCACAAGCTGGAGCAGCCGCACTTCATTACCCAGTACCCGTTCGAAGTGTCGCCGCTGGCCCGTCGTAACGACGACAACCCGAACGTCACCGACCGTTTCGAACTGTTCATCGGTGGTCGTGAAATCGCCAACGCCTACTCCGAGTTGAACGACGCGGAAGACCAGGCCGAGCGCTTCATGGCCCAGGTGGCCGACAAGGACGCCGGCGATGACGAAGCCATGCACTACGACGCCGACTTCGTTCGTGCGCTGGAGTACGGCATGCCGCCAACGGCGGGTGAAGGCATCGGTATCGACCGTCTGGTGATGCTGCTGACCAACTCCCCGTCGATCCGCGACGTGATCCTGTTCCCGCACATGCGGCCGCAAGCGTAAGTGTTTCAAATAAAAAGCCGCCTTTGAGGCGGCTTTTTATTGCCTGTCTGGTACAAACGTATCAACTTGTTAGTTTCATCTGAGAGGAAATACCTGTCGTGATTCGTGCAATAGCTCAAGAAGGTGCAGCGGGTATCGCCACTGCGGTCGCTGAAAGCGTTCAGTACCAGGGCCGCAAGGCCAGCCGACAGGGCAGTGAGCAGCGTCGACAGGACATTCTCGACGCCGCCATGCGCATTGTCGTGCGTGACGGCGTGCGTGCCGTCCGACACCGCGCGGTGGCCGCCGAGGCGCAAGTGCCGTTGTCGGCGACCACCTACTATTTCAAGGATATCGATGACCTGCTCACCGATACCTTCGCCCAATACGTGGAACGCAGTGCGGCGTACATGGGCAAGCTGTGGGTGAACAACGAGGGTCTGCTGCGCGAGATGATCGACAGTGGCGACGGCAGCCCGCAGGCGCGCTCGAAACTGGCGGACGACATTGCGCGGCTGATGACCGATTACGTTCACCGGCAATTGGTCAATCGTCGCGAACATTTGATGGCCGAGCAGGCGTTCCGTCAGGAGGCGTTGCTCAACCCGCGCCTGGCCGAACTGGTGCGCTCGCATCAGCAAATCCTGTTGCAGGGCTCTTGCCAGCTGTTCCAGGTATTGGGCTCGCGCGAGCCGCATCAGGATGCCAAAGTGTTGACGGCGATTATCGGCCGGATGGAATATCAGGGCCTGCTCAACGTAGACGAGCCTGCCGCCGAAGAGGAAATGCTCGGCATCCTGACGCGCTACATGCACCTGGTGCTGGCGTCGGTGTGATTCCGGGCGAAGTTGCCCTGTAGGAGCGGTGTGTTCATAGGGAGTATTGAATGAAAGCCTGGCGTGTCGTTGTGATCGCCTTGTCGTTCCTGCTGCTGAGTGGCTGTCTGGTGACCTTCAAGGAACCGCTGCCCACGAGCGAGCCCGCGCCCAAAGGGTTGCTCGGCAAGTGGACCAGCACCAGCGCCTGGGGCGAGCCCGTCAATCTGGAGTTGACCCGCATCGCCGACAATCGCTACCAGGCCGTCAGCTACTTCAAGGCCAAACCCAAGGAGCGTGAAGCCTACCCCTTCACCGTATCGCGCCATGGCAACCGTTGGTACTTGTCGGCGAAGGTGCCGGCGCAGTTCGGCGGGTATTTCATCATCGGCGGCTTCGAGCTGACCGACCAGCGTGAACTGGTGCTGTACAACCTCGACCTCGAACAGATCAACCAGGCGCTGAAGCAAAACGCCCTGAGCGGAGAGGCGTTTCGGACTGACGACGGCGCAGGCGTGCTGATCAACAGCTCCATGGATCAAGTCGCCGCCTACCTCGACGACCCGGCCAATTCCGATGTGTTCGTCGAAGCCGTACGCTACCAGCGTCAGGCCAAAGCCAAGTAAGCAGCACAATCAGGTTTCTACAGGAGTTTCGGGTGGACGATTACCAACAGTCGATACGCATTTTGTCCGATCGCATCGTGCTCGCGCAGACGCCGATCCGCGTCCTCGATGCGGTCAAGTGGGACGACAACATTCGTAAGGGCTTCCTCAAGGCCAAAGGCAAGGAAATGCCGGCGGTGGACCGCGACTACTACCTCAACCGGCCGCTGGCGTTCGATTCCAGCAAAGTGAAGCTGGAGTTCCAGAACATCGAGCGCGACATCACCCGCCAGCTCGGCCAGTTCAACCCGGTCGGCCAGATCATGCGCCGCATGTGCAAGGAATACCGCATGGTGGTGCGCATGCTCGAAGCGCGCGGCACCGAGGATTTCGGCCTGATCTCGCAGGAGTTGTACGGTGCCGCCTCCGACGCGTTCCACGCTGGCGACCCGACGCTGTCCGACCTGGGCATGATGTTGTCCGAATACCTGAACAACATCGACGGCCGTGGCGATCTCAAGGATGAGCCGAAGACGCTGACGGCCAAGGATGCGGTCGATCTGTTGCAGCATCGCTTGAACAAGGTATTTGGCGAAGCCGAGGAAACCATCCGGGTGTTCGAGTCCGACGGCATCGTCGCCGATGCGGCGGCCGGCGCCGACTACATCAAGATCCGCTCCGATGCGATGTTCAATCAGCGCGATGTGCGCGCCCTGGAGGTCCACGAAGGGCTGGTGCATGTCGGCACCACCCTCAACGGCCTGAACCAGCCGATTTGCACCTTCCTTTCCAAGGGGCCGCCCTCGTCGACGGTGACCCAGGAAGGCCTGGCGATCCTGATGGAAATCATCACCTTCGCCTCGTACCCCAGTCGCCTGCGCAAACTGACCAACCGCACGCGGGCCATTCATATGGTGGAGGAGGGTGCCGACTTCCTGCAGGTGTTCGAGTTCTTCCGCGAGCAAGGCTTCGAAATGCCCGAGAGTTACAGCAACGCCAGTCGCGTTTTCCGCGGCTCGGTACCGACAGGTCTGCCATTTACCAAAGACTTGTCCTACCTCAAGGGCTTCATCATGATTTACAACTACATTCAACTGGCCGTGCGTAAAGGCAAGCTGGAGCAGATACCGCTGTTGTTCTGCGGCAAGACCACCCTGGAAGACATGCGTACCTTGCGCCAGTTGGTGGATGAAGGTCTGGTGGTTCCGCCCAAGTACCTGCCGGAACAGTTCCGCGACATGAACGCGCTGTCGGCGTGGATGTGCTTCTCCAACTTCCTCAACCACCTGAGCCTGGACCGGATCGAGGCGGATTACTCGAACATCTTGTGAACAAAGAACTCCCCTGTGGGAGCGAGCTTGCTCACGATGGCGGCTTTACATTCAACATGGGTGCAAGCTGACAGATCGCAATCGCGAGCAAGCTCGCTCCCACAGGGGATTGTGTTCCAATCCATTATTTCGCGAGGTTTCACCGGATGAGAATCCTCGGCATCGTCTGCCTTCTCCTGGCCCTGAACGGTTGCAGCTCGCTGCTGTTCTACCCCGAACCCGGCCAGTTGTTCACGCCGGAAAAGGCCGGGCTCGAATACCGCACCGTCACCTTGAACACCGCCGATGGCCTCAAGCTGAACGCGTGGTGGCTGCCGGTGAAGCAGGGTGTCGAGGTCAAAGGCACGGTGCTGCACCTACACGGTAACGGCGGCAATCTGCCAATGCATCTGGGCGGGAGTTGGTGGTTGCCGGAACAGGGCTATCAAGTGCTGCTGGTGGACTATCGCGGTTATGGCTTGTCCGAAGGCAAACCCAGCCTGCCGGCGATCTATCAGGACATCGATGCGGCGTTCAAATGGCTCGACCAGGCCCCCGAGGTCAAGGGCAAGCCGCTGATCCTGCTCGGCCAAAGCCTTGGCGGTTCGATGGCTGTTCACTACCTCGTTCAACACCCCGAGCGGCAGAAACAACTCAAGGCTTTTGTCCTCGACGGCGTGCCCGCCAGTTATCGCAGTGTCGGCCGGTATGCGCTGAGTAATTCATGGGTGTTCTGGACGTTCCAGGTGCCGCTGTCGTGGCTGGTGCCGGATGGCGACAGCGCGATCAACTCCATGACGCAACTCAAGGACGTGCCGAAACTGATCTACCACAGCATCGACGATCCGATCGTGCCTCTTTCCAACGGCATCCGACTGTATCAAGCTGCGCCGCCGCCGCGGGTGCTGCAACTGACCCGTGGCGGTCATGTGCAGACGTTCGCCGACCCGGTCTGGCGCAAGGTCATGCTGCGTTATCTCGATGACCCGCAACATTTCAACGGCCTGCGCCGCCTGGGTGAAATCCCCAACTACCCGGCGCCCCCGAATTCAGAAGATGAACCACCAGAGAGTCCGCAATGAGTGAAGAACGCAACGCCATCCCGCTGATCATCACCGGTATCTGCAGCATCCTCGGCACCGTCGGTGCCCTGTGGTGGTACGGCTACCTGCACTTCGCCAAGCCCGAGGATGCGTTGCTGCTCAGCGACTTCACCATGCTCAAGACCGTGCCGGGCGAGGACTACAAGGTTTCCCTGGCGCCGGCGGCCCAAGTGGCCCAGTGCATCGATGGCGTGCTGGTGCTGTTCGACACCGAACAGAAAGGCCTGACCGGCGTGCTGGTCGACAGCAAGAAAAAAGCCGTGCGCTGCATGGGGCAGGAGACGCCGCAGAAGCTGGAGCCGTAACGCGATTCTGGCTGGCAATAAAGAACCAATGTGGGAGTGAGCTTGCTCGCGATGGCGGTGTAGCAGTCAACATGGATGTTGAATGTTATGGACTCATCGCGAGCAAGCTCGCTCCCACAGGTTTTGCATTGAGGCAAATTACTGGGTGTAAGAGCTAACCGCCGAACGCGGAATCACCGGTTGGTTATCGTTGGAAATCGTCACTTCCACCCGACGGTTCATCGCCCGGCCCGAAGTGCTGCTGTTATCCGCCACCGGATACTCCTTGCCGTAACCCTGGGCGACGATACGCGCAGGATCAACACCCATCTTCACCAGTGCCGCACGCACGGAACCCGCGCGACGTTCCGACAGCGACTGGTTGTGCGACGCCGTACCGGTGCTGTCGGTATAGCCCTCGACAATCACTTTGCGCTCGGGGTTTTCCTGTAGGTACTGCGCCAGTTTGTTGATGTTCGCCAGGCCGTTGGATTTCAGCTCGGCCTTGTCGGTGGCGAACAGCACATCACCGAAGGTCACCAGTGTCCCGCGATCGGTCTGCCTGGCGTTGAGGCTGTCCTTCAACTGTTTGATCTGCTGATCACGGGCGTCGAGGCGCGCCTGAGCCCGTTGCGCCGAGGCATCTTTCAGGCTGGCCTCGGCGGTGCGCAGGGCGATGGTCTGCTTGGCCACTTCGACGCGCTGGTTGGTCAAATAGGCAAGCTGGTCGACCGTGGTCACGTCCTCCTTGTCCCTGTAGGCCTTATCGGCCTTGTCCAGATAGTCGCTGGCTTCCTTGGTTTCCAGGGCCGCAACCTTGGCCGCTTGCGGATCGGTTTGCAGGCCGGTGTAGTTGGTGCGGGCCTGTTCGAGGTTGGCGTTCGGTGGTGTGGAGCAGGCTGCCAGGGTTACGGTGACAGCCAGCAGGGCAGGGATCATCAATTGATTGGATTTCATGATTTCGTCCTTTTAGTCGAGTGGGAATGCGTGGTGCCGCGCCGCTTACTGAACGGTGCGCTGGCTTTCCTGACGCAATTCCTGAACGCCTTTCTGCGCGTCCTTCACTGATTGTTCGGCCTTCATCGCCTGGGCCTTGCGCTCGGCCACGCGAGCGTCCCACTCGGCCTGTTCGGCGAGCATCCGGGCCTGGTCGTATTTTTTGTCGTGCATGGCGATTTCGGCTTGCTTGAGCTTGTCCTGGGCCGACTTCATTTCCACGGCGGCGAACTCGGTGCCGCCGGCGCTCACGGCGTCGTTGACGGCCGATTGGGTGACAGCGTACTGCTCGGTCGGCGGGTTACCGGCGCAGCCGGCCAGGACCAGGCTGCTGCCCAGGGCCAACGCCGCCAGTCTGAGGCTACGCGAACAGGTGAATGAGGGACTTCCGATTCGGGTTTTCATGGTCTTCAACTCCATTGGGCCAGTTCCTGAAAAACGTCGAAGTCCACCCTGGGCAGGGCGCTGAAACCATCAATTGCGGGGTATTTTGAAACGCTCGTCCCAGGCGTGGTTACTTGGGTTGACCCGAGGCTTTTTTTGAAAGTTCAGAGAATTTAGCCGGCTATCGAAAAACCTGGATCGAGTCGACAGCGCCCTATCGGGCAGGAGAAGCGCAATTTTTTGAATTGGCACACGGGCTGATGTGGGAGCGGGCTTGCTCGCGAAAGCGGTCTATCAGTCAACGTAGATGTCGAATGTTAAACCGCTTTCGCGAGCAAGCCTGCTCCCACAAGTTCTGTGGAAAATCAGTGTTTCTGTTTGTCCTCAGGCACCGACAAATCGTGCAAATGCCGACGGGACAGCGCCAGAAAGCGCGGGGTCGGCCCAATGTCTTCGTACAGCGGATCGCCTTCTTCATCGGTGGCGACCACGGTTGTGCCCTTGACGTACGGGAAGCTTCTTTCCAGCTCTTCCAGTGCGGCGCCGATCAGATCGCCGAGCAGTTCTTCAGGATGCCGTTTGGGATACATCTCGACGAGCGCGGCCAGGCGTGCGGCAGACTCCACGTCCAGATGAATCGAGTAGCCGGTGTCGGTCAGGCGACCCTTGGCGTTTTCTTCCCAGTGGTGGGCAAGCTCGCGGATTTTCATATTGACCTCATTGCGCTCCCGCTCGTGGCAGGCAGAGTGAGTGTCCGGCATTGGCCGGCGACAACCGTTGTACGGCTTACCGTTCAGACTAGCCTCAACAGGCAAGGTTTACAGTCCCTTCGTCGTCTTGCTTGTAAGAACCTGTCTGGGGCGGCACTCTCTTGTTTCTTAGCCGCCCGGATTTTTTGCTGGAGACCTGCTGATGACCGATATTGATGCACGCTTGCGCGAGGACGTTCACCTGTTGGGCGAGCTGTTGGGCAACACCATTCGTGAACAATATGGCGACGGTTTTCTCGACAAGATCGAGCAGATCCGCAAAGGCGCTAAGGCTGACCGGCGCGGCTCCATGGACGCCGAGCTCAGCGCCAGCCTCAATCAGTTGACCGAAGACGAGTTGCTGCCGGTGGCGCGGGCGTTCAACCAGTTCCTCAACCTGGCCAACATCGCCGAGCAATATCAGTTGATTCACCGTCGCGAGGAATCCCGGGAGGCGCCGTTCGAAGCCCGGGTGCTGCCGGAGTTGCTCGCGCGCCTGCGCGCCGAAGGGCATGGCGCCGACGCGCTGGCCCGGCAACTGGGCCGGCTGGAGATCGAGCTGGTACTCACGGCGCACCCTACCGAAGTTGCACGCCGCACACTGATCCAGAAGTACGACGCCATCGCCGCGCAACTGGCGGCTCAGGATCACCGTGACCTGACCAGTGCCGAGCGCGAGCAGATCAAGACCACCTTGCAACGCCTGATCGCCGAAGCCTGGCACACCGAGGAGATCCGCCGCACGCGCCCGACGCCGGTGGACGAAGCCAAGTGGGGTTTCGCGGTGATCGAGCATTCGCTTTGGCAGGCCATTCCCAATTATCTGCGCAAGGCCGATCAGGCCCTGTATGCCGCCACTGGCCTGCGCCTGCCACTGGAGGCGGCACCGATTCGCTTTGCCTCGTGGATGGGCGGCGACCGCGACGGCAACCCGAACGTGACGGCGGCGGTGACCCGAGAGGTTTTACTGTTGGCGCGCTGGATGGCGGCCGATTTGTACCTGCGCGATGTCGATCGCCTGGCCGCTGAGCTGTCGATGCAGCAGGCCAGCGATGAATTGAAAGCCAGGGCGGGAGACAGCGCCGAGCCCTACCGGGCAGTGCTCAAACACCTGCGCGAACGCCTGCGGGCAACGCGTAACTGGGCACATGCCGCCTTGTCGACGTCCGCACCGGCACCGATCGATGTGTTGCAGGACAACCGCGAACTGCTCGATCCACTGGAGCTTTGCTACCACTCCCTGCACGAGTGCGGCATGGGCGTGATCGCCGATGGGCCGTTGCTCGATTGCCTGCGTCGGGCAGTGACATTCGGTCTGTTCCTGGTTCGTCTGGATGTGCGCCAGGACTCGTCGCGACACACCGCCGCGATGACCGAAATCACCGACTACCTCGGCCTGGGACGCTACGAGGATTGGAGCGAGGAGGAGCGCATCGCCTTCCTGATGCGCGAATTGAGCAATCGTCGGCCCTTGTTGCCGAACTACTTCAAGCCTTGCGCCGACACCGCCGAGGTGCTGGCGACCTGCCGGGAAATCGCCGCTGCGCCGCCGGCATCCCTCGGTTCCTATGTGATTTCCATGGCCGGTGCGGCTTCCGATGTACTCGCCGTGCAATTGCTGCTCAAAGAGTCCGGCGTGTTGCGGCCGATGCGTGTGGTGCCGCTGTTCGAAACCCTGGCCGACCTCGACAACGCGGGGCCGGTGATCGAGAAGCTGCTGCTGTTGCCGGGCTATCGCGCACGCCTGCAAGGGCCGCAGGAAGTGATGATCGGCTACTCGGATTCGGCCAAGGACGCCGGCACCACCGCGGCGGCCTGGGCGCAGTACCGGGCGCAGGAGCGACTGGTGGATATCTGCCGCTCGCACGACGTCGAGCTGCTGTTGTTCCACGGTCGCGGCGGCACGGTGGGGCGTGGCGGCGGCCCGGCCCACGCGGCGATCCTGTCGCAGCCACCGGGTTCGGTGGCGGGGCGTTTCCGCACCACCGAACAGGGCGAAATGATTCGATTCAAATTCGGCCTGCCGGACATCGCCGAGCAAAACCTCAATCTGTACCTGGCCGCCGTGCTTGAGGCGACCTTGCTGCCTCCGCCGCCACCTACGCCCGAGTGGCGGCATTTGATGGACGAGTTGGCCGCAGACGGTGTCAGCGCCTACCGCGCCGTGGTGCGGGAAAACCCGCAGTTCGTGGAGTACTTCCGCCAGTCCACGCCGGAGCAGGAGCTCGGCCGTTTGCCGCTGGGCAGTCGTCCGGCCAAGCGCCGGGCCGGGGGGATCGAAAGCCTGCGGGCGATCCCGTGGATTTTCGGCTGGACCCAGACGCGCCTGATGCTGCCGGCCTGGCTGGGTTGGGAGGCGGCCCTGAGCAAGGCGCTGGAGCGTGGCGAAGGCGAACTGCTGGGGCAAATGCGCGAGCAGTGGCCGTTCTTCCGCACCCGCATCGACATGCTGGAAATGGTCCTGGCCAAGGCCGATGCCGACATTGCACAGTCCTACGATGAGCGTCTGGTAGAGCCGAATCTGTTGCCATTGGGTGCGCACTTACGCGACCTATTGTCGCAGGCGTGCACCATCGTTCTCGGCCTGACCGGGCAGTCGCAGCTACTGGCACATAGCCCAGCGACCCTTGAGTTCATCCGCTTGCGCAACACCTACCTCGACCCGCTTCATCTATTACAGGCCGAGTTGCTGGCCCGTTCAAGAGTGCAGGACGTGGCGCAGGGCAGCCCGGTAGAACAGGCCTTGCTGGTGTCTGTGGCGGGGATTGCCGCCGGTTTGCGCAACACCGGCTAAGGTCTTTGCCATGGGGGCAGGCGTCCGGCAGGTGAGCCGGATGCCGCCGTTTGACGGGTGCAAAAGTGCTGCCAGGCGACAGTTAATGACGGGGTTGCGACTTGGGAAACTGTGCGCAATGGTCGCAGGAGGCAGCGGTTTCTCCGACTTTTGGCGTCTTGTGTGGGCGCAGCCTGCTGTGTATCTTGATCAGCCTTTGACCGTTTGGGCGGTCACGACCCTATTTTTGAGATTGGCCCCACGAGGCGAATCTGACGTTATCCATATAAAAAATTGAGGAGCACATCGATGCGCGTCATTCTGCTGGGAGCTCCCGGGGCCGGTAAAGGTACTCAGGCACAGTTCATCACCGAAAAATTCGGCATTCCGCAAATCTCCACCGGCGACATGTTGCGTGCAGCGGTCAAGGCCGGCACCGAGCTGGGCATCAAGGCCAAGAGCATCATGGATGCCGGTGGCCTGGTGTCCGATGACCTGATCATTGCACTGGTCAAGGACCGCATCGCCCAGTCCGACTGCGCCAACGGTTTCCTGTTCGATGGCTTCCCGCGCACCATTCCCCAGGCTGAAGCCCTGGTGACTGCAGGCGTCGAGCTCGATGCCGTGGTTGAAATCGCCGTTGAAGACGAAGAAATCGTCCAGCGTATCGCCGGTCGCCGTGTTCACGAGGCCAGCGGCCGCGTGTACCACATCGTCTACAACCCGCCGAAAGTGGCTGGCATTGACGACGTCACCGGTGAAGAGCTGGTGCAGCGCAAGGACGACACCGAAGAAACCGTGCGTCATCGCCTGTCGGTCTACCACTCCCAGACCAAGCCGCTGGTGGACTTCTACCAGAAGCTGTCGGCTGCCAATGGCAAGCCGAAGTACAGCCACATCGAAGGCGTCGGTTCGGTTGAAGCGATCACCGCCAAGGTGCTTGCAGCCCTGAGCTGAAAAGTCTGACCCGCTGCATCATCCACGGCCCGCTTGCGGGCCGTAGTTGTTTATACTGACGCACTTTTTTCTGATCTCTCTTGTGGATACATCGATGAGCACCTTGCTGGCCCTGGACACCGCGACTGAAGCTTGCTCCGTTGCCTTGCTGCATGACGGCAAGGTCACGAGCCATTACGAGGTGATCCCGCGCCTGCACGCGCAGAAGCTGTTGCCGATGATCAAGCAATTGCTGGCCGATGCGGGCACCACGCTGCAAGCGGTCGATGCCATTGCGTTCGGCCGTGGCCCGGGCGCCTTCACCGGTGTGCGCATCGCCATCGGCGTGGTGCAAGGCCTGGCGTTTGCCCTGGATCGCCCGGTGCTGCCGGTGTCGAACCTGGCCGTGCTGGCGCAACGTGCGCTGCGCGAACACGGCGCCACGCAGGTCGCCGCCGCCATCGATGCGCGCATGGATGAAGTGTATTGGGGTTGCTACCGCGAAACGGCCGGGGAAATGCGCCTGGTGGGGGCGGAAGCGGTACTGCCGCCGGAGTCCGCTGCATTGCCGGCCGATGCTGGCGGCGAATGGTTCGGCGCAGGCACCGGTTGGGGCTATGGCGAGCGTATCGCCGTCAGCCTGAGCGGGCAGGACGCTGGCATGTTGCCCCACGCGCAAGACTTGCTGACACTGGCGCGATTTGCCTGGGCGCGCGGCGAGGCGATCGTGGCCGATGAGGCGCAGCCGGTGTATCTGCGCGATAAAGTGGCGACACCCAAGGCGCGGTAATCTACTGGACCGGGGTGCTCCCATCGCGAGCAAGCTCGCTCCCACAGGTTTTGTGTTGGGCTCAATGTCTGGAGCACCGAAGACCCTGTGGGAGCGGGCTTGCCCCGCGATGGCGATCTATCGGACGCAGCCAATCGTCATTTTCTAATCCGGCTTTTAAACCTTTTGCCTTTTATGTGTTCTAGTTATCACTCGGCGGTTTGCGAAGTGGATATTGCGCCACTAAACTGCCATCACTGATTCCGAGTATGCACTTATGCGTATAGACGGCGTTTCCTCTCAGTCCTACCCCATCAAGCGCAAACCCCGCAAAGGCCGCGTGGTGGAAGACGACGCCATTGATATCGAAGGCGAGCTGGAATTCCCGACTGAAGAGCAACTGGCTGCCCGTGCCGCCAAAGCCTCTGCGCAAAAACTGAGCAATCTTCCCGCTCGTCAGCAAGACATGATTTACCACCGTGCCATGAGCAAAAGCGTGGCGACAGCCCTGGCCAGCTACCTGAGCACCGCCGGTTTCGTCGATTGGGAAGCGGATGTGCTGGGTCTCGACCTGTACATCTGATGTTGCTGCCGTATTACCTCGGTTGCCCATCCTGGAGCGAAAACGCCTGGCGCGACTACCTGTATCCGCCGGACGCCAAACCCGCCGACTTTCTTGATCTCTATTGCCAGGTTTTCAATGCCGTGGAAGGCAACACGACCTTCTACGCGAGCCCGGCTGCCAGCACCGTGCAGCGTTGGGCCGAAACCATGCCCGAACATTTTCGCTTCACTGCCAAGTTTCCCGGCGAGATCAGCCACGGTGGCGATCTGCGCGAGCAACTGACCGCCGCCGAAACCTTCCTGCAATTGCTCAGCCCTCTGGGTGAACGGGTGTCGCCGTTGTGGTTGCAGTTGTCGAAAAGCTTCACGCCCCAACGTTTGCCTGAGCTGGCCGGATTTATCGATGCCCTGCAGCGACCACTGGCCGTTGAAGTGCGGCATGACGAGTTTTTCGCCAAGGGTGACAGCGAACGAATGCTCAACCGGCTGCTGCTGGATCGCGGTGTCGAACGCATCTGTCTCGATCCCCGTGCGCTGTTCAGTTGCACCTCGACCAAGCCTTCGGTGCTCCACGCCCAGTCGAAGAAACCCCGTGTGCCACCGCGGCCGGCGGCATTCACGCAATTTCCGCAGGTGCGTTTTATCGGCCATCCGACGCTTGAGGCCAACGATACGTTCCTGGAACCATGGGTCGAGAAAATCGCGTTATGGATCGAAGAAGGTCGTACGCCGTACATCTTCCTGCACACGGCCGACAACCTGCTGGCCGCGAAACTGGCGCAGCGTTTTCACGCCCGGCTGATGCTGCGTTTGCCTGGCTTGCCGGCGCTGCCTGAGCTATACAGAGAGCCCGTCGCCGAGCAACTTGGCCTGCTCTGAGGCGGATTCTTTCCCCTCTTCAGGAGCCTGCCCAATGGATGCGCAAACCCTTCGAGCCCAGGCGTTCAAAGCCCTTCACGAACGCCCCGGGGCATTTGTGATTCCCAATCCGTGGGATGCCGGTTCGGCAAAAATGCTTGCCAGCCTCGGCTTCGAGGCGCTGGCGACTACCAGTGCCGGTTATGCCTTTTCCCAGGGGCGTGCCGATGGCGGATTGACCCTCGACGATACCCTGATGAACGTTCAGGCGATTGTCGCCGCCACCGACCTGCCGGTTGCCGTCGACCTGGAAAACGGTTTTGCCGACAACCCGGCTGATTGCGCCAAAAGTATCTTGCGCGCGGCAGAGGTCGGAGCGGTCGGCGGTTCGATCGAAGATGCCACCGGCCGCGAAGAAGGCCCGATCTACTGTTTTGAACATGCCGTGGCGCGCATCGAAGCCGCTGTGGCTGCCGCTCGCAGTCTGCCGTTCCACTTTACGTTGACTGCCCGGGCGGAAAACTTCCTGCACGGCAATCCCGATCTGGCCGACACCATCCGCCGTTTGCAGGCATTCGCCGAGGCCGGTGCCGATGTGCTCTACGCACCGGGCCTGCGCAGTGCCGAGGATGTGCTGGCGGTGGTGCGCGCCGTGTCGCCAAAACCGGTGAATGTGTTGATGTCGGGCGGCTTGAAGTTGACGGTCGCGCAGTTGGGTGAAATGGGCGTCAAACGTATCAGCGTCGGTTCGGCGCTGGCCTTGGCGGCCTATGGCGAATTCTTCCGCGCCGCCGAAGAAATCCAGACGTCAGGCACGTTCGGTTTCACATCCCGGTCGATGCCGTATCAGAAGGCGAATCAGTTTTTTAAAGGTTGAGGGAAGAGGGCGCGGCTGAGGTTCAGGCGGCGATGCGCAGGTTCTGCAGGATGATCGGGCGCGCCCAGCCATTGTCGAAATCGAGTTGTTTCTGCTGCTCCACCCGTTCTTCTGGCGAGAACGGCGGGAACGGCTTGTCGAGCAGCTCGAGTTCGAACTCGGCGATGGGCAGGTGCAGCGGACGCGGTTGCGGGGCAGGGCCAGCTTCTGGCAGCGGTTGACCGGCGTTCAATACGATCGGGCGAACCCAGCCGCTTTCGAAGTCCTGCTGTTTTTGCTGGGCGACGATTTCGTTCGCCGGGAACGGTGGGAACGGCTTGTCCGCCAGGTCCATTTCGAATTCGGCAATCGGCAGGAACAGCGGCTCGGGCGGGCGGATTACGTTGTCCTTCACGTCGCATTCACGCTGGGACACGATGTGGGCCAGCAGGTCGCTGCCGACCGTGGGTTCAACAGGGCTTTCGAGATCGACCGGTGGAAAATTCAGAGACTCAGGTAGCACTTCACCCGACTGTTCGGCCAGCGCTCGGGCAAAGAAATCCTGCCAGATGTGGCTGACGCCGCTCAGTGCCTGGGTGTTTCGCAGGTTGTAGTCGCCGTAGGGCGAGATAAAACCTGTGATTGTGGGTTGAATGTCTGACATTTCTCTCGGTAGACGCTCAGCTCTGGCAAAATGCTCGATAGTTTTGTTATCGGCAGTTTTTGCCGATCATTAATTTTTTGAGCGTGTTTTCCGATGATTGATCAACCTGCGGCCTGCCGCATCCATGTCCAGGCCCTCGACGCGGCTTTCGAGCCACAAGCCTTGCAATGGGCCGAGCGCCTGGGCTTGCCAATGCAAGTAGCGGACGGCGAATTTGCCTTGCAGGTGGGTGACATGGGCTTGCAGCTGCAACAGCTGGGGCCGGATGCGCCGGGGCCGGTGCGGGTGGACTTCGTCGAGGGTGGTGCGGCCCATCGCCGACTGTACGGCGGCGGCAGTGGGCAGATGATCGCCAAGGCTGTTGGCGTCGCCCAAGGCGTGCGCCCGCGGGTGCTGGATGCCACGGCGGGGCTGGGCAAGGATGCGTTCGTGCTGGCCAGCCTCGGTTGCGAGATGAGCCTGATCGAGCGTCAGCCGCTGATCGGTGCCTTGCTGGAAGACGGCCTGGCCCGTGGCGCGGAAGATTTCGACGTGGCGCCGATCGTGGCGCGCATGCGCTTGCTCAAGGGCAATTCGATCGAGGTCATGCGCAACTGGGAGGGCGAACCGCCCCAGGTGATCTACCTCGACCCGATGTTCCCGCACCGCGAGAAAACCGCGCTGGTGAAGAAGGAAATGCGCCTGTTCCGGCCGCTGGTGGGCGATGACCCGGATGCGCCGGCATTGCTCGAAGCCGCGTTGGCCCTGGCCAGCCACCGGGTGGTGGTCAAGCGTCCGCGCAAGGCACCGTGCATTGAAGGGCCGAAGCCGAGTCATGCGCTGGATGGCAAGTCCAGTCGGTATGACATCTATCCGAAGAAGGCGCTCAAGCCGTAGGACCGAGTCGCCCCAATCGCGAGCAAGCTCGCTCCCACAGGTACGGTGAAAACCTTGTGGGAGCGAGCTTGCTCGCGATGGCGTCAGTTCAGACACCAACAATCCATCAGGCTCACTCAGGCCGATAAGCCCGCATAAACAACCCCACCACCTCCCGCACATGGCTCTCCGCCTCTTCGCCAACCGGCGGCTCGCCGCAGCCATACAGCAAACGGAAATTCCCGGCGCCCTTGAGCAGGCAGAAGAAGTGCTCGGCCGCGTTGTGCGGCTTGTCGATGCGCAGCACACCACTTTCGTCGATCTTGCTCAGCAGGCGCTCCATGCCATGCAGCATGCGCTGCGGCCCGGCCTCGAAGAAGATTTGCGCGAGTTTCGGATCCTGGCTGCCCAGGGTCATCATCAAGCGGTGCAGGTTCACTGATTCATCACTGTTGATCAGTTGATGAAAACCGCGCGCGATGTTCAGCAGCACGGTTTCCACGGCCACGCCTTCCGGCAGTTCGAAGAACAGCGGTGGCAACTGTTCCTCGCACTTGGCCATCACGGCGGAGGAGAACAGCGTCTCCTTGTCGTTGAAGTGGCTATAGACCGTCAGCTTCGACACGCCGGCCTCGGCCGCGACGGCATCCATGCTGGTATTGGCATAACCCTTACTCAGAAACAGCACTTTCGCTGCATCGAGAATTGCCTGGCGCTTGACCAGGTCCTTGGGTCTGCCTGGGCCATTGGGTGCTGAAAGATTGTTTGGCATATTCGTTTTTATTACTGGACTGGTGAGTTTGCTATTAATAACATACTGCTCAGTATAATTATTCAAAGCACCATTAGCGAAAGGTCCTTCACCATGTTCCGCTATGCCTTGTCCCTCGCGTTGCCAGTCACCCTGGCTTTTTTATTGTCTGCGTGTGGTCATGAAGAGGCGCCGCAAGTCAGCGTGCGTCCGGCCATGGTGGTCCAGCCAGAGCCTTCGGCGCAGGCCATGGAAAGCTATCCCGGTGAAGTTCGCGCGCGGTATGAACCGGATCTGGCGTTCCGCATCGGCGGCAAAGTCAGCCGACGACTGGTCGAGGAGGGGCAGCGGGTCAAGGCCGATCAACCCTTGGCGGAGCTCGACCCCCAGGACGTGCGGCTGCAACTGGAGGCCACTCGCGCTCAGGTCGCAGCCGCCGAAGCCAATCTGAACCTGGTGCGATCCGAGCGTGATCGCTACAAGACCCTGATGGAGCGCCAACTGGTCAGTCGTTCGCAATACGACAACGCCGAAAACCTCTACCGTTCCGGTGAAGCGCGCCTCAAGCAAATCAAAGCCGAATTCAACGTTTCCAATAACCAGGCCAGCTACGCCGTGTTGCGTGCGCCACAGGACGGCGTCGTGGCCAAGCGCCTGGTGGAAGTCGGGCAAGTCGTGGCAGCCGGGCAAACGGTGTTCACACTGGCAACCGATGGCGAGCGTGAGGTCTTGATCAGCCTGCCGGAGCAGAACTTCGGCCGTTTCAAGGTCGGTGAGCCGGTGTCAGTGGAACTCTGGACCCAGCCCGACCAGCGTCTCGCCGGGCGCATCCGTGAATTGTCGCCCTCAGCCGACCCCAAGTCGCGTACCTTCGCGGCGCGTATCGCCTTCAAGACCGGCACTGTGCCTGTCGAACTGGGCCAGAGCGCCCGAGTGTTCGTGCAGGCCGCCGACGTGGTTCCACTGTCCGTTCCGCTGTCTGCGCTGACGGCGGAAAACGGCGTGACCTATGTCTGGGTCGTCCGCGCCAACAACACCTTGCAAAGGACCCCGGTGCGGGTCGGTGCCTTCGGCGAAAAAACCGTACCGGTGCTTGAAGGGCTCAGCGCCAGCGACTGGGTGGTGGCCGCCGGTGTTCATGTGCTTCTCGAAGGGCAGCAGGTGCGCCCGGTGGATCGCTCCAATCGCGTGGTCAATCTGGCGGACAAGGAGTAAGCCCCGATGCGCTTCAACGTTTCCGAATGGGCGCTGCGTAATCGCCAGATCGTCCTGTTCCTGATGCTGTTGCTGGCCATCGTCGGCGCACTTTCCTACACCAAGCTCGGCCAGAGTGAGGACCCGCCGTTCACCTTCAAGGCCATGGTGATTCGCACCAACTGGCCGGGGGCGACCGCCGAGGAAGTCTCGCGTCAGGTCACCGAACGCATCGAAAAGAAACTGATGGAAACCGGCGAATACGAACGCATCGTGTCGTTCTCCCGCCCCGGCGAATCCCAGGTGACCTTCATTGCGCGCGACTCCATGCACTCGGTGGAGATCCCGGAGCTCTGGTATCAGGTGCGCAAGAAGATCAACGACATCCGTCATACCCTGCCGCCGGGGATTCAGGGACCGTTTTTCAACGATGAATTCGGCACCACTTTCGGCAATATTTACGCCCTGAGCGGCGAGGGTTTCGACTACGCCGTGCTCAAGGATTACGCCGACCGCATCCAGATCCAACTGCAACGGGTCAAGGATGTGGGCAAGGTCGAGCTGCTGGGGTTGCAGGACGAGAAAATCTGGATCGAACTCTCCAACGTCAAGCTCGCCACCCTCGGCTTGCCGCTGGCGGTCGTCCAGCAAGCCCTTGAAGAACAGAACGCGGTATCGACGGCAGGTTTCTTCGAAACCAGTAGCGAGCGCTTGCAGCTACGGGTGACGGGGAATTTTCAAACGGTCGACGAGATCAAGAACTTCCCGATCCGGGTCGGTGATCGCACCTTCCGCATCTCCGACGTGGCTGACGTGCGCCGTGGTTTCAACGATCCACCGGCGCCGCGCATGCGCTTCATGGCGCAAGACGCCATCGGCCTGGCGGTGGCAATGAAGAACGGCGGTGACATCCTGGTACTGGGCAAGGCGCTGGAAATCGAGTTCGCCCGCATACAGAAAAACCTCCCGGCCGGCATGGAGTTGCGCAAAGTCTCCGACCAACCGGCGGCGGTGAAGACCGGTGTTGGTGAGTTCGTGCAAGTGTTGGTCGAGGCGCTGGCCATTGTGTTGCTGGTGAGCTTCTTCTCCCTTGGCGTGCGCACCGGCATGGTGGTGGCCCTGGCGATTCCGCTGGTGCTGGCGATGACGTTCGCGTGCATGTATTACCTGGGCATCGGCCTGCACAAGATCTCCCTCGGCGCGCTGGTACTGGCCCTGGGTTTGCTGGTGGACGACGCGATCATCGCCGTGGAAATGATGGCGATCAAAATGGAGCAGGGCTTCGACCGGGTCAAAGCGGCGAGTTATGCCTGGACCAGTACCGCGTTCCCGATGCTCACCGGTACGCTGATCACCGCGGCCGGCTTCCTGCCGATTGCCACGGCGCAATCGGGCACTGGCGAATACACCCGCTCGATCTTCGAGGTGGTCACCATCGCGCTGTTGGCGTCGTGGGTGGCCGCGGTGGTCTTCGTGCCGTACCTCGGGGAAAAACTCCTGCCGGACCTGGCGAAGATTCATGCCGCCAAACACGGTGCCGGCCAACCCGATCCCTATGCCACGCCGTTTTATCAGCGCGTCCGGCGTCTGGTGGAGTGGTGCGTGCGCTGGCGCAAAACGGTGATCCTGGCGACCGTGCTGTTGTTCATCGCTTCCATCGTGCTGTTCAAGTTTGTGCCGCAGCAGTTCTTCCCGGCATCGGGTCGCCTGGAGCTGATGGTCGATCTGAAACTGGCCGAAGGCGCTTCGCTGAGCAACACCGCCGACGAGGTCAAACGTCTCGAAGCACTGCTCAAGGACAAGGCCGGGATCGACAATTACGTGGCCTATGTCGGTACCGGTTCGCCACGATTCTACCTGCCGCTGGATCAGCAACTGCCGGCTGCGAGCTTCGCCCAGTTTGTCGTCCTGGCAAAAACCATCGAAGAACGGGAAGCCCTGCGCACCTGGTTGATTTCAACCCTTAACGAGCAATTCCCGGCACTACGTTCGCGGGTCACGCGTCTGGAAAACGGTCCGCCGGTTGGCTACCCGGTGCAGTTCCGCGTGACCGGGGAGCACATCGAGGAGGTGCGGGCGCTGGCGCGCAAGGTCGCGGCCAAGGTTCGCGAGAACCCGCATGTGGTCAATGTCCACCTGGATTGGGAAGAACCGAGCAAGGTGGTGTACCTGAACATCGATCAGGACCGTGCGCGGGCGCTGGGCGTGAGCACGGCCAACCTGTCGAGGTTCCTGCAAAGCTCCCTGACCGGTTCCAGTGTCAGTCAGTACCGTGAAGACAACGAGTTGATCGAGATCCTGTTGCGCGGCACCGTGCATGAGCGCACCGAGTTGTCATTGCTGCCGAGCCTGGCGGTACCGACCGATAACGGGCGCAGTGTCGCGCTGTCGCAGATCGCGACCCTGGAATACGGCTTCGAGGAGGGCATCATCTGGCACCGCAACCGCCTGCCCAACGTGACGGTTCGCGCCGACATCTATGGCAAGGAGCAACCGGCGACGCTGGTGCAGCAGATCATGCCGACCCTCGATCCGATTCGCGCCGAACTGCCGGATGGCTACTTGCTGGATGTCGGCGGCACGGTGGAAGACTCGGCGCGGGGACAGAATTCGGTGAAGGCCGGCGTGCCGTTGTTCATCGTGGTGGTGCTGACCTTGCTGATGCTGCAGCTGCGAAGTTTTTCGCGCACGGCGATGGTGTTCCTGACGGCGCCGCTGGGGTTGATCGGAGTGACGCTGTTTCTGTTGGTGTTCCGCCAGCCCTTTGGTTTCGTGGCCATGTTGGGGACTATCGCCTTGTCCGGGATGATCATGCGTAACTCGGTGATTCTGGTGGATCAGATCGAGCAGGATATTGCGGCGGGGCTCAAGCCTTGGCAGGCGATCATCGAGGCGACGGTGCGGCGGTTCCGGCCGATCGTGCTGACGGCGCTGGCGGCGGTGTTGGCGATGATTCCGTTGTCGCGCAGTGTGTTCTTTGGGCCGATGGCGGTGGCGATCATGGGGGGGTTGATCGTTGCTACGGCGTTGACGCTGCTGTTTTTGCCTGCCCTTTATGCCGCCTGGTTTCGGGTTCGCAAAGAGTCGGTTTGACCTTGGCGGCCTTCGGGCCGACCAGGCTGTTTTTTGATGGTGTACATATCCATTCCTGCGGTAACGGCCACTGGCGGTTTCGCCCTTACGGCGAGTCCCTTTTGGCAAGCGCCCCAAAAGGAACCAAAAGGTCTCGCCCCGAACGTCCGGCCCCTCGCCAAGGCTCGGGGTTCCTTCGCTGCGGTATTCATCCGGGGGCATTGCCCTCCGGTCGGCTTCGCTTCGACCTACATGCAATGAGTTCGACTGCGTCGAACGGCGCTGCGCGCCAATCCCCGGATGAACACCTCCACTCAGCCTCCCGAGGGGGCGGGTGGATCAAGATCAAAAGCTGCAGGCGAGCTAACGCTCGACCTGATGAGTGGTGAAAATCAGTGGGTGTACGCCGACCCATTGTGGGAGCTGCCTGCTCGCGAAGGCGGCCTGACAGCCGACCTGTTTCTACCGGATGTACTCGGTCAAATTGTGGGAGCTGGCTTGCCTGCGATGGCGGCCTGCCAGCCAACCAATCCCTCACGGATGTACCCGACTCAATTGTGGGAGCGAGCTTGCTCGCGATGGCCGCCCAACAGTCAACAATGTTTTTCGCCCAAGCCAACCATTCAGACCATTCCCACAAGACTTTCAGGTTGCCCGTCGGAAGCACGATCTCTAGCCTTCGCCCGTCGCTGCCAATTCAGTGACCGGGACTGCAAGCCCGCCAATAGTTTGTTAGGCGCCCACTGGCGCACCTATAATCGTGGCGCTTTTTTAGCGACCACCGATTTATGGTGGCTGTGTGCGGGAGATCTTCGGGTCTGCCGAGGTTGCCTAACGACTCGGTCTTGCAGACCTGCACACAGCTGCCACCCATCATCTGCAAGTGATGCTGGCTGCTCCAACTTTCGTTAGGAGCTTCACAATGATCAAACCCAGCCCAAACCCCCCGGCTTCAGAAACCGCAGAACATATCGGCGCTTCAAGTCGCCCCTGCCCAATTTTCACCATCCGCCCCGGCATCAATTCCGAAACCCTGCTGGTCCATGCCTACGAAACCCTTGCCTCAGCGAATGTAATGGCAACCGAACTGTCATCCATCCTGACCGGCCCCACCTCCAATCTGGCACTCGGCATTCAGCAGATGATCGTATTGGCGCAGCTATCGGTGAATCGCGTGCTGGATCAACTCGATTCACCTCAATAGCACAACGAAAAAGCCCGCTGAACCTGTGAAGGTCAGCGGGCTTTCTGGTGTTGCCGTCAGCTAAGAATTACAACGTACCAAACACCTTCTTCGCCAAACTGGTCGCCGCAGCCGCCGGGTTCTGGCGGATGGTTTCTTCCTGTTTGCCGATCATCTCGAACAAGCCATTCAACGCTTGCTCGGTGACGTAGTTTTCGACGTTGGCGTTTTTCGCATCCACTACGCCCATGGTCGCCGCTTGCCCGGCGAACGAGTTGTACTGCTGGGCCAGGCCAACCTTGTCGGTGGCTTGCTTGACGATGGGCAGGAATTTGGCGCGGATCTGTTCGCGGCTGGTCTTGTTCAGGTATTGGGTGGCCGAGTCGTTGCCGCCGCTGAGGATGCCCTTGGCATCTTCCACGGTCATTTTCTTCACGGCATCGACGAGGATTGGCTGGGCCTGGGTCACGGCGGTTTCCGCCGCTTTGTTCATGCTGGCTTCCAGCTCATCGACCTGATCACCCATGCCGAACTGTTTCATTTTGCTCGCGACTTTGCCCAGTTTGCCCGGCAGTTCGATTTTCACATCGGGATTGTTGCTGAAGCCACCCGGGGCGCCGAGTTGTTTGACGGCCAGTTGCGCGCCTTGGGTCAGTGCGTCCTTGAGGCCGCCGGTGGCGTCTTTCTGCGACAGGTCGGTGAGGGATAGCGCCAGGGCGTTGGCACAGATCATCAAGCCTGCGCACAGGCCGGCAAAGCGGAGGGTAGGGCGGAACATGGCAACTTCCTTTTTCGAAAAAGACACTTAGCGGGCCGGGTCGACACGGACCTTCAGCGGTTGTGGATCGGTGCCGTCCAGGCGCACGGCATGATTCTCGGTGGTGATGAACATCAGTTTGCCGTCGACTTCGATGCGCGCGTTCACCGAGTAACGGTGGCTGGGCTCTATCTTCAGCGGGTCGTAGCTGAGATGGAAGGCCAGCGGCACCTGCCCCTTGACCTGGCCGCGCTGTTCGTCGATGACCTTCGCCGGGGCATCGGCGAGTGAAATGTCCTGCAGGCTGACACTCAGGACCGCCGTCGGTGGCAGGGCGATGCGTTGCAGGTAGAAGACTTCTCCATCAAGGGAAGCCTTGGGCGCCGGTGTCGGGTGCTGGCAGGCTGTCAGCAGGATGGCGGCTGCGATCAGTGGCAGTTTTTTCATCGGTCAATCTCCGTATCGAGGGCGCCAGAACCGACTGGCGCCCTGATCAATCTAGACGGTTTACAAAGGTGGGGTGGCGTCGGCTGCATCTTCACTGCGATGCAACGCCACCTGACGGATCGACAAACGAATCTCCGCCGGCAATACGCGCTTGGCCGCGCCTTCGGCCAGTTCACCGAGCAGTTCGTGATAGCTCAGCTTGCCCGCTTCATCGCGCTTGAGCACGTCAAGGTCGAGCATCGTCTGGATGAAGTGGCGAAACAGGCTCTTGTCGAAGAATTCCGGGGCGTTCAGGCCATGCAGGATCGACAGGCGTTGGGCCATGACCGTGCACAGGTCTTCCAGTTCTTCGGCGCTGATGCTGTTCTGGCCGCTGTTGAGCAGCAGGGACACGGTCATGTAGAAACGCTGCAAGGTCTGGGCGATGCTTTTCGACAGCAAGGTCAGCAGCACGAAATGCCGCGAGCTTGGCGCCGGGCGCAAGTACACGTCGTTCTCGAAGCGCAGCAGGCCTTGCTCGACGAACGCCTCCAGCCATTGATCGATCACCGCATCCAGTTCGTCCAGCGACCAGCGAATGAACAGCTCCGCTTGCAGGTAGGGATACAACGCGCGGGTGTAGCGCAGGATCTGCTCGCGACTCATGCGCGAGGCGCTCTGGAAGAAGCTCGCCAGCAACGCCGGCAGCGCGAAGATGTGCAGTACGTTGTTGCGGTAGTAGGTCATCAGGACGGCGTTTTGTTCGTCCAGATAGAGAATCTTGCCCAGGGCATCGCTTTGCTCGGACAGCAGGTCCATGTCCTTCACATGCTCGATCAACGCCCGGCCATCGCCTTCCGGCAAGGTGGTGTGTGGCGAATAGGGGACTTTGCGTAGCAGCGCCAGGTACAGATCCAGCACACGCGCCATGGCCCGGTCATCCAGCGCCAGTCGGGTGGTCGACAGCAGCGCCAGTGCCACCAGGTTGACCGGGTTGATCGCCGCCGCTTCGTTGAGATGTTGTGCGACTTTCTCGCCGAGGCGGTTGGTGGTTTCGTTGAGCCAGGCGGGTCTGAACTGCGGGCCGAGTTCCTGTTGGCGCCAGTCTGGCTGTTCGCTGTCGAGGAATTCCGCCAGTTTGATCGGCTCACCGAAGTTCACCGCCACCTGGCCGAAGCGCTGCTTGAGTGCGCCAATGACTTTGAAAATATCAAAGATCGACTCTTTCTTCTTGGCCGCACCGCGCAGTTCGCCGAGGTAGGTCCGGCCTTCCAGCACACGCTCATAGCCGATGTACACCGGCACGAAGACGATGGGCATGCGCGATGAGCGCAGGAAGCTGCGCAGGGTGATCGCCAGCATCCCTGTTTTCGGCTGCAGCATGCGCCCGGTGCGCGAACGGCCACCCTCGACGAAATACTCCACCGGGAAACCCTTGGTGAACAGGGTATGCAGGTATTCGTTGAACACCGAGGTGTACAGCGGGTTGCCCTTGAAGGTGCGGCGCATGAAGAACGCACCGCCGCGACGCAGCAGGCCGCCGATCACCGGCATGTTCAGGTTGATGCCCGCGGCAATGTGCGGCGGGGTCAGGCCGTTGCGGAACAATAGATAGGACAGCAGAAGATAGTCGATGTGGCTGCGATGGCACGGCACGTAGATCACTTCGTGACCCTGGGCGACCTTCTGCACGCCTTCGATGTGGTTGACCTTGATGCCGTCGTAGATCTTGTTCCAGAACCAGCTCAGCACCACTTCCATAAAACGGATCGCAGTGTAGGTGTAGTCCGAGGCGATTTCGTTGCCGTAGCGTAGCGCTTGAGCTTTGGCTTTCTCCGGCGAGATGTTCTCGCGCTCGGCTTCGTCGAGGATCGCTTGTTTGACCTGTGGCTGGTTCAGCAGGCCTTTGACCAGGTTGCGGCGGTGGGAAATGTCCGGGCCGATCACCGCAGCCTTCAGGTTGCGAAAGTGAACCCGCAGGATGCGCTGGGCCATGCGCACGGTGCGCTCGTGGCCCTTGTCGTGCTCGATCAGTTCGCGCAGGTGGATCGGCGCGGAGAACTGCACGCGGGTCTTGCGTCCCAGGACGATGACGCTCAGTAACCGACGCAGACGCCCGGTAACGGCCCAGCTGTCGGCGAACAGGAGTTTCCATGGGCTGTTTTCGCTGTCCGGCGACTGCCCCCAGAACACGCTGACCGGGATGATCTGCGCATCTTCGGCGGCGTTCTGGCTCAGGGCGCTGACCAGGCGGGTCAGTGTCGGCGGCGCTCCGCGCTTGTCCTGGCGGCCGAGCCAGTCCGGGTCCGGCGTCAGGTAGAAGAACGCGGCAGGTTCCAGCAGGTTGCCCACCGATACCGGCAGTACCGGGCGTGGCAGGCCGGCCTTGCTGCATTCGGTGTCGACCACGGCGAGGTCGGTCAGCGAAGGGTTTTGCAGGACGTAGAACACCGGACGACTGCGGTCGAGGTTGAGGGTGAACGACGACTGGTTGATCGTCTCGGAGCGAACCCAGAGGTACAACAGTCGGCGCAGGGTGCCAAACACAAGACGGCGGAACGGGGAGCGGGTCATACGGCTTCTGCGTGAGTGGAAAAAACCAAGCAATTGCTTGGGCGGCCGATAGTGTGCCGGATTCGTCGAAAATCGGCAAAAAAGCGTGGAAGTAAACTCCTGTTGAGAGTTTTAACGTCTGTCATATACTCGGCGCTCTGTCGCCGTTGCCCTCATGGGACCGGTATGCGCAGGCTGACGTTCCCGAGGCTTTCCTGCGAAAAGCCCGACCAATAATAAAAAGGGAGTATGAACAAATGGCAACACGCGAAACCGGCAACGTGAAGTGGTTCAACGACGCCAAGGGCTACGGCTTCATCCAGCGCGAGGACGGGGTGGACGTGTTCGTGCATTACCGCGCGATTCGCGGTGAAGGCCACCGTTCGCTGACCGAAGGCCAGCAGGTTGAATATGCGGTGGTGGAAGGGCAGAAAGGGTTGCAGGCTGAGGATGTTGTAGGTCTGTAACCAGAATCTTCAGAACGCCCAAAAACACTGTGGGAGCGAGCTTGCTCGCGATAGCGGTCTGACATTCAACATGGATGTTGACTGAAAGGGCCTCATCGCGAGCAAGCTCGCTCCCACAGGTTTGGTGTGTAGGTTTTTACGCGGTTTTCCAGGTGATTTCTTCTTCACCATCGGCGCTGATGCGAATCCAGCGGTCCGCCGTCTCTTCACCTTCTTCCTCGACCCAGGTGCCCGGTGCACAACGCACTTCCACGTTGAGCGCGGCAAACGCGGCGCGGGCGCAGGCGATGTCGTCGTCCCACGGGGTCTGGTCGCTTTCCAGATACAGGCTGTTCCATTTGCCGACGGCTTTTGGCAGCCAGGTCACTGGCACGTTGCCAGCCTTGCACTTGTAGGTCTGGCCCTTCTGGACCCAATCGGTGCACGGACCCAATGCCGCACCGAGCCAGGCGGCAATGGCTTTGTGGTCGACGTCGGCGTCTTTCAGGTAAATCTCGATATCGGGTTGGCGCATGGATGTCCTCACTGCGGGTCTGAAAAATCCATTCGCGGATTTAGCCGGTCTTGAGCATTTGCCCGAGACCAAAAATTAAGGTTATTGAAGTACGAAATAATCGTAGCGCATCGACACGGTGACCTCGAACGGCTCGGCCTGCTCGATAACGGCAGCACGGCGCTCGGCACTGGCGCGCCAGCCGTGGGGCGTCATGGCCAGCAGGTTCGCCCGGTCCTGACTGCTTTCCAGCGTCAGTTTGAATTCCAGGGTTTCGCTGTGGGCCAGCGCCATGCCTTCCGGCACCAGGGCCAGATGCTTGTCGTCAGTGTATTCACGGACTTCGTCGTACAGCCGCTCGCGCAGTTCCATCAGGTGGCCGCTGGTCGGCCCGACTTTCATCAGGCCACCGCCAACACTGAGCAGGCGCTTGGCTTCTTCCCAATCCAGCGGGCTGAAGACGCTGGCCAGGAACTGGCAACTGCCGGAAGCCAACGGCACCCGCGCCATGCTGGCGATCAACCAGGTGAGCTGCGGGTTGCGTTTGCAGGCGCGTTTGACCGCTTCGCGGGAGATGTCCAGGGCATAACCTTCGGCATCTGGCAGTGCCTCGGCGATTTGCGCGGTGTAGTAACCCTCGCCACAACCGATGTCCAGCCAGTGCTGTGGTGCATAACTGGCAGCCAGCTCCGCCAGACGCTTGGCCACCGGGGCGTAGTGCCCGGCATTCAGGAAGTCGCGACGGGCTTCGACCATTGCCTGGTTATCCCCAGGGTCACGGCTGTTCTTGTGCTGCACCGGCAACAGGTTCAAGTAACCCTGGCGCGCACGGTCGAAACGATGCCCGGCGGGGCAGGCTACGCCGTTGTCCACCGCATTGAGCGGCTCACTGCAGATCGGGCACGCAAGCATCAGGCGAGCAACTTGATCAGGGTCTGGTAGTAGATTTCGGTCAGCACGTCGAGATCGGCTGCCAGCACGCGTTCGTTGACCTGGTGGATGGTCGCGTTGACCGGGCCCAGCTCAACAACCTGGGTACCCATGGTCGCGATGAAGCGGCCATCGGAGGTACCACCGCTGGTGGACGCCTTGGTTTCACGACCGGTGATGTCCTTGATGCTCGCCGATACCGCGTCGAGCAGTGCGCCTGGTTCGGTGAGGAACGGCAGGCCGGACAGCGCCCAGTCGATGTGCCAGTCCAGGCCATGCTTGTCGAGGATGTCGGCGACGCGCTTTTGCAGGCCTTCGACCGTCGATTCGGTGGAGAAACGGAAGTTGAACACCGCCACCAGGTCACCCGGGATCACGTTGGTCGCACCGGTGCCGGAGTTGACGTTGGAGATCTGGAAACTGGTCGGCGGGAAGAAATCGTTGCCGTGGTCCCAGTGCTCGGCTGCCAGTTCGGCCAGGGCCGGGGCAGCGAGGTGGATCGGGTTCTTGGCCAGGTGCGGGTAGGCCACGTGGCCTTGAACGCCGCGCACGGTCAGCTTGGCGCCGAGGGAGCCGCGACGACCGTTCTTGACCACGTCACCTACCAGGGTGGTGCTCGACGGTTCGCCGACGATGCACCAGTCCAGACGTTCCTTGCGTGCGGCGAGGCGTTCGACCACGGCCTTGGTGCCGTGGTGCGCCGGGCCTTCTTCGTCGCTGGTGATCAGGAACGCGACTTTGCCTTTGTGATTCGGGTAGTCGGTGACAAAACGCTCGGAGGCGACGGTCATGGCGGCGAGGCTGCCTTTCATGTCGGCGGCGCCACGACCGCAGAGCATGCCGTGTTCGTCGATCAGCGCGTTGAACGGTTCGATCTGCCAGGCCGCCACCGGGCCGGTCGGGACCACGTCGGTGTGGCCGGCGAAGCACAGCACCGGACCGTCGTCCTGGCCGTGGGTGGCCCAGAAGTTATCCACATCTTCGATGCGCATCGGTTCCAGGGTGAAACCGGCATCGCCCAGGCGCTGCATCATCTGCTTCTGGCAATCGGCGTCGATCGGCGTCACGGACGGACGGCGGATCAGGTCGATGGCGAGTTGGAGGGTCGGCGAAAGGTCGGCGTGGGCCGTCATGGAAAACTCCGAAAATCATGAATGTGGGCGCGGGCTAAATGTGGGAGCGAGCTTGCTCGCGATGGCGTTGTGTCAGTCAACATAAACTTTGATTGTTACATCGCAATCGCGAGCAAGCTCGCTCCCACAGGTATCGGGTTCGTTCTGTAAACCCCGACACGCCAGGCCCCGCAAAATGGCGCTTATCTTAAAGCAAAACGGCGACCATTGGCCGCCGTTTAGTGCATCCGCGCAGATTTAGACGACAGGTGCCGTTTCAGGCTCGGCGGCCGGTTTCGGCAGCGACGACAGGAACGCCATGATCAGCGCCGCGACGTACGGCAGCGACTGCACCAGCAGCATGGTGACCCAGAAGCGCATGTCGTTGCTCGGCAGACCCTGCACCAAGAAGATCCCCAGCGCCGCGCCCCACAACAGCAGCATGATGAACATCTCTTCCCGGGCTTCGGAAATCGCCACCCAGAAGCCGTGGTTGTCGGCATTCTTCGGTGTACGGAAGAACGGAATGCTGCTGGTGAAGAAGCCGTACAGCACCGCTTTGGCGATGGTGTGGGACAACGCCAGACCGGCCAGCGCCGCGCAGAAGGCGTCCTTCAGATTCACCCCGACCGCACGACGGTAGAGGAAGATGATCTTGGCGACCTTGAACACGAACAACGCCAATGGCGGGATTGCGAAGATCAGCAGCGGCGGATCGACCCGTTGCGGCACGATGATCATCGCCGCCGACCACAATAGCGCGCCGACGGTGAAGAATATGTTCATGCCGTCCGCCACCCACGGCAACCAGCCCGCGAGGAAGTGGTAGCGCTGGCCACGGGTCAGCTCGGTGTCCTTGCCGCGCAGCAGGCTGGCGGTGTGGCGCTTGATGATCTGGATCGCTCCGTAGGCCCAGCGGAAACGCTGTTTCTTGAAGTCGATGAACGTATCGGGCATCAGGCCCTTGCCGTAGCTGGTGTGGTAATACGCTGCCGACAGGCCTTTTTCGAATACCCGCAGGCCCAGTTCGGCGTCTTCGCAGATGCACCAGTCGGCCCAGCCCAGCTCTTCGAGCACCGAGCGACGGGTCATGGTCATGGTGCCGTGCTGGATGATCGCGTCGCGGTCGTTGCGGGTGACCATGCCGATGTGGAAGAAGCCTTTGTATTCCGCGTAGCAGAGCTTCTTGAAGGTGCTTTCGTTCTGGTCGCGGTAATCCTGCGGCGACTGCACCACGGCGATTTTCGGGTCGGCGAAGTGCGGCACCATGTGCTTGAGCCAGTTCGGGTGCACGCAGTAATCGGAGTCGATCACCGCGATCACTTCGGCGTCCTTGGCGGTGTGCGGGATCAGGTAGTTCAGCGCACCGCCCTTGAAGCCGGCCAGTGGTGCCACGTGGAAGAACTTGAAGCGCGGGCCGAGGGTTTCGCAATAATCGCGCACCGGTTCCCAGACCGCCGGGTCCTTGGTGTTGTTGTCGATGATCAGGACTTCGAAGTCCGGATAGTCGAGGTTGGCCAGGGCGTTGAGGGTCTGTTTGACCATCTCCGGCGGCTCGTTGTAACAGGGCACGTGAATCGACACTTTCGGGCGGTAGCTTGAGTCGCCTTCCACCGGCAGGAACTCGCGCCGGCGCTTGTGCACCCACACCGCTTCGGCCAGTTCATGGGCTTCGGTCAGCAGCACGATAAACACCCCGAGCGCACCGAGGGCGAGCAAAAAGCCCACCGTCAGGCTGAACCAGGTGCTGTATTGCTGGCTGTAGTCGTAACCGATCCACACCAGTACCGAACCACACAGGAACGCAATGAAGGTCAGGAAGGTACGGCCACGCTGGCGCAGGGCCGAGCCGTCGATCATCAGCAGGGTCAGCGACAACAGCGCCAAAACCACCGAACCAATGGCCAACACGCGCCATTGCGGAATCGCTACCACCGGGCCTTCGAAGTTGAACTTCTGCTGGCGCGCGGCGTTGAACACGCCCCAGTAGGCGCCGACGGAACCTTCGTCGCTGGCTTTCCACGGCTGGTCAAACGCTTCGATCACGAAGTAGTTGAAGCCCTGGCGGTTGAGCTTGTTGACCAGGGTTCGCAGATAAATCGCCTGGTCCGCCGGGGAGGCGTCGGCGCCACCACGCATGCGGCCGTTGCTCGGCCAGCCCACCTCGGACAGCAGCAGTGGTTTTTTCGGGAACATCTTTTTCAGGTCGCGGGCGCGGTCGAGGACGAACTGCCCGGCCTTGTCCATCGGGACGAATTCCCAGTAAGGCAGGACGTGCGCGGCAATCAGGTCGACGTGCTTGGCCAGTTCCGGGTGTTCTTCCCACACGTGCCACTGTTCGGACGTGGTCACCGGCACTTTCACGGCGGCACGCACGCGATCGAGCATGACGCTGAGTTCCTGGGCGGTGATTTCCTTGCGGTAAATGGCCTCGTTGCCGACCACCACACGAACCACGCTGCGCGAGGAGTTGGCGATTTCAATGGCACGGGTGATTTCCCGTTCGTTGCGTTCCAGGTCCGGGCTGATCCAGATCCCCAGGGTCACCCGCAAGCCGAACTCTTCCGCCAGTTTCGGGATGTTCTGCAGCGTGCCGTCGACCGAGTAGATGCGGATGTTGTCCGTCAGCTTGCTCATGATCTCCAGGTCGCGACGCATTTGATCGTCGGTCGGGTACTGGTCTTTCTGCGGGAACTGGCCCTGCTGGAATGGCGAGTACGAGAAGCCGGAGATCTGTTCAGGCCAGTTGGGGGCGGTGACCGGGCGGTTGATCAGCGCCCAGAAGCCGGTAAACAAGGCTGCGATGGCGAGCACCACGACCAGGTTGAGTCCAAATTTACGCGATGACATAGTTATTTCGGGTTCCAAAGACTGTGGAACGAAGGAACGGTTGGCGGTCGCCAAGGGGCGCGCATCCTACACCGGGCATTCTCTGGTCGTACAGCGGACAGGGAATTGCCGGACATTGGGCAATCCAAGTCGGTTTAAGTTCTTTCTTTAGAGCGTGTAGGACGAATCTTTGTTCGATGTATTTTTCGTGGATGTTGCCCGTTCATAGCGCAATGATGCTCTTGGGCGCCGACGGCCCTATAATGCGCGCCGGTTTTTGGGGTAATGGTCATGAGTACAGAAGATCCGCGGTTTGCTGGCATCGCCCGCTTGTATGGCATTGAAGGCCTTGAGCGCCTGAAAGCGGCCCATGTGGCGATCGTGGGCGTCGGTGGCGTCGGTTCCTGGGCGGCGGAAGCCATGGCCCGTTGTGGTGTTGGCGAAATTTCGCTGTTCGACCTCGATGACGTCTGCGTTAGCAACGCCAACCGCCAGTTGCACGCGCTGGACAGCACGGTGGGCAAGCCCAAGGTTGAGGTGATGGCCGAGCGTCTGCGCGGGATCAACCCGGACTGCACGGTGCATGCGGTGCCTGACTTCGTTACCCGCGACACCATGGCCGAGTACATCACGCCGAACATCGACTGCGTGATCGACTGCATCGACAGCGTCAATGCCAAGGCCGCGCTGATCGCCTGGTGCAAGCGGCGCAAGATCCAGATCATCACCACCGGCGGCGCGGGCGGGCAGATTGACCCGACGTTGATCCAGGTCTGCGACCTCAATCGCACGTTCAATGATCCATTGGCGTCGAAGGTGCGCTCCACGCTGCGCCGCGACTACGGCTTCTCACGTACCGTGACCCGTCACTACAGCGTGCCGTGCGTGTTTTCCACCGAGCAACTGCGCTACCCGAAACCGGACGGCAGCATTTGCCTGCAGAAGAGTTTTGTCGGTGATGGGGTGAAGCTTGACTGTGCCGGAGGGTTTGGCGCGGTGATGATGGTGACGGCGACCTTCGGCATGGTCGCGGTGACCAAGGCTGTGGACAAGATTGTCGCGGGTGTGCGGCGGCCGGCGGAGCGGGTCAAGTCGCAGGCCTGAGGTTGTTGCTGATGGCCTCTTCGCGAGCAAGCCCGCTCCCACATTTGATCTTCAGTGAATACAGTTTTTGTGTACGACCGAAGTCCAATGTGGGAGCGGGCTTGCTCGCGAAGGCGATTAACCGGCCAACTCCCGCATCCGCTGAAGCACCGCATTCAAGCCATTGCTGCGGGACTCGGACAACTGCCGTCCCAACCCCAGCTGATTGAACCAGTCCGGCAAATCCACCTGCTGCAACTCGGCCGCGGACAAGCCGTTGACCCGCGCCAGCAGCAACGCCACCAACCCGCGAATCAACCGTGCATCACTGTTGGCGCTGAACTGCCAATGACCGTCGCGCAACTCGCCCACCAACCACACCTGGCTTTCACAGCCGTGTACCCGATTGGCGTCGCACATTTGCGTGTCGCTCAACGCGGGCAGGCGCTCGCCCCATTGCATCAGCAGGCGTGCGCGTTGTTCCCAGCCTGCCGCTTTCTGAAAGATATCGAGTGCCGTCACGGCATCGGCAGGCAGGTTCATCGCAATAGCTCCAGCGCCTGATCCAGGGCTTCAAAGAACCGCTCCAGGTCTTCGGAATCGTTGTACAGCGCCAACGACACCCGAATCGCTCCGGCCAGTTCGAAGCGTTTGAGCAGCGGCATCGCGCAGTGGTGGCCGGCACGCACCGCGATCCCTTGTTCGGTCAGCAAATGCGCGAGATCGGAGTTATGCACACCCTCGACGGTGAAACTGGCCAGTGCCACTTGCGGCTTGCCCAGCAGGCGAATGCCGTTGCGCGCCTCCAGGCCCTTGAGCAGACAGGCGTGCAACGCGGCTTCATGGGCAGACACGGCGTCCTGATCGAGCCCGGCGAGGTAGTCCAGGGTCGCTCCCAGGCCGATCACGCTGGCAATCGGCGGCGTCCCGGCCTCGAAACCCAGCGGTGCCGGGCGAAAGCGTGCGTCGTGATAATTGGCATCGAGCACCATTTCACCACCGAACTGCCAGGGACGCAGTTGTTGCAGTGCTGTATTGCGCCCGAACAGCACGCCCAGGCCATCGGGGCCGTAGAGCTTGTGGCTGGAGAATACATAGAAATCGCAGCCCAGCGCTTGCACGTCGTGGCGACCATGGACCACGCCCTGAGCGCCGTCGATCACGGTCAGGGCGTTGTGCGCCTTGGCCAGTGCCAGCAATTCAGACAGCGGCTGCCATGCGCCAATTACGTTGGACAACTGGCTGACCGCCAACAGACGCGTGCGTGGACCGATCAAACCGGCGGCGGCTTCAAGGTCGATCACGCCGTCGGTATCCAGCGGCAGGATCACCAGTTTCAGGTCGCGACGGTGCGCCAGTTGCTGCCAGGGCAGCAGGTTGGCGTGATGCTCCAGGGCGCTGATGACAATCTCGTCGCCCGGATTGAAAAGATGTTCCAGGCCATAGGCCAGGAGATTCAACGCGGACGTCGCGCCGTGGGTAAATATGATCTGCCCGCAATCGCCAGTATTGAGCCATTGTGCGACTTTGCGACGGCTGTCCTCGAACGCCTGGGTGGCGTGGGCGCCGGGCAAATGCTGCGCCCGATGCACGTTGGCCGCGCCGTTGGCGTAGTAGTGCGCCAGGGCATCGAGCAGGGCTTGAGGTTTTTGCGTAGTGGCGGCGTTGTCCAGATAGGTCTGGTCTTGCCGTTGCAGGGCGGCGATGGCCGGAAAATCGGCACGCCAGGGGGAGAGAATCATCATGTTGTTCGCCTGTACGCCTGCCCCCTGTAGGAGCGAGCTTGCTCGCGATGGGCGTCAACGATAACGCGGTGCACCAGACAGCACGTGTCGTCTAATCGTCCATCGCGAGCAAGCTCGCTCCTACAGGGGGGCGGGTGGTCGTGTGGCTTAGTTGTGAGCGTGCAGCGCTTCGTTCAGCTCGATGGCCGATTTGTGGGTTTTGCATTCCACGGCACCGGTCTCCGAATTGCGACGGAACAGCAGGTCCGGCTGGCCGGCCAGTTCACGGGCCTTGACCACTTTGACCAGTTGATTGTTCTCGTCCAGCAGCGCGACTTTGGTACCAGCGGTCACGTACAGGCCCGACTCGACGGTGTTGCGGTCGCCCAACGGGATACCGATACCGGCGTTGGCGCCGATCAGGCAGCCTTCGCCGACCTTGATCACGATGTTGCCGCCGCCCGACAGGGTGCCCATGGTCGAGCAGCCGCCGCCCAGGTCCGAACCCTTGCCGACGAATACGCCAGCGGATACGCGGCCTTCGATCATGCCCGGGCCTTCGGTGCCGGCGTTGAAGTTGATGAAACCTTCGTGCATCACGGTGGTGCCTTCGCCCACGTAAGCGCCCAGGCGCAGACGCGCGGCGTCAGCGATACGCACGCCGGCCGGAACCACGTAGTCGGTCATTTTCGGGAACTTGTCCACCGAGAACACTTCCAGCAGTTCGCCGCGCAGGCGGGCTTCGAGTTGCAGTTCGGCCAGTTCGCTCAGGTCGACAGCGCCCTGGCTGGTCCAGGCCACGTTCGGCAGCAGCGGGAAGATCCCGGCCAGGTTCAGGCCGTGTGGCTTGACCAGGCGATGGCTCAGCAGGTGCAGCTTGAGGTAGGCCTCAGGGGTGGACGACAGCTGGGCGTCTTCGGCCAGCAAGGTGGCAACCAGCGGCTTGTGGCTCTCGGCCAGGCGGGTCAGCAGTTTGCCTTGTACCGCGTCGATGCCTTTCACGGCTTCAGCCAGTTGCGCGGCCTGCGCGGTGGTGAAGGTGATGGCCTGGTTGCCTTCGCTGTAACCGAGGATCGGCGCAATGGCGGCGACCAGTTCGGCGGGCGGGTTGAGCAGTGGCTGGGCGTAGAACACTTCCAGCCATGCGCCTTGACGGTTTTGAGTGCCGACACCAAAGGCCAGGCTGAACAGGGTAGTAGACATGTTGATACCTCTAGCAAATTGAAACGGGCTGCTTACTTGAGCGCGGCCGCGTAGATATCTGGCTTGAAGCCAATCAGGGTTCGGTCACCGAGATCAAGCACCGGACGCTTGATCATCGAGGGTTGTGCGAGCATCAGTTCGATGGCTTTCGTCTGGTCGAGATCGGCTTTGCGTTCGTCGTCGAGCTTGCGAAAGGTCGTGCCTGCACGGTTCAACACCACTTCCCAGCCGTGCTCGTTGCACCATTGGGTCAGGTGTTCACGGTCGATACCGACCGCCTTGTAATCATGAAAGTCATAGCTGACAGCGTGTTCATCGAGCCAGGTGCGCGCCTTTTTCATGGTGTCGCAGGCTTTGATGCCGAAAAGGTGCAACGTTTTGCTTGAAACGGTCAAGGAATTGCCCCCTTTGCAGGTGCCGTAAATAAAAGGTGACGGATTATGCCATGGAAGCGCAAATCCTGCGGGAATACGGTGCTTCGGTGACCTGCGTGCGACATAGGTGCAAGGGTCGCCCGAAGTCTAAGCGGCTAATATGGCACTTCAATGCTGTTGATCGTCCGGGAACCACGCTTTATGCAAACCGCTTATACCGTCCTGATCCTGTTGATGCTGGTTGGCGTTTCGCGCCTGATCGGACGGGTGGTTCCGCTGCCGTTGCCGTTGGTGCAGATTGCCGCTGGGGCCTTGCTCGCCTGGCCGACGCTCGGCCTCCATGTAGCCCTCGATCCCGAACTGTTCCTGTTTCTGTTCCTGCCACCACTGTTGTTCTCCGACGGCTGGCGCATGCCCAAGCGCGAATTCTGGCACTTGCGCGGCCCGATCCTGACCCTGGCAGTGGGCCTGGTGCTGTTCACCGTGGTCGGCGCCGGGTATTTCATTCACTGGTTGCTGCCCGGTGTGCCGTTGCCGGTGGCGTTCGCCCTGGCGGCGGTGCTGTCACCGACGGATGCGGTGGCGGTGTCGGCCATTTCCCGCAACAGACTGCCGACCCCCTTGATGCACATCTTGCAGGGCGAGGCGCTGATGAACGACGCCTCGGGCCTGGTGACATTCAAGTTTGCCCTGGTGGCGGCGGTGACCGGTGTGTTCTCGCTGGCCAATGCCAGCCTGACGTTCGTGCTGGTCGCTGTCGGTGGCCTGGCGGTCGGGGTGGCCTTGAGTTGGCTGGTCGGCCGTCTGCGGGCGTGGATGATCGAGCGGGGCTGGGATGATCCGGCGACGCATGTGGTGTTCATGTTGCTGCTGCCGTTTGCGGCCTACGTGCTGGCCGAGCGCATGGAAGTGTCGGGCATCCTCTCGGCGGTGGCGGCGGGAATGATGCAGAGCTGGCTCGACCTGTTGCCGCGCCAGACCAACACGCGCTTGCTCAACCGAAGTGTCTGGTCGCTGCTGGAGTTCGCGTTCAACGCACTCTTAGTTTTTCCTACCTTCACAGGTAAACCCATTGCGGGTTAAGAGTATGTAATCGTCTGCCATCTCTGCTTAGTCCAGAAGTCCATAATATCAGGGGGGCAACCAAGCAAAGCGGCTAAGCACGATCACAAATCTATCCTGAATCAAATTCCAGATGTAAACAAGCCTGATTTCAGCGTTTTTTTTCGTGCGTGTAAACCCAGATCGAGACAAATTGCCTTTCATGGATGAAGGAAGAGGTTGCAAATTTAAACGTAGCCCGAATTCCGTGGCCTTCAAGGTTTACATTGCCTCTGAACGAGCTCATCGAAAGAAGCCGTTTCCGTGCCCCATCGACCTGAGTGACATCCGGCCACACACTCGTAGCCGCTGAGAGGCTATGTGCTACTCGGGTGCTGTTCTTCAAGCCATTAGTCCAGCCGCACGCGGACTGTGATCACGCATCATTCTCCGCTCCTCGAAGTCGGTGGTCATGAACATCCAGGCCATCGGAGCGCAGCTTATTGCAACTCCTGGCACTCTCTTGTCGACAAAGCTGATGGTTGGATACTTGGCCATACGAAATGTAGCCATGATTTTTTTGACGCTATAATGAGCAAAGTACAAAGGACAGCGCAATGACGCCTCAGCAGGCATGAAATGCCACCAACATTGAGATCGTTACAAATCCTATTGGCCGTTTATAGAGGGGGCTGAATAGCTCAGGGCTTGTGCCAGTATCGGTCGACTGTAGCGCGACTGAGACCCAGCCTGCGAACAATTTCCATCTTCGCTAGTCCCTCAGCCTGCAGCGCCTGGATGGCCAAGCGATTATCTTCAGCCCGTTTGCCGCGCACCCCGCGGATCGCCTCATGATTGACATCACTGCTCAGTACGCCATCGTCGACCAGTCGGTTGAAGTCATCTTCTTGCTGGTACCGATACGCTTTCAAATCGATACCAATCAGTCGCGCCTCAACAGCCGTAAGTACTAAGCTTTGAGAGATGCCTAGGTACTCGCATAACGAATTGAACTTGAGTACCGAGATGGCCTGACGCCCTTGCTCGACCTTGGCGAGATGATCTCGATTCAGCACCTCTGCGCAGCCCTCTCGACTGAGCCCAGCAGCGACTCGAACCTCCCTTAAGACCTGCCCCAAAGCCTCCAAATAGTCCATCTCTCTTCCGTGCACTCACAAAAGAGATAATAAAGCCACGCTTTGACGCCTCTCATCGTGGGGGTATACCATTCACTAATAGTGCGCTGATTTGTAGGCCTCATCGCTCTATGAAATAGTACAAATTCGCAAATACTCATATACAACCGAGAAAACATCCTGCCGAAATCCAATGCATTTCCTCAGCAGGGGGTTACATGCGGCACCGACTGAATTGGGAATGGTTTAGGCAATTGATATACGTACTTGACCCTGCACAGCGGACAGTTTTCACTAGAACACACTGTGAATTAGAGGGCATAGGCTTTCTCCTCACTATTACCTCAGCCAGAACCGGGATGTGCGATCGTGCAGCTATGGTCAGCTGCGCGTATGAACTTCAGTACTACGTGAACGTTGCCACAGATGTAGAGATCTGCGATGTACAGATGTTGTGTCCGCCGGCCCTAACGCGATCTCGTAAGTGGGCCTTGGAGGATTTAGTCCAGATCACCTGTTTCCAAGGCGTAGAGACACGAGAGAGTGCTGTGGTGTATCGCACCTCGCAGCGTACCTACAAAATGGGAGAGCTGGACCTTCGCAAGAAGAAGACATCTCAGGTGTGGTTTTCGAGAAAACGCCTGGAGGCTCATCGCCCGCGTGCTTCAGAGTCGGTCCCCGAGTCTGCCGATCATCAGATGTACGCCCCCCTATACCAAAAGTCAGCACGAGCTTTTAGGCAGGGGTAAGGTTCGTTTCAAATCTCCCAGGACTTTTTCGATGTCAGACTTCGAATATGCCGCTGAGGCTCTGTTGAATGCTCGCGAGATCGTCGTCTTCACGGGGGCGGGAATTTCAGCTGAAAGCGGCATTCCCACCTACCGTGATCCATTGACGGGGATCTGGGCTCAGCATGATCCGCAGGCTTTGGAAACGGCCAGAGCCTTTCGCGAAAACCCTCCGTTGATATGGGGATGGTACCTGTGGCGCCGTCACCAGGTCGCGAGCGTGAAACCCAACGCCGCCCATCTTGCGTTAAGTCAAATGGCCTACTTGGGGCGCAAGGTTTCCGTGATTACTCAAAACATTGATGATTTGCACGAAAGAGCCGGATCCGAGGGGGTCCTGCATCTGCATGGGAGCCTGGCTATTCCTAAGTGCTTCGCGTGCCATCGACCATCAGAAATACCTCTACCACAGTCGACCTCTCCATCCGAAGGCGTACTGGTGGAGCCGCCTCGATGTGTTAGATGCAACGGAAAGCTTCGTCCTGGCGTAGTTTGGTACGGCGAGGATTTGCCGTCGGACGTTTGGAAATTAGCGATCGCATTGGTGAAAGGCTGTGACGTTCTGATCTCAGTTGGTACATCTGGAATCGTCACCCCCGCGGCTGACATTCCTAGGCTTGCGCTTTCTTCTGGCGCGACTGTGATTCACGTCAACACGGCTGATGTCAGCACTGGCGAGCAAAATGAGCTCATGCTGATCGGTAAAGCGACTGAGGTGCTCACGAAACTATACGCTCTGATTCAAGGTGAGTTGCACGCGCTATAGCAATTGTTTATGAGTGGACAGGCGGCGTGACTGGAGCATGCTCATTCCAGGCACAGAGGGCGATATTGTGGCAACTGAACTTCAAATTTTGGGCCTGGCAGCGCCTGCACAACAGATGGGGTGCTTTTGCATTGGACATCGGTGTTTCACTTCAGCTCGAGCCCAAGTTCTCTTACGTGCGACCCGAGTCCTCGGATCTCAAGCAAGAGCAATTAATTGGTCTGGGAGTCAAATTCGAAGCTTGGATAAGCGACAGCCCTGCACGCTGATGATGAATGCCAAGGACTTCGTCCTTGTCATCGACGTTTTGACCTGCCTTGAGCACGGAATCTTTTGAAGCAAGCTTTCCCTGCGATGTTCAGTCTATTCATCGATTCGGGGTAAACCCCGAGTCATCCTCAACAGCTGGTCCTCGCACAACGCATAAGTACAGTCGCTGTCTTATGTCCTTTGCAGCGTGGATTGCAGTACGCCCTTGCAGGCGCCCGGTAGCAGTCAGCCGGTCAGAATGGGTCGCCAAGTGAGGGGTTGAAGCTGTCGGAGGGCGCGTCAAAAGCGTTTACGACCGGTGATGCCCAATATTCTGCTCAGATCGAATGCAATCGCTTGGGTAAATACCATGCAACTAACTGTTTTATAAGGTATTTCATGCATGAAGCTGCGTGTGCTCATGACCTATAATGTATCGGCTGCGTTTGAGGAATTCATCGGCAGTCGTCATTTTTTCGGAGCGTTATGGCAAGTCAAAATCTTTCAAATCTTCTCGCTCAAGTCATCCAGATTGTTGAACGCACAGGCGTTTTGCTCTCGAAGGAGTGGAATCGTACGGATGGACCCCGTGGCCACGGCGACAAGGCCTTAGTTGACGTAGAAATCGAAGATATTCTGAGGCCTGAACTTCTCAACCTACTTTGGTGCGATTTTTGGGGTGAAGAGACGGGGCACTTGCTCACGGGGCATGCCTGGTGTTGGGTTGTAGACCCACACGACGGCACAAGTGATTTCTTGAAGGGGCTGAAGGGGTCTGCTCTGTCGGTGGGTCTGCTGTACGAAAATATCCCCGTGCTCGGGGTCGTGTATGCCCCTGTCACTCCTGAGGGGTTTCCTGATTGCATTGGTTGGGCGGAAGGTGTTCCACACTTGATTCGCAACGGCCAACCAATATGCGTACGTCTTACTGATAAAAAGCTCTCGAAAGGCAGCACAGTAATGGTCAGCGCCGCGGCGGTGAATAAACCGGGGCTCAATCGTGAGCTGTGCGCACCGGCGTGCTTTCATGCTATGCCGTCAATTGCATACAGACTAGCAAGAGTCGCCGTAGGCGATGGTGTATGTGGTGTCTCGCTCTATCCTGTCTCAGCTCATGACGTCGTAGCCGGGCATGCGCTATTGAGAGGTGCAGGAGGGGTGTTGCTGGACGAAAACGGAGTCTGTATCCGTTACACGACAGAGGCCGAAATGGCGACTGTATCGAAACGCTGCTTTGGCGGATCACCTTCAGCGTGTCACAAATTAACAACTCGTGAATGGGAACGAGTGCTTCGATAACATTCCTTACGAAAGCGCAGCGGCGTGTTCCGAGTACAACCTGCATGCATACCCCGTGTAGTGTCATCAACGCTCGACGTTCCATTGTGTGCAAAATTGCACTCCACTTGACCACCCGTTTGCATTCGACCTGAGCAGTCATTTGCATTGACTAACAATTCCATCGGATTTGACCAGTACACTTTGCAACCACGACCGGCAGAGAACGGCCATGAACCGCCCTTCGCAAGAGGCCTGAATAGCCCTGTATGATCATAATTGAGTTGGTCCTTCTATACTCGAGCCGCAAACTAGTACGCTGGGGTTTCATGTGACTGGTTCAAAATGGAGTGCACATCCATAATGCCGACCTTAGCGCCCTAGATGTACTCTGTGCCGTCTGAAAAAGTGGCTTGACCAAAAATTGCGATTCTCATCCACGGGCATTGATTTGAAAACTGATACATCTGCGGAAGATCGCGTAATCTCACTCGGCAGCAATTTGGCGACAATTCCCGAACGCTTATTGCTTGCCCATGCGCGTGGTGAAGTTCTCTTCATTTGCGGTGCGGGAGTGTCACGCCCCGCAGCGTTGCCAGACTTTCGTGAGCTTGTAATCGACGTCTACCGCGTTCTCGATGCCGGAGTTCACTCCGTTCTGTCTGGATTGCCCAAGGGCACGTGCAACCTGTGGGAAGCCGATGTCTCAACTCTTAATGACCCACAGAAGGCGGAGGTTAAGCGATTTCTCATCGGCGATTACGATGTGGTGCTTGGCATGCTTGAAAGACGTCTTGATGGCCAAACACGTGGAGACAGTCAAGTACGCCACACTGTAGCCAACCGCCTGCGGGCTGGTGGGAGCCAGCCTGCTCCCATTCATCGGGCGCTAATGCGTCTTGCGGAACGAGGTGGTGCTAGCACAATTGTTACTACCAACTTTGATTTGCTTCTTGAGCGTGCAGGAAAGCGTCGCGGCTCCGTTATCCAGACCTACTCGCTTGGGTCGATCCCTAGACCCACGCGCCAGACAGACTTCGCCGGAGTGCTTCATATTCATGGCGCACTCGATCCAAATACGCATAGGGTTTCTGAGTTGATTCTCTCAGACCAAGATTTCGGCGAATTTTACCTTCGACGTAGAGTCGTGCCAGATTTCATCTACGACGCTGCTCGCCTGTTCAACCTAGTCTTGGTTGGCTATAGCGCCAATGATCCTCCAATGCGCTATCTGTTAAATGCAGTTGCTGCAGACGGTACTCGTTTCGACGACTTGAAGGAGCGTTTTACCTTTTTCGGGGCAACTACACCTGATCCGGTTGCGATTGAGGACTGGAAAGCGCGCGGCATCACCCCTATCCACTACGACGCCAAAAATGATCATTCCGCGCTACTCAATACACTTGAACGATGGGCAAAGCTTTCAGCAATCAACGGTAGGAAAGACCACCTGAATGCTGAAATTCGACGGATCGTAAAGACCCCCCGAGCAGTCGCTCCTGAAGAAAGTCGCGATTTGTTCGATCACCTGATTAGGCGAAGCAATGCAAGTGAGCGCGTGAGATTATCTGCTTTGGCATCCGACGCGAAGGCTGATATCGGCTGGCTCGATGCGATCATAAAGATCGGCACAGAAAAAGAGCGAGAGCGCAGATCATGACCCTGGCTTGGAGCTATCTCGATGAGCAGGATCTTGCGGCGCTTCGAGCGATAGTCGCATTCCTAGATAAACGACTAAAAGAACAAGCGACTATTGATTGGGCGCTGAGTTTGATACCAGCTCAGCGCGTAGAGCGTCTTGCCATCGAGCATCTGCTGGGCAGTTCTAGTGGGCAGGTTCTTGATGAACCCTGGGCAACAGCGTGGCGATTGATCGAAGAAAGCTGGTCTGCTCCTTTAACGGAAGAAGGCCCATCGACAGCGATCTACGGTATCCGAGAGCGGCTTCGCGCAGGCGATCGTTCAGGCGCAATAATTTCGCATATTGTTCGTCTCGTTACACCAGGCCTAAAGGTCGAACGGATCGGCTCTTGGCGATGGAAACTTATTAAGAAACCGCGCCGTCCCAGAACATTTGATCATCTGCTTTCAGCGAAGCTGACAAGCGGTAACTTAGTGGATTTAGATGTCCTCGGACTCGCGCCCCTTAATGACATAGCCTTTCTGAAGGCGCTGGGAAGTGGGTTGGAATCCGCGGTTAATCACGGTCTTGAAATGGCGCGCCGACTTGGATGGGGGGGGCAGCAGGGATTTTGGCAGCTTGGCGGTTTGGCGCGTGTAGCCTACATCAACACCATTTCCGGTGAAGGTGGGGATCCTGATGCTTACCACCGTGGCATAGCACCCTCGGTCAAACTTCTTGATGCAGTTGTCGCTCGGATCGCTGAGTTAAGCGCTAAAGAGGCACTGCCTTTCGTCCAACGATGGCAATCAACGCTATCGCCTATCCATACTCGGCTATGGGCTGCAGCGGCTCGAGATCCCGAACTTGCATCGCCAGAGCAAGTGAACGAATTTCTCTCCGATCTGCCTGATCGTCATTTCTGGGATTTGAGTGGGTTTCCCGAAGTCGCGGAACTCCGTGCATTACGTTTTGGTGATCTTGGGTATCAAGCCCAGAAATCGCTTGCCAAACGAATACGCAAAGGCCCGCCGCGAAATTATTGGCCCAGGAAAATAGAAGCGGCGAAAATCAAGATTTCGCAGACCTATCGGGCTGTTCGCGAGCTCAAGAGGATCGAAATCGGCGGAGGTGTCTTACCTCCGGATGAGCGAGCATGGATAAACGCCAATATCCAACAATTTGCCGATCTGGCGGTGATGAGTTTTAACGAAGGGTTTCCAGTTGCCTCAATGGTTTCTAGAGTCTTACCTAATCCAGACACTCTGTACGACGAGCTTGCCGGCACAGCTCGACTGCGTGCATTAGAAACCGCACTTACGTCCAGCCGCGGTAGTTGGAATGAAGATCCCGCTGATCGGGCCAGCGATTGGATCCGACAACCAGACAATACCTTGCTTGTTCTCCGCGATTTTGAGACCGCGGAAAATGGCGGAGACGAGTTCCCACATGTTTGGAACCGTTTCGGCTGGGCACATTCACCGAGAGGGCAAGATTCTCCAGATACTCCGCAGAGAGAACTGCAATCGGAAGCTAATCGTGTACTCACACTACTCAATCAGCTTTCCGAAGAGTGCCTATCGGCTGCAATCGAGGGTATTAGTGACTGGCTGTGTGCTTGGGAGAAACAGGTCATTCACGCTGCGCTGGGTTTGCCAGTCTGGCTTCGGATTTGGCCAATTGCTGTCGAAGCGACCAATTCGACGTCAGAAGCCGCAGATGATATCGATCTTAATGTCACAGATCGGTCCTCCGACGATGGTCATGAGCCAATGGAGATCGACACGCTGAATCCCCCCGCAGGGAAGCTAGTTGGAGTCTTCCTGAACGCTTGTCCGTCGCTCAAAGAGGTGTCGGCTCCGTTCGACTCTTACAACAGCGCGCGCCAGATGCGGGATGCGGTGATCAGTGCCTTAGGCCGTAGCGGCTTAATTGTGCGGCATCGGCTCATAGAAGCTCTGCCGTACTTCCTGCAAGCTGATCAAGAATGGGCCCAGGAATACCTTTTCGCGCCTCTGCTAAAGGATGATGTGGCATCGCTAGCCCTTTGGAGTGCTATTGCTCGACGCACATACTTTACCAAAGTCTTGGAGATCATCGGCGGAGCAATGGCCCTAAGAGCCACTGATAGCCGACTTGGGCGCGAAACTCGGCAAGGGCTGGTGTTCAGCCTGATCATAGAAAGTCTACATGCCCTCCGAGAGAGCCGTGCACCAGCGGTGCCATACTCGCAGATTCAACAAATGCTTCGATCTATTGAGGACGAGGTTCGCGCTTTTGCTGCAAACTCGGTCCAACAATTTATCCGAGACCTTTCTGTAAATGAACCTGAAGCGACTGAAGCTCCCAAGGCCGCTGAGCTGTTCCGATCTGCGGCTGCGCCTTTCCTTCGAGAGGTTTGGCCACAAGAGCGTTCGCTAGCCACGCCTGGTGTTAGTGGCGGGTTTGCCGATCTCCCAGCGACGTCGAAGGATGCCTTTGTCGAGGCTGTGCATGCCATCGAACGCTTCCTCGTCCCCTTCAAATGCTGGTCGATGAATGAATACGGTTTCTATGGTGACGAAAAGTTTGCAATCATTAATAGCGAGGCTAAAGCTACGGCGTTACTCCGTTTGCTTGACTTAACTATTGGGAGTTCAGATGTGGCAGTAATTCCTTACGAGCTCTCCGAGGCACTTGATCAAATCCGATTTGTTGCACCTGAACTCATAAAAAATCAGATTTACCGCCGGCTATCAGCTGCGGCCAGACGCTAACGATTTGAGAGTAGCCTTTCCGCTTGTAGTCTAATTCCTCCGGTAGTGACAGGCAGCTATGGGTGGTGGGTAATTACACCCACATGCCCACCCATTTGCATTCGACCTGACCAATCATTTGCGTCGGATTTGACCATCACGCTGCGTGGCCATGACCGGCAAAGAACGGCCAGAAGCGGTCGGTCGTGACCGTCTGCTGCGGGCCGGTTACTGCCTGTCTCAAAGGGCTACAAACGACCCTCATCTGCCTGTCCTAACATTCGCTGGCCTAGCCGGGATTTCTTTGCCAACTTATTGAGCACACCATGTACCCACAAATAAACGATAGCGGCCTGCCGCATCGGCGCTCTCTGATCATGACAAGGAGTACTACTGTGAACCTTAAGTCCGACGTGACCAACACGGACGTCCGAGAAAGCTCACCAATCAGAATTTGCCTCTAATCACGGGCAGCTCAGGGACACCTGATACCATGATCGCGGGCCAGTTCGTTTGAACCGAGCTGCGTTAAGCCTTCGTATTCAGACCCAACACATCTCGTAAGGATTCGTTATCCGGCCAGTGCCGATGCATCAACCACCAAACGCATGCTTGGCCAATGGCCCGACTAATGCCCCCTATGCCTTGAAGGTGGATGGCGCACAGCTTGTCACTCTCGGACTTCTCTGACGGAGTCTCATTGTGGCCGTGCGTTTCAAGAGATAACAGTCGGTAAAACACCGTATACAAGTCCAGGATGCCAGCTTCCTTTGCTTGCTCCTCGACGCTTCTGCGTTTGCGGCTCTGCTTTGCCTGCTCATTGGCCAAGTAGTCGGCTGTCACGTCTTCTCCCGTATGGCGGTCACGGATCTTGGCGGTGCCTGCTTTCAAATTGATCCTTAAGGCTTTCGCCATTTCCGCTGGACCTGCACCGATCTGAGATTCCGCATTTTCGACCGATCTGATGCTCCAGGAAACCGTGATCAATTGTTCAAGCAAGCTACGGCTCAAGATTCCCAAGCAGGCGGCATTTCGAGCAGCGCCTAACGCCGCTGCTCCACTCACCAGATCTGCCGCACGCTTCAACTGCTGACGAACAAAGGTGTCACGCGGATCAGCCGATTCAGAGGCCTTCATCTGGGATGAGGCAATTAGGAACGTGGATTGGGTATTCAACGACTCAACCAGTCCATCCATATCTGCTGAGGGGATGCTCATTCGGTTCCAAGACCTTCTAATCTTTGGGATGCAGGACAATATTCAATGGAAACGCTTTTATCCACCTGGTAGCGGCGATCATACCTCAGGCGTTTCCCACCCATGCGCAGCACGTGTAAGCGCACGATTTACAGAACTCTCGCATCAAGCCAGCCGAGCACGCTCCACTGGCCCCTTTCGGCTACGCCGGTTCGACCACCTCACCCTCACCCAACCAGTGGAGAAATAGGGCTTCCAGAAGAGATTGCATTGCTCTCTGCCTGACTTGTCGATGCTGGCATTGCGACATAGTATCTGGCTATCCCCGAAACATCAGGTGGACGGGCAGGGGCAGTCCAACGCAATGGAAGGTGTGAAATGGCAATTCAAAGCGGCAGCGAACGCGGGTCAGTATGGCGTCAATGGGATTTGCATATTCACACGCCAGCTTCATTCGAATGGCGAGGAGCGAAGTTCGACCGGAAAGCCCCGGACTCAGCTGCGAACAAAGCGCTTGTTGATGAAATGATCAGAGCGCTTAACCAAGCGGAGCCCGCAGTTTTTGCCCTTATGGATTATTGGACGTTTGACGGATGGTTTGCGCTCAAGCGCAGATTGGCTGAGCCGGACGCCCCGAAGCTTACGAAGACCGTTTTCCCTGGCATAGAGCTAAGGCTCGCGGCTCCAATGAAAGGGCGTCTGAACGCTCACGTGCTTTTCTCAAACGAGATTGATGACCAGATCTTGAAAGATTTCATGGCTCATCTCCGTATCGCACTGAACGGCAGAATCTTGTCTGATGCAGCCCTTATAGCCTTTGCGCGAGAAGCACCTGAAGGTTTGCTGAAGCCGCATGGCATCAAACTCGAACAGATCGCAGATGATGATGAGCTGGCCTATGTGGCAGGCGCGAAAATCATCGAACTGACGTGTGAAAGCTATAAAGAAGCGATTGCTAAAGTCCCCGATGACCAGGCTATCGGTTTCATGCCCTACGACACCAACGATGGCTTGAGTGATGTGAAGTGGACCGAACACTATGCCTATTTTCTTGGGTTAGTCAGGTGCTCGCCCATTTTCGAAAGTCGGAACACTGATTTACGCTCGGCGTTCGTTGGAGAGAAAACGCCTGGCAATGCTGGGTTTTACGCGGGCATCAGGAAAGGCTTGAACGACGTCTCGCGGCTTGTTGTGGCAGGTAGTGACGCGCACTGCTTCGTAGGTGCGGGTAATCCTGACAAGCGTGGATATGGAGATTTTCCTTCAGACAAGAAAACTTGGATCAAAGCTGATCCCACCTTCCGGGGTTTGCAGCAGGCGATCCGAGAACCTGCGAAGCGTTCGTTCATAGGATTAACGCCTCCCAAGCTTGAGCACATTGCCGGAAACAAAACGAATTTCATCGACCAAGTCATGATCAACAAGGTGAAGGACTCTGTTTTGGCTTCACAGTGGCTGGGCGATGTGCATCTTCCTCTAAGTTCCGATCTGGTTGCGATCATCGGCAACAAGGGGAGTGGTAAAAGTGCCCTGGCCGATGTTCTGGCTCTTCTGGGCCATTCTCGGCAGACCAACCACTTCTCCTTCCTTCGCAAAGAAAGGTTTCGGGGCAAAAGTGGCGAGCCTGCCCGCCAGTTCGAAGGCTCTCTCGTCTGGCATGACGGGACCGTCACCATCTCCAATCTAAACATCGACCCACCTGCCGAGAAGGTGGAGATGGTGAGGTACATCCCACAAGGTCACTTTGAAGAACTCTGTAATGCCCATGTCACCGGCCAGTCCAATGCCTTCGAGGATGAGCTTCGGTCGGTCATTTTCTCTCATACCGACGACGCCATCCGATTAGGCGCATTGGATTTCAATCAGCTGATCGAGCAGCAAGAAAGCACCTTCCGCCTTCAACTAAACGAATTTCGAAAAGATCTCAAGAGGGTCAATCTTGAGATTGCAAGTTATGAAAATCAGCTGAATCCACTGATCAAAAAAAGCCTGGTCGAACAGCTGGGCCTCAAGCTGCGGCAGCTCGCCGATCACGAAGTCGTGAAGCCAGCGGAAATGGAAAAGCCATCTGCTGATCTATCACCTGATCAACAAGTGACAGCTGTGACTCTTGAAAAGATCGCTGCCGAACTCAAGCGTCTGGAAGAGGAGCGAACCGCAGCCAATGATGCGGCCTCTCAGCTGGCCGCCAAAAGCAAGGCTTTGAAGGATGTGAAAGAGCAGGTTCGGATGCTCCAACGCACTCATGACCAGTTTGTCGCAGACACGAGTAAAGACCTCGCCCTGTTAGGCGTGCCAGTTATCGACCTTGTGAAAGTCGAGATCAATTACGACCCGTTGGAGCAATTGGCAGAAGCGGTACTGGCTGACCAAGCCGCCGTAGGCACTAGCACCAAAGCGGGAGAAGATGCGCGTCAGAAATTGTTGGAGCAGCAGACCGAGGCCAAAGCGCGGCTGGATCAGCCGCAGCTGATTTATCAAAATTATCTGCTCGCGGTTGATGAGTGGCAGCGAAAGCATCAGGAGCTGGTTGGTACCGCAGATGCCCCGGAAACAGTGAAAGGGCTGGAGGCAAGGATCGCGCAGATCCAAGCTCTGCCGGAATTGCTGAAGACCCAGAGAGCTCACCGGCAAAAGCTAGCAGGTGATGTCTACGACATTCTTGATGAGCAACGACGGGCGAGAGAGGCCTTGTTCAAGCCGGTTCAGGAACTCATCCAGAGCAACAGCCTGATTCGCGACGAGTACAAGCTGGGGTTCAAAGCGAAACTCGGAGGCTCAATTGACGCCTTTGCCACCAGCCTGTTTAGCTTGCTGAAGCAGAACGTTGGTGAATTCCGAGGTGAAGATGAAAGCTTCAATACGATCAGGCGGTTGGGCGAAGCTGTGGACTTTGACAACCGTGAAGATGCGATCGCGTTTGCCCAAGACCTGCACGACAAGATTTCGGCAGCGGCAGCTACGATTGGAGAAAAAGTCGAGTACGGAATCGACTCAATGCTACGCAAAGACAAGAGCGCGAACGAGGTTTACGACCTGCTGTTCGATCTTTCGTATCTTGAGCCTCGGTATTCACTACTGTTTCAGGATGCAGAGATTGAGCAGCTCTCGCCTGGCCAAAGGGGCGCTCTGCTCCTGATTTTCTACCTGTTGGTGGACAAGGGACGTAACCCCATCATCCTGGATCAGCCGGAAGAGAACCTGGACAACGAGACGGTGGTGAGCCTTTTGGTGCCTGTTCTCACTGATGCTAAGAAACGTCGACAAATCATCATGGTCACGCACAACCCTAACCTTGCTGTTGTCTGCGATGCTGAGCAGATCATTTGGTCTCACTTCGACCGGGCGAACGGCCAGAAAATATCTTACACAGCAGGCGCCATAGAAAGTCCTGCTATCAACGGCCATGTAGTCAAGGTGCTGGAGGGGACAAAGCCTGCATTTGATAACCGTAGGTTCAAATACCACTGAGAAATAGTCGCCGCGCTTGGTCCATTCTGCAATTTGCTCGGCTCCTGAGGGAGTTGACGCTAAGGTTTGGGCCGGGTGATCTGCCATTTGCGAATGTCGACTATTGGCTGTGGATTCAACCGGTCGATGCAACACAACTAAATTCTGTGTACTCAGGAGCTGCGTTGCGCCGAGCTGAACCAGAGCCAGCATCTTACGATGGGAACGGGACACCTCGGTTTGAGTCGAGCTTTGACCCGACAATCAGAGAAAATTCGAGGATTTCAGTTTCTCTATTTTCAGATACGCATACTTGAACTGATGGATTGCCGGGAGCACTTCTGACTGGTAGACCGCCGCATAACGCTCACTCCTCTTCAGGAATTCTCGGCAGCTGTCTGCAAGCCCTTTCGGTGTAATCAGGGTGATTTCGGCCTGATCGACAACTTGCCCGGGCTCGAACGCCGAAACGCCAGTAACCATCAGGAAAGCCGAGGAGGGGGTAGGACGCGGCGCTCGAAGATTGAAAAGCTCCTCAAGGCCGACATCTTCAGCGACAAGCCCCTCACGCATCTTTAAACGGAGCGAAATGAACCGGTCGGTTTCGAGCAAACCGTCAATTCTTGCCTCCGTAACCAACTCCAGAATCTGTTCGACCTTCGCTCCGGTAGTCACGATGTTTCGGGCAACATTACCATAATCAAACATCACCTCTTCAGGTCGGAGCTTTCGAGTGTTTCCAATGGAGGCAGGGCTGCTTTGGGCAGCTTCGGCCAAGTTGTGAAGCACGTTCCACAGCGGCTTTTCGTCTACGATTGCACGCTGCTCTGCTTCAACCGCCTGGCTCCTGGTCTCAAAGTGTTCGATCTCGATGGAGGTAATAGTGCGCGCCCACTTTGAGTCGCGCATGTGCTGAGAAAGCCTGCGCGAGGCGCTCAGTGATATACCCACGTAGAGCAGTCGCTTTTCGGCATCAAAGTGCCGATATAGTGCTGTAAAATCCTGTCCCATCCCTTGTTTCCACTCGGCTCTGATTGGAACCTAATGGTAGCAAGGTGTGTTGAGCCTTGGGGTACAGCACCAGAAACCTAGCCAAATTTTTTAACGCCCCTAGGCAACATTAATACTCCATCTGGCTGTGATCATTGCGTTATCTTTTTCTGTTCGACAACGTCATTGGTCTGGCGAACAACATTCAAGAAATTTAAGTCCTGCTCTGTACTAGGCGTGTTACCCGCCAATGCGGGTCAGATGGGGTTCTTTCGCCCGGACTTCCCCGCCAGCGGTGGATAGGCTCCACTCTGTCGCTACAGACGGCAGCCGACCCATTGCTGTCACTCACCACGGGTGGCAATTGGCCGTAAGCGTCTATAGGCGAGTAAGTCCCGCAGCCTCGAGTTTTGACGCAGTGTTTCGAGCGCGCGTATCTGATCTGTCCATTTGATCAGCACTGATCTGACCAAGGAGGGGGACTGATGGATTTTGTGATTTCTTAAAGCGCATCGTTATTAGAAAGGCGATTGAATTGCCAGCCGGCCGCCGTCAAAAACTGACTCTGTTAGTGATTGCGGCCTTGCTCGAAGCCCGATTCTAAATACGGAAAGTGATGCACTATGACGTGCTCATTTATTCATGATATTAATATTATGTTAATTCTGTTTATAGTAACAGTGTAACCCAGGTAAAAGTATCTTCAGCATGGTTCAGCATGGCCTCTCTAGCGGCATTCCCATTACCCTGAACTATAGCGGTGATTATTGGGTCGTGGCTGAAACTAGTTAGATGTTTACTTCCTCGGGGTTTTTCTATGGCGAGAATTACTTCGGTAAGTATTCGCTGGATCTCAATTTCTCCGCGCAATAGATTGTCTGACTTTGAAGTTTCAGCAATCAAGCTATGGAGTCTTGCATCGGCAAAACGCACATCAGGGAATTTTGGTAGCAGTTGGTCAAATTGGTCGCCGGCAGTCTGTATAGCCACAAGCTCTTCCGGCGCTGCCCGACTCGCGGCGAGAAAACATGCCTCTCCTGAAATTGCTCGTCGCCAATCAGTCAGGTCTCGTAGTTCTGATTTGGTGAGAGGTGACTGACGTGCAGCTTCGGCAATGCGCTCCCCTACGTCATTGGTAACGAAAGTGCCGCCATTACGGCCTCTAACGGTTGCGAGCAGCCCCATATCTTTAAGTGCATTGAGAGCCACACGTACCGTCATTAGGGCAATGCCAAATCCTCGCGCCAGGTCGGTCTCAGGAGGGAGTTGATCCCCTGGGCGAAGCTCGCCCGTGAAGATTGCTTCCCGTAAGCGCAGCGCCACGAGGTCTGGAGCAGATCGAACTGATCCGGGAAGAGGGGATAGAAATTTCATTTGACCTCTAGAGTATAGATGTTAATCTCGTGATGCTTTCGCGGCCTGGTGCGCCGTATTTTCAGCTAGTTGACGAGGAAATCATGCCTGAAATGGCCAGTTCGACCAATAAGAACCTCTCAGTAGCCTCGGCAAAAATTCTTGTCGTTGGATCTTTGACCCCTCCAGATGCAGGCGAATGGCTTAAAAAAACGCTGCGCGAGCTTTCGGATGGAGTCTTCTCATCGATCCATCGAGGTGGAGCTGAGTATATTTTTGTGGATGCTTCTGCGGCGAATTCGTCATCAGAAGAGCTGCTCCGTCAAGCAGACGGGCTGTTGATTCTAGGAGGTGGGGACGCAGACCCAGCGTGCTACGGTCAAGACCCAATTGTCGAAACGATGTATGCGATCAACCCAAAAGCAGACCAATTTGAGCTCGACCTCATTCGACAAGGAAGTACTAAAAATCTGCCAATCCTTGGGATCTGCAGAGGTATGCAGCTGATCAATATCGCGTTTGGTGGAGAGCTAATTCAAGATATTGGCGCAGGGCTCCATAGTGGTACGGTTGATAACTCGGTTATGGTTTCTCACCCCGTCACGCTTACGTTAGGTTCGCGGCTGCAGTCAATATACTTGGATTGTGAAATCACGATCCGTTCCGGCCATCACCAGGCCGTTTTGCGGGTAGGTGAAGGGCTAACAGTCACTGCACGAGCAGCCGACGGCGTCGTAGAAGCTATCGAAGCAAACGAAAAAAATTGGATTGTTGGAGTGCAATGGCATCCAGAGGATCCAATGGCCTCACAAAGTGATCTCGACTTACTTATGGGCGCGTTCTTGAACGCAGCTCGTCAGAAAAATAGACCTCAATCTACGCTAACAAAAAATAAGACGTGTACCGTTTAAAGGTTTTTAGTGGAAGGCACTGCTCGTTTCAATGAGTTACCTATCATTGGATATCCAATGTTTTTTTTGTTGTAAGCAAGGCTGGATGGTTCTGCAATTTGGTAGTTCTCAAAGGAGCTTGATCTTGTGCAGGGGGAGACTTGTCTTAGGGGCTGGAGGTTTGGTGCCTAAGATTTGCGCTCTCTACAACTGGCATTTTGGCTGAGTATTGAGCTCAGGAAGGCGCTCTCAGTTTCGTTACGCATAAGGCGATTGTAGGAGTAAAGCCCTATATCCCTTTTGATAGTTGAATGCCAGTGGCTATGTGGTTTTAACAACGGCGCATATGGGTTTCCAGTTTGGTTTCGCATTTGTGCCTACGGCATTTTATTGTCTGGAAAAATAATAAGAGGTTATTATGGCTTGTGTTCTCGATGAATCAACGCAAGAGCCTGGTGTTGGTAATGAATTAAAACGTCGGCTTGAAAATCGCCACGTTCAACTGATATCTATTAGCGGAGCGATCGGTACTGGGTTGTTTATGGGGGCAGGAAAGGTTATTGCACTTTCTGGAACCTCTATCATCCTTGTTTATGCGATCATCGGTTTTTTTGTGTTCTGTGTCATGCGAGCGATGGGTGAGATGCTACTTTCCGATCTTCGCTTTAAGTCATTCGCAGATATTGTCGCGACGTACCTTGGAGCAGAAGTCGGCTTCGTGCTTGGTTGGTCTTATTGGCTAAGCTGGTGCGTGGCGGCAATTGCAGATATGGTCATGGTTGCTGGTTTTTTTCAATATTGGTATCCAGATGCCCCTACTTGGGCACCAGCAATTTTGACACTGTTCACGCTCGTCGGCTTGAATATGCTTGCTGTGAAGGTGTTTGGTGAGGTTGAGTTCTGGTTTGGTCTGATAAAGGTTGTTGCGATCGTTCTGTTAATTGTTACAGGGTTTGTATTGATTGCGATTTCTTATACTTCACCAAACGGCGTCACCGCTTCAATGTCTCATCTAATTGAACGAGGCAGCATGCTTCCCCATGGCATTAGTGGGTTCTTCGCTGGTTTTCAAATCGCCATATTCTCTTTCGCCGGAACCGAGCTAATCGGAACGACTGCGGCTGAGGCCAAGAGCCCAGAACGCACATTGAAAAAAGCAATAAATACAATTCCAGTTCGGATTGTTCTGTTTTATGTCCTTTCCCTGGCCTGTATCATCAGCGTGGTTTCGTGGGGGATGATACCTGCGAATAAAAGTCCATTTGTTGAGCTGTTTCTTCTCGCAGGGTTTCCTGCTGCTGCCGGGATGATCAACTTCGTTGTCATCACGTCAGCTGCTTCGTCAGCAAACAGTGGTATCTACTCTGGAGCGCGGATGCTTTTTGGCTTGTCCAAAAAAATGAATGCTCCTGTTTCACTTGGGCACGCAACAAAACAAGGAACGCCTGCTAACGCTATCATGTTTACCGGTGTCACTATCCTTGGTGGGCTGGCACTTCTTTTTGTCATTCCAGAAGTAATGACTATTTTTACTCTGGTCTCAACGGTGTCTGCAATCATCGTTCTTTTCACTTGGTCGATGATTACACTTTCCTACGTGGTATACAGGAAGAAAAATCCTGAATTGCACGAGAAATCTGAGTTCAAGTTCCGAGGGGGCATTCCTCTGGCGATTATCACTCAAGCGTTTCTCATGTTTGTACTCGGATTGCTTGCGCTGGAAGCAGACACTAGGGAAGCTTTATTTGCGATGCCGTTCTGGTTTATGTTTTTAGTTGTTGCCTATCGTTGGAAGTTTAAAGAAAAGTCGCGCAAAGCCATACCCAACTCATGTGCCTGAAGAGCGCGCGTCTAGTCAAGGACATGTTTGCAATCAGATCAGGTTTCAATCTGGCTAGATCACCATTATAGAGGGGTAGATCTTGTTAGCTTGTGATCAGTGCAATATGTCTCAGAGCACTTCTCGTATCGAGAAGGAAAAATGTTGATGCCGCGTCGGCCCATAACGACTAGCCAGCTATCTTTGCGTCGAGAATATCAAAAGGCCGGCGCATTCAATTAGAAATTGTACAAACGCGATCACGCGCTTACGGAAATCGAGGTGGATAAATGGCCAAGGCTGCAGATGTCGTCGTGCAATGCCTGGAAAACGAGGGTGTTGAATACGTGTTTGGCATTCCGGGAGAGGAAAACCTAGATCTTCTGGAGTCGTTGCGTCGTTCCAACATCAAACTGATCCTGACTCGTCACGAACAGTCGGCTGGTTTCATGGCTGCCACCTACGGTCGTCTGACTGGGAAGACGGGTGTCAGCCTATCGACCCTTGGGCCAGGGGCAACCAACCTGGTCACAGCAGGTGCCTATGCCTTTTTGGGGGGCATGCCGATGTTGATGATTACCGGCCAGAAGCCCATAAAGAAGTCTAAGCAGGGGCGCTTCCAGATCCTTGATGTAGTCGGCATGATGCAACCTTTGACCAAGTACACTCATCAGCTTGCGTCCGCCGACAATATTCCCTCACGTGTACGTGAAGCCTTCCGTCTGGCTGAGGAAGAGAAACCTGGTGCTGTGCATCTGGAACTTCCGGAAGACATCGCTGCCGAGCAAACCGATACCACGCCAATTATTCCGAGCCTCCACCGTCGTCCGCTGGCGGAGCATAAAGCGATTGAAGCTGCGGTTGAAAAGCTCCAGGCTGCTCGTAATCCGATTCTGGTGATCGGTGCTGGTGCTAATCGTAAGATGACCGCCAAGGTGCTTAAGCAGCTTATCGACAAGACTGGTATTCCATTCGTAACCACCCAAATGGGCAAAGGCGTGGTCGATGAGCGTCACCCGCGGTTCCTCGGTAACGCTGCGCTTTCGTCCGGTGACTTCGTCCACCGTGCTGTTGAGGCAGCGGACCTGATCGTCAATGTCGGCCATGACGTTATCGAGAAACCGCCGTTTTTTATGGTGCGTGGCGGAACTGAGGTGATTCACATCAACTTCCGCTCGGCCGAAGTTGATCCGGTGTATTTTCCTCAGATCGAAGTGGTGGGCGATATCGCCAATGCGGTCTGGCAGATCGAGGAGGCTCTACAGCCTCAGTCGCACTGGGATTTCAGTCGGCTGCTGGCGATCCGTGAAGCCAACGAGGCTCAGGTGATCGAGGGCGAGAACGACAACCGCTTTCCGATCTATCCACAACGCTTTGTCGCCGACGTGCGTCGTGCCCTGCCGTCCGAGGGCATCGTGGCTTTGGACAATGGTATCTACAAGATATGGTTTGCGCGTAACTACAAGGCCCATAGACCGAACACGGTGTTACTGGACAACGCTTTGGCGACCATGGGCGCGGGTTTACCTTCGGCGATGGCTGCGCACTTGGTCTACCCAGACCGGCCGGTTGTTGCAGTGTGCGGTGACGGTGGCTTCATGATGAACAGCCAGGAGCTGGAAACCGCCGTGCGCCTGAAGATGAATCTCACGGTCATCATTCTCCGCGACGATGGGTACGGCATGATCCGCTGGAAACAGTCGAACATGGGCTTTACCGATTTCGGCTTGGACTATGGCAATCCTGACTTCGTAATGTACGCACGGAGCTACGGTGCCAAGGGGTACCGAGTGGAAAGTGCCGAAGATTTCCTGCCACTTCTAGAACGCTGCATCAGCGAGCCAGGCGTGCATGTAATCGATTGCCCCGTAGATTATTCGGAGAACGATTTCATACTGAACAGCGAGCTCAAGAGGAGAAGCACGCTGGTTTGATACATCGAGTTGCGCCTTGTCATAGAGGTGGCACTTATCCACTGCCACCTCTGTTCTAGCTCATTAACAGCGACTCCGAAATATCGTGGCTCAACCGCACGCAGACGCTAAGTGCGGCCATCGACCGACCGCATCAGAATTTGAACGTGTATCGAAAAATCAGACGATTTTCATTGGCGCTATCGGCGTAAGTGGAGCGATTCGTGGAGTTGCGCCACTGGGCTGACACGTTCTTAAACAGACCGCTTTGTATGGTGTATGTGATGTCGGTAACGCGCTCCCACTCTTTACCATCTTGCCCTTGAGATCGCAGATTAGCAGCCTGGGTCGATCCCAAAAGTGTAGGATCGACCTCATCACCTTTAACATATTTCAGCCCCACAATGAGCCCCGGCAAACCGGTGGCTGCGAAATCGAAATCATAGCGAACTATCCAGACACGCTCGTTGGGTGCTGTAAAAGTACTGACCAACGACTCGCCAAATAGATAGGTATCAGCACCGTTAACCATGGCGAACGATGTTTCACCCCAGGCTTTCTGGAAGCCAACACCGAACGTATGGCCGCTCTGACGATAGGAGAGCAGTGTGCTGAGTGTGCGGTTGTCCACTTCGCCCAAGCTCTCATCCCCGGTTTCGCTGGCTGAAAAATATCGAAGGTCGGAGATCACCGAGCCGACGCCCAGCGCACGTTCGAACTTCAAACCGAAAAAATTCGAGCGGTAGAGGTCTTCCAGCTCGGCCACATGGTAGCTGAGCGAAAGTTGTGGCATCACTTTGTAGTCAAAGGCCAGATAGGTGTAGTGATCGGCCTTGACTGGTTTGTACCCAAAAGCAGTCAGTGACTCAAAGTCCGTCGAATTTCGCTGCTTCACGGCGTTAACTCGCAAGGCGCTGAAGCTTAGAGGCTCCAAGTCTTTTGATACCAGCATACCGCCGCGAAATACTTGCGGGAGCAGGCGGCTGTTATTGCTGGATAGCAGCGGGAGTACCGGGTTGAGGCCACCAATGCGTAGTTCACTGCGGCGTAGGCGTGCTTTGGCGGTTGGAATAAATTTGCTGTACTCGTCATCTACATTGCGCTGTGAATCAAAGGACAGTAGGCCCGATCCAGTTCGGTCTGGGCTGGAGTCCAGTTTTACCCCCAGAAGTCCGAGCGCATCGACGCCAAACCCAAGCGTGCCCTCAGTGAAGCCAGACTGTACATTCAAGATAAAGCCTTGAGCCCACTCATCACGTTTGGATTGGCTGGCCCCGTCGTTGCGAAAGTCACGGTTGTAGTAGAAGTTACGCAGTTCAAGGCTTGTTTGCGTATCCCTGATAAAGTCTGCAAAGGCGTTGGGAACCGCGCAAGTGAACAGGATTGCCGAGACCGACGTCATACTTGTTTTTGCCATCTCTAATGCACCATTTGTTGTTGTTTTTGGTGTTTGCAGCGCGCGCAACTCCCTGAGGGAATGACGCGACCGCGCTCCGCATGTTGATAGACTTGTGCAATGTGAAATCTTGTCGCGGGTTATCAGCCGCCTGAAGCCAGTCTTATGATTGCTTCACGACTTCCCGCTTGTTGGCGAAGAATGAACTTCTGGATTTTCCCGGTGGCTGTTTTCGGAAGCTCCATGAAGATCACCCGACCTGGGCACTTATAGCGGGCCAAGCGTGCCTGGCAATAAGCGATAAGTTCGGCTTCCGTAGGGGAGATGGCTTCGCTTTTCAGTTCGATAAAAGCGCAGGGTACTTCGCCCCATTTATCGTCTGGCTGAGCGACCACGGCGGCATGAAGTACCGCCGTATGACTATGGAGGATGTCTTCGATTTCGACGGAAGATATGTTTTCACCACCTGAAATAATGACGTCTTTGCAGCGGTCAGTGATCTGCATGTAGCCATCTGCATGAACCACCGCAACGTCACCGGTATGGAACCAGCCGCCCTCGAATGCCTGTTGCGTGGCTGTCGGGTTTTTCAGGTAACCCATCATCACGGTATTGCCTCGCAGCAGCAGTTCACCGGTGGTCTGGCCATCATGGGGGACGGGTTGTAGCGATTGCGCATCAGCGACCATCAAGCCTTCGAATGCTGCAGCACGTGCACCTTGTCGAACACGCATTTTCGCTTTCTCTTGGTCGGGGAGGTCATCCCATCCGTCCTGCCAGACGCAGCTAATCGGCGTGCCCGCTACTTCAGTAATGCCATACACATGGTCAACCTGGAACCCCATGGATACCACCGCGTCCAGCACAGTTGCAGGTGGTGGGGAACCTGCCGTCAATACGCGAACCGGGTGGGGAAGGGCGTGGGAATTGGATGCATTGGCGATCATGGCCATCACAGTGGGGGCTGCGCAGAAATGATTAACCTGGTGTTTGGCAATTGCGTCGAACACCGATTCTGCCGATACCTTGCGCAGGCACACATGTGTCCCAGCCGCAGCAGTGATCGCCCATGTAAAGCACCAACCGTTGGCGTGGAACATAGGTAACGTCCACAAGTATCGAGGTGCTTGAGGGAGCGACCAATTGGTCATCTGCAACAGGCTCATCAGGTAGGTACCACGGTGACTGACCACGACCCCTTTCGGGTCTCCCGTGGTACCTGAAGTGTAATTGAGGGCGATAGGTTGCCACTCGGTACTTGGCCAAACTCCTTCGAATGTCGCGTCGCCCTCGGCGAGAAGTGCTTCGTAGTCGAGTACCTGCGAGTCAGCACACACGGCGGCTAGGTGATCGCGAATGTTGATCAATGCTGGGCGGCATTCGAGTCGCTCAATTGCCGCACAGGCAACGGCCATGTATTCACAATCAACCAGCAGCAACTTGCATTCGCTGTGGCGCAAAATAAACGCGATGCCTTCGGCGTCCAAGCGATGGTTAATCGTGTTGAGGATGGCTCCTGACAACGGAATGCCGAAATGTGCCTCGACCATTGCTGGCGTGTTAGGCGATAGGATCGAAACTGTATCACCTGGATGGATGCCTCTTCCCTCCAGCGCCGAAGCGAGTTGATAGCAACGGTCGCGAGTTTGCGCCCAAGTCTGCTGTAGCTCGCCATGGAGGATAGCGATACGTTCAGGGTGAACCAAGGCGGCCCTATCCAAAAAACCGAGAGGGGTCAGAGGGACATGGTTCGCCGGACTTTGATCGAGTCCGTGTGCGTATGCGCCGGTAATCATGGACAGGTCTCCTTATTATTATGGTGAAAAGTGGTGAAGGCGCTGACTGGCTCACGAGCGGTGACCAGCGTGTTTTCAATGGACGTGGGATCGGCGTAGCCTAGGCTCATGCCGCAGACCAACATTTGCCCGGTTGGAATTCCCAGAATTTCTGAAATGACTTTGTGGTACTTGAGAAACGCGGCTTGCGGACATGTGTGCAAGCCTCGACCACGAGCCGCCACCATCACGCTTTGCAGGAACATGCCGTAATCCAGGAGGCTGCCCTGCTCAAGCACTTTGTCCATCGTAAACAGCAGGCCTATTGGTGCATCGAAGAACCGGTAATTGCGCCCGTGCTGTTGATGCATGCGTTGCTTGTCACCTTTGGCGATCCCCAGTAACCCATAGAGATCCCAGCCAACTTTACGCCTGCGATCTATGTAAGGTGTGACCCACTCTCGCGGGTAGTACTCGTAGGGGTCTTGCATATCGCTACTGAGCTGCAGATCGTTGTCGATGGCTTCGATCGCCATCGATAGACGCTCCTTCACATCACCGGTGACGACGTGAACGCGCCACGGCTGCATGTTGACCCCCGAGGCACTGAAGCGAGCTATATCCAGAATCGCTTCGATTTCTTCACGCGACACGGCCGTCGGCAGGAAGGCTCTGACACTGCGGCGTGAGGCGATTGCCCAGTCGACGGTGCGCTTTAGTTCTTGCGCTGACAGCGGCGGTAGTGACAAGCGATTCAATGGACACATCCTTCAACTGATTTGAGGCGGACGACTACGGGATCTGGACTGTAGACGGTCGATCAGCGAGACAAAGCTGGCGCTTTGCTGACCTGTGTGGAGTCTGCCCGTGCTTGGTTTACACACGTGACCGCCAAGGCACCAATAAGACCCGCGAGAGCGATCACCATGAAGTTCTGTTCAAGTGGCAAGGCCAGCGAGACGAGCCAGCCGATCAGAACTGGCGCGATAATTGCGCCGATGCGACCGACACCGGATGCGAAACCCACGCCCGTAGAGCGGATTGAAGTCGGGTAGAAATCGCCTGCATAGGCGTAGGCAATCAATTGAGTGCCGAGGGTGGAGGCGCCAACAATGAACACGACCACGAACAACAACTCGGTCGAGCGTGTGAAGCCCATCACGGTCAACGCCACCGCGCCCACCACATAGAATGAAACCAGCACATACTTGATGTTGAACTTGTCGCTAAGCCATCCGCCTCCGAGCGCACCGACAATCGCACCTACGTTGAAAACGATGACGAAATTGAGCGCTGAGCCCAGGCTGTGGCCTGACATCGCCATCAGTTTGGTCAACCATGAATTGAGCGCGTAGACCATGAACAGCCCAGTCATGAATGCTGCCCAGATCATCACCGTACTGAAGCCACGACCTTCGCTGAACAGTCCTTTGATCGGGGTGTCGAGCGAGACATCGTTCTCGGCAGGATTTCCGGTCAGCACCGTCTGGCCGTCCACTGGATAAGAGGGGCTGATCCTTTTGATGAGGGTGCGTAACTCCTGCTGGCGTCCTTGTTTGAGCAAGAACGCCATCGACTCCGGCATGGTCTTTAAGATCAACGGGATCAACAGCACAGGGAGGCCGGCGACGTAAAAGACCGACTGCCAACCGTGACTCTCGATCAGTTGCTTACCGGTGAGTGCAACTAGAATGCCGCCCACGGAGTAGCCCGCAAACACTAAGGTGACAAGTCGGGTACGAAGCTTCGCCGGTGAAAACTCGCCCATTTGTGCGGTCACGATCGGTAGGACGCCGCCGATTCCAAGCCCTGCGATGAATCGGGCGATGCTGAAGCTGATCGGGTCGCTGGTTAGCCCCGCAGCCGCTGTGAACAGGCTAAACAAAGCGACGCAGATGGCAATCATTTTGGGGCGACCGATACGGTCGGATAACGTCCCCAGAAAAATCGCGCCTAGCATGGTTCCCAACAGGGCTGAGCCGGCCATGATGCCTGCGCTGGTGGGGTCGATACCCATGTCCTGCATGATGGCGGGCAATGCTGCCCCGACAACGGCAAGGTCGTAGCCATCGATGACCAATATCAGCACACACCAGAAAAGTATCAGCCGATGGAAACTGTTGAATTTTGATTCGCCTGCGAGCGTATAGACGTTCACTGGTTGCATATCGTGTCTCCTTCGATTTTATTGTTGTTTGTGAAGTGCACTTGCTTGCCTACATCAAAACTGAGGCCGAAACCGCAGCTTGATATCGTCGACCTCTAGCCGTTTATTTATCGGAAGACAGCTGGTTGTTGGCGATTCTAGGCAGGCGATTTGGTGCCGCCCATGCCTGGCGGCACCAACTTGTGTGAGCTGTTTGGGCATGTCTGGGGGCACCAGCGAATTGAACGCCAGTGACATAGCGAAGGGTTGGCAAGAGCGACCGCCAGGACAGTTCCTGGCCGAGTTGTATGGCGCGGGGGAAGAGGAGCGCGTCGATCTATTAAGCGGTGTTACTCGTCTGAATGGTTGCGCCGATAAGCGCCTGGGTTGACTCCCGTCCATTTTTTGAACGCGCGGTGAAATGCGCTGGTTTCTTGAAAGCCGGTTTCTGCCGCGACTTGGGTAACAGTCAGGTCACCGCGCGAGAGCAGGTCGATGGCCATATCACGACGTAAATCATCTTTGAGATTCTGGTAATGGGTACCTTCTGCTTGCAACCGGCGCTGCAAGGTCGAGTTGGACATGCAAAGCACAAGTGCCAACTCGTCTCTTTCTGGCCACTGATCAGGGCTCAACCCTCGCAAACGTCGTCTTATCTGCGCACTGATACTGTCGTCATTGCGGTATTTGACCAAAAGACTCGCTGGGGACTCTTTCAAAAATACGCTGAGGCTGGCAGGTGTCTGTGCAATTGTCATGTCCAGGAATTTTTTGTCGAAGCGGGCTTCAGTCATGGGCGCGTCATATTGAATGTCTTCACAAAAACGCATTCGATAGTCGCTTTCATCGACAGGCTTAGGGGGGCGGAAACTGAGCGCACGTAATGGGATGCGTTGGTTTACCAGCCAGCATGACAGGCCATGTACTAGGATAAACCAGGTGCCGTAAGCAAAGAGTCGTCGCAAGACTCCCTGATCCCGCAGGACGATATACGCCTGATCTTCCTTGACGTGTAGTTCGCCATGAATGTCATCGAGTACCAACCGCAAGAACGAGAGCATCCGAGGTAACGCCTGACCCAAGGTTGAGCAATCGAGAAGTGCGTGACACATCAGTTTGAAGCTGCCTCGACGCATCGGATGACTATCGATGCCGAAAAACTCGTCATCCAGCAAATCTGCCAGCTCTACCCACAACCGAGCAAATGACACGGCGGAAACTCTAGCTCTTGGGGCATCAAGCAATTGAGGGTCGATGTCTGCATTCACTAACGCAGGTGCCAGATCTATGCCTCGTTGCCTGGCGCTGTGAAGGGCCTCATGCACCAGTACGATTGATGTGGTTCCTTTGTCAAGGGTGTAAGCCATGAGCTCTCCGGGGATGTGTGGTCGTACGCAATCTGTGGCTGGTGCCGAAAATATCGATATCGGGTACTCAGTCATCTTGCAAACCCGGCGTTCGAAGACTGGCCGGCCCTACTGTACATTTCGAGGATCACGTTGCGCGAGGGGCTCGCCCATATGGATCTAAGGTATCAGGTACTCAACAATGAATTACGCTTCAGAAGCGCCGAGCTAAAGTGTGCGCGCGAAGTGGCCTTCGCGATGGGTTTCGCGGGTGAGGGGGTTACGTAAACGATCCGTGGTCATTCGGCCTGAACTTACTGTGGCAAAAGCCTGGCGTATGGCGTGGCCTTTTACCGTGACAAACCGATGGACGCAGACGTTAGTCGGCTATTTTTTTCAGGCGAAGAGTGCATGAAGGCAACTCGCCAAAAAGCTCTTTATAGTAGGTCGAGAACATTCCCATGTGCCAGAAGCCCCAGCGTGCTGCAATGTCACTTACCATTGATAGCGTAGGGTCAGCGGTTAGCAACTCACGGCGAGCACCATTCAAGCGAAGATAACGCAGAAAAGTAACCGGGTTTATACCTAGGACCTTAATGAAACCGTAGTGCAAGGTCCTACGACTTATGCGTAATTCTTCACATATTTCCAGCACCGAGGGCGGTTCACTCTTGCGTGAAAGGATATATTCGCGAGCCTTTTCGACGATATGTCGATGGACGAATTGCGCATGAGTTATTTTAGGTAGTTTGTTGAGCGAAATGAAGCCACTGAAAAAACTGCTCATTACGTCGTCAAGTAACGTCAAGCGAGTCGAGGGGCAAGTAAGAGCGTTGGGGTTTGAGTTTATGCCATTGATAACTTTCAGGAAGGTATGGCGAAAGCTGTTGCAGATCAACTCAGGTACTTCTGAGGCTCCATTGAGTTGCAAGATGTGATCTATGCAGATCTCTTCTACTTCCTCTGCATACTGTTGGAGTACGCTTGAATCAATAACCGCGACACAAATGTCAGAATTTTTTGGCGTCTTAAAGTTTAGTTCTGAATTAGGTCTGAGAAAGAAAATAGAGTTTTTTTCTAAGCGATCACCACACCAGAATCCTTCACCTTCAACCACTAACGGAACACCGACAGCAAAGCTGTTTTCCCAAGGACGTCCGTGCTGATCAACCGCTTTATTCATGGCTTCCCTAAATATTTGAATGGGTCCTAATGAAATTTCTGTGAGCGATCCGGAAAACTGTCCTGCACTTATTTGTACATAGTCTTGCTGCCACTTCGACAGTGCATCAGCCTGTTGAAAGACATCGCGGGTAATTAAATGAAAAATTTCTGCCGATCGAACCGAGTCTGTAAGTTTGATGCTTTTTGTTTTGGGGCTACTGCAATAGCTGTTCATTTACGGCCTCACCAGCCACGAGTGGCTCAGTTTCATCCCGGTCAATCCATCTCTGCCTCCGCGAGCCACCGCGGTACTTCCAATCTTACAGAGGCGAAATTTGCCTTGTGCACGCGTCATTGGAAATCAGTATTTGGCATTGAATCTAGGCGCGCAAGCACTGGGCTGAGGCGTTGATCAGATCTTGCCGATTTCTGATAGTCGGTTGAGCGGGCTTGCCGTTCCTTGATAACGCTATTGGTCCCTCGCCAGTACAGTTATAGCCGGAACGCGTGGTATGCAGTCAGTTGGCTTTATAGGTTCGGTCTGGTGACTGTCCTTTCGATGAAACCTGATGGGCTCGTTCCTACTAACAATAATTTGCCGCTTAACGGCATTCCGGCACGAATGAGGTGCTCATATGATCTATGCACGACCCGGAACACCCGGCTCCGTCGTTTCTTTCAAACCGCGCTACGGCAACTTCATCGGTGGCGAGTTTGTCGCGCCGATCAATGGTGAGTACTTCACCAACACCTCGCCGGTCACCGGTGAGGTGATTGCCGAATTCCCGCGCTCCAGCGCCGCTGACATCGACAAGGCCCTCGATGCTGCCCATGCCGCCGCCGACGCCTGGGGCAAGACCTCGGCCCAGGATCGTTCCCTGGTGCTGCTGAAAATCGCCGATCGCATTGAGCAGAACCTTGAGGTGCTGGCCGTCACCGAAACCTGGGACAACGGCAAGGCCGTGCGCGAAACCCTCAACGCCGACGTGCCGCTGGCGGCCGACCACTTCCGTTACTTCGCTGGCTGCATCCGCGCCCAGGAAGGCGGCGCCGCCGAGATCAACGAGCTGACCACGGCGTATCACTTCCATGAGCCGCTGGGCGTGGTCGGGCAGATCATTCCATGGAACTTCCCGCTGCTGATGGCCGCCTGGAAACTCGCCCCGGCCCTGGCGGCGGGCAACTGCATCGTGCTCAAGCCTGCCGAACAGACGCCACTGTCGATCATGGTCTTCGCTGAGCTCATCGCCGACCTGCTGCCGGCGGGCGTACTGAACATCGTCCAGGGCTTCGGTCGCGAAGCCGGCGAGGCGCTGGCCACCAGCAAGCGCATCGCCAAGATCGCCTTCACCGGTTCGACCCCGGTGGGCGCGCACATCATGCATTGCGCCGCCGAGAACATCATTCCCAGCACCGTCGAACTGGGCGGCAAGTCGCCGAACATCTTCTTCGAAGACATCATGAGTGCCGAGCCGGCGTTCATCGAAAAAGCCGCCGAAGGCCTGGTGCTGGCGTTCTTCAACCAGGGCGAAGTCTGCACCTGCCCGTCCCGGGCGCTGGTGCAGGAGTCGATCTACGAGCCGTTCATGGCCGAGGTGATGAAGAAGATCGTCAAGATCAAGCGCGGCAATCCGCTGGACACCGAGACCATGGTCGGCGCCCAGGCTTCCGAGCAGCAATACGACAAAATCCTTTCGTACCTGACCATCGCCCAGGAGGAGGGTGCCGAACTGCTCACCGGTGGCGCGGCGGAACGTCTGGAGGGCGACCTGTCCAGCGGTTACTACATCCAGCCGACGCTGCTCAAGGGGCACAACAAGATGCGTGTGTTCCAGGAAGAAATCTTCGGCCCGGTAGTGGGTGTCACCACCTTCAAGGATGAGGCTGAAGCCCTGGCCATCGCCAACGACAGCGAGTTTGGCCTCGGCGCCGGCCTGTGGACCCGCGACATCAACCGCGCCTACCGCATGGGTCGGGCGATCAAGGCCGGGCGCGTGTGGACCAACTGCTACCACCTGTACCCGGCGCACGCGGCGTTTGGTGGCTACAAGAAGTCCGGCGTCGGTCGGGAAACCCACAAGATGATGCTCGACCACTATCAGCAGACCAAAAACCTGCTGGTGAGCTACGACATCAATCCACTTGGTTTCTTCTAAGTTGGCAGAGGTGCGCTAGAGATCGCATCTGGGAAGTGCAAGTCATGAACAATAAGATCTATTCAACTCTATGCTTTAGCGTTTTCTTTCTTGCAAGCCTCGTTGCAGTGATTACAGCCACCGCGTTGGCTTTGGCTTTTGGACTCGGAGGCTTAAATGTCTACTGATAGCCAGTTATGTCAAAACTCTATAAGTGAGGGGAGTATGGAAAAAGAGTCGCCGAACTATCCGTCGAATGACAAGGGGTTGAATCGGATCATTAAAGAGTTGAGTGAGGTTGGTGCGAGTCTAGAGGCTTTAGATGTAGTGCTTTGTAGCGTTTTCCCCGAAATTAAAGTCGTTCGGGGATATATGACTTCGAACCACCTTGTCGAACCTGGATAGTAGCTCATCAACCTCTTGCCGTTTTTTGATACCTGTCCAAACGTACCTCCAAGTACCGTGAAAACTTCGCTGACTTTAAATGTCAGTACGTGCTACCCCATAAACAAAAAACTAGGGAGCCAACAATGCGCGATAAATGTGCATTAGCCGTAACTCTGCAACCCATTGCGCTTGCTATCTCACTGGCACTCATGCCTGTGGTTGTTCATGCTGAATCCTCCGCCGACGCTAAAGCGCTTTTGTCGAGTAAATGTGCGGCGTGTCACCTACCTGTAGAAGGCGGTCTGAACCGTATAGACCAGTCCCGTCGGACTCCTGAAGGTTGGGACATGACGATAGGTCGAATGATCGCTGCGCATGGTGTCCGTTTGGAAGCCGATGAGAGGCAGACACTCGTGAAGTATCTAGCTGATACACACGGGCTAGCTCCGGAAGAAACTCAGAAGCGTCGTTATATCCTCGAGCGGGATTTCACTCGGATCGAAGACCCGGATGACAAGAAAGTCGCCGAGACGTGCGCACGTTGCCACTCATACGCGCGGATTGCTTTGCAGCGCAGGACGCCAGAAGACTGGAAAAAGCTCGCCAACTTCCATGTCGGCCAGTACCCAACAATTGAAATCCAACAAGGCGGTCGTGATCGCGATTGGTGGCAAATCGCTTCGCAAGAAATGCCAAAAACTCTTGGCAATCTCTATTCGTATCAGTCGGATGTCTGGAGCAGATGGGCTGCTGAAGCGAAATCGAGCGCTGCCGGCAAATGGCGTGTAGTGGGTCATCGTCCAGGTTGGGGTTCATACGAAGGTGTTGCGACTATCACTGGGGAGAACGATCACTACACGTTGGATATGCAAATCAACTATGCCAACGGCAAAACCGAGAAGGGCAACGGAAAGGCGATTGTCTACACAGGCTACGAGTGGCGCGCCAATATCAAGCAGGGTGAACTGCAGGTTGCTCAAGTTTTCCAGCTTTCCAAGGATGGAACGTCCTTAAGCGGACGTTGGCATGAAATAGGTGTGGATTCCATCGGGGGACAATTCAAGGCGGTGCGGATCGATGGAAGTGTCGCTGCTCAGGTCCTTGCGATCGAGCCAAAGGCCATCAAGACCGGTTCGACTAAGGAAGTGACCATCTATGGTACCGGATTGAGTGGCAAGGTTAACCTGGGCCAGGGTCTGGCCGTGAAGCGTGTAGTTGAAGAATCCTCTGACAAGGTTGTTGTAGAGGTTATGGCAGATGTTGGTGCGAAAGATGGCATTCGACGAGTTGATGTAGGCGGTGTCACAGATGAGCGAGGGATCGCGGTCTACAACAAGATCGACTATGTCAGCATCGAACCTGATTCAGCTATGGCGCGTGTTGGAGACGGAGGAGGCTCGAGACCGAAAGTTCCGGTGCAATTCGAAGCTGTTGCATACGCTGTAGGTCCAGATGGCAAAAAAGGAACTGACGATGATTTGCGGCTAGATTATGTGCCAGCGATCTGGACTGTAGCCAATCTCAATCCGGGTGCTGAGGAAATGAAAGATCTTGAGTTCGCCGGGAACTTGGGGTCAGGTGGTTTATTTATTCCAGGCGATGCAGGCCCAAATCCAAAACGTAAGTACTCCACCAATAACGCTGGCGAGCTTGAAGTTACAGCAAGCGTTGATGATGCGGGGCGCGTAGTTAAAGCATCCAAGCCGTTGATTGTGACAGTCCAGCGCTGGAATGATCCACCCGTCCGTTAACAAGTTGGAGACGCAGTGATGTCTATAACCAATATGTTTTATGTAAATCGCTACAGTTTTCATGATGTGGCAGTCGACGGGCGGCGGATGCTGTTTCATATTCCCTCTAGCGGATTGTTTCAGCTGGATGATGTTGGAGCAGCGTTAATCGATTACCTGAAAGATCACGAAAAGGTTTCGTTTGAGGCTCTACGAGAAAGGTTTGGTGGAGTCATATCACCGGATCAGATTGTAGAAACCATCGGTAGCTTCCAAGAACTTTCCATTCTAGGCGATGAGCCCGCAAAGCCGGATGCGGGAATGAAGGTGGAAATCCGAGAATTTCCGTTGAGTACAATTATCCTTAACGTAAATACTGGTTGTAATTTGAGTTGTACGTACTGTTATAAAGAAGATCTGGCTATTCCGTCAAAGGGCCAGAAGATGAACTTTGAAACAGCCAGGAAAAGTATTGAGCTTTTGTTGGAACAAGGTGACTCGCGTGAGCAACTCAATGTCATCTTCTTCGGCGGTGAGCCGCTGACGAATTTGAAACTGATTAAGGAAGTCGTTGAGTATACCGAGAAGCGTTGCGCAGATTTGGGGAAAAAAGCTGACTTCTCTATGACCACGAATGCCACGTTATTGAATGAGCAGGTGGTTGACTACCTAGACAGTCATCGATTTGGGATATCAATCAGTATGGACGGCCCACAGGCCGTCCATGACCGGCGTCGAATTACAGTGGGTGGCCAGGGCACGTATCAGGTAGTGGCGGCGAAGGCGCGGATGCTTCTCAGCCGATACCGATCCAAGCCTGTAGGAGTACGAGTAACGTTAACTGCCGGTCATACAGATGTCGTTGGTATTCATGAGCATTTGAAGAATGACTTGGGATTCGCGGAAGTGGGGGTCGCCCCTGCCACTTCGGGGCCGGTTACGGTTTTTAACTTAAGCAGCCAAGAGCTCCGAGAAGTCTTCGACAGCATGATGGTGCTTGGTCGCGCGTATCGGGACGAGGCCCTGGCGGGCCGCAACAATGGCTTCTCAAACATGCATCAATTGATGAGCGATCTTTACGAGGGGCGTAAGAAAGCTTTGCCGTGCGGTGCCGGCGTTGGGCTATTGGCAGTTGATAACAATGGTGACTTGAATCTCTGTCACCGCTTTACAGGCTCCGATATGCCTAAATTCGGCAATGTCGATGATGGCATTGAAAAGGAGAAGCTTGGTAAGTTTTTAGAAGCAGCAACCGACCGCTCTAATAAAGGCTGTTCAACTTGTCGGATTCGCAATTTATGTGCTGGGGGATGCTACCACGAATCATATGCACATTTTGGCGATCCTCTTTCACCAACCTATCACTATTGCGATCTGATGCGTGAGTGGGTCGATTTTGGTATTGGCGTTTATACCGAAATTATCGAGAAAAACCCAAGCTTCTTTCGGAAGCACCTCAGCACTAGGAGTGTCCAATTATGAATCATATGAAACCCATGAATCAGAAGGCTCATCAAGTTGAAGTGGCCGTCGCGAAAGGTGAGACAGAAGAAGTCTTGGCCATGTCTGCAGTCGCAGGCTGTGCTACGACCTTCGACCCGGGTTGGGAAGTCGATCCGTTCCTCGGTGTGGCGGGACTTTGTCAGCCAATGGAAGCCGACTTGTATGGTTGTTCAGATCCCTGCTGGTGGCCAGCACAAGTACCTGACAGTTTGAACACCTACACAGAGTGGAGCGTGAGTAATGATTCCGCGCCACAAGATTGGACTAATCTTCAAGCCGTCTTCCCAAAATAACTAGATGCCACTGTTCACAATCCACGTGATGGGTTAATAGGAAGTCATATGAACAAAAACAAGCAACTTCCATGTCGTTCTGTCCTGTATGCGGCGACGATTGCTCTTGGTCTTGGTTTCTACAGCCAATTATCTTTGGCCAAGGATTATCTGGTTACAGCAGCGCGTCCAAATTTGATCATAGTAGCCGACGCAGAACAGCGAAAAGTTATTAATACGTTCAAGATTCCCAATACCTCAATGGGTAACAGTCCTGGCGCCTTGGCTGTTTCGAAGGATGGGAAAACTGTCTATGTGATCCATAATCGCTGGGAAAGCGTTTCGGGTATCGACTTGGAAAGCGGCAAGGAAGTCTTTCGAGCTGATCTCTCTAGTGGAGGCGTGCGGGGCAAAGCTCCTTATGCCATCGATGTAAGTCCAGACGGAAAAGAGCTGGCTGTCTATGTCACACAGACTGAACTGTTGCCGGGCGAATACAAAATCAATGATCCATTTATCGCCATCTTCGATACTGCAAGTGGGCTTTCAGCCCAACCCGTAAGAAAACTGAAATCACCGCGGAGGGTCACTTCGCTCATGTACTCACCGGACTACAAGCGGCTCTATGCGTTCAGTTGGGATATGCTAGTACTCGACCCTAAAACGGGCGAGCAGATAGGCCAGCATCCATGGCGCAGTTGGAAACGTAGCAAGTTCGGTGAACCGGATACGTTGGCGATTTGGCCGCAGTTCGAACAGGCCAGTGAGTTTGCAACTCCGTATTACATAAATTATCAGAACAAAGATAAGTCGGTTACCCAGCGAGCGGGGATCTGGTCACTGGACATGGTCCACGACAAAGTTCGTTTTTCTGAATTCGAGGACGCGAAAATCGTCCTGTTTTCGACTGTGATTAATCCTGTTCGCCGTAATGAGGCATACACGGTTTACACACAGCTAACCAAAACGGACGTCGACACCGGAAAATTAATCAAACGTATCGATCTGGACCACACGTATTACAACGTGAACGTTTCCAGTGACGGTAAGGAGTTGTACATCGGCGGCACCATTGACGACATTGCTGTATATGATTCGCAGACCCTAGCTCTCAAAGGGAAAATAAAAATTCCCGGCGGTGGAGATCAGGTTCTGTCATCACTCCGTATCGTACAGCGTTAGTCGCAAATCATGGCCTCGATGTTTCGCCATCAAGTGCCTGGGAGCGTGCCTAAAGGCACGCTCCCACTACAGGCAAAATCTAACTCTTTTATGTGGCACTGGTTATTGGGGTTTGTTAGGCCTCACAGGGCAGCCCTGTCGCTGGTTCTCGTACTATCACTGACTGCAGCCGCTGCAGGCCTCGCGCAACCCTACTTAACTCAACGACTGATTGATGATGGCATCATGAAAGGACAGTTAAGTGTCGTTTATTCAGTTGTTGTGGCTATCATTGCGATGGCTCTTTTGTCTGCTTTTTTGGGGGGCGTCACTCGCTATATATACGTAGGCACTTCAGCAAAGGTACTGCATTCGATAAGAGAAGCTCTCTTCTCTCATTTGTTGAAATTGTCTCCGGCCTTTTACGCCACAACCCGGCAAGGCGATATTTTACAACGTCTTGACGGTGATATCGCGGAACTTCAGCGGTTCGCGGTGGATGCGATTTTGAGCGTGATCAATAACAGCGTCATGCTGATAGGATCAATGGTCATGTTGGCCTGGATGAGTACCGAACTTACTCTGTTGATGCTTGCTGTACTGGTCGTTAATGGCTGCTTTCTGAAGTTGATCAGGCCTGCTCTTGAGCGATTGACCAAGCGTACCCGCGAAAGCGCTGCCAATATCGCTTCGTTCATTGTTGAGATTCTCTCGTCCTCAAAATGCGTGCAAATGTTCAATGGCCAGGACCAGGAAAAGGATTGCCTCGTGATCTTGCACAAAGAACTGCGTACTCAGACGCTGTCACTACAGACATATAGCTATCTGGCCAGCTCGTTTCCTAGTGTAGTGTTCTCCTTGTCGGTGGCAGCGGTATTTTGGGTCGGAGGCAACAGGGTCATTAATGAACACACCATGACACTTGGGATACTTATTGCTTTCGTCACCTACATGCAAAAAGCAAGCGGTCCCTTGCAGTCACTCCTCGGGCTGTATGTCGGTTATCAGCGAGCCAAAGTTTGTTTGAACCGGGTCCAAGAGCTTGCACAACAGGAGCCGGCGGTTTCGGAGCCCGCACCACACAAGCTCTATGTTGTCCGTAGCAGAGGGGAAATTCTGTTTAAGAACGTGTGTTTCAACTATCCCAAGGTGCAGGAAAATATCCTAAATAATCTCAATTTTCATATTCCGCCCGGAAGCAGAGTGGCAATTCGTGGAGATTCTGGTGTAGGAAAATCCACTCTCGCGGATTTGCTACAGCGACACTTTGATCCTAATTCCGGACAAATCTTAATCGACGGGTTAGACCTTCGACGACACGATATTCAAGGGCTTCGGCGTTCGGTGGTCGTGGTTTCTCAAGATGTCCAACTATTCAGCAAAAACCTCATGGAAAACATCCGCTACGGTCGCCCCAATGCATCTGACGACGAGGTATTGAAGGCCGCCAGTCTGGCAGGGCTGGATGATCTCATCGAACAGTTTCCTGAAGGCATCAGGACCTCAATAGGGCAGCGGGGAGCAGCGTTGTCTGGCGGACAGCGTCAGCGTGTTGCGCTCGCGCGAGCTGTGCTGATGAATCCCACCATCCTTGTCCTCGATGAGAGCACGAGTGGTATCGACAGAGGCCTGGAAGAGCGAATTCATCAAAAAATCGACACGTTGTTTGTGGGTAAGACGCGTGTGTTTATTAGTCATCGTCCTTCGCTCCGCGAACATTTCGACGTCGTGATCGATCTGAATGTCCACAAGTTGGAGGGGGCGCAGTGAACCCACGTGTCGGCATTATCGATAGCGGTGTATCAGAGGCGCTGTTCCCTCATGTTGCCGTATCGAATCGATTTGATGAACTGCCTGGGGCTGACCCCGCCCAGCCGGATGCAGTGGGCCACGGGGATCAACTGGCGCGGATCATCCTGCGTCATTGCAATAGGGCGGAACTTCATATCGCCCAGGTCTTCCACACGACCAGGCATGCACCAATTAGTCGGATCGTAACCGCTATCGAGTGGCTAGTCGCAAGTGGTGCGCAGCTTATTAACATGAGCTTCGGCATCAGATCACCGTCGGATGAACTCCTCTATGCCTGTGAGTACGCGAAGGCACGAGGCGTGCTGTTAATTGCTTCTGCGCCATCTACGGGGGGAATTGTTTTTCCTGCGGGGTGGTCGAGTTGCCTTTCGGTGACTGGAGATGTGCGTTGTGGCGTAGAGCAGATTTCATGGCTTAACCAAAAACATGCCGAATTCGGTGCGTGTTCGATGCTCGACCCCAGAGACCCTGAGCAAGGGGGAGGAGCCAGTCTGGCCTGCGCACGAGTAACCGGAATGGCCGCTCAACTAATGGGAGCAGAAAAAATACCACTGCACAGGCTTCCTAATTTTCTGCGCAGTAGCGCGTCTTACATTGGCGCAGAGCAACGTCGCACATGAGCATTTTGCAGGTTGCAGGTTCGCTTCGTTGGGTATTGGTTAGCGCCGTCGTTGTCCTGACTGTGGCAGCGTTGCACGCAAACTTCGCTATAGGAAACCCTCTGCTCTGGATCTCCGGCACCCTTACCTTTGCCAGCACTTTCCTCTACAAGTGGCGTAAGAGTCTTCTCAACCTGGCTATTGGCGTTTTGATAGGTGAGTGCATCGCACTTGCCTTAGCGTTGGGCTTGGATAGGTTTGAAATTCGCTATGTCTGGCTTTATAGCAGTGAAGGATTACCTTTTTATCTAAAACTCGCCAATGTCTGGGGAGGCGATGAGGGCACCATTCTGTTGCTGGCTACGTTATGCATGCCCGCCGCCCTCCAGGTTGCCGACGCCGACAGTATCGAGGGACGCTTCTCTCCGTTGATTCCGGCTTGGTACATATTTACCGCCGCCATGCTTGGCCCTTTCACCCCTACACCAGTCGACTGGCAGGCATCCCAGAGCAGCCAAGGCATGAACGCTCATCTGCAGACGTTCTGGATGGCGCTCCACGCGCCGTTGATACTCGGCGCCTATGCTTGGGCGCTAGCTTCAGCGCCCAGCGCGATCCAAGCGTTGATTAACGGCTGCGGGAGCTTTCGCGCATCAGCGACACTCTATGGACGTCGAGCATGGCTGGTGCTCACGGCCGGTATCGGCTTCGGCATGATCTGGGCTTTGGAGGATTTCACCTTCGGTCAACTCTGGCACTGGGACCCAGTCCAGACGTCGGCCTTTATTCTTTGGGCGCTCTTGGGAGCCGTTCTGCATGGTGTCCGCACTTGGAAGGTTGACGGCGCATTCGCGCGGGCTTTGCCAGTTCTTAGCCTTGTCGCTGCCGCCTCAGCCTGTTTGGCGATGGCCATAACGCGGTCCGAAGTTCTGGCAAGCTCGCACCGGTATATCGGTACAACTTCCTGGGTGAGTCATCTCTGTCTGGCCGCTCTATTGGTCCTCCTCGCACTTGGATTAGTGATACGTAATGTCATTAATCAAAAGGCCCGAACACAAGCTAAGCGGCGTACGGCGTTTGAGGTTTGGCTATCTGTGTATGGCTTCGTGTTCGCAGCACTCTTCGCCATTTTCGGCCTCGCACAGGCTCATTTCTTCGCCGTGGCGGGAGCCTCAAAGCCTAGTAGCTTGAGACCTTTCTTTGAGACGTTGAGCAATTGGGCCAGCTCTGCCGAAATGAGTTCTCTGCGTCAGGCCTTCGCGCGCTGGGATGTCGACGGCCATACCCTAGGCCGCTTCCTGCTACCCATCATCCTCACGTTAGGCTTGGCCGGGAGTCATGTGTTCATTCGCAAAACTTTTGGAAAGAACCTCTCTCGCACCTTTACCTTGATCGCAACGCTCGCAGTGGCGCTGGTGGGATGTCGCGGTGGTTACTTGTCATACGCTTATGAAGGTAGCGGTGTACTGTCCCAAACCATCGTGTCAGTAATCCATCTGATAGATGCTGCATTAGTTGCTGGCGTGTTCTTGCTGCTGTCCAGTCTATTGTGGTGCGTCACCAGCGTTTGGCGCAGCCGAAGAGTTGGGGCACTTCGCTACACCGGCAGTTTGGCCCTTATCCATGGGGGAGCCGTTTTTGCGTTAGTGGGCGGTCTGGCGGCAACGGTGCTCAATAGTTACGTACCTGTACTTGTGCCGCCGACGGATGACCCCTCGCAGTGGCACACGGTTGGCCAAGGTATGGAACTGCGTGTTTCACCCGAGAGCAACGCCACTAACTTTTCTGGCTACAAAGCAGTAGCGAATGTGGAAATTAGACAAAACGGAGTGGTGCTAGCTGGCCGAGCGCTCTTTCAAGATGCACGTAGCTTGCCTCCGGGCTATCAGGGACCGGTGAGACAACTCTGTGAGCTTCTTGATTATCGATATGCCAGACATGCTGGAGACCGGGGTTATCTGCTGCACCCGTTCATCGTGCGGAGCTGGGCAAGTGATCTGCAAATCTGGGTACCAGCTTCTCCTAAGCTTATGGATTCGGCCGGCACTGTTGGAGCAGAGAATCAGACTTTGGTTGTGGTTCGGCGATATCCGTTGGTATCGCTCGTATGGGGCGGTTTTATATTGATGCTCTTAGGAATGTTGTTGGTTCCTAGGAGGCAAGTGAGGTTTTAAGATGAAACGGATCACCGTGCTTGGTGCCGGACCTGCAGCGGTGGTCTCGGCATTGTTGCTAAATCGTATGAATTTCGCAGTACAAGTCCTCGGTCGTCGTCGCCGGGATCCGCTTCTCGAGGGGGCATCTCCTCGGGTTGCGGAGGGATTGCATCGCGCAGGTTGTATGTATGCTCTTGAAACTATGGGACCCTTGTGGCAGCGCGCTTCGGCCTGGGGAGGGGATTTTCAGATCGCTAATGCAGAGCATGTGATTGAGCGCAGTCTGTTCGACAGCGCTCTGATTGACGATCTGGAAGAGGCAGGGGTCGACTTTCATGACGTGACGGTAGCGGGCTTTGACCGCGCTGATGGTGAAAATCGAATTTATACCAGACGTCCCGACCACAGTCCGATGACCTTCTTCGCCGATTATCTTGTCGACGCACGAGGCAAATCGACACCCAAGGTGACACAAAATATTCTGTCTGGACCTTTGAGCGTGGCGCTCACTCGCCACTTCTTCGGTGGTAAGTGTGGGGCCAGACGAACAGTTGCAGAATCGTTCGAGGATGGTTGGGCGTGGAGCACTGCAGATCTTGACGGTAAGTGCAGTGTGCAGTTTATTGTCGATTCATCCGCCTTGGTAAGGAGCGGTGACCTTAATATCAGGCATGACTATTTCTACTCCAAACTAGTCGCCATTCCCAGAGAGTTGGGCAATCTCAGAGCCTGCAGCGACACGGTCGTTCGCGGTGCGCAAGCGGTGCTTCGCGGTGGCCTGATAAGCCCATTCGTTTTGCGTGTCGGGGATGCTGCCTATAGCAATGATCCGCTTTCAGGTCATGGTATCTATGAGGCAATATCCGGGGCCTTCGCAGCGGCGCCGGTGATCAATACGATACTGAATGACCCCGCTCAAGAGCGTTTAGCGATCCGTTACTACGAGGATCGTGCTGCGCTGACATTCGCTCAGCGTGCAAAAGCTGGAGTGTCCTATTACCAAAGTGAGCTTGAATGGGCTGAGCACGGGTTTTGGAATGCGCGGAGCACTTGGGAGCAGTGGAAACCTTTTTTAGCAAGCAAATGTAGCAACGGTCTGATTACGGCTGCTCCGGTTGTAGAAGATGGATTCATCCAGACGAGAAACATTGTAATTACCGATCAGCACCCCCAAGGCGTCCGCTTTTTGAACGGGGTGGATCTAGCCGAACTCATTGTTCACCTCTGCGAGCGCGGTACATTGGACGCCTTGCAAACAGCGGAATTGCGAGTCAAAGGGGACTCGCACCAAATCACCGCTGCCATCCATTGGCTATCCAATCTACCAGAGCTTTCTGTCCCGACCTTCGACGGTTTTATAGAGCGACTTAGGGCGATAACACTCCAAGCTGCTTCCAGCCAATAGCCTCCCGGAGGCTCGTGATCCCTTGACCAGTCCTGTCCTGCAAACCGTTGCCCTTGCCTGTGAGCGAGACCTTCGGCTGCTCTTCGAAAATCTCGATTTGAGACTGGCCAGTGGCGAAATGGTGCAAATCAGCGGCCCCAACGGCAGTGGCAAGACCAGTCTGTTGCGCCTGCTTTCAGGTTTGATGCACCCGACCGCCGGTCAAGTGCTGCTCAACGGCAAACCCCTTGATGAGCAGCGCACTGAGCTGGCGCGCAACCTGCTGTGGATCGGTCATGCGGCGGGCATCAAGGATTTGCTGACACCGGAAGAGAACCTGAGCTGGCTCTGCGCGCTGCATCAACCGGCCTCCCATGAAGCGATCTGGCAAGCCCTGGCGGCGGTCGGATTGCGCGGTTTCGAAGATGTTCCCTGCCACACCCTGTCCGCCGGCCAGCGGCGTCGTGTCGCGCTGGCGCGTTTGTATCTGGACAGCCCGCCGCTGTGGATTCTCGATGAGCCCTTTACCGCCCTCGACAAGCAGGGCGTGGCACAACTCGAAGAACACCTGGCTGGCCACTGCGAGCGTGGCGGCATGGTGGTGTTGACCACTCACCACACGCTGAGCCGGATGCCGGCCGCTTATCGCGACATCGATCTGGGGAATTGGGCCGTATGAGTGTTTTTGGCCTGTTGGTCGCCCGTGAGGCCCGTCTGCTGTTCCGCCGTCCCGCGGAGCTGGCGAATCCGCTGGTGTTTTTCGCCATCGTCGTTTCCCTGTTCCCGTTGGCGGTCGGCCCCGAGTCTCAATTGTTGCAAACCTTGTCTCCGGGGTTGATCTGGGTCGCGGCACTTTTATCGGTTTTACTCTCGCTGGACGGGCTTTTCCGCAGTGATTTCGAAGACGGATCCCTTGAACAGTGGGTCCTTTCACCGCACCCCCTGGCTCTTCTGGTTCTGGCCAAGGTGCTGGCGCACTGGGTGTTTTCCGGCCTGGCATTGGTACTGCTCGCACCCTTGCTGGCGCTGATGCTCGGTTTGCCTGCCGCCTGTCTGCTGGCGTTGCTGCTTTCGCTGTTGCTCGGCACACCGGTGCTGAGCCTGCTCGGTGCGGTGGGCGCGGCACTGACAGTGGGTTTGAAGCGTGGTGGCCTGTTGCTGGCACTGCTGATTCTGCCGTTGTACATCCCGGTATTGATCCTTGGCAGTGGCGCCTTGCAGGCGGCTTTGCAGGGCATGCCGGCGACCGGTTATCTGTTGTGGCTGGGTAGCCTGGCCGCCCTGGCGATAACCCTGACACCTTTTGCAATAGCCGCTGGCCTGAAGATCAGCGTTCGTGAATGAAGAGGTTAGCTAAATTTGACCACCTCTTTGCAAGAAGGCAGATCCTGAATGCTCGCGATAGCGAGCAGCAACCGTGATGGAAACAGTATGAACTGGACGTGGTTTCACAAGCTCGGCTCGCCCAAATGGTTTTACGGCATCAGCGGCAAACTGCTGCCCTGGTTGAGTATCGCGGCGTTGCTGCTGATCAGCGTTGGCGTGGTCTGGGGCCTGGCCTTCGCGCCGCCGGACTATCAGCAGGGCAACAGCTTTCGCATCATCTATATTCACGTTCCGGCGGCCATGCTGGCGCAGTCCATCTACGTGATGCTGGCCGTGTGCGGTGTCGTCGGGCTGGTGTGGAAAATGAAATTGGCCGACGTCGCCCTGCAATGCGCCGCCCCGATCGGTGCGTGGATGACCGCAGTGGCGCTGGTCACCGGGGCGATCTGGGGCAAACCGACCTGGGGCTCGTGGTGGGTCTGGGATGCACGACTCACGTCCATGCTGATTTTGCTGTTTCTGTATTTCGGTCTCATTGCGCTGGGCAACGCCATCAGCAATCGTGACAGCGCGGCCAAGGCCGGCGCGGTACTGGCGATTGTCGGCGTGATCAACATCCCGATCATCAAGTACTCGGTGGAGTGGTGGAACACCCTGCACCAGGGCGCGACCTTCACCCTCACCGAAAAGCCGGCGATGCCGGCCGAAATGTGGCTGCCATTGCTGTTGACGGTGTTGGGCTTCTATTGTTTCTTCGGCGCGGTGTTGCTGCTGCGCATGCGCCTGGAAGTGCTCAAGCGCGAGGCGCGGGCCAGTTGGGTCAAGGCCGAAGTGGAAAATAGCCTGGAGGCCGTTCGATGAGTTTTGCGTCATTCGGCGACTTCATCGCCATGGGCCATCACGGCCTGTATGTCTGGTCGGCCTATGGCATCTGCCTGGTGGTGCTGGCCCTCAACGTGGCGGCGCCGATCCTGGCCCGCAAGCGTTATCTGCAACAAGAGGCGCGTCGCCTGCGCCGGGAGAACGGCAAGTGAATCCGCTGCGTAAAAAGCGTCTTACCATCATTCTTGCGATTCTGGTCGGGGTCGGCGCTGCCGTTGGCCTGGCCTTGAGCGCCCTGCAGCAAAACATCAATCTGTTTTACACGCCGACGCAGATTGCCAACGGCGAGGCCCCGCAGGACACGCGTATTCGTGCCGGTGGCATGGTCGAGAAAGGTTCGTTGCAACGTTCCAGTGATTCGCTGGACGTGAAGTTCATTGTCACCGACTTCAACAAGTCCGTGACCATCACCTATCGCGGCATCCTTCCGGACTTGTTCCGCGAAGGGCAGGGCATCGTCGCCCTGGGCAAGCTCAATGCCGATGGCGTGGTGGTGGCCGATGAAGTGCTGGCCAAGCACGACGAGAAATACATGCCGCCGGAAGTGACCAAGGCGTTGAAAGACAGCGGTCAATCGGCTCCAACGCCCGCGAAGGAGGGTTGATCCATGACTTCCGGCATCTTTATTCCCGAACTGGGTCATCTGGCGATGATCCTGGCCCTGTGCTTTGCCCTGGTTCAGGCCGTGGTGCCGTTGCTCGGTGCCTGGCGCGGTGACCGTTTGTGGATGAGCCTGGCCCAGCCGGCTGCGTGGGGGCAGTTCGCCTTTCTGCTGTTCGCCTTCGGTGTGCTGACTTATGCGTTCATGGTCGATGACTTCTCCGTGGCCTATGTGGCCAGCAACTCCAACAGTGCCTTGCCGTGGTACTACAAGTTCAGCGCCGTGTGGGGCGCCCACGAAGGTTCGCTGCTGCTCTGGGCACTGATCCTCGGTGGCTGGACTTTTGCGGTGTCGGTGTTTTCCCGGCAGTTGCCGCAGGTCATGCTGGCTCGCGTGCTGGCGGTGATGGGCATGATCAGCACCGGTTTCCTGCTGTTCCTGATTCTCACCTCCAACCCGTTCAAGCGTATCCTGCCGCAAATACCCAGCGATGGTGCTGACCTTAATCCGCTGCTGCAAGACATCGGCCTGATCGTGCATCCGCCGATGCTGTACATGGGCTACGTCGGCTTCTCGGTGGCCTTCGCCTTCGCCATCGCCGCGCTGATGGGCGGTCGTCTGGATGCCGCGTGGGCGCGCTGGTCGCGTCCGTGGACCATCGTCGCCTGGGCGTTCCTCGGCATCGGTATTACCTTGGGTTCGTGGTGGGCGTACTACGAACTCGGCTGGGGCGGCTGGTGGTTCTGGGACCCGGTGGAAAACGCTTCGTTCATGCCATGGCTGGTGGGTACCGCACTGATTCACTCGTTGGCGGTCACGGAAAAGCGTGGCGTGTTCAAGAGCTGGACCGTGTTGCTGGCCATCGCTGCGTTCTCGCTGAGCCTGTTGGGGACTTTCCTTGTGCGTTCCGGCGTGCTGACGTCGGTGCACGCCTTTGCCTCCGATCCGGAGCGCGGGGTGTTCATCCTGATTTTCCTGCTGTTCGTGGTCGGTGGTTCATTGACGCTGTTCGCCCTGCGCGCGCCGGTGGTCAAGAGCCAGGTGGGCTTCAACCTCTGGTCCCGGGAAACCCTGTTGCTGGGCAACAACCTGGTGCTGGTGGTGGCGGCGTCGATGATTCTGCTCGGCACCTTGTACCCGCTGATTCTCGATGCGACGACCGGCGCCAAGCTGTCGGTCGGCCCGCCGTACTTCAACGCGCTGTTCATTCCGTTGATGGCGTTGCTGATGGTGGTGATGGCGGTCGGCGTGATCGTGCGCTGGAAGGACACCCCGGTGAAATGGCTGGCGAGCATGCTGACCCCGGTGTTGCTGGGCAGCGCCGCCATGGCCGTGGTGGCTGGCGTCGCGTACGGCGATTTCAACTGGGCAGTGCTCGCCACCTTCCTGCTCGCCGCCTGGGTGCTGCTGGCCGGCGCGCGTGACATCTTCGACAAGACCCGACACAAGGGCCTGATCAAAGGCCTGCCAACCCTGACCCGCAGCTACTGGGGCATGCAGATCGCACACCTGGGCATCGCCGTGTGCGCCCTGGGCGTGGTGCTGTCGAGCCAGAACAGCGCCGAACGTGACCTGCGCCTGGCGCCGGGCGAGTCCATGGACCTGGCCGGTTATCACTTCATCTTCGAAGGTGCCAAACACTTCGAAGGCCCGAATTTCACTTCCGACAAGGGCACCATCCGGGTGATCCGCAACGGCAAGGAAGTCAGCGTGCTGCATCCGGAAAAACGCCTGTATACGGTGCAGAACTCGGTGATGACCGAAGCCGGCATCGACGCCGGGTTCACCCGCGACCTCTACGTCGCCCTCGGTGAGCCGCTGGGTAACGGTGCCTGGGCTGTGCGCGTGCACGTCAAGCCGTTCGTGCGCTGGATCTGGTTCGGTGGTTTGCTCACCGGTCTGGGCGGGTTGCTGGCGGCGCTGGATCGGCGTTATCGGGTCAAGGTAAAAAGCCGCGTGCGCGAAGCACTGGGCATGTCGGGAGCCACTGCATGAAGCGTTGGTTGATGTTGTTGCCACTGGCGATCTTTCTGGTGGTTGCCGTGTTTCTTTACCGCGGGTTGTACCTCGACCCGGCCGAGTTGCCCTCGGCGATGATCAACAAGCCGTTCCCGGAGTTTTCCCTGCCGGCGGTGCAGGGCGACAAGACCCTGGCCCGCGCCGACATCCTCGGCAAACCGGCGCTGGTCAACGTCTGGGGCACCTGGTGCATTTCCTGCCGGGTCGAACACCCGGTGTTGAACAAGCTGGCCCAACAGGGCGTGGTGATCTACGGCATCAACTACAAGGACACCAACGCCGATGCCTTGAAGTGGCTGACGGATTTTCATAACCCGTATGCACTGGATATCCGTGACGACCAAGGCTCGCTGGGCCTGAACCTCGGTGTCTACGGCGCGCCGGAAACCTTCTTCATCGACGCCAGGGGCATCATCCGTGACAAGTTCGTCGGTGTGATCGACGAGCAGGTCTGGCGCGAAAAACTGGCGACCAAGTACCAGGCGCTGGTCGACGAGGCCAAGCCATGAAGCGCTGGATCGCTGCCGCGGTTCTGGGCTTGAGCATGGCGGGCGTGGCCCACGCGGCCATCGACACCTACGAGTTCGCCAAGGAAGGCGATCGTGAGCGTTTTCGCGAGCTGACCAAAGAGCTGCGGTGCCCCAAGTGCCAGAATCAGGACATCGCCGATTCCAACGCACCGATTGCCGCTGACCTGCGCAAAGAGATTTTCCGCATGCTCGGCGAGGGCAAGGACAACCAGCAGATCATCGACTTCATGGTCGACCGCTACGGTGATTTCGTCCGTTACAAACCGGCCCTGAATGCCAAGACCGCCTTGCTCTGGTTCGGCCCCGCCGGCCTGTTGCTCGGCGGTGTGGTGATCATCGCGGTGATCGTCCGCCGTCGTCGCGTGCAACGTGCCGACACCCCGGACTCGCTTTCTGCCGAGGAGCGCTCGCGCCTCGACCACCTGTTGGATAAAACCAAGAATGATTGATTTCTGGCTCGCTGCAGGGCTGCTGCTTCTGGTGGCCCTGAGTTTTCTGTTGATCCCGGTGCTGCGCAGCCGTCGCGCCCAGCGTGAAGAGGATCGTACCGCCCTGAACGTGGCGCTGTATCAGGAACGCGTGGCTGAGTTGCAGGCTCAGCAGGAAGAGGGCGTGCTCGATGCCGCGCAGATGGACGCCGGTCGCGCCGAGGCCGCCCGTGAGTTGCTCGCCGATACCGAAGGCGTTGCCGCGCCGCGGGTATCGCGTCTGGGCAAGCCGGCGCCGTTGCTGGCGGCGATCCTGGTCCCGGTATTGGGCCTGGGCCTGTACCTGCATTACGGTGCCAGCGACAAGGTCGAACTGACCCGCGAATTCGCCCAGGCACCACAGTCGATGGAAGAGATGACCCGGCGCCTGGAGCGTGCGGTCGCGGCGCAGCCGGATGCCGCCGAGGCCTTGTATTTCCTCGGTCGCACCTACATGACTCAGGATCGTCCCGCCGACGCGGCGAAGATCTTCGAAAGGACTGTCAACCTGGCCGGGCGCCAGCCAGAACTGTTGGGTCAATGGGCCCAGGCCCAGTACTTCGCCGATGGCAAACAGTGGTCGGACAAGGTCCAGGCACTGACCGACGAAGCATTGAAAGCCGATCCCAAGGAGGTCACCAGCCTCGGTTTGCTGGGTATCGTAGCGTTCGAAGGTCAGCGTTATCAGGAGGCGATCGATTACTGGAACCGCCTGCTGGACCAATTGCCACCGGACGACCAATCCCGTATCGCCTTGCAGGGCGGCATCACCCGCGCCACCGAGAGGCTGGTGGCCAGCGGTGGCAAAGTGGCCCCGGCACCGGTGGCCAAGGCTGGCGCGTTACTCAAGGTTCAAGTGGATCTGGCGGCCGACCTCAAGACCAAGGTCCAACCCGGCGACAGCGTGTTCATTTTCGCCCGCGCCACGTCCGGCCCACCCGCGCCCCTGGCAGCCAAACGCCTGACCGTGGCCGACCTGCCGGCAACCGTTGAACTGGGCGATGCCGACGCGATGATGCCGCAGTTGAAACTGTCGAACTTTCCTGAAGTCCAACTGGTTGCGCGCATCTCCCGTGCTGGCAAACCAACGGCCGGTGAGTGGGTCGGTCGCAGCCAGCCGCTGGCCAGCAGCACCACCGCGCCGCAAACACTGACCATCGACAGCCCGGACAAATAACAGGAAAACGCAATCATGACCGCATTCGCTCGTATCACCCTGCTCAGCGTCGTTATGGGGTTATACGCATGTGCGGTCGTGGAGTCGGTGTAAAATGAACCGCGCCGATCCTCCTTTAGACTTCGTTAGCTGGATTGGACCTGCGAAAATAGGCGACCGAACCTGGCCGCCTTGTTTTGGACTGACGATCTCAATGCGTGGAGGCTTAGGCGAAGCGTCGACGACATATCTCGTTTCGCCTATTCGAGAGATCTTTGACCAAACATGCGCGAGCTTTTAACAACTGGTCGGCTGTTGACCGTACAGTACAGCCCCCCGGCCAACACCAACCCCATCGCCCAACTAATGTCGGCGCCTAGCCAGTTCGCTACAAAACCTGTGTAGAACGAGAGTTTCATGAAGGGAATCGTGCCGATTATCGAAACGGCATAGACCATAAGGGTTCGCCCGTTGAAGCGGGCGTAGCGGCCTTTAGGGTCGTACAGGTCACCTACTTCATAGTGACCGCGACACACCCAGTAATAATCAACCAGGTTGATCGCACTCCAGGGAATCAGCAAATACAACTGACCGATCAGAATGTCCGCAAAAAACGTGTCAAAACGGTACTGGGTGGCTATGGCGATCAGGGTCGCAGCAACGGTCAACATGGCCATCACCAACGCTTTTGCTGGAGCCGTGACGTATTTGAGCCCTCCAAAGGCTCCGAATATCGTGACCGAAGACATATAAGCGCTGTACAAGCAGAGTACGTTGTACTGGATGACACCAAGCGCGATCACGCCCAATACCAAAGGTGCCCACGGGCCAAACAATGTGGCAATGGCGGTTGCAGGGTCGTGTTCAAGCGCTGCAGGTATCGCTACTGCCAGTAAAGCGCCTAATGCCATCATGGCAAAAGAGCCCAGTGCGCAACCGCAATAGGTTGTCCAGAACGTGGCGCGGGTGCTCACGTTCGCGGGGAGGTAACGCGAGTAGTCTGCCACGTAGGGGCCGTAACCTAAAGTCCAGGAGGCAGCCTGCGCTATGACCAGGTTAAAGGCCGCCAACGTAAAGCCCGTACCTGAGACTGTTGTTGGTGCCGCGTCGCTGGGGTGCAGCAGGATTAAGGCCAAGGCGCTTGCAAACACCAGGGTAGATAACAGGCTCATCCACGCCCCCATACGGTGGATCAGCTCGTAGCCTATAAAACCAATGATGAAAGTCAGAACGCCAACCACCACAATGGCCTGGTCGTCGCTCATTGGCTCCAGCGCCTTTAAGGCATCGCGCATCAAGACGCCGCTGGCGGCAAGAAATAGCACCGCCGCCGTGACCATTACCAGCAAGGGGATCGCGGCTCCGTAAACACCGAACTGTGCCCGGCTCTGGATCATTTGTGGAACCCCCAAGTGAGGGCCCTGGGCGGAGTGCGCGGCCATGAACACGGTGCCGACCAGATTGCCAATCAGCAGGCCCAGCAATGTCCAGCCGAAGCTCAACCCCGAGGCGATACCCAGCGTACCAACCATCAAAGCGGTCACTTGGAAATTGGAACTGAACCAGATGGTGAACAACCGCCGTGGCGTTCCGTAACGTTCACTGTGAGGGACAAACTCGATACTACGCTTTTCCAGCTTCACGACCGCCTCCTGATTCATTTTCGTGATTATCAGATAGGCATCGATAGCTTTTCGGCCCAACTGCGAACGCCTTATAGCTAGTAGCGCCATACCCTCACGTAAATTGCAGGTGTTTTCACACAGCCTGGGTCGCGCTCTGCCGGTCATGGATAAGAAATGTGCTGGTCAAGTCCGATGCACATGGCTGGTCAGGTCGAATGCAAATGGGTGGTCAAGTAGTGCAATTAACCAACTGCCTATGGCCCATCGAAAGCGCTCAAAATTAATCCCTCCTAGCCAACCTCCAAACGTTCTCCCAGAAAACCCATCGATCGCAATTTTCCCAGGCCGAGATTGACCGCAAGCACGCTTCGACGTTAACTGTACGTATGTACAGTTGTGATTAAGGCAGTCATCATGAGCGTCACCATCCTCGGCACCTTGGCAGAAGGGGGAGTCCAGCTTCCCTTTTACTCCTTCAAAGTCCCTGCGGGCTTTCCATCACCGGCGGCTGATCACCTCGAACAGCACATCTCCATCGACGAATTGTTGGACATACGTGCGCCGCATATCTACCTGGTGCGCATCGAAGGCCACAGCATGGAAGGTGCAGGAATCTTCGACGGCGATATGGCTGTGGTTGATCGCTCGATCACCGCTGAACACGGACACATCGTGATTGCCGCAGTGAATTGCGAGCCGGTCTGCAAGCGGTTGTGCAAGCGTGGGCCCAACATCATTTTAATGTCTGAAAACCCTGGCTACCCACCGCGCTATATCCTCGAAGGCGATGAGCTAATCATCTGGGGTGTGGTGACGTTCAGTGTGCGCGCTCATGATCCAAAAGCCTGACCCCGTCTTTGCCCTCATCGACTGCAACAGCTTCTACGCGAGCTGTGAGCGAGTCTTCCGTCCTGACCTGGCCAAGACTCCCATCGTGGTGCTGTCGAACAACGATCTGAGGGATTGCTTCCGTTAGTAAATGAATTACAGTCCGCACCACCTTGATAGAAGCCTGAGAAATTACATTCCAGCCTCTGAAGGGGAGTCATCTGGATGGTGTTTAAGGCTGTGAAATGAGGCTGGTGTTCGCAACAAAAGACCTTGCTGTAGCGGGTCGATCATTCGAAGGTTTCCCTCTGTTGGTTGGCGCCGACGGTTGGCCAGTGGAGCCGGCGCAATCTTTCCTTTGGCACACGCTAGTCGAGTCAGGTGAGGCACTCAGTGCTCTGACGTGGGAGGCCTATGGACGCCGTCTGTTCGACTACTTCGCCTTCCTCGAGGCCAATGGTCTGGCCTGGAATGAGGAGAGTCAGGCAGATGGCCTGAGCGTCCTGTCGCGGTATAGAGACTGGTCGAGCGGTGAGTTGGAACTAGATCCCAGCACTCTGAACAAGCGACTGAACCTAATTGTGAGGTTCTACCAATGGGCCAAGCAGCGTGATCTGATCGCAGCGCTGCCCTTTGGCGAGCGAAGGGTCAGAGCGACTCCGCATTCCGGCTTCCTCAGTCACGTAGCTCGTCCTAACGCCGAGAGTACGAAGCCCTCAGTGATGGTGCGAGAGCGTAAGCGATTGACCAAATTCCTGACCAAAGATCAGGCTAAGGTTTGCCTCGCCCTCGATGCCGATCCAAGTCACCGGATCTTGTTCCATCTGATGGTTCGCACTGGTCTTCGCTCCTGCGAGGCGCGCACTTTCCCTTTCAAGTACGTCTTTAATCCTCGGCTGAAGAAGGGCCTCCGCCCTGGGCAAATGATCAGCGTGGCTCTCGAGCCATCGGACATGCATCTCAAGTACGGCCGCCCTCGAACAATTGACGTGCCTTGGTCGCTGATGGAGGAAATGTGGTCGTACACGCTTCATGAGCGCGAAGTACGGAAAGCGGCCGGCAACGGGCGCGCCACGGCCTTGGTGCTGACAAGGGAGGGGCGGCAGTACACGAAAGACTCCATCGTCGACGTGATGAAGGCGTATGAGCGCAAGTGCGGATTTTATGTTAGGGCCCACATGCTTCGTCATACCTATGGGACTTATACCCTTCTTGCCCTGAGGAAAAGCCGAGACTTTAAAGGAGAGCCATTGCTCTATGTCCGAGACAGGATGGGACACTCCGACGTTCAAACAACGATGGTGTACCTGCATCTCATTAATCAGCTAGAGGCTCAGTCTGTCCTTGCTCATGAAGACGAGATAGACATGATGTTTATGGCCGTCTCTACTCCAAGCATCTGAGGTACTACTGTTGGCCCGAAAGAAAAACTATAAAGCTGAAATGCAATCGGTCACTAAAGGATTCGAGACCGTAGAGAATGAGCTTAGAATCGATCTTCCGAAAAATCCCCGGAATGTAACTAAGATTGATCACTCTCAGTACATTGGGTTTGGCTTTGACGCATGGGCTATTCAGAGTATTCATGTAATCAGAGCACTGGTCAATGGAGGGAATTTCTCCCTGGCCACTCTTGTAGGGTACTCCAGCAATGGCCTTCGATATTTCATGGCCTTCCTGAAAAGCGGAACGATTGATTCTCCGCCGTCAACCCCGAACAGCCTGACCAAGCGGCATCTTGAGCGATATGTTTCGTGGCTTAAGCTCAAGTATCCAAACGGGTCAACTGCGAAGAACTATTACACGTCGCTGAAGTCATTGATCATCAGCCTAATTGAATACGGATTCGTTGAGGCGGATAAAGATGATCTACTTCCAGCCGTTCCTTTCCCCCATACCGCGAAATCGACCAATGACGCGAAGCCGCTCAGTCTCTCGGAAATGCAGGGGCTCATCACTGCGCTAAAGTCAGATTTAGTAGCCATTCATAAGGGCTTATTCTCTGGAAATGACGCCGAAGCAATGACGGTCTTATTGCTGATTACTGCGGCCAGATCTGGAATTAACACTACGCCGCTTCTGGAAATGTCTAGAGATGCACTCCAGCCGCATCCATTCATCCCCAATCTTCGGCTCTTGAACACCGTAAAAAGACGCGGCAAGGGTGCTCAGAGCAAAACCATTCGACAAACTGAACTGCATGACGGATATAACCCAATTCCTTTAGATGGGGTGGCTGTTGTAAATAAGGCTTTGGCAATTTCTGAGCCACTGGTTGGGTTTGCGCCTGAAAAGCTTAAGTCGCATGTTTGGCTTTACCGCGCCGGACAGAATGGGCATGGTCATAGGGTAGTCGCGCTGGCTTCCAGTACGCTATTTCAATCAACAAAGAGTATCTGTGCGCGGCATGCTTTGAAGGACGATCAGGGCCAACCGCTGATCGTTAATCTCAGTCGTCTTCGAAAGACTATGGAAAGTAGGCTTTGGAAGCTCAGCGGCGGCGACCTACTGGAGGTGTCCGCTGTGATGGGCCATTCCCCTAGCGTTGCTGATAACCACTATTTGAAGATAAATGACGAGATCAAGGTTGAGGGTGCCACCTTCGTAGGGGAAGCATTCACCGATCAGCTGCGTGGCATCAACGTCACACCGACACCCCCAGGAGGTTGCAAAGATAGCCTCTATGGAAGCCTGGCACCCAAAGATGGCGTTACCCATTGTTCCGAGTTCATTCATTGCTTGACATGTCCTAGTTACGCAATTGTAGGGACTCTCGGAGACTTGTATCGACTGTTCAGCTATCAGCAGTTTTTGCACGCTGAGATGGAGTATTTTTTAACGGATGAGTGGGCGGCATGGCGGAAACGCCAGGGCGATTTCATCAGGCTTATTGACGAGTTTACGTCTCGAAAATTCAAGATTGAACTGATCGAAGCGGCTAAAGCCAAAGCGAAAGCGTCCCCTCATCCGTTCTGGGGATGCAAGATTGAGTTTATGAGGAAAGTTCGAGGTGACGCTCTTGTCGGCTAATCGGAACTCTAGGGCCGCCCTTAAGGCCTATGATGTGCTATTCGCGCAACCTGTAACTGCCTCGGGCCTCAGCAAGGCTGAGCGTGATGCGATAGTTATTAGTGCCATTGTTAATGATCGTGGCGAAACTCTTGTATTAAGCCGCTTTGGCGATGCTCGCTGGGATCTTCGACCTTTCTTTGATCAATCTAACGTAAACGAGGGGCACAAGTACGTCAGTTGGGATTTTAATCTCCCACCTGAGATGATTGATGACTGCAAAGCAGTTGCGTATGCATGGTTCAAGAGAGGGCTTCCAGGGTCAAAGCCACCTGTCGCACGGGGTATTACAACTCTCGTCAGTGCCAGTGTCATTCCATTTATTCGTTGGCTTAGCGATTTAGAGCTTGAACGATTTTCCGATGTTCGGCCCATACACATTAGTAATTATATTCACCATTGCAAGTCAGAGTCGTTAAGACCAATGCCTCTTTATTCCAGGCTGCGGATAATTGACTTTTTATGGATATTCTCTGCCGAAACCCTTTCCCCTCTTCAGTGTTTTCCGTGGGGGGACTCGTCCCTGTGGCGAGTCAGCGGAATTGGAGAAGCAAGGGGTACTTCGGCTGCCAATAAGAATACGGGTAGAACGGATATAATTCCGCCAGATGATCAGGCGAAGATCTTCAACTATTGCGAGCAGATCGTTCATAAGACGAAAGAAGATCTGAAAGCCACCGGAATTGACACTTTCACTCGCCGCAGCCCCAAAATGATTCGTTGCCGCGATGCTGTTTTGTACATTGCATCCATTACCAGTGGCATGCGTAACGAAGAGGTCATCGGGATTGAAGTCGGTGCGTGGCGAAAAGAGGTAGTGGATGGCGTTACTTACTGCTGGGTAACCACGACCGAGCATAAAACGGGAAAGGGACGAGTCGACTATCTTGTCCCTGAGCTTACGCTGGATGCGTTGAATCTCTTCGCCATGTGCTCAACCCCCATGAGAAGGGAGCTCGAGGCGGAGTTGAGTGACCTTGAACTGTCATGCAATTCAGTTGACTCCGCTGATCTTTTGCTTCGATTGGAGAAAGCCAGAAAGGACTCGAAGAGACTGTTCCTCTGCTTGAATGGGTACGGCAACAAAGCCGAACGTGTTGGACACATCGAAGTGCTCAGCGCCGCAGGTTCCAATGAAGCCTTCAAGCGCGTCGCAAAAGCGGCTGGAAGTGATTGGCCATTGCGGACTCACCAGTGCCGTCGCACCTATGCCCGGTGCTTCGTTGAGTCTCGCATGGGGCGTACCTCGCTCGTCTTCCTCAAGTGGCAGTTCAAACACAGCAGTATGAGCATGACTCAGCTCTATGCCTCCAACCCCCTACAGGATCTCACCCTGTTCGATGAAATCCTCCAACAGATGACGGAATTCAAGATCGATCTCATCGAGTCGTGGTTGGATGATCAGCCACTTGCTGGAGGGGCGGGTGAGAGGATCATGGAGCTACGTGCCATTCCGATCAAAGATCGGAGTGCCTTGCTGGCCCAGACAGCCCCCCATGCAAACATTCGAGCGACTGGTCATGGCTGGTGCATCGCGACAGAACGGGGCTGTGGTGGGGCTGGTTTGTATGAGGCAACCCGTTGTCCTGGCTGCAAACACTCTGTGATTGACGAGACCTTTGCCACCACGTGGCAGGGGATCTACTCGCATCAGCTGGAGCTGATGGAAATCGACGATGCCGGGCCGGCTGTAAGGCAACGGGCAAAACGTGATATGCAGGTCGCATTCGACGTAATCAGCAGCCTTGGCCTGTCTCCTTTGGACGCTCGCGACAGTGACCCAACGCGAACTTGAAGGTGCCGACTTTGACCAATAAGCCAACTGCGCAACGATCCTCCGGACGCTCCAGACAGAAGACCTCGGAGATGCTCGATAAGGTCATCGACGGCATCCTTTCAACAAACGGAAAGCTGTCCATTTCTGGCGTAGCGAAAGCGGCAGGGGTCACTCCAGGTCTCATCCACAACACCTACCCAGCCGTGGCTGAACGCATTCGTGGTCTGATGGGGAAATCAGTCCGAGCACAGCGCGATTCGAAGCACCAAGCATTGTTGAAGGAGAGGGAGCTGAACAGAGCATTGCGCGCGGAGAACGCACAGCTAAGCCAGGATCTGGCTCGACTGGCCTCAGTGAATCAGACCCTGATTCTCGAACTAGCTCAACTGAAGGGCGTAGCCACTGGTAAGGTGGTTCTTCTGAGCAGTAAGCCGGCTTCCTAGCAGCGCTGGGGTGTGCCTCACCTCACTGTCCAGAGCTGATCTAACCGTGTGGTATAGCTTGGGCCGAGCATTTCCCGACACATCCCCAGTCAGGAGTCACCGGCACCCCGCCCAGGCGGAGCGTGCCTCGACCCCACTTGGAATTGATCCGATCCATCACCTGCATGACCTTCTCAGAGGCGACGGGCTGTACGGCGGCGATCACGATGTCACGAGAGCGACCGAGCAGATTGTCTCCATGCGCGACAAGGCTGACGCAATCCTAGTGGCGGAAACCGTCAAGAAGATTGAACAACTGGGCGCCACGGCGGCAGGCCGTGGCGAAGCGAAGCGCAGCCCGGCTGTCCGCCTGCAAGGTAGATATGTGCTACTCGACCAGATGCAACGTGGGCCCGCCCCACTGATGCACAAGGGCAAATAGCAGTACCAACCTAGGGCCTTTGCAAGTGCTCCTTTGCCCAGTCAGCGGCGCTCAATGAGCGCCGCTCTTTCCACCTTCAGACCGACAAACAGAGAGCCCTGACAAACGGGAAATCGTGGGCTAACGCGCGAAGTGCGGGCGGTCACTTGCTCGCTTGCAGCGAAACGATCAGCGGACAGCTCACTGTCCCTTGGCTCGCGCAACAGTCATCAACCAGCTGCGCCAAGACCGACTCGATCCGCTGAAGATCCGCGAGTTTCTCACGCACATCCTCAAGCTTCTGCTCGGCGAGCACACGCGCTTCGTCGCAGTGCGCGCCGTCGTCCAGTCGCAACAGTCCGGCCACTTCATCAAGGCTAAAGCCCAGCCGTTGCGCGGACTTCACGAATCTCACCCGTGCGACATCCGCCTCGCCATAGCGGCGAATGCTGCCGTAGGGCTTGTCCGGTTCGGGTAACAGCCCCTTGCGTTGATAGAACCGAATGGTTTCCACGTTAACCCCGGCTGCCTTGGCAAAGGCGCCGATGGTCAGGCTTTCCACCGCGTTGTGCATGCCGCTTGACCCCGTACCTAACTACGGAAATAACCTTAACCCATCGATCAACCACTCGGAAGGATGAACGTATGTCTGAATCGCGAAATGGGCGCGGTGCACTCCTCACTGGAGGTCTGGCGGCAATCCTCGCGTCCACGTGCTGCCTGGGGCCGCTGGTGCTGATCGCCTTGGGCTTCAGCGGTGCCTGGATCGGCAGCCTCACCGTTCTGGAACCTTACCGCCCGTTCTTCATTGGCGCGGCACTGGTTGCGCTGTTCTTCGCTTACCGGCGCATTTTCCGCCCGGCTCAAGTCTGCATACCCGGTGAGGTCTGCGCTGATCCCCAGGTAAGCACCATCTACAAGCTCGTTTTTTGGGTCGTGACGGCCTTGGTGCTGGTCGCGCTCGCTTTCCCCTACATCCTCCCCTTGTTCTACTAATCAGGAGTTGGTCATGAAAAAGCTGCTTGCCGCTCTCGCCCTCATTGCCGTGGTTTCCCCAGTGTGGGCCGCCTCCCAAATCATCACCCTGTCGGTGCCGGGCATGACCTGCGCCGCTTGCCCAATCACGGTGAAGAAAGCGCTGACCAAGGTCGAGGGCGTGACCAAGGCCGAGGTGAGTTATGAGAAGCGCGAAGCCATCGTCACCTTCGACGATGCCAAGACCAGTGCGCAGGCGCTGACCAAGGCGACAGAGGACGCCGGCTACCCGTCCAGCGTCAAGCAATAGGCGGGCATTCCGATGGCAAATTCTTTCAATCTGTTCACACGGATCGGTGACAAAGCCGGTTCCGTCGGCGTGCTGGTTTCCGCCATAGGTTGCGCCTCGTGCTTTCCCGCCCTTGCCAGCCTGGGCGCCACGATCGGACTGGGCTTTTTGAGCCAATGGGAAGGCCTGTTCATCACCACGCTGTTGCCGTTGTTTGCCGGCGTGGCTCTGCTCGTCAATGCCCTCGGCTGGTTCAGTCACCGGCAGTGGCGACGCGCTGCGCCTGGCCTGATCGGCCCGGCCCTGGTGCTGGTAGCGGTGTTTTTGATGCTGGCTCACGGCTGGCGGAGCGGCTGGCTGCTCTATATCGGCCTGGCCGTCATGTTTGGGGTGTCCATCTGGGACTTCGTGTCGCCCGCGCACCGCCGTTGCTCCCCGGCGTCCTGTCCGACGCCGCCAAACCAGTGAACCTGACAAGAGACGATTCAATGAGTAACGTTATGACCGAACTGAAAATCATTGGCATGACCTGCGCATCCTGTGTCGTGCATGTGAAAGAGGCCTTGGAGAAGATTCCGGGCGTGCATCGGGCGGATGTTTCCTACGCCAGTGGGAGGGCCGAATTGAAGGTCGACGAGGCCGTAAGCCGTGAACAAATGCAGGCCGCCGTCGAGGCCCTGGGGTATCGAGCGGCGTTCGAAGACATCACGCTACCTACCCGTCCCGGCCTGCTCGATAAGGCACGGGGCTGGCTGAGCGGTGGCACTGACGCCGGGAAAGAGGGTGACAGGCTTCACGTGGCGGTTATCGGCAGTGGTGGCGCCGCCATGGCGGCCGCGCTCAAGGCGGTAGAAAGGGGGGCCCGCGTCACCCTGATCGAGCGCGGCATCATCGGCGGCACCTGCGTCAACGTCGGCTGCGTGCCCTCCAAGATCATGATTCGCGCCGCGCACGTGGCCCATCTGCGCCGCGAAAGTCCGTTTGATGGCGGACTGCCCGCCACGCCGCCGCTTGTCTTGCGCGAACGGTTGCTCGCCCAGCAACAGGGTCGTGTCGACGAACTGCGCCACGCCAAGTACGAAGGCATTCTGGAAAGCACCCCAGCCATCACCGTGCTGCGTGGCTCCGCCCGCTTCCAGGACAGCCACACGCTCAGTGTGGAACTGGTCGAGGGGGGCGAGCGCATCGTGACCTTCGACCGCTGCCTGATTGCCACCGGCGCCAGTGCGGCCGTGCCGCCGATTCCCGGACTGCAAGATACCCCCTTTTGGAACTCGGAAAAGGCGCTGGCAAGCAGCAGTATTCCGCAACGGCTCGCCGTGATCGGCTCATCCGTGGTGGCCTTGGAGCTGGCGCAAGCCTTTGCCCGGCTGGGTAGCCGCGTCACCATCCTGGCGCGCAACTCGCTGTTCTTCCGTGAAGATCCGGCCATCGGCGCAGCGCTGACGGCGGCCTTCCGCCTGGAGGGCATCGAAGTGCTGGAACAGACGCAAGCCAGCCAGGTGGCCCATGCCAACGGCGAGTTCGTGCTGACCACCAAGCACGGTGAAGTGCGGGTCGACCAACTGCTCGTCGCCACCGGACGCACGCCCAACACCCACGGCCTGAACCTGGAAGCGGCCGGCGTGCAGCTGGATGAACGCGGTGCCATCCAGATCGACCAGGGCATGCGCAGCAGCAAAGCGGATATTTATGCGGCCGGCGACTGCACCAACCAGCCGCAGTTCGTCTATGTCGCGGCGGCGGCCGGCAATCGCGCGGCGATCAACATGACCGGCGGCGAGGCAATGCTCAATCTCGACACCATGCCGGCCGTGGTGTTCACCGATCCGCAGGTGGCCACCGTCGGCTTCAGCGAAGCGGAAGCGCACCAAGCCGGCCTCGAAACCGACAGCCGCACCTTGACCCTGGACAACGTGCCGCGCGCTCTGGCGAACTTTGACACACGGGGGTTCATCAAGCTGGTCGCCGAAACGGGCTCGGGCCGACTGCTGGGCGTGCAGGCAGTGACCCCGGAAGCGGGCGAGCTGATTCAGACGGCCGCCCTCGCCATCCGCGCCCGGATGACGGTGCAGGAACTAGCCGACCAATTGTTCCCCTACCTGACCATGGTCGAGGGCCTGAAGCTCGCGGCGCAAACCTTCAGTAAGGACGTGAAGCAATTGTCCTGCTGCGCCGGGTAAAGAATGCGAGGTGCAAACATGAACATTAAGACTAATGAACTCGGCAGGGGTGACAGCCTGCGCCAGACATGGCAGGTGATCAGCTTCTGGGGGCTGCCTGCCGTTGTCGCGACGCTAACCATTCTTCTGGCAGATCGACACCCCACGCTATTCCTGGCCGCAAGCGCCGCGCTGGCGGTGATGGGTGGCGCCTGCCTGGTCAATGCCGCACGCTGCCGCCGACTTCACTGCTACCTCACGGCGCCGTACTTCCTGTTGCTCGCGCTCGGCGGGCTGCTGGCTTATGGCTTCGACCCGCATGGCGAGCAGTTCTCCAGACTGTGGCTATTGCTGGCACTGGGGGCGGCACCCTTGCTCATCTGGCTGCCCGAGCGCCTGGCCGGCCGAAAGTACCTTGGCGCTCCAGGGTGCGGAGAAGGCCGGGAGTGTCGGTGATGTAGGCCCTCTCAGCAGCCCTGATTGGCCGGGAACGCTTCGGTCTCCGTAATAGTGCTGCGAGCCAAGGACGTTATGCGAGGACTCCGTGTGCTTTTCGGTTTCGCCTGCTCTTCCGAACAACCGAACGACTCCAGCCGACAACAGATGTGCACGCTCATGAAGTTCATTCAAAGTTTTTTGGGGCCTCGCGGCCCCAGGGACACGACATTCGAGGCGGGCAGCTAGTTGGCCGCATGGGGGTGGGTCGGACTGAAAAGCCCTGATTTAGGCTGCGAAGGACGAAAAATTGTTAGCGTAACAATATCGTTAAATATCAATATGTTATGCACTACTAACTGTTAGCGTCATTCAGATATAATGACGGGTGTGTCATAGCCAGGTCGTACGATGCGAAGCCGTTTGTAAAAATGGGCGAGCCGTACTTCCAGATTCGAGACAAACTGAGGCGCCACGGAATCGTACCCTTTTCCAGCAACTATGCACTTTATGGAAATCTGTCCGAGCGAGTCATGACCATTTTGGAATCTGCGGTCGAGCGCTGTGAGCGATATTCCATCGACGAGGCCTGGCTCGATCTGGCCGGTATGCCCGGAAACCTTGAGGCATTCGGCCGTGATCTTCGGGCTCGGGTTTTGCGCTGCACAAGCATCCCTGTTGGTGTGGGCATAGCATCAACAAAAACCCTCGCCAAATTGGCCAACCACACCGCCAAGCGTTTGCAGACTCAGACGGGTGGCGTCGTGGATATTCGCGATCCCTTCAAGCGGGACTGGGTTCTACGTAACACGGCGGTAAAGGAAGTGTGGGGAGTTGGCCGGCGAATGACGGCCAACCTAGAGGCCATGGGAATTTGTACGGCAATGGACTTGGCGAAGGCTGATGCCAGGACGCTACGGCAGAGATTCAGCGTGGTGGTTGAGAAGACGGCTCGGGAACTGGGCGGAATCCCGTGCCTGGACCTGGAAGAGGTCGAACCGCCAAAGCAGGAGATTTGCTGTAGTCGAATGTTCGGCAAACGTCTCACAGAGCTTGCTCCGATCAAGCAGGCCGTGGCCACCTACGTTGGGCGCGCAGCAGAAAAGCTTCGGGCCCAAGGTTCGATATGCAAGCGCATGCGGGTGAGCATCCGCACTGGTATGTTCAATCCTGATGAGGCCCACTACGCCCAAGGAGTGTTGGTAGAACTGCCTTACCCGACTTGTGACACCCTGCTCATGACGCGGCTTGCTACTGACGCGGTGGACAATATCTTTCGTCCAGGCTTCCGTTACAGCAAAGCTGAGGTGTTGCTGATGGATCTGAGGCAGCCAGGCGAGTTCACCGAAGACCTGTTCGCCCACAAGCAATCGGCGGAATGCGTTCGCCTGATGCAGGTCATGGACAGCATCAACGATAAATGGGGAAGGGGGACGCTGCGGGCTGCCAGTGTTCCGACATCACCTGACTGGGGGATGCGCCGGGAGATGATGAGCCAGTCGTATACGACCAGGCTGGACGAGTTATGGATGGTACGCTGCGATTGATCTGTCTGCGTTGGAAGAGCTTATGCGCGATATAGATATCCACGGTTGCCCCGACGCAAAAAATTAGGAACTGGGGATACTCAGATGGAAGCTGTTGCCGTTTTCACCAGGCAGATACTCAGTCGCTCAAGCGACCACAAAAGAGCCATCCAGCTGCTGGCGACAGCAAATATTCCAAGCCAGATGATGGCCATTCTGCGTCAGGAATTGTGTCCTACTTGCCGAGTGTTCTGGAAAAGGTTTCGGGTAACCTCAAATGCTACCTGGAGCGGTTGCACGATGAGGGGCTCCATAGACCCGACGAGATATAGGAAAGCGAATAAACTAGCTTTATGCGCAATTATGCAAAAATTCATAATTTTCCTAGAGACATGTCCAGGCGACGAAAAACTAAATGTGCGGGGCCCGCTGTCTCTAAACAATTAGGTTTGTCACAAGATAAATAGCTTTGTCACAGATTAAATAGGTTTGTCACAAGGGCCCTCGAGGGAAAATGTTTACCGCGTCGCACCAAGCTTCTGCTTGGGCGACGCGTTCCCTCAACCCTTGGTCAGCAGTAATGGTCAAGCAAACCAGCGCTCCAGCCCGTCGTATCCCATCACGCTTTGTCACTCAGGACTGGATCGATAAGCGTATTGCGTCCGGCGTCGGCCAAGGCGTACCCGAAAAGTTACCTGGCACAGCTTAGGCATCCGATGCGTTCCGAGACGTAAGGTCGAGCGGCAACCGTTCATTCAACTCGTGAGCAGCCTAGCGATTCTGCTCGAACGCCCGCTTCCGGCGCCTCTGTTGAACATCGAGGCGACTGAGAAAGTAGCCAGTGTTGGGTGCTTCAGCTTAACGGCTCATTGCTATTGAGCTGGGAGTGAGCACAACGACGCTTGACCTTACCACAGCGGCAAGGTCCAGAATAATAAAAGGGACAGTCAGAGGTTAATCGTAACCTATGTACGCCCCTCTACAGCTGCCACTGTCCTTACCTTCTGGCAAATCAGCAGTCTCTTGCCGGCACCTGCCAGAAACCAAGGTAGTAGATGAGGAGAGCCGCCATGCACAACGCCATTACCCACACCGCCCTTGCTACCTTCATAGCCCTTGGAACTGTTGCCACGGGATTTGCCGAACAGGCCAAAGCCCCCGCCCAAGGCAGTTCCGAGACTGAAAAGGGTGAGGACATGCACATGATGGACGGCAACCATATGCCGATGATGGACATGCAGGAGATGTCCAAGATGATGAAAAACTGCAATGCCATGATGGAGAACATGAACCAACACATGGGCACTGAGCCTCCGAAGGGCGATAGCAAGGCCCAATAGCAGTCTGGTTCACGTCTGCCGTCTCTGTTTCCCGCCCCGGGCGATATGGGCTGTTGCTCCCTGGGAGGTGGCGCTTTTGGAGAGTCGCCATCCCGATTCCCTAGGCTTTTAAGCATGAGATGCCATTTCACTGTGGCAGTCTAAGAATACATCCGGCCATGAGTGACTTCACCATACACTATGGGCACTGGGGGGCTAATCATGGTGCTCATTGCTTCCGGGGGCTCCTACCGTTTTGTTGTTCCACACAGTTGACGTGACTGGAGGAGTGCAGGTTTATCGCACAGGTCTGGAAGGGAAGCTGGTGACACAGGGCGTCTATGGTGTGGTCCGCCATGAATGGTGGATAGCTGGTCCGGTATCAGCTTGCGAAGGTCGAATCAGCCACCCATGCCATGGTTACTTCAAGGGGTTGATCGACACGATGGTGGCTCCCATGCCCTCGGCACGAAACTCAAACGTTACTTGATCCCCTGCCTTCAGGCCTGCCAGTTGTTTGCTTGTTGCGTTGAATGCCATGGTCATGGCTGGCCACTGCACAGCCGGTACGGCGCCATGGGCGATAGTCACCGTGTGTTTTGTGGTATCGACGGCCTTGATCGTGCCCTCGGCTTTGGCCACAGGAGCCTGCTGGGTCTCCTGTGCCATCTGCATGCCCTTCATGGGCGTAGCGTCCATCTTCATACCCGGCATGTCCTCTGCCTGGGCGGAAAGAGACAGAGCGACAACGGTGCTTGCAACGGCGATCAGGGTCAGTTTCATACGACTTTTCCTTGAGGGTTGGTGGATACAACGGGGAGGTGCCGACGACGCATCAAACGGTAGGCCGCCGGAATAACGAACAGAGATAACAAGGGAGCAGTGACCATGCCACCGACCATGGGCGCGGCGATCCGACTCATGACTTCGCTACCGGTGCCACTGCCCCAGAGTATCGGCAATAGGCCGGCGATGATCACGGCGACAGTCATCGCCTTGGGTCGAACGCGCAGCACTGCACCTTCGCGAATCGCGGCGACCAGTCCACGCTCGGTGCTGTCACCGAGGTCTTCACGTTCGGCCCAGGCGTTCTTCAGGTAAAGCAGCATGATCACGCCAAACTCAGCAGACACACCGGCTAGGGCGATAAAGCCGACACCGGTGGCCACCGACAGGTTAAAGCCCAGCAGATAGAGGAACCACGCTCCGCCGGTGAGAGCAAATGGCAGCGTGGCCATGATCAGCAAGGCCTCGTCGAAGCGAGCAAAGGTCAAGTAGAGCAGGACGAAAATGATCAGCAGCGTGGCCGGCACCACCAGCTTGAGCCGTGCATTGGCTCGCTCAAGAAATTCGAACTGCCCCGAGTAGCTCAAACTCATGCCCGGCTGCAACTTGACCTGCTCACTGACGACCCGGCGCAGGTCGGCGACTACCGAGGCAATATCCCGTCCCCGCACGTCGATATACACCCACCCGGAAGGTCTTGCGTTCTCACTCTTGAGCATCGGCGGACCGTCGCTGACCTTGACCTTCGCCACAGTGCCAAGGGTGATCTGGCTCCCCAGCGGGGTGTAGATCGGTAATTGCTCCAGGGCGCCGAGCGAATCACGCCACTCACGCGGATATCGCACATTGATCGGGAAGCGCGCTAACCCCTCAATGGTCTCCCCGACATTTTCCCCTCCGATGGCGCCGGCCACGATCGATTGGACATCAGCGATGTTCAGCCCATAGCGAGCAGCGGCTTTGCGGTCGATATCCACGTCGATATAGCGGCCACCGGTCAGGCGCTCGGCTAGGGCCGAACTGACCCCGGGCACGTCCTTGGCCACACGCTCGACCGCCTGAGTGGCTGCATCGATCTCCGTCAGGTTGTTACCGGCAACTTTCACCCCGATCGGGCTCTTGATCCCAGTGGCGAGCATGTCGATGCGATTGCGGATCGGCGGGATCCAGATGTTGGTCAAGCCGGGAACACGCACCACCCGATCCAGTTCCTCCACCAGCTTCTCCTGGGTCAGGCCGGGTCGCCATTGCTCACGCGGCTTGAATTGAATGGTGGTCTCGAACATCTCCAGTGGCGCCGGGTCAGTGGCGGTTTCGGCGCGGCCAGCCTTGCCAAAGACATGTTCGACCTCGGGGACAGTCTTGATCAGGCGGTCAGTCTGTTGCAGCAATTGCGCCGCCTTCTGCGCCGACAACCCCGGCAGCGCCGATGGCATGTAGAGCAGGTCGCCCTCGTCCAGCGGCGGCAGGAACTCGCCCCCCAACCGGGACATCGGCCATAGCGCGCTGAGGAACACCAGCAGTGCGATCAGCATGGTGACTTTGGGTCGACGCAGCACCGCGTCCAGGGCGGGTTGATAGAGCCTGATCAGCCAGCGGTTCAGCGGGTTCTGTTGTTCATTGGGGATCCGTCCGCGAATCCAGTAACCCATCAATACCGGCACCAGGGTCACCGACAACGCGGCCGCCGCGGCCATGGCATAGGTCTTGGTGAAAGCCAGCGGGCCGAACAGCCGGCCCTCTTGTGCCTCTAGCGTGAACACCGGGATGAACGACAGGGTGATGATCAGCAGACAGAAGAACAGTGCCGGACCTACCTCGGCCGCCGCTTCGGTCATTACATGCCAGTGATGCTCGCCCTTGAGCTCTTCCCCTGGATGGGCCACGTGCCAGGCCTCGATCTTCTTGTGAGCGTTCTCGATCATCACCACTGCAGCGTCGACCATGGCGCCGATGGCGATGGCAATCCCGCCCAAGGACATGATGTTGGCGTTGATTCCCTGGTAGCGCATGACGATGAAGGCCATCAATACCCCGACCGGCAGCGAGATAATGGCCACCAAGGATGAGCGCAGATGCCAAAGAAAGATCCCGCAGACCAAGGCGACGACGAGGAACTCTTCGAGCAACTTGTGGCTGAGATTTTCCACGGCGCGATCGATCAGCTTGCTGCGATCGTAGGTAGTGACGATTTCCACCCCGGCCGGCAGGCTTTTCTTTAACTCGTCGAGCTTGGTTTTGACTGCTGCGATGGTCTCGCGGGCGTTCTTGCCGCTGCGCAGAATCACCACGCCGCCGACGGTTTCACCCTCACCGTCGAGTTCGGTGATGCCACGCCGCATCTCCGGCCCCAGTTGGATCGTGGCCACATCGCCGAGGGTCACCGGCACACCACCCGCACCGAGCTTGAGCGGGATCGCCCGAAAGTCATTGAGCGACTTCAGGTAACCGGAAGCACGTACGATGAACTCGGTCTCGGCCATTTCCAGCACCGCACCACCGGTTTCCTGGTTGGCCTTGCCAATAGCCTCAGTCACCTGTGCCTGGGTGATGCCCTGGCTGGCCAGTTTGAGCGGATCGAGCTGCACTTGATACTGCTTGACCATGCCACCGACGGTGGCCACTTCCGCCACGCTCGGCAAAGTCTTGAGTTCGAACTTGAGAAACCAATCCTGTAGTGCGCGCAGCTGCGCCAGATCGTGTCCACCCGTGCGATCCACCAGGGCGTACTGATAAATCCAGCCCACCCCGGTGGCATCTGGCCCCAACGCCGGCTTGGCACTGGCAGGGAGGCGACTTTGGATCTGGCTCAGGTACTCCAGCACCCGCGAGCGGGCCCAATACATATCGGTACCGTTTTCGAACAGCACGTACACGAAGCTGTCGCCGAAAAAGGAATAACCGCGCACGGTTTTCGCCCCTGGTACCGAGAGCATGGTGGTGGCCAACGGGTAGGTCACCTGATTCTCGACGATCTGCGGCGCCTGTCCCGGGTACGGGGTGCGGATGATCACTTGTACATCGGAGAGGTCCGGCAGCGCATCGATGGGGGTGCTCTGCACCGACCAGACGCCCCAGGCCGTGACGAACAGCGTGGCCAATAGCACCAGGAAGCGGTTGGCCACTGACCAGCGAATCAGGGCCGCGATCATGGCTGGCCCCCTAATTTTTCCAGGCGTTCAACGCGCAAACCATCATCGGTTTGACTGACGGATACACGAACCTTGTCACCCGACTTGACCCCCTGCATCAGCGCAGGGTCGGCTAACGGAAAGGTCATGGTCATGCCGGGCATGCCCAATGTCTTGAAGGGCCCGTGGGCGATCGTCACCTCCTTGCTATTGATCTGCAAGATTTGCCCCTCCGACTGATGAAGGACCGGGGCGGCGGTGGGAGGTGCTGGCATGTCCAGCGTGCTGGCGACGATGCCCTTGAGGCTGGCTTCGGAGTCGAGCAGGAACTGGCCGGAGCTGACCACCTGTTGACCTTCTTGCAAGCCTTTCAGTACCGCCGTCTTACCATCGTTTTCCTGCCCGAGTTGCACCTCTATCGGACGGTAGCGACCCGCATCTTCAGCGAGCATCACCAGCGTGCGCCGGCCGGTGCGAATAACCGCCTCGCTCGGTACCCACAACGCATCTTGGTCGGTCGTGTGGTTCAGGCGCACCTGCGCCGTCAATCCGGGTTTGAGACGCCCGTCAGGGTTGGGCAGCTCGACGCGTACGCGAACGGTGCGGCTGTCCGGATTGGTCTCGGGCAGAATCGCGCTGACCGTGCCCTTGAGTACAGTCCCCGGGAAGGCTGGCAGGTGTGCTTCGACCGTTTGCCCGACAACGATTGATCCAGTTTCCGACTCTGGAACCGCCACCGCCAGCCAGACGCTGCTCAAGCCATTGACGCGAGCCAGCGTCTCGCCGGCCGCCACGGTCATGCCCGTACGGACATCCAACTCTTGCAGCACACCACTGATGGGGCTGGTGAGGGTCAGGTTCGGCTGAGACTTGCCGCTGCGTTCTACCTGGGTAATCAGCGCCGTTGGCATCCCGGTGAGGCGCAACCGTTGGCGGGCCGCCACCAACAAGTCGGCATCGCCATTACGTTTAAGCGCGAGGAATTCTTCCTGAGCCGCAGCCCATTCCGGTACCAGGATATCCGCCAATGGCGCGTTGGCCTTGAGTACATCGCCGGGCGCACGGGCATACACCCGCTCGACAAAACCGGCGGTACGCGCCTGGATTACGGCGACGTCCCGCTCGTTGAACGCCAGCACGCCGACCACGTCCAGACTGGAAGCGAGGACGCCACGGGTGACGGTCGCCAGGCGCAGTCCCAGATTTTGAGTCTGGCCTGGATCGATGTTGATTGCGGCACCGCTGGTTGCGCCATCCGCGTATTGCGGTACCAGCTGCATGTCCATGAAGGGCGATTTGCCTGGTTTATCGAACTTCTGCTGCGGGACCATCGGGTCGTACCAATACAGCACCTTGCGTTCGTCTTGCGTCTTGGGACTCTGCTCGGCGAGCGTACCAGGCGTTGCGCTCATACGCTGCTGAGCGAACCAGTAGCCGCCTGCAACCCCTAGGGTGACCGATAAGCCAGTCAACACAGCCGTTTTCCAGATTCGAGTGCTCATTGGCTGGTGTCCCCATAGTTGAAATACAAGCGAGCGTTGGTCAGCGCTCGCTGTTCTTCGACGTCGATTTGTTTGAGGCGAGCCTCGATGAGTTCACGTCGGGCCGCGATAACAGCTGCCAGGTCGCCTTTCCCCGCGCGGTAGCTGGCCATGCTGAGTCCGACCTTTTCCTTGGCCAGGGGGATCAGGCTGTCTTGGCTGCGACTCACGGCACGGTTCAGACGCTCGTAATCGGCCAGATCTGTCTCCAGTTGTTCGGTATGCTCGCGTGTAAGGGCTTCGCGCTCGGCTTCCAGTTGATTGAGTTCGGCGTGTTTGGCGGCGATCTTCGGATTTTGTCGCGAGCCAGGGAACAGCGGCAGATCCCATGAGAATTGCACGCTGACCATGTCGCCGAACTCCCGTCCGCGTCGCTGGTAATCCACTTCCCAGCTCCAGTCGGATTGCTTTTCCGCCTCGGCTTCACGCACCTTGGCTTCGGCCTCGCGGGTCATTGGTGCATACGCTGCCAGTTCAGGGTGGTGTTGCAACTTATGGGAGTAGCTTGAGGTATCGACGGGCCATTGCGGCAAGCCACCCGTTGGCTGGTCGTTGGCAGCAACGCCAATCCAGCGCTTGAGGGCCGCTCGGGCCTGTGCCCGCAGGCGGATCAGGTCGTCCTGTTGTTCCGCCAACTGGGCTGCCTCCTGCTTCGGCGTGACCGCATCGGCAGGCTGGGCGCGGCCGCCGGCGATTTGGGCGCGCACGGTATCGCTCAACAGACGATTTTCTTTGTAAAAGTCCTGGAACAGCGCCTCTTTACGCTCGACGGAATAGCTGCTGATCCAGGCCAGTGCCGTGGCCTGGCGGACCTTCAGATGCTCAACGCGACTTTCAGCTGCGGCTCGATCAACGGCTGCTTCGGCGACCTCGATACGCGCTTTGCGCTTGTCGCGGTTGGGCACCTCCTGCATGACCCCAACCATCTGCATGGTCATGAAGTCCTGGTCAATGCTCCAGCGATCCGGGCCACCAATGGGATAGTTCTGCACACCCAGCAGTAACTTCGGATCGGGTAGCTCGCCGGCGGGAATGGCGGCGCTGCTGGCGGCTTGCAGTTTGGCCGCTTGGGCCGTCAGTGATGGGGCGTTGTTGTCGGCCAGCCGCAAGGCTTCATCGAGGGTCAGCGGGGCGGCGACGCTCGGCAATGCCATTACGCTTGCCGCCAAGGCAGCCACGACGGGCCAGCCTGCGCAATAACGTAGGAAGTTCATGCTCACGATTCCTTTGATGTTCCACTGCGCGCCTTTTAGACATGCACGCAGAAATGCCATCCCGCCAAGGCAGGATGAGACTCAGTGTGGTACAGGTATCAGGCGCGGGGCGGTCGCCATACCCCGGACGGGGTCTGTGCAGGCAGGAAATCGCTGGAGAGGGAAAGCACTACGGGACTGGATAAGGTAACAGGAGGCTTGATGATCGAAATTTGCAGCATGCCACCGGTCTTGCATTCCTGGCCTGGCTTGCAAGGTTTGCCGTGCTCGGAGGGACTTTTCATATCGTTACAGCAGTCCATGCCCATGTCGTCCATCATCGCCATGCCTGCCATTTTCATTGGGCAAGGCTCTGTCGGTGCCTGAATGCCCGCCATCCCGCTGAGGGGAAGCGCCAAGCTAATCAGGAAAATGAGGCAGCACCGCAGGTAGCGTTTCATGCGGGGGAGTCTAGTCGTTGCTAACGAACTGGACAATTACAAACCCATAAGAAAGAGCCCATTGGCTAGAGTTTGAGGATCAATAGGCACCTCCTCGGGTACAAGGAGTCGCTGAACAGCCAAGCCCAACTCGCTCAGCCATGGAAAAAGTTACCGCTCACGGCCTATCGTCTGGATCACGCTTGGTTGGTTTGATCTTCTGCGTGTCATCGGTCGTTGGCGGATTCTTGTGCATGTTACTCATACAAAACACCATCGACAGCGGACACAGCAGCACCAGAAAGATCAGCGCATTCGCCGCGATCCAGGCTTGAAAAGCGGGAAACAAAACATAGGCAGCCGCCAGGATAATGGCTGCACCGATGCCCAGCTGAACTATTGAGGGTTTATTACGAGCCATGATGCTCTCCTATCGGGTAAGTCGAGAGGGGCATCATTCAGAGCGGGCCCAGATGGTTGCTCAGAGTCATCGCAATGCTGGCCAGATGCGACTCGGCCAACGTCTGAAGTACCTCTCAACCGTAAAGCTGCACCTTGTCATTGCGGGAAGGTCAAGCAGCAGTGCGCGGTATCTAATTGCCCCACCGTAAACAGCGCAGTTTATTTTGATGGCCACGGGTTTTGTGGATGCTGAAAACAATCACGGGGCTGTGAGCTACAGTTGTATTGCCTCAGCTCTATGTTCCCCTTTGGTTGAGAGCCGGGCTTTGGGTGCCGACGTTAGGCACCCTTTTAATTTCATCTGCGGTGGTTCATCCGCAGATGAGGTTGGCCGTTAGCCAGATATCCACTGGAAAGGGCTCAGTCACGATTGGAGAATGGACTATGGATCTGGGAGAGCGTCTACGTCGGGCGGTATCGATTGGACTGTTGATGGGGCTCACCCACCTGACTGCCGGTGCCACGACGACGGTTACCTTGATGCATGTTCACGGGCTCGCTTTCAGTCAGGATGGGCAGCAGCTTTCCATCCCCAGTCATAATGGGCTGGCAATATACCGTGATGGACACTGGAGCAAGGCACCTGGGCCTGAACACGATTACATGGGCTTTTCTGCCGGCCGTCAGGCGATCTATAGCAGCGGCCATCCCGCCAGTGGTAGTGATCTGGTCAATCCTCTCGGGCTAATCAAGAGCAGTGACGACGGAAGCACCTGGCAGCAGCTCGGGCTTCAAGGAGAGTCGGACTTTCATCTGTTAGCCAGCGGTTTCGACAGCGGGGCCATTTACGTTTACAACACGCACCCGAATTCGAAAATGACTTCTGCGGGCTTGTACTACAGCCTGAATGATGGAGCCATTTGGCAGCATGCGATGGCGCAAGGAATGGGTGCAGAGCCGAGGGCATTGGCGGTGCATCCCACTGACAGCAAAACAGTTGCCGTGGCTACCAGCAGTGGCCTGTTTTTATCAAATGATGCCGGTGAACATTTCCAACCGGTTATTCAAGACGCTCAGGTGCTAAGCGTCAGCTTCAGCCTCGACGGAAAGAGCTTGTGGTTCGGCAGCTATGACAAGGTACCGAAGCTCTCGGCCCTAGACCTGAAGACCCACGAGATCAGCTCCCTCGGTTTGCCACCACTCGATCAGGATGCCGTCGCTTACTTGGCGCAGAGTCCGACTAATGCTCAGGAGTGGGCAATGGCGACCCTCAAGCGTGACGTCTATCTCTCGCAAGACGAGGGCAAGACCTGGAAAGCCATTGCGAAGGCGGGGCAAACGTTGGAATAACTCCTCAGATTGAGCGCCCCAAGGGATAGGCCAACATTCAGTTTGTGCGTGTTGGATCAAGCGTCCTTACGCATCTGATGTGTGCAGTTGTTTGTATCAATAAAGCAACTGTGCATCAGCCTGCTGTGCCTCCTATCCACAACACTTTTGCTGCGCTTGAATGGGTGGGCATTTCACCGAACCGAAGGAGCAGAACACGCAACAGTGGCCTGGATCAGGGCGCAGTAGTTTCTTGCAGTTGCTGCATTCGTAGAAGTACAGACGGGCATCTGTGGGCATGGCTTCCTGCTTGGCGAAACCACAGTGCGGGCAGGTCAGCACGGACTCAAGAACAAGGGTACTCATGGGGCATCACCTCTGTACGGTGGAGGTGTAGCCTGCGTTCATGGTCGCCTTGGTGAGCGCTTCGTATGTGGTTTGATCCGGGTCGAAGGTCACCGTAGCTGTTTTCTTGTCGAAATCGACCGTGACTGCATTTACGCCCGGCACCTTCTGTAGTGCCTTCTTCACTGTGATTGGGCAAACCTCGCAGGTCATATTTTGCACCCCGAGCGTAACGGATATTGGCGGGGCGGCCAGCGCTGCCAAAGGTAAGCTGACCAACAGAGCAATCAGTGGTTGGCGCATGGTGAACTTCTCTCAGTAAAACAGTGGGGCGAACCAAGGCACGGCTAATAGGCCGAGCAGTAGTACTGCAACCAGCCAAAAAATGAACCGTTGCCGTTTGAGGGTACGAGAGACAGCGCAAGACGAACCCGAAGCGCAGGCCTGCGGTACAAGGTAGAGCTCGTAAAAGGCCATACCGAGAAATAGCAGAGTCAGCCCGATGAAGATGGGGCGATAGGGCTCCAGTGCCGTCAGACTTCCGACCCAGGCACCGCCGATCCCAAGGGTCAGTAATACCAGTGGTCCGACACAACATACGGATGCACCAATGGCGGCAAGCGCACTGGCGAACAGCGAGTTTGTTCCCGTGATTAATGCCATGTCGGTTTCCTTGAGGCTGTTTGCCCAAGCGATACTCTAAATCCTGTACCTAGGTACGGAATCAATGGCAACGTGGTGTCGAAAGAGCTGACCATTGGAAAACTGGCCGATGCAGCTGAAGTGAATGTCGAGACCATTCGCTATTACCAGCGACTCGGCCTACTGGATGAACCCACCAAGCCGCTGGGTGGTCATCGCCGCTATGCGGTGGAACAGGCAGAGTGCCTGCACTTTATCAAACGAGCACAGGCACTCGGCTTTACGCTATCAGAAATCGGTGGACTGTTACGGCTGGATAAAGGCTGTGCGTGCGTTGAGACGCGGGCTTTAGCAGTCAGTAAACTGGCGCTAATTGAACAAAAAATCGCCGACCTTGCCGCGTTGCAAAGGAATCGGGTCAGCTTGGTGCAGCAATGTGACGCCGGAGATGGAGGGGTGAATTGTCCAATCATCGAGGCACTGGAGCATGAGTAATGCCGCTTACCCAGGACGAATAATCTAAAACGGCGTCTATAAGCCGATGCTAGCCTTGATAGATACGTCGCTAGGTCGGCGTTGTTTGCGACTCCGTTGGAGTTGCTGGTTAACAATGGGGGGATTGAGCCAACACATTTCGTGGTGGTCGGGGGGATTCGTCGGCGCGGTGCCGACAGGATAGGAATTATGAGTAGCCCCCAAACTATTCACCCGATCTGGCTACGGCTGACCCACTGGATCAACGTCATCGCAGTGCTCGTCCTGGTGATGAGCGGCTGGCGTATCTATAACGCCTCCCCAATTTTTTCCTTTCAGATTCCCGCCAGTATCACCCTGGGCGGCTGGTTGGCGGGTGCACTGCTTTGGCATTTTGCGGCGATGTGGATACTGGTCATCAACGGCATTGTTTACCTTCTGCTCAATATCTTCTCCGGCCGCATCGTTTACAAATTTTCCCCCATCCGCCCCACCGACGTCTTTTATGATTTCCTGGCGGCCCTCAGAGGCAAGCTCGCCCATGCGGACTTGCGGCAATACAACTCCCTGCAAAAGCTCGCCTACCTCTTTGTCGTGCTCGATCTCATTGTGCTCGTGCTGTCGGGACTGGTGATCTGGAAGTCAGTGCAGTTTCCTTTGCTGAGGGAGCTGATGGGAGGTTATGACTCAGCGCGCATCGTGCATTTTGTCTGCATGGCGCTGCTGGTCGCCTTTATCGTGGTGCATCTGGTGATGGTGGCCCTCGTGCCACGCACCCTGATTGCCATGCTGCGTGGGCACTAAGCCATGATCAGAAAAACTGAAAAAGACAGGCTTGATGAGTCCGTCATCATCAAGTCGGTGGCGCAGGAACTTGATCTACCCGCACGTAGACAGTTTCTGCGCTATGCCTGGACGCTGGGTGGGATTGCCTTACTGACGGGCTGTCGTATTGATGACAGCGACTCCGTGGAGTCCATGCTGAAAATGGTGTCACGCTTCAATGACAAGGTTCAGGCGGCGCTATTCGACCCGAGCAGGCTGGCACCGACTTACCCCGAGTCGATGATGGCACGGCCGTTTCCCTTCAACGCCTATTACGACCGCAACAGCATCCCGAACATCAACGGTGATGGTTTCAAACTCGCGGTCGACGGCCTGGTCCAGGATAAACACAGCTGGACTCTCGCCGAGCTGAATCAGCTGCCGCAAACCACACAGGTCACGCGCCTGATTTGTGTGGAGGGCTGGAGCGCCATCGGCAAATGGAGTGGGGTGACCCTTTCGAACTTTCTACAACGTGTGGGCGCCGATACCAGCGCCAAATATTTAGGGCTGAAATGCGCCGATGACTATTACACCAGCATCGACATGCCCACGGCCTTGCACGCGCAAACACTACTCACCCTGCGCTATGACGATCAGGTATTACCGCCGGAATACGGTTACCCCCTACGGCTGCGTATACCGACCAAACTGGGTTTCAAGAACCCTAAACATGTCGTGGAGATTTTTGTAACCAATGACTATCCCGGCGGCTATTGGGAGGATCAGGGTTACAACTGGTTTAGCGGCAGTTGAACATTCCAGGACCATCAGTAGTACCTGAATGACGGAGGCATCAAAAAGCCGTCGGCCAGTAACCGAGGGCTCAACACATGAAACGGCTGATTTCGTGCTTGGTACCGACTCTGTTCTTATTGATGATGGGGCTTGCCCAGGCAGCAGAGGGGCCGGGGCCAGGCATGACCATGATGGGGAGCGGCATGATGGCTGTCTGTGTTGTATTTGGACTGCTCATACTGGCGGTGCTTGTCCTCGCGATTCTCGCGCTGATCAAGTACTTGCGCAGCGGCAAGTAAACCTCCCGTCTGCAACTACCGTTGAAGGAATCATGAGCCCATCTACTGTTGTCGCAACCAATGCTAGTACCCAGATTGGTATCTGGTTTCGTTCGCGTACCCCCTGTCCTGAGTCCCTCCCTTCGATATCAAAAAACGCGAGCCTACCGGAGCGGAAACGTGCGGTCCTAATCGAATTTGTCGAAAAATCTCGATCGTCTTCTAATTTTTATCTCGCAACGACGCATTTGATTACATCCCCCTGACGGAGCAGGAGGCCCAGCGGGACATCAGCCATTACCTGATGCATCGCTACAACTGGATCAGGCCGCATCAATTCAATGAAGGGCTACCCCCTGCGGTGGCCGAAGCAAAACTTAACCCACTGTCCGGGATTGGTTGACTACTACAAGCTAGATTTCCCAACTTGGTCCAGATATTCCCCCGGCGACTACAATTAGTCTTGCGCAGTCCACTACGGCCTTTCTAAGTGGCATCCAACGCTCAACCTCGCTTAGGAGATCAGTTGATGTCTGCCCTCATTTCCCAACTCAACACGCTTTGGGCACCACGCCTGCTTAGTGTCCTGCGGATCATCACGGCCTTCCTGTTCCTCCAACATGGCACCGCCAAGTTAATTGGATTTCCGCATGTCGTTTTTTTCGATGAGTTGAGCCTGTTTTCCCTGATCGGCTTTGCCGGAGTACTGGAAGTGGTTGGCGGACTGCTGCTAGTGCTCGGCCTTTTCACGCGCCCGGTGGCCTTTATCCTGTCCGGAGAAATGGCTTTCGCCTATTTCATCGCGCACGCCCCCAAAGGGCTGTTCCCGCTGCTGAATAATGGTGAGCCGGCGACCCTGTTCTGCTTCATTTTTCTATACTTGGTTGCGGCCGGTGGTGGCGCCTGGAGTCTTGACCGTCGCCTGTGCCGAGGAAAACCTGGCTGCGATTGGGTCTAGACCAGCCGTGGCAACCGTCGCGGAACTGGATGCCTTTTTCTGCGGGTTCCTCTTGGGGCGTCAGTGCCTGGATGTACGAATGAAAGTGGGGAGCTAGTCAGAAATCTTTAAAAACTGCTCGGCTTCTAAGCTTGTTTACCGTTGTTGAGGCAAAAATCAGCAACTCACCCTGGGTCAATTTTCCATCTGCACCAAAACCACCTCTAAAGCTTACGTGCATATAAGGAGGGTTTCGCACGAACCCATGCTGATCCCCAACTCCTGGAGGCGATGCGCAATGCAAAACCCCATCCACACGAAGGCAAGGCTCGCATTTGTGGCGTTCCTGCTTATCTCGATTGTCATCGGGGCAATCTGGTATTTCTTTTCATCAAGCCAATACACAACCTATCAGATCTATACCCAAGACCCGGTCTCTGGCCTCATGATCGATGCCCCGATTGAGTTCCACGGCGTCGATGTGGGAAAGGTGAAAAGCATCAGACTGGTCAATCCGCATTCAGTGGCCATCGTGTTGAATATCGACAAGACTGTCCCGGTTAGTTCGACCAGTGTGGCGACGATTACCTCCAGAGGACTAGCAACACGAGGATTTACCGGCTACGTATACATTGCTCTCGAAGACGTCGGAACCAACTCGGTGCAACTGACCGCATGGCCGGGCGAGCCTTATCCGATCATTCCGACGGCCCCCTCGAAAATCGTGACGCTCGATACGTCGATAAATCAGGTAAACGAAAGTTTCCAGGCACTGGCCAAAGTGCTGGAATCGCTATTCGACGAGAAGACTATCGTGTCGCTGAAGCAATCAGCCGACAACATGCAGCAAGTCACCAAGGCACTGGCTGAAAATACCAAGAAGCTGGACGCTATCGTTGCCAATACCGAGCGCGCCAGTCGTGGATTTGAACCGCTCCTGAAATTGAGCCATGACACCGTAAGAACGCTCCAGATGCAAATCTTGCCGGAAACGCACAAGGCCTTGTCCGACCTTGAAAATCTCTCCACTTCCCTCTCTACGATAACGGCCAAGATCAATCGAGACCCCTCGATCCTGATTCGTGGTTCCGCGCCGCCACCACCCGGACCGGGGGAAAACAAATGAAATACTCCATGGGCAGGGCGGCTCTCATTGCATTATGCGCCGTCTTGCTATCGGGCTGCGCCTTGCTCTCCCCGGTCAAGACTGATACGAAGAAATATGTGCTGAACTCCATCCCGCTCAATCTACCCAGCGAACAGACCGACTCCGCGACCCTGCTGGTCTTGCCCCCCGAGACTGAGCCTATCTATGCCAAAACGCAGATGGCCTATTCGACAAAGGCTTATGAAATTGCATATTTCAGCCAGAACGAATGGGGGGCAACGCCATCGCAGATGATTCAACCTTTAATCGTCGAGACACTTCGGCACACCCACCATTTCAGCGAGGTTCTACCGTCCCCTCATTTCGGCCGCCACACTTTTGCGCTTCGCACCGAAATCCTGGAGCTTAAGCAGGACTTCACTTCGGACCCCGCGATGCTGCAACTCGCGATGCGCTTCTATCTGAGCCGCGAGGCAACGAATCAAGTTATCGCTACCAAGGAATTGTCAGTTCGGGAACCCATGCGGGAAAGGACCCCCTATGCGGGAGTCGTGGCGGCCAATGAGGCCATGGGAAAACTATTGCGGGAATTAGCCAGATTTGTAATCGAGAAAGCCCATTAAGGCAGCATTCTGCGCAAGGTATCGTCCTTGAAAACAAAGTGATGCCACAGTGCCGCCCCCATATGGATCAATATGAAAAAACAGAGCATGTAACCCAACCATCTGTGGATGTCGATGAATCGCTGAAACAGATAGCCGTCGTAACGAATCAAATCAGGCAGCGTATATAGACCAAAGAGCGATACTGGAATGCCAGCGGCGGAAGACATGAGCCATCCAGTCATCGGCAAGGTGAACATCAGTGCATAAAAGGAAAGATGGACAAATTGAGCGGCGATTTTTTGCCAGTCAGGCAGGTGTGCAGCCAGTTGCGGCAGTATTTGAGTTAAACGCCATGCCAAGCGCGGTACGAGTAGCATTAGCACCAATATGCCGAACGCCTTATGGTAGAAAATCAGGTAGATCTTTTCCGTATTAAAACCGACATCAGGAAGCGTGACCATGTAGAGACCCAATATTACGAGGCCAATAACAAGAAGAGCCATCGACCAGTGGAACAGGATCGCGATCACTCCATAACTTTCCTCGGTGTTCTCGATCGGCGACATCGCTGGTGCTCCGTTCATCAAGTGCTCTACCGGCGCAAGGCTAACCCAATTTCATCTCTCGTCATCAAGCAGTTGGACAGTATTTCCACTTGCTATATCCCAGCCTCTCAGCAGGTATCCGCCCCGGCCTTGGTTTGATAGCGGCAACGTGAGTCAGGTTTTATGCACCTTCCCACAGCGATTCGCGCTGCTCTCAAGGCGCTGAGCTGTGCGGTATGAAGTGCGCTTACGCCTCTGGGCTTGTGCAGGGAGAGTCGTCCATGCGCCTGCGGCGTACTAACATTGACTAAACCGGTCCGCTACCAAGTCTCGGCAAGCGGCGCGAAGATACCGGGTGTGACCAGTCGCCAGGTCGTACCTGATTGGTGAGATATCCCCCGTGATACTCGCGGGGACCCTGGCGATTCTGCGCGAGAGAACCCTCAGCCATGTTGCGCCACAAGTACCTCCCCCTGTTGCTCGCCCTCGTCAGCTCACTGCTCGTCTCGGTTACGCAGGCGGAGGAGTTGCCAGCGCCCATCAAAGGGTTTGAGGCTCGCGGAGCGACGATCGTGGGCGAGTTCACGGCACCCGGTGGTCTGCGCGGCTATGCCGCGCGCTATAACGACCAAGGGCTGGCTCTTTACCTCACGGCCGATGGCCAGCACGTCCTGATTGGCACCCTGTTCGATGCCCAGGGTGAGGATCTGACGGGGGCAACGCTGGAGCGTCTGATCTACGAACCGATAGCCAAGGAGGTGTTGGCGCGCCTGGAAAAGAGCACCTGGATTGCCGATGGGCGCAAGGATGCCCCACGCATCGTCTACATGTTCGATGATCCGAACTGTCCCTACTGCAATAAGTTCTGGCACCAGGCGCGCCCGTGGGTTGAGTCCGGCAAGGTTCAATTGCGCCACATCATGGTGGGCCTGCTCAGTCCTGACAGTGCCGGCAAGTCCGCAGCGCTGTTGACGGACAAGCAACCAGAAGCCGCGCTGAAACGGCATGAGGTGGCCGGTGGCGGGAGCTTACTCAAGTCTCTGGAAACGGTGCCCAGCAATGTTCAGGAGCAACTCGACGCCAATCTTGCGCTGATGACTGGGCTGGGCAGCGAGGCAACGCCCACGATCGTCTATCGCGATTCAAAGGGCCGCCTGCAAATGCAGAAAGGCTTACGACCAGCTCAGGTCATGTCGGAGCTTCTGGGGCCGGAATAAACCCCAGCCGGGGTTGACCTTCTTATCATGCCAAGGTCGAAGCTGCATGTGCGGTAAGAGATGCCGCTCTAGCATGAGAGGCCCGTTATGTTCGTCTTGGAAGTTTCCGGTATCGGTTGAGTCGTAGTCAGGTCGCTCTTACGTCGTTCAAACGACCCGATCCATGCTTCAAGACTTAGTTTTGGTGCCATCCCCCACGGCATATCGAAGGACTATTCGGTTTTCGGCGGCTTGTAGCTGATCCCGTTCGGGCCAGCGCCGACCTTGTGTGTACCGACGACCTTGCGGCTCTTCGTATCAATTACGGATACGGTGCCCGCTTCAATATTGCTGACAAACACATAAGCGCCATCTGTACTGATGGCCACACCATGGGCGCCCCGGCCGGTGGTCACGGTGCCAATGCTGCTGCGCGTTTGGGGATCGACGATGGAGACTCGATCGTCCGGGTTCTGGCCACTGCCTTGGTTCGCGACATAGACCTGGCGGCCGTCAACGGTGGCCATCATCTGGATCGGCGTACGGCCCACATCAATCTTGCCGATCACCTCGCGCCTGGCTGTGTCGATGATGCCAAGCTGGTTCGCGGCACTGAGCGACACGAACGCCAGGTGGCCGTCGGGGGCAAAGCCCACTTGGACAGGACCTTTACCCACTGGAATTTGCGCAGTCTCCTTGAGTGTGGCGACGTCGATAAGCGATACGCTATCGCTGCGCATATTGGCGACGTAGAGTGTTTGGCCATCGGGGCTCAAGCGCAGCCCATGGGGATAGCGCCCAGTCGGAATGCCAGGTAGTTCGACCCGCTGTTTGAGGTCGAAGACCCGCACCTGATTGGCGGCGGAATCGGTAACAAAGGCGCGCTGCCCAGTGGCGTCGGTGACCACATGAGCCGGGTGATCGCCTGCCGGCAGGCTGAACTGCGGTCTATCCAGAGCGGTGGTACTGAATACCAGCAACTGTCCACTGGCCTTTTCACCACTCGAATGTCCGGCATGACCGGATATTCCAACAACCAAAAGCAAGCTGCCGTCGGGTGAAACCTGCACGTTGTGCGGGGAAATCGGCAAGGCGACCGTGCTGATCACACCGTTATCGAGGTCCACCTGGCTAATGGACGCCGCCCGCTCGTTGGCGGTGTAGACGCTGCCAGTCGGGCTTGCCAGGGCAAGGCCCAGGTGTGCCCCTAGGGAAATACTTAAGGCCAGAGAGGTAAACCGCTTAGCGTTCATGTTGGTGTCTCCAACGAAGGACATGGTATTGAGCCAGGCAGGCCTAAACCGATGCTCAAGCTAAGCGCCAATCGCGAAGTAGTTTGTTGATCGCGGTCAACGATCTCTACCAGGCTCGATACTGAGTGATTGAACGCGAAAAAATTTCCAGAGGAGTACCGCTGGCTAGCCGATCCTGCCTAGGACCGGAAATATCTCCAGCAACCACCAGGCAAAGCCGGTCAATTGGCCGGTCACCATGGCGCTCCCCATGAGAATCAGAATGACACCAGCACCTATGTGGATGGACCGGCTCCAACGGCGAAGACGCTTCATCTGGGCCAGAAAATGGTTGGTGAACCAGGCCGTCAGCAGGAATGGGAGGCCCAGGCCGAGCGAGTAGGTCGACAGCAATGCAACGCCACTGGCGCCCGTACGGCCGGTGGTAGCGCTCAGCGTCAGGATGCTGCCCAGGATGGGACCGATACAGGGCGTCCAGCCAAAGGCGAAGGCCATACCCAACACATAGGCGGCCAGCGGTCCGCCGATGGACTTGAACTGGTGGACGAAGCGCACGTCCATATTCAGCCAACGCGGGTTGATCAGACTGGTGATGAACAGGCCGAAGACAATCACGATGATGCCGCCAACCAGGTTGGTCTCCTGCCGATAAGCAATCAGCAGCTGGCTGATGGCAGTAGCGCTGGCCCCTAGCGCAATGAAGATGGTGGAAAAGCCCAGCACGAAGCTCAGGCTCATGCCGATCACGGCAAGCCGCTCCCGGTGGCTTTCCAGGACCTGCAGTTCATCCACTGAGCGGCCGGCGATGAAGGACATATAGCCTGGTACCAAGGGCAGCACACAGGGCGACAGGAACGAGATCATGCCCGCTGCAAACGCGCTGAGGATGCCGATGTCGCTAAGGTTCATCGCAGACTATTTCCTCGCTGTGGAGGCCATTACTTCCTGCACAAACTCAATGACCTGCGGGCTGTCCCACTCGGCCGCACCGACTTTGCGGCCAATTTCCCGCCCTTCGCGGTCCAGCAGCAGGGTGGCCGGCAAGCCGAAGGCGCCGAGACTTTGGATGGCTTGCATCTGCTCGTCGAGGTAGATTTGGAGGTGCTGGATACCGATCTCCCGGTAAAAGTCCCGTACCACCTGCAGTCCACCTTGATCGAGCGAGAGCGCTACCATATGGAAGTCGTTGCCGCCCAGTTTTGCCTGGAGGCGATCCAAGGTCGGCATCTCCTGACGGCAAGGGACGCACCAGGTGGCCCAGAGGTTGAGCAGAACCACCTTACCCCGGAAGTCAGCCAAGCTTCGTGGTTTTCCCTCTCCATCGACGAAACTCACATTGTCTACCGGTTTGGGCTCGGCCCAGACGATCAACCCCGCCCGAGTGCTGGTTTCAGCAGTTGGCTCGGCGCCGAACGAGAGGTGAACCCCGGCCAAAGACAGGAGTAGATACAGCGGCAGCCAGCAGGTCCGTAAATACCAAGACTGCCCAGTGCAGCCTGAGGCCCGGTGCGTGGCGCGGGGTAAAGCGCAGGTCATGGCACACCTCACGAGCAACTGTTGCTTTAAACTGTCGAAGCGCCGCGGGCTGGCCACAATTACCGGGGAGGCAAGGCTGCCATTGGGATTATAGCAGTGCCTAACCGCCGTTCATGTGGCCCCTTGCCATTCCTCGTCGCGAACCTCTTTAATCGGCTTCTTGGGCAAGGGAGGCTGATATGGCGATGTTGGATGAGATTGTCGGATGGGCCGGCGGGTTTCAAATACAGCGCCTGACGGTCAAGAAGCGAATGCGTGCGACGCTGCTGGCTATTCGAGATGAGTTGAAGCGCCGACGTCATGACCCCATCCGGGCTCAAGGGCAATGGCTCACTTGGGGTGGTGTGTGGTTACTTCAATTACCACGCGGTGCCAGGAAACTTGAAGCTGTTGAGTGGCTTCAGGAAGGCCATATGTCGATATTGGCGTCAGGCTCTCGGCGACGCAGTCATTGAAATCGGCTGCAATGGTCTCGCTTCGGGTTGCTCACAGATCACTACATACCGAGCCCAAAGAATGCACACCCGTATCCTGAGGATCGCTTCGCGTCACGCACCCGAGGCAGGAGCCGTATGCGGTAATTCCGCACGTACGGATCTGTGCGGGGGTGGCAGGTAACTGCCATCCCTACCGCGACCGGATAGGGTAAAGAGATGGCTGCCCATAAAGAAACCAAGCAGAAGCAGGGCTGAGGATGGTGCTATTACACTCCCTGCTGTATGCGAATTTTTCCCTCTATACAGTGCCCATATCCATCTCTGGGCTCAAGGTTCCAAGCCAAGCGACTAGGCACACTATGATTATTGCCACTGAGAACTCCAGGGCCATACTGCGCCGCAAAGCATTAACGGCACCCGTGTATTCTCCACTCTGGATCGATCGCGCTAAAAGTGGGCTCAAGTGAAAACGGTTCATCGTGGCTAATACGAGCATCGCTGCAAATAGTAAAATTTTCAAACAAAGCAGCACGCCATAAGTGCTAAACACCATACCATCGAGTGTTGGGCCTACAATGAACAGATAGTTCACTACGCCGGTGAAACCTAGGCTCACTACGATCAATGCACCCGCTGACTCAAAGCCGGTAAGCACTCGAGAGAGAATTCGCACTTCTTGTTCGCCATTCAGTATCTTCGTACGCAGCAATAAAGCGAATGCCGCCAGGGCGCCGAGCCAGCCTCCTGCTGCCAACAGGTGGAAGATGTCGCTGGCGAAATGCATGTAACGCTTATCGCCTTCGTCCATAGCGCCATGCCCAGTCCAAGCGAGGGTGGCTAACGCGACGGCGCCGCACAAGGTAACTACCCACAAACTGAGGGTCGGAAAGCGTTTGTTTAGCGTCAAGCTGATACCCGCTAACACAAGGGCAGCTATGCGGACCATCCACATGAGCCCGACATCGGTCCCCATAAGCACCATTTCGAAGATATGGCGCTGAAGCTCCATAAATTCGGATACACCACTCATTGCCTTGGCAAGTAACAACATGGCCGCGAGAGACAGAAGTACGCCAACAACGACTGTGCCGAAAATTAGCGACTCAAAGTTCAAGACGGCGCCGGATATTCGCTCTTTTCCCCTGAGGCTATACAAACCAAAAATGGCCAATCCAAACAGGAGCATGAGATCCATGTAAAGAGCGAAGCGAACGGCGATATTGATTGAGTCGCTCATGGATCATTTCACTTTAAAAACAAGGTTGCCTGTTACTGGGTGGGTGTCTGAAGAGACTGCCCGCCATTCAACCTTGTAGGTACCAGTGGTGAGCGGAGCGGAGGGCGTGATGACCATCGTTTTCGGATCGTCGCTGCCGGAGACACCCGCTTTAACTGCCATTGGAGAGTTTGGCATGCCCGGCATATCGGTCATGATCAGCTTCGCACCGGAGAACTGGGTCGCGAGGTTTTCCGAGAAATGCAGTTCAATTTTGGAAGGTGCTGCGGAGGTCGAACCTTCCGAAGGGGTAGCGGACACGAGCTTTGGATGTGCTTGGGCCATAGCGCTCAATAGCAAACCAGCGGTAAGTGCAGCAGCTACGGTAGTAGTTTTAAAGAAAGACATGCAGGGCTCCTCACAGCAGAAGCTGTTGGTTTGAGGTTTGGTGGGGAAGTTCTAGTTTTTATTTCTCGATGCTGGTTAAAACCACTGGCAAACACCAAGCGAGTACCGCGTCCTGGTACGCACTGAACCCAGGTAATGGATCAAGGTAGCCACGTCATTGAGCCAGGACACGATGCCACATGACCGCCGACGGTTCGATTACAATTCGGTAAGCTTCGCGGCTGCTCTCTGGTCCAACGCTGAGGGCAGGCAATGCGGTTTTTCACGTGCACAATCAGCGTTACGTTGACTTTCTGACGAAGCTCTCAGCCCCTAGACGGCTCACTCCTTCTAGGAGAAGCAAGGGGGCAATCTTTGTTCCAATGAGGCGTTTTGCTTACCTGTGGTGAGTGCCTATGTCCTCTACCTATGCGTTTCCGGATTTACGCATGTTCCAGTCCGGAGCTAGGGAGCTCCATATGAAACGAGGTTTCCCCATTGGATGAAGTGCACCAGATCCTGCCTTCATGAGCTTCGATAATGGACCGAGTTATTGCTAATCCCAGCCCTGCGTTACTTGGACTTCCTTCGCGCCGTGCGGGGTCAGCGCGATAGAATCGATCGAAGAGCTTTTCAAGGTGCTCGGGGGCAATGGTCTCCCCTGGGTTTTCCACCGTCACGATTGCTTTCTTCAGATCCTGGCGAATATCTACGCTGATGGTTTGTCCCTCCGGGGTATAGCGCAGGGCATTCGAAAGCAGGTTCGAGATGGCTCTGTGCAGCATCAGCACATCGCCTCGGACACTGCCTCGGCCTGAAACCGTGAGGCTGATACCGCGCTCATCGGCTAGCAGGCGGTAGTACTCCAGCAACTTTTCCACTACCTCCAATAGGTCTATTGGTTTGTCCTCATGCGTCATCAGACCATTGTCAGATTTCGCCAGAAAAAGCATGTCATCGATCATTCGCGCCATACGCTTCAAGTCATCGAGATTTGAGTACAGATTGTCTTCATAGTCCTCGATGTCCCGTTTTCTGGAGAGGACCACCTCCGTATGAGTCATCAGATTGCTGACTGGTGTACGCAGTTCGTGAGCAATGTCCGCAGAAAAATTTGATAGCCGGACAAAAGCATCATCCAGTCGGGACAACATCGCGTTGAACGAAGAGACCAATTGTTGAAGCTCTTTGGGAACGGGCGCTAATGGAATGCGTTTATTGAGTGATTTAGCCGACATCGAAGCCGCGACCCTGGTCACCTGACGAATTGGACGCATACCACTGCTTGCAACCATCCATCCCAACCCTGCACTGACGAGCGCACTAATTACCAAGCCTATCCAGAACCAGCGCTGAAGCGTCGCGAAGAAGGACATATGCTGAGTGACGTCATAGATCAAGATGACCGTAAATGGCTTCTCCTGGCCGGTAACCATCGCTTCCGCCGTCATCCCGCGGAACATTTGCTCCTGCTCCTGCCACTCCCACACATTGCTGTTTGACGTCGTGCGAAACTGTTGTGGAACATTGATTGGTCTTGGATCTGCGAAAAGCAGCGTTCCTTCACTGTCCAGGATGATGGCTGTCAAATCACGGTGGGCCCCGAGCAAAGCCTGTAACTCGGGCTTTATCTCGTTGAATTGATCGACGCTGGCCAGATCTCCCAGGATTCGCTGAGTGGATTCGAGCTTTTCGGTCAGGGCCTGCTGATCCAGCATTGTGAAATGATGCTGGCTGAGATGGTTGAAGCTGAGCCCGGCGACAGTGAGGACGGCCGTCACCGCAAGCATGAACATCAGGCTCATGCGCGTCGTTAGGGATAGACGGTTCATTCCGAGTCAGAATCCGGTGAGTCGATCATATAGCCCATACCACGTGCGGTGTGGATCAGCTTGACTTCAAAGTCGTCATCAATCTTCGCTCTGAGCCTTCTAACCGCAACCTCGATCACGTTGGTATCGCTGTCGAAGTTCATGTCCCAGACTTGCGAGGCGATGAGCGATTTTGGCAGCACTTCGCCCCGGCGTCGGAGCAGCAACTCCAATAGCGCAAATTCCTTGGCCGTAAGGTCTATGCGTTTACCTCCTCGAATGGCCCTGCGCTTGAGCAGGTCGACTTCAAGATCAGCCAGTTTCATGCTGGGTAGAGCGGGAGCACTATTGCCGCGACGCAACAGCGTTCTGACCCGAGCCAGCAATTCAGAAAATGCGAAGGGTTTGATCAGGTAATCATCAGCGCCGGCTTCAAGTCCCTTGACCCGATCTTCAACGCGGTCGCGAGCGGTCAGGAAAAGCACGGGGACATCTTTGCCGGAGGCGCGGACCTTCCGGAGTACTTCCCACCCGTCCATACCCGGCATCATGACGTCCAGAATCAGCAGGTCATACGCTTCGCTCAAGGCATGTTGAAGAGCCTCGGTACCATTGGTATAGCGATCCACGTTGAAGCCCGCCTCAGTGAGGCCTTGCTGCAAATAGATACCTATCTTTGGCTCGTCTTCCGCAACCAAAAGTCTCATGGGGGTGGCTCTCAAGTGATGATAGGTGTGAGTTTGCAACGAATCCGTCCAGCCAACCAGCAACTGACAGAAATGTAATATTGGGCTCAGGTAGATGTCAGCGAGCGTTGTCTAGGGTTCGAGCATGAGCACTTTGAAGTGTTCATCCGCCTCTCCAGTGAGCAAGGTCCTGTCGAGCCGGACAACATTCCTACGAAGGAGCGACCCAATGAACTACCTCAAAACCTTGTTTTTGGCTGGCTCAATTCTGCTCTCGGCCTCGGTCTGGGCTGAAGGGGGTGGAGACCGAGTGATCGACCGCATAAGCACTATGCGAGACAAAGCCGAAGCCGTCCTGGTTCAGGCGGAAAAAGCCCCTGCTGGAAAGCGTGATGCGCACATGGCAGAGCACATAAAAATGCTCGGAGAAATTTTGGGCCAGCTGCATCAGGACCACCCCGATGCAGCAATGACACCCGTGCAGCACCTCGCTTGGATGGAAAAGCACGACAAAGTCGTTGATGACGTTTTGAACCAAATGCAACGTGAACACAAACTCATGGTTTCAGAAAGTCAGTAATAGCGGCTCTACCTTGAAGCTTTACGCATTCAATCTAGATGAAATGGCGTTGTTTAGGCCCCGTACTTTATTTCAGAAAACTGACAGAAATGTAGTGTTCAGGTCAGTTAGCTGGCAGCTCCGTTTCCTTAACATAGCCAGCGCCTACTCATTCTCGTTCTTGAGGTCGTTATGAAAGCTAAATTTGCCACACCGCTGATTGCTGTAATGGTTCTGCTCCTGGGAACTTCAGCCATGGCCAGCGTGGGCCATGGAAAAGATGACACTGGCCAACTGGGAGCGGCCGCCGACGTGAATCGCACCATTGAAGTGAGGATGGGCGACATCTTCTTCGAACCCCAAAACATCAGTGTCAAACCAGAAGAGACGGTTCGATTTGTCCTGCGCAATGAGGGCTCGCTGCTGCATGAGTTCAACATTGGTAAAGCTGCTGCCCATGCCGCCCACCAAAAAGAAATGGCAACCATGTTTCAAAACGGCACCCTTACTCCCAGTGGGCACGGGCAAGCAATGGCCGACATGGAGCACGGCAGCGGGGGTATGAAAATGGTTGGTATGGAACACAACGACCCGAACAGCGTTCTGATCGAGCCAGGCGCAACCAAAGAACTCATTTGGACCTTTTACAAAAGCACCAGTTTGGAGTTCGCCTGCAACGTTCCGGGGCACTACCAGTCGGGAATGGTTGGTCAGTTTGAGGTGAAGTAACAGAGGCTTGATCAGTATCAAAGCCTTCAAACGAGCCTTGACTACTCTCAGTTGCAGACGTCGCAGCAACGTTGTCCGGACAATGGAGACCGCACCATGCCTAACCATTCACATGTGTCTGAAAAAGTTCGTTCACCATTTTGGAGAAGTAAGGCCGGCGTGATACTGATTATGCTGGTTGCAATCGGTGCGTTCTACCTGGTTCGGGAACACTTCGGCCATGTTTCGCCGTACCTGCCGTATCTGATTTTGTTGGTCTGTCCTGTGATGCATTTTTTTGGGCACGGCCATGGCGGTCACAGCCGACATGGTCATCCGACAGAGACTCACAAAGATGAGAACGGGAGCTAGTCATGCCCGACGCGACCAGTCATCACGACCATCATCATTCTCACTCTGTAAAATCCCAGAATGGAGGTTTGCGCGACCCGGTGTGCGGCATGGCCGTTACCCCACCGAGTCAGTTCAACGAGCCTTATGAGGGACAGACGTATCAGTTTTGCAGCCTAAAGTGCCGAGAGAAGTTTCGAGCTGAGCCTGGCCGTTATGCAGGTAATTCGTCGGATGCCAAACCTGCTAGCGATCCGAAGCCGGTAAATGAGTCACTGATGGACGCAGAATTCACCTGCCCGATGCATCCGGAGATACGCCAGTCCGGGCCCGGTACCTGCCCAAAGTGCGGCATGGCATTGGAACCGGTCATGCCTGGGCTTGAGGAGGAAGAGAACCCCGAACTCAAGGACTTCACTCGCCGCTTTTGGTGGTCGTTGCCACTCACCCTGATCGTCACCGTACTCGCCATGGCGGGCCACTCGCTGCAACTGGTCCATGGGCCGACACAGAATTGGATCGAGCTCATCCTAGCCACCCCGGTGACCCTATGGGCGGGCTGGCCCTTTTTTGTGAGGGGCATCGACTCTATTCGTCATCGCAGTCCAAACATGTGGACCTTGATTGGCCTAGGCACAGCGGCGGCCTATCTGTACAGCGTCACAGCCACACTATTCCCCCAGAGTTTTCCCGCTACCTTCATGCAAGACGGTCGCATCGGGGTCTACTTCGAAGCCGCAGCGGTGATCATTTCACTGACGTTGCTGGGCCAGGTGCTTGAGCTCAAAGCGCGATCACAAACCTCTGCCGCGATTAAGTCCCTTCTGGGGCTATCACCCAAGACGGCACGCAGGCTCAACGCCGACGGCCGAGAGGAAGATATTCCCCTGACACATGTGCACAAGGGGGATCACCTGCGGGTAAGGCCGGGGGAAAAGGTTCCCGTTGATGGCTCCGTCCTGGAGGGTGAAAGCGCGGTCGACGAGTCGATGCTAACGGGTGAACCCGTGCCGGTGATGAAGCGGATCGGAGATAGCCTGATCGGGGCTACGCTCAATACCCATGGCAGCCTGGTGATGGAAGCGCAGAAGGTGGGTGCTGAGACCGTGTTGTCGCAGATCGTTCAGATGGTTGCCCGTGCCCAGCGCTCCAAAGCGCCCATGCAACGCATGGCCGATGCCATCGCCGGCTATTTCGTGATGGGCGTCATCACCGTGGCCATCCTGACTCTTGTGGGGTGGGGGCTCTTCGGTCCTGAACCCAGTTGGGTCTTCGGTCTGATCAATGCGGTCGCCGTGCTGATCATTGCCTGCCCCTGTGCGTTGGGGTTGGCAACGCCGATGTCGATCATGGTTGCCACAGGTAAAGCGGCCAGCATGGGTGTGCTGTTCAGAGATGCCAGCGCGATCGAGAACCTTTGCAAAATCGACACGCTGATCGTTGATAAAACAGGAACCCTGACGGAGGGACGCCCGGAATTTCACAGCGTGGAGGCCACACAGAAGTTCACCGCCAATGAAGTCCTTCAACTGGCCGCCAGCCTCGATCAGGGCAGTGAGCATCCCTTGGCTCACGCAATCGTTGATCACGCCCGAGCTGAAAACCTTGTACTGACCAAGCCTGAATCGTTCGAGTCCGGATCTGGGATTGGCGTCAGCGGAATGGTGAGCGGTAAGAGAGTCCAACTGGGTAACACGGCCTTGATGGCAGATGCCGGTGTGGATATCAGCCCCCTGAGAAATTGTGCAGAGCAGTTACGGCTTGAGGGAATCAGCATCATCTACGTTGCTATCGACGGATTATTGGCAGGGTTGCTGGCAGTGTCAGACCCAATCAAACCAACCTCCAAAGAGGCTGTCACCAAGCTCAAGGCCGACGATGTGAAAATCATCATGGCTACTGGTGATGGTCTTACTACGGCCCGTGCAGTAGCCAAAGAGATGGGCATCGAGGAGGTGCACGGTGAAGTAAAACCTCAGGACAAAGAACGTCTAGTCGCAGACCTTCAGCAATACGGTCGCCGGGTTGCCATGGCTGGCGACGGTATCAATGATGCGCCGGCTCTGGCACGAGCGGATGTGGGTATCGCAATGGGGACGGGGACAGATGTCGCGATGAACAGCGCACAGCTTACCTTGGTAAAAGGCGACTTGATGGGGATTCTTCGGGCGAGAGCCCTTTCTGTCGCGACAGTAAAAAACATGCGGCAGAATTTGGCTTTCGCGTTTCTCTACAACTCGATGGGCATTCCGCTCGCCGCTGGCCTTCTTTACCCAATGACTGGACATCTGTTATCACCGATAGTCGCGGCCATCGCCATGAGTGTGAGCTCTGCATCCGTCGTCCTCAATGCATTGAGGCTGAGGAACGTACATATAAAGTGAAGTCACGGCACAGCTGAAGGTGCCGCGCAGACAAAGGTCAAATTCCAGCGGACCAGCGTCGATCTTACTGTTGAACGTAACCCTTCCCAATAGGGCTACTTTCAACATGCCAGGTCGGATATTCAGCAGTCTAACGCCCGGGGCCAAGTCATGAACTCCAGACGATTGACTAGACTGATGTGAGCAGTTCGATGACGACGAACGGAGGGAGTCATGCTTGATTACTTCGCTTTGGGCCTCTTAATTTTTGTCGGGCTGGTCATGTTTTACGGAGTCCTCGTGCTGCATGACATCCCCTATAACATCGCCGTGCGCCGCAATCACCCTCATCAGGACGCGATCCATGTGACCGGTTGGGTCAGCATGTTCACCCTGCATGCAATCTGGCCGTTCCTGTGGATCTGGGCAATGTTGTACAAGGAAGATCGAGGGTGGGGCTTCAGCGATGGAAAGTCGCCGCAAAGCCATGTCGTTCACCTAGAGCACCAGGTGGCCGAACTGCAACAGCGCATCGAGCGGCTGGAAGATGCAGCGGCGTCGCCACCAGCATCAGCGATGACTAACTCAGGTGAGGGCAGCTGAACTCTACCCACTCGCCGCAGGCCTCCTATACCCACAAACCGGACATCTTTGATCACCGATGAGGTCAACTTTAGGGTGCTCACGCTGCTCATTTGCTTGCACATCCTGAGCTCATTTCAGATAGGAGCGCAGGGCCGAAATGGATTCTCCTGTCGTCGAAGAGATCCAGGACGTCATTGCCGTCAGCCCGATCTGCGCGCACATCAGCAACCTTCATGTGTGGCCCGTAGGTAAAGGGAAATATGCCTGCATCCTGAGTTTGACGACGGATCAAAAAGCAACGCCCGCTTACTTCAAGGATCTCTTGTCAGTGCATGAAGAAGTGGTTCACATCACCGTTGAACTTAACCCTTCCCAATAAGCCTGCTTCAACAGTTCAGGTCGGATATTCAGCACACTTCCACGGATTAGCGAGCACGACTCCCAGTAGGGGGGATTTGTGCGACCAATTATTAGCCGAGCATGAACTGAAGCATCAAAGCGCTATCATTCTTGAGCAATTGGGAGCGGCCTATTCTCGCTTGTTCTTTCAAAATATCGTCAGAAAATCAAAATCTTACAGAACTGTAATTTTCACCTAAGGTTCCTGACAGGGGGAGAGTCTTAAAGTTACATCGAGCTTTGAGCTCACTCCCCCCCGCGAATCATCTCTTGATGTGGGTTCAACGGGTTAAGCAAATCTTATTCGAGGATACCCCCAATGAAATCCATGAAAGCACTGTTGATCATTGCCGCTTTGACCGTCTCCTCTCTGGCTATGGCCTCAGGCGGTGGTGACCGGACATTCGCTCGTATGGAAGCAGCAAAGAAGAACGCAATGGAAGCGTACCAAGCTACCCAAAAGCGAGCCGATCAAGCACCTGTAGCTCAGAGCAACGTCAAGGCTGTCAACCAAGCCAAAAACTTAGCGAATTGATGCGATCCCAAGCTGACAGAAATGTAATCACTTCGGTGGTTAAAGTGTGGCAATTTCAGCGCTCGCCTGCCGTATGAATTTTGTCATTTGCGGCGGCGGGCAAGGCTCATCTGGATTCGCGACGAACTCCTGAGAGCACGCCCCTAACCGATAAGCACAACGCTCAGTGTGTTTCACACGGTTTCCCTTTTGACTGATTGGATATAAACGGCATGCATTCCAAAACCTCTAGGCGGACCTTCGTCAAAGGCCTGGCCGCTGGTGGCATTCTCGGCGGTCTTGGTCTGTGGCGCACTCCTGTATGGGCCGTAACCAGCCCGGGTCTGCCGAGTGTTCTCACCGGTAACGAATTTGACCTGTTCATTGGCGAAACCCCCGTGAACATCACCGGTTCGCCGCGTACAGCCATGACCATCAATGGCACTTTGCCGGGGCCTCTGCTGCGGTGGCGTGAAGGGGATACGGTCACACTGCGGGTGAAGAACCGCCTGGATCAGGACACCTCCATCCATTGGCACGGGATCATCCTGCCGGCCAATATGGATGGCGTTCCGGGCTTGAGCTTTCACGGCATCGCGCCCGATGGCATGTATGAGTACAAATTTAAGGTGCATCAGAACGGCACCTACTGGTATCACAGTCACTCGGGCATGCAGGAACAGGTCGGTGTCTACGGGCCGATCGTGATCGATGCCAAAGAGCCTGAACCTTTCCAATACGACCGCGATTACGTGGTGATGTTGTCTGACTGGACCGATGAAGATCCTGGCCGAGTCATGGCCAAGCTCAAGAAGCAGTCGGACTACTACAACCACCACAAACGGACCGTAGGCGACTTCATCGACGATGTGAGCCAGAAGGGGTGGTCCGCGGCAGTGGCGGATCGGAAAATGTGGGCCGAAATGAAAATGAACCCCACCGATCTCGCCGACGTCAGTGGGGATACCTACACCTATCTCATGAACGGCCAGGCCCCTAATGGCAATTGGACCGGGATTTTCAAACCGGGGGAAAAACTTCGCCTGCGCTTCATTAACGGCTCAGCCATGAGCTACTTCGACGTCCGTATTCCAGGCTTGAAAATGACCGTCGTGGCGGCCGACGGCCAGCACGTCAAACCGGTCAGCGTCGATGAGTTTCGCATTGCCGTGGCGGAAACCTATGACGTGATCGTCGAACCTGCCAGCGCAGAGGCTTACACCATTTTCGCCCAGTCCATGGATCGCACCGGCTATGCCCGCGGCACCTTGGCCCTGCGCGAGGGGCTGAGCGCACCAGTACCGGCAACTGATCCGCGCCCGCTTTTGACCATGGATGACATGGGGATGGGGGGGATGGACCATGGCAGCATGGCCGGTATGGACCACAGCGCCATGAAGCAAGGTGACATGTCCGGTATGGCCGGCATGGATCACAGCAAGATGGCCAGCATGGACCAAGGTGACATGTCTGGCATGGCCAGTATGGATCACAGCAAGATGGCTGGCATGGACCAGGGCGGGATGGCCGGGATGGCCGGTATGGGCCACAGCAAGATGGCCGGTATGGGCCAAGGTGACATGTCCGGCATGGCCGGGATGGATCACAGCAAGATGGCCGGTATGGCCCAAGGTGACATGTCCGGCATGGCCGGGATGGATCACAGCAAGATGGCCGGTATGGCCCAAGGTGACATGTCCGGCATGGCCGGGATGGATCACAGCAAGATGACTGGTATGGACCAGGGCGGTATGTCCGGTATGTCCGGCATGGACCACAGCAAGATGGCTGGTATGGACCATGGTGACATGTCCGGCATGGCCGGGATGGATCACAGCAAGATGACTGGTATGGACCAGGGCGGTATGTCCGGTATGTCCG
>NZ_JBXAOQ010000006.1:291818-412264 GCF_058802985.1 Pseudomonas sp. GW822-FHT01E03
GTATGTCCGGCATGGACCACAGCAAGATGGCTGGTATGGACCATGGTGACATGTCAGGAATGGCTGGCATGGGTGGCATGGAGATGCAGTCGCACCCAGCCTCCGAGACCAATAACCCATTGGTCGATATGCAAGCCATGAGCACTACGCCGAAGCTCAACGACCCGGGTATTGGCCTACGGAACAACGGCCGTCGCGTGCTCACTTACGCGGATCTGAAGAGCACTTTCCAGGACCCTGATGGCCGCGAGCCCAATCGGACGATCGAGTTGCACCTGACTGGCCATATGGAGAAGTTTTCCTGGTCATTCAATGGCATCAAATTCTCCGACGCCGAGCCATTGCGCCTCAAGTATGGCGAGCGCCTGCGCATCACGCTGGTGAACGACACCATGATGACCCACCCCATCCACCTCCACGGCATGTGGAGCGACCTCGAGGATGAGCACGGGAAATTCATGGTGCGCAAACACACGATCGACATGCCACCCGGTACCAAACGCAGTTATCGCGTCACCGCCGATGCCCTGGGACGCTGGGCCTATCACTGCCACCTGCTGTTTCACATGGAAATGGGCATGTTCCGTGAAGTACGGGTTGATGAGTAAGGGAAACGGATTATGAGCAGATATCTGAATCGTCAGTCATTGATTGGTTGCGCCCTTGCCATCGGCATATTGAGTGGAGTGCCCTTGGTACAAGCTGGGGAAGGCAATGCCGAGCACGCTTACGCTGCTGCCGACACAGACAAGTCAGCAACAAAGCATAAGACCAAGACAAGTGAGTCCAAGTCTGATCACGGTTCTATGGACCATGGAACGATGGACCACAGCAAAATGAATCACGAGTCGATGGATCATGACTCAAACACTAAAAAAGCGGATTGAGACCATGACCCTTAAGCTTTTACGTCCGACCCTGATGGCGTTGACGGTTTCAGTCAGCTCTGTGTTTGTTGGTATCGCTTCCGCGGCTGAAGAGATGGATCACTCCAAGATGGATCACGGTTCGATGGGAACCATGGACCATAGCAGCATGGGGGCAATGGATCACGGCAATATGAACATGGACCAAGGCCAAATGGAGGGCATGGATCACAGCACCATGAATATGGATGCTGGGGCAACCACCATGAGTCGGACGCCCATTCCTGTATTGACCGATGCTGATCGTAAGGCCGCCTTTCCGCCTGTCGCAGGTCATGGCGTGCATGACAAGAAACTCAACTCTTTCGTCCTCCTGGATAAATTTGAATATCAAGACGCGGATAACGGCAGCGCTCTGAGTTGGGATGCCAAAGGTTGGATCGGAGGCGACGTCGATCGTTTGTGGCTACGCTCGGAAGGTGAGCGTACTAATGGTGTGACGGAAGATGCCGAACTCCAGGCGCTTTGGGGCCATTCCATCGGTCCATGGTGGGATGTTGTCACCGGTGTGCGCCAGGACTTCAAACCCGGTTCACCGCAGACGTGGGGGGCTGTTGGGATCCAGGGCATGGCCCTCTACAACTTCGAAACTGAAGCAACCGCTTTCATAGGCGAGAACGGCCAGACCGCCGCTCGACTAGAAGGTGATTACGACATTCTGCTCACCAACCGCTTAATCTTGCAGCCGACCGCCGAAGTGAACTTCTACGGGAAAAACGACCCACAGCGCGGCATTGGCTCTGGATTAGCCAATACCGAAGTGGGCTTGCGGTTGCGCTATGAGATTGTTCGTGAGTTTGCCCCTTATATCGGGGTTACCTGGAATCGCTCCTACGGCAAGACCGCCGACCTGGCCAGCGATGAAGGGGAAGATACCAACGAGGCTCGCTTTGTAGCCGGTATTCGCATGTGGTTCTAAGGGGCTGACATGAAAAGAACAATAAAAACGTTGACTGCTGCCAGTGTGGTCGCCGCCATTGTAGGCGCCGGTGTCGTGTATTTCGGGGTGTTTAATGTGGGCGCCGATGACCCCCATTCGCAGGCCGTGCACTCCCTACTCTCAACCGCTCGGGATCGATCGATCGAAGTACGCTCCCGAGACATTGAAGTCCCCGACCTGACAGACGAAGCGCTCATTCGTGCAGGTGCTGGCAACTACAATGCTATGTGCATTGGTTGCCACTTGGCTCCAGAGCTCGCGCAAACCGAGTTGAGTAAGAGCCTCTATCCGGCACCTCCCAACTTGTCGAAGCTTGGTGTCGATGGAAACCCAGCAGCAGCGTTCTGGATCATCAAGCACGGTATCAAGTCCACGGGCATGCCTGCCTGGGGTAAAAGCATGTCCGATCCCTATATTTGGGGAATGGTTGCTTTTCTTCAGCAGCTTCCGGGTATGGATGCTCAGGAATACAGAGCGTTAGCCGCGAGCAGCGGTGGCCATCAGCACGGTGGGGGTGAGTCCATGATGCATAACCACGAAGGTCAGCATGATGGTCAAGAAGAAGCGACTTCTTCACATCACCATGATGCAGGCGGAGCTGAAGAACTCGCCGAAGCTGACGTTCACCACGGCGACACAAGCGGCGCCCATGCTCCTGCACCTTCAGCCGCTCAGCCAAAGACTCATACCCATGCCGATGGCAAGGAGCACACTCATGCGCAATAATTTTCGTCGTTCCGGCCGGGCACTTCGCCTCGCGACATTTGCGGTTTTGTTTATCGGCTCGGCTGCCCACGCGGCTGAACCTCTGACGATTGATGTCTATCGAGAGCTTTACTGCGGATGCTGCAAGAAGTGGATTAAGCACCTTGAAGCGAACGGCTTCACCGTCATTGATCATGTAGAAACAAACACAAACATGAGCGCGGTCAAGCAGGAGCTGGGCGTCGCTCCGCGCCTCTCGTCCTGCCACACTGCGGTGATCAATGGGAAATTTGTTGAAGGCCACGTGCCTGCCGAGCAAATAGTCGAGTTGACTAAGCGCACCGACCTTCTCGGGATTGCTGTACCCGGCATGCCGGCAGGCTCGCCCGGGATGGAGGGCGAGGGAGCGCAGGAAGTCTACCAAGTCATCGGCCTGACCAAAGCAGGTACTGATGAAGTACTCGCTGAGTACCCAGCACACTAGTTTTCAAACTGCCCGTCATCCCTGCATGATCACTGCTCGTGACCATGCAGGTGAAGCGAGCCCTTACCCAAGAACGCAGAACGCTGTGTGATGGAAAGCATGAGCAAGCGTAAGGGCGCATGCCGAATGTCCGATTCTGGCCGGAACGTCCGCTTGTGGCCGCTTTCTGTCTGTCGCCGCCATCGGCAGTAATCGGCAATTTTTTGCCGATCATCGTTATAAAGCGTGCTGGTCAAATCCGATGCAATCGGTTGTCAGTGGCACTGGACGCTTGTCCAGCCTATGCGTCTTAAAGTGTCCGACCGTCCTGTTGCTTTGGGACTAGGAGCTATGGACATAACCAAGCAAGATCGACAGAAAATGTCTTATTACCATGGACATCTGGAGAGCGACCTTGAACTACCGGGTAGCAAGGTGCGGAACCATGTCCATAGCTTGAAATCTTGCCTTTAAATTGATGAAGCTTTCGCAGATTTGGCAGGCGTACCAGGTGATCTCGAGGCACTCGGACGACGGATACGTGCCCAGGTTTACAAGAGCACTGGTATCCCGGTCGGGGTAGGTATTGCCGGCACGAAAACACTCAGCAAACTCGCCAATCACGCAGCCAAAAAATGGCAATCCCAGAGCGGCGGAGTGGTCGATCTTCGTGACGAGATCAAACGCGACTGGGTGCTGAAGAAATGCTCAGTCTCAGATGTCTGGGGAGTAGGGCGTAAGATGACTTTGCACTTGGAGGGGATGGGCATCAAGACAGCTTGGGATCTCTCCAAAACCGATCCCTGGATGTTGCGCAAAAAATTCAGCGTGGTGATCGAGAGGACGGCCCGTGAGCTCGCCGGCACGCCATGCATTGAGCTTGATGAGCTTGATCCACCGAAGCAAGAGATTTGCTGTTCCCGAATGTTTGGCAAGCGTCTCACCGATATTGCGCCAATCAAAGAGGCCGTCGCGACCTACATGATGCGGGCTACCGAGAAGCTCCGGGCGCAGCAGTCACTGTGCAAGAAAATCCGCGTGTCTATCCGCACCGGCATGTTCAATCCGGACGAAGCCAAATACGCCAATGGAGTCCTGGTCGAATTGCCGTATCCGACTGACGATGTTCGGTTGATGACAAAAGCCGCCGTGGAAGCAGTGGATAGAGTTTTCCGATCAGGCTTCAAGTACAGCAAGGCTGAGGTACTCCTGGTCAATCTTTGCCAGAAGGGCGAGTACACCGAAGATCTTTTCTCGATCACTCAGCCGGTCGCCAGTGAAAAAGTCATGGGTGTCTTGGATTCCATCAATGAGCGATGGGGCAGGGGGACGATGCGCCTGGCGAGTGTACCGACTGATCCGGATTGGGGTATGCGGCGGGAGATGATGAGTCAGAGTTTTACTACGAGGGTTGATCAGCTTTGGACGGTGTACTGCCGATAGTTCGAGTCGTCTGTTGGCTTCCCCGATGCCGTGGCGGAATTTTTCAGCGTATAGCTATCTGCTCATGAGGTTCTTTCGAAGCCTGAATTTCCAACTGAAGAATCCCCACCTGGGTTCTTCGACCTTCATCTCACAGCTTGAGCCTTGGGCGTTCCTGTAGACTCGCCGATTTTTTGGGCTAAAGGGGATAATGCGGATTAGAGGCGAGCGTGCCGCAACGGCATGTGGATTAGTGGCGATCATTTTGTGGAGCACCGCGTCAGGGCTTATCCGGAGTGTGAGCGAAATCTTCGGCCCAATAGATGGCGCAGCATTGATCTACACATTGGGCGCAATCTTGCTGGTGTGCCTATTGGGGAAACCTCGACTTCGCTCGACACCTAAGCTCTATCTCGTTTTGGGCAGTGCCCTTTTTGTTGCGTACGAGGTGTGCCTATCACTTGCTCTAGGATTTGCCAGTAGCCGTAATCAAGCGATCGAACTTGTCGTGGTGAACTACCTGTGGCCCTGTCTTACCATCGTGCTAGCCATCATCATGAATGGCCAAAAGGCACGGTGGATTATCATCCCTGGTACGGCGCTCGCTCTGTTCGGCATATTGTGGGTAGTGAGTGGTGATGGATTGTCACTGCCAAGCATCGTCGCCAATGTGCAGTCCAATCCGCTCAGTTATGGTCTGGCGCTAGCCTGCGGGATCACGTTCGCTTTGTATTGCAACGTCACTCGCCGTTACGCGGGTGGGTAGAATCTTGTGGTGTTGTTCTTTGTCCTGACAGCGGTAGTTCTTTGGTTGAAATACTTCTTCAGTAGCGAAGTGATCCCGGCGTTCACCTTGGGTAGCAGTCTGGAGCTTGTTGCCGCAGCTATAGGAATGGCTGGTGGCTACGGGCTCTGGAACATTGGCATCTTGCGCGGAAACCTCACCTTGTTGGCTACTGCTTCCTACTTCGCCCCCGTGCTGTCGTCGGCATTTGCTGCAGTATGGTTGGGTGCTGTGTTGAATATGCAGTTTTGGCAGGGGGCAGTGCTGGTTACAGCAGGATCGCTTGTCTGTTGGCTAGCTACTCGACAGCGAAGTGATTCAGTATGAGCGCTGGGTGTTGGGGGCTTCATACAACGTTCGCTACCTGACTAATGTTAGCGTTTAAGTTAACTGGGTTCTGCTTCCCGTCTTACCGCTACCAAGTAGCTGAGCACGTGCCACCTCCGTGATTCAAACTATTGGTCGAAAGATCACGCAGAATACTGATCCTAAATTCAAATTGCTGTTTTTGGTGTATTGTTAGGAGACTAACTACATAGAGATCTATCATGTCTAAGCTTGCAGAATTCCGTCAGCTCGAAAAACACCTCGCCGAGCAGCTCCAAGCTCTCGAAGCCCTGAAAGACGATGCTGGCCTTCAAAAAGAAATCGAATTCGAAACGAAGCTGCGTGCTTTGCTCGCAGAGTACGGTTACAGCCTGCCGAACGTGATCAACCTGCTTGATCCACAAGCGGGCCGTCGCGCTCCAGCAGCCGAATCTAAAGCCGGCAGCCGCAGGCCGCGCCAAGTGAAGGTCTACAAAAATCCTCACACAGGTGAAGTAGTCGAAACCAAAGGCGGCAATCACAAAACGCTGAAGGAATGGAAAGCGCAGCACGGCTCCGCGACTGTTGAATCCTGGTTGACCAAGTGATCTTGGTTTGAGTACAAAAAGGGCCTTAAGCAAGGCCCTCTTTTTGCAGAATAGTGCTTCATTGTCCCGCCTGACCTGATATTAAGGCGAAGGTCGGTCACTACCGTGTCCTTGGGGGGTAGGCAGCCAAGTTGATTTCGGTAGCGAGGTTGATCGAGTTTGCAGGCAAAGGCCATGTGTCACAGATGGCAGCCCAGCCAGTTTCAACAAGGTGTTGTTCGAAGAGCTGAACCGTAGTCTGGCCCCCTCAACGATCATGATATGCATTCCTTACTTAGGAGTGATTGGCAATCCATGGGTTGCCAGACGAGTCGAATGAACAACTGACATTTCGGTACCCCCAAATGAATCAAAGGCGAGGATTAACGTTTCAAGCGGAGCTAATCAGGGCTCAACAACCTTAGCCCTAATACCTGTCGGACTTCCATTCCTTGCTGTCTTTGTATTCCGGTTCCTGGTTGGGGGCCGAAGTCCCTTGTTTTCCCGGCAATACCAAGATCGTTTCGATGTGGTTCCCCACCGCAGAGCGAGGTACCGCAATAGCAATATCAACTCCTCGCAATACTTCGCCGCTATGGTATTCACACCACTGCTGACATGGATTTTCGGCAAAAGAGTTGGTGCACTGGGTTGGGCTTGCGTCGTGACATCAATCGTTATTGGGTACCTCGTGCAGTCGATGGGCTCATTCAATGGTGCCTTGGTGTACGTTTCATTGAATGCCGCAGGCGCCTTTATCAGCTACCTGCTAATTGTCGGGCCCCTGCGTCGACCCGCTGATGAAGATCAGACGCCTCATTCTCTATCTCTATCCACAGTATCCGCTCGTTGATCGAACCTCTGCGCCGTTTTCCATAGAGCACACGGTGCTATTTGAATTGCTCAGTATCAACTCGATGCAGAAATGGAACCTTGATGATCGAAAATTTCAAAGAAGTCATTTGGAAAGGCCTGTGGGCGTGTTGTATTGATGGAGTATATGTCAGGGGCTTATCCAGAGCTTTTAACGAAGCGGCTACGGTATTCTTTAGGGGTTACTGAAAGATACTTTTTGAATGTTAGTCGCATGTGATCGGAGTTGGTGAATCCGGCTTTGAAGGCTATCGTTTTTAGAGGGAGATCACCACCGCTTAACAAGCGCCTGGCGAAATCAATACGAGATTGTTCTAAAAATTCTGAAGGGCACATTCCAACCTCCTTTTGAAACAATCGAGCGAAATGTCGAGTGCTCATTGAAGCGCGATCTGCCATCATCGAAACATTAATCTTTTTATCTAAGTTATCGAATACCCATTCTTGAACCCGTCGAAGACTTGATGATTGAGTTTTTTGAGTCATCAGGTTTGTGCTGAATTGAGACTGACCTCCAGGACGCTTGAGATATATGACAAGGTCTTGCGCCACCTGAAGTGCGAGCTTATGTCCATGATCCTCTTCTACGAACGCTAGAGCCAGATCTATGGATGCACTGACTCCAGCAGATGTCCATAGATTTCCGTCGCGAATGAAAATCGAATCTATGTCCATGATTACATTGGGAAAACTAGACTTTAATTCATCTGCCATTCGCCAATGAGTAGTGGCCCGACGACCATTTAGTAAGCCAGTTGCGGCTAGGAAAAAAGCCCCGGAGCATAAAGCAGCAAAACGGTCAACTTTCTGAGCGTTATGTGTAATCCAATGTATGAGTTCACTGTTTTCTTTTGCGAGTCGCTGTATATCATGGGCGCCAACAAGAAGAACAGAACTTGAGGCTTCAATGCTCTCCAGGGTCTCAGTCGCGTGGAACGATATTTCTGTATCCGAAATTACTGGGCCAATTGTAGTTGAGCGAATAGTAAGGTGGTAACGGTCAAGTGACCCACTAGCCTGCAGGATTTTGTTTGCATAAGTGAAGACGGTCATAGGGCCAATCGCCTCAAATGACTTAAATTCAGGGTAAATTAAAATGTCAATTTTCCTTGTTTTGCCAAATTCTTCGTGCACGTTGTGGGCTCTCCTCGATGTCTGATATTAACGTCGTTTTGTCCGCATTTCGCGTTACTTTGAATATCCGATCCTTCCCTATGGAGATAAACTGAGATCTCCGAATCATAATAAAATGCGGTAACTAGAATGATAAAATCACGTGCAGCAGTAGCGTTCGGCCCCAATCAGCCCCTAAAGATTGTTGAGGTCGATGTTCAGCCACCTCAGGCTGGTGAAGTACTGATTCGAGTGGTAGCCACCGGTGTTTGTCATACGGATGCTTACACGCTCTCTGGGCAAGATTCTGAAGGCGTATTTCCATGCATCTTGGGGCATGAGGGTGGTGGGATCGTTGAAGCAGTAGGCGTAGGAGTCACTTCTCTTAAGGTCGGCGATCATGTCATTCCTCTCTATACCGCAGAATGTGGAGAGTGTAAGTTTTGCAAGTCAGGTAAAACCAACTTGTGCCAGGCCGTGAGGTCAACACAAGGCAAAGGACTTATGCCAGACGGCACGACACGTTTTAGTTACAAAGGCGAGCCTATCTACCATTACATGGGCTGCTCCACGTTTTCTGAATATACGGTGTTGCCTGAAATTAGCTTGGCTAAAGTTCCTAAAGAAGCGCCACTTGAAAAAATATGCTTGCTTGGCTGCGGTGTAACGACGGGGATCGGTGCAGTACTCAATACAGCTAAGGTAGAGAAAGGTGCTACTGTGGCGGTGTTCGGTCTGGGAGGCATCGGACTCGCGGCTATTATTGGTGCGAAGATGGCGGAAGCCAGTCGTATCATTGCGGTTGATATAAATCCCTCTAAGTTTGAAATCGCACGAGATTTGGGGGCTACTGACTTCATTAACCCCAAAGAGCACGATCGTCCTATCCAAGATGTTATTGTCGAACTTACGGAAGGAGGTGTTGACTATTCCTTCGAGTGCATCGGAAATGTCAACCTTATGCGCGCTGCGCTTGAGTGTTGCCATAAAGGTTGGGGAGAGTCTGTAATTATCGGCGTTGCACCCGCAGGAGCCGAAATTACCACTCGACCATTCCAATTGGTGACTGGCCGTGTCTGGCGCGGATCCGCATTTGGTGGCGTTAAAGGCAGGAGTGAACTGCCAAGCTATGTTGAAAGAGCGGAGAGGGGAGATATTCCACTCGACAAATTCATCACCCATACGATGGGGCTTGACCAAATCAATGATGCATTTGATCTGATGCATGAAGGTAAGAGCATTCGAACGGTAATTCATTATTAATTCCTATCCACCCAAGGAGTAAAAATGTCCACATCGTTCGCGACCTTGATGGCAACAAGCTAGCTGTTTACTCATTCCCCCCCCCATCCCTAAAGTCCACATAGCAGCGAGTTTACGGCCTCTTTCGAGGCCGTCTTTTTTACATCAAAAAAAGGTGGCGTTGAAAACGCCACCTAATGCTTTATAAAGTTATGTGTAGCTCCTATCGCTTTCATTGACTGGGTCTAACAAAGCACTTCGGAAGGCTTGCGAGCCTTCTTTATGAGCTTCTTTTAGTTCCCGCAGCCATTTTCGATATTGAATCGATACCTTATCCGCGACTACTGAGACCTCATCTGCTGGCGCGTCTTTAGGCCACTGGGACTCAATTACCGGCTTGTCTTCAGCAAAGACGAGATCATTAAATGCAATGTGTAGATAATCCGAGTCGTCCGATTGCTCCCTGGCGAAGATCAGGAAGTTTTTCGTTGTGTGATCGTCTACCGGGCATGACACATTGAACAATACATGCAGCGAATTGCTGGAGTATTTAGATACTTCAAGGTTAATAGCAAACGGCATGCTGCAAGTATACGAGAATTGCCCAATTGGAGCCTGATTAGGGACAGCCATATCTTCCGGAGTGTCGTAGACAAAGCGGAATTGGCCATTGAATCGATCCATCGGAACAATCGGAGGTTCAGCATTGTTTGGATCGAAAAGCGTGCCAGGGTGAATGAATGCAAAGTGAGAAAAGTCTGTAAAATTTTCCCATCTACGCTCAGCGGTCGCATCCCACCAGTAAGGTTCTTGGATAACAATACGCAACCTGGGATCATTGGCTGCACTAAAGTAGGGAATTTCAGTGCACTCAAAACTAGAGTCCAATCGAACCCAAATTAATCCATAGCGCTCTTCGCAATCGAAGCGATCAACCTTAGCCTTGTTGGGTATTGGACTGTTGGGGCACGCTGGTACGAGCTTGCAAGCACCATGCGCATCATATTGCCACCCATGATAAGGACACTGTAGGCGGTTTCCACTTACTGTACCCAGGGAAAGCTTAGCTGATCGATGAGCGCATCTATCACGCATCGCGACGTACTCATCGCCTAACTTGGCGACAACGAGCTGTTCATTCAGCAACTTAACGGCCAGAGGGCCGAGGCTGGAAGGGTGCGCTTTTTCAAGCTCAGTTACAGTACACACGGGATGCCAGAAATGGCGAAGATATTCCCGTTCATCATTAATGATTGCCTGTTCCATGTATGTAGCCTTTGTGGATGACGTTGTTATGTTTGAAGCAGTTGGATTACCCAGCTGCCATGTCTCCTACTTCTACTCACAGAAAGGGTAAACACTAGGTACATCATGTATTTACACCAATCATACCGCTGGTACATCAGGTTTCTAATCTGGTACACCAGAAAGGTAGGCCATTTTAGAGAACGGTGTCAACCATTAGCCGTCAGGAGGAACAGCATAAAATGCGCAGAAGCGAGGCCCTTATTTTTAGAGTGTTAGCTAAGTATTTGCGTATTCGCTCTAGCTTGCAGCTTAGAGCACGCCGGATTGCTATCGGTGGAAAAGAAACAATAGGAGCTGGAGTTGTGCACCAATTCGTTACATTCAGTGCTACCCCTGGTGCAGTTTCAGTGCACAGCATTCAGGGTTGGTCAATAGGTTTCACAATACCTTTGAACGAAAGCATAAATTTCTTAAGCGAAACCAAAGGTTATTTGCTGAATTTTGGAGGGATAAGTTACATGGCAAGGTAACTGGCTTGATAGATCTCTAATCTGACAGGAGTCTCGTGAGAATGTAGGTAGCAAAATAGCTTTGTGTACAATTTTATTTGTTTGGCTAACGAATTTATCGTTTTAATTTTGGCTCACATCTTGCTCAACAATGATTCTGACTCTTAGGTCAGATTATGAGGAGAGAGTGAGTGAAAGACAAAAGAATAAGCGCATGCCTGTTTCTATCCGCTGCAGCAGTAGCGCCAATAAGCCAAGCTGATGGCACGCTGTTATGGCATCAGGAAAGCGTTAGCTATCAATATGGTAAGGACTTCAAAGTAGATCCCAGGCGAATGCAGATCATTTCGTTTGAACATACGAGCGCATGGGCGTGGGGGGACTTATTCTTTTTCATAGATAATTATTGGTATCCTGGCGCGCAAACAGCATATGACGGGCATCACGGGATGTATTCCGAATACTCTCCTAGATTTTCATTGTCCAAAATTACAGGAAATAGCTATAGCTGGGGGATAGTGAAAGATGTGCTTGTCGCGACGACAATTGAGTGGGATAACAACAGGAGCGGGCGCGATGATCAAGTGAATTATTTGGTTGGGCCAGGATTCGATCTTTCTTTACCAGGATTCGATTACTTCATGCTCAACTTTTACTATCGGAAACCTGAGGGTGGGGAAGGCGTTGGAGGCTGGCAGGTTTCACCCGTTTGGTCGTATACAGTCCCAGTTGGGAAAAGTGATATCTTGATTGATGGCTATATTGATTGGGTGATAGGTGATAAATACGGTTTTGAGCATAATTTTCATTTCAATCCGCAAATTAAGTACGATATTGGTAAAGCGTTTTGGAACGTTCAAGGGAAAGCTTACGTTGGGATTGAATACGATTACTGGTCTAATAAATATGGGATTGAAAGTACCAGTGCGTATGATACGAATCAAAGTGTGACAAGTGCATTAATAAAATATTATTTCTGATCGAGGGTGGGGGCAATGCCCCCTTTTTTGTTCAGACTCTCAGCGCAAACTTCAGGTTTATCTCAGGAGAGCGGGCTGCGTCAAACTTATATCCTTTAATAACCAGGTTGTAATGCGATGCCAGAAGCTCTTTGGCCTCCACAGCATCTTTGCGCTCCAGGCATGATACGAGCTGTACATGTTCATTCCTGAGCTTGCAGTAGTCGAACCCAACTCGGTATAGGGCATTTATCAGCGCTTCACGGCGTCGTAGTTGGGAGTGAATTTGATTGATGGTATTATTTCCCAAGAAGGAGATAAGAAGCGAATGAAAGCCTCTTCCTAATTTATCACCTTCATCATCCAGTCCGCACTGATGCGCAGTATGTTCCTTTTGGGTGTGAGTCCTTAGTTCTTCTAACTGCTGTTCCGTGATGCACTGAATTAATTGATCAATCACACCGCTTTCGAGTACCAAGAGCATTTGGTAGAGTTCAAAGGCATCGTCAAATGTGGGGCACCACACGCTTGTTGAGCGTTTGGGCGAGATTTCCACCAGCTTGTCTTGAGACAGTCGGATGAGGGCCTGGCGGACTACTGTGCGGCTAACGTTGAAAAGCTCTGCGATCTCGCGCTCGTTCAGCTTCGTTCCGGGGGGAAGCCGTCGGTGGTAGATCGCATCAGATATGGCAGCAACGATTGTCTGGGTCAGCATTGATTTACCTTTGGCGCCTTTCGGCTCTAAGAGCTGTCATGGTGATCGAACACGGCACCAAAATGTAACACGGCCGTGGCTGGTGTCACCGTTAGAAACATAGGTGGTACACAAAATTGCTTAGTGTTGTATACAGTATGGTGAGGTTTTTTGCCCTAATGCTAAAAAAAAATTCCGAATTTTCAATGGTATAGCATTCCTTGGAGATTGTAGCACCTGCGTTCTGGCACGAAATCTGCCTTCCTCTAACACCCAGCACAGCCTTTCCGACGGGTAGCGATAAAACGTTACACGTCAAAAAATGCGACTACACTGGTATACCAGATTGAATATCTGGTAAACCTAGTAGGCGGTTTTGGTTTAGAACAATAAGACAAGCAATCCCTAGCCCTGAGGACACTCACGTGAAAGAACAGCTCAAGCCGTTGCTAGACGACAAGACCTACCTTCGCCACTTCTGGCATCCAGTTTGTACCCTTAGTGAATTCGAACGCGCCAACGCCAGTGGGCACGGCCCCATGGGCGTCACCTTGTTAGGCGAGAAATTGGTGTTGGCCAGGTTAAACTCAAAGATCGTCGCGGCTGCTGACCGATGCGCTCATCGATCTGCACAGCTCTCCATCGGCCGCGTTTGCAGCCACGCCGGTAAGGACTATCTCGAATGTCCCTATCACGGTTGGCGGTACGATGAGGCAGGAGCATGCCAACTGATCCCTGCTTGCCCTGACAAAAGCATTTCTCCTCGGGCCAAGATTTCCGCATTCGATTGTGAGGTGAAATACGACATCGTCTGGGTGCGGCTGGACAACAGCTTCGATTGCACTCAGATTCCATACCTCAGCGATTTCGACAATCCTGACATGCAGGTAATTGTTGCCGATTCATATATTTGGGAGACTGTCGCCGAACGGCGCTGGGAGAATTTTACAGACTTTTCGCACTTTGCCTTCGTGCATCCAGGTACGCTCTATGATCCGTTTTTCGCTAGCCACCCGACTGTTTACGTAAATCGTGTTGATGGTGAGTTGCAATTCAAACTCGCTCCGCCGCGTGAAATGAAAGGCATCCCGCCAGAAGCGCCAATGGGTGACTTCAACTATCGTTGCACAATGCCGTATTCGGTAAATCTTGAAATCAAATTGTGGAAAGATGATTCACGTTTCATTCTTTGGACTACCGCTAGCCCTGTCGATGACAAGACTTGCCGCAACTTCATGATTATCGTACGTGAAAAAGACAACCAGCCTGATCACATGCACCTGGCTTTCCAGAAAAGGGTGCTTGAAGAAGATCAACCTGTTATCGAGTCGCAATGGCCGGTAGAAATACAGACCTCAGAGGTCTCAGTTGCGACCGATAAAGTTTCCATCCAGTTCCGCAAATGGCACAAAGAGTTATCTCTGGCAGCCGTTGAAGGACGGGAGGCGTTCTGTAGTTCCGTTTTGACCACTGTTATTGAAGAGGAACAGTAAGGCTCTGCTAGGCGGAAGTTCAGTGCCGACCTGAGGAGGGCGGCACGCGTCTTTTGAAACGCCTGGTGCAGACCATTTTTTGTCACTAATAACTATTAGCTTGGGTGCATCTCATGCAATCACTAGCCTCGCAGAAGAAAACGAACATTTGGAAAGTCATGTTCATGGGGTGGCAACACGTACTCGTGATGTACGCCGGTGCTGTCGCCGTTCCGCTGATACTTGGCGCCGCGCTAAAGCTGCCTAAGGATCAAGTTGCGTTCTTAATCAATGCAGACCTATTTGCCAGTGGGATCGCGACATTAATTCAGTGTGTTGGGTTTGCAAATGTAGGGATCAGGTTGCCTGTAATGATGGGCGTAACCTTTACTGCAATTGGGCCGCTGATCGCGATCGGGACAGATCCCGAAGCTGGATTGCTTCAAGTCTTTGGTTCTACTATCGCTGCCGGAATCTTCGGATTTCTGATCGCCCCCTTCATCGGAAAACTTGTAAGATTCTTTCCTCCCGTGGTAACCGGTACGGAAATTTTGGCGGTTGGTTTGTCGCTGATGGTAGTAGCTGCAAGCTGGTCAGCGGGTGGATACGGCAATCCTGATTTTGGAAATCCGCTGTACCTTGCTATTGCTGCCGCCGTTTTGATCGTAATCCTATTGATTGTTAGATTTGCAAAAGGCTTCATATCCAACATTTCTATATTGTTGGGCATGGCGTTTGGGTTCGTTTTAGCTTTCGGTACGGGGCAGGTTAATTTCGATGATGTGAGCGCAGCCCCCTGGTTTGGAATGGTTTTACCTTTCCATTTTGGAGTGCCTTCGTTTAGTCTCTGGCCTATTGTTGCAATGTGCGTTGTGATGCTGGTTACTTTTATTGAGTCCACAGGAATGTTCTTGGCATTGGGCGAGTTGGTAGATAAGCCCTTGAAAGAAAAAGACCTGGTGCGTGGGTTTAGAGCTGATGGGGTTGGAACGATGTTAGGTGGCGTATTCAATACATTCCCCTATACGTCATATGCTCAGAACATTGGTCTAATTGGCATCACAGGTGTCAAGAGTAGATGGGTATGCGCTCTCGCCGGACTCTTCTTGGTAGGATTGGCATTGTTCCCTAAAGTTGCAATGATCATCGCCTCAATACCACCATACGTCTTGGGAGGGGCCGGTTTGGTAATGTTTGGGATGGTTGCAGCTAGCGGTATCAAGGTTTTATCCAGGGTCAGCTTTACCGATAGTAAAAATCTTTATGTAGTAGCAATTAGTGTGTCCATAGGAATGATTCCAGTCGTGTCGCCACAATTCTTCGCGAAACTGCCAAAGGATTTGGCGCCGTTACTAGAAAGCCCTGTATTGCTAACTGCGATATGTGCGGTGGTTTTGAATGTCTTCTTCAATGGCTTTGGAAGTGAGGAGGATGCTAAGGAGTCACTGCTGATGGCTGCAAAAGAAGCAGAGGTTTGAAAGTTCACAATTCCATCTAAGAGAGAAAAACAATGAAAAAGATGTTCTTGCTTGGTTGTGCAGGTCGTGGCGTTCAGCCCTCGTCCATCAGTAAACCGGTCTCTGATCGCGAACTGCCGATTATGGAGCAGTTTCGTCTTCAAAAGGAATCGGGATTGTGGGACTTTGTTGATCGAATCCCAGTGGGCACAGAAGAGTTAGATGAGTACATCAAGGCAAGTCAGCGATACTCCTTGCCAGTTTACAGTGGAAGTTGGACTTATACGCTCGGTGCCGATGAGCAACGTATTCGCGAAAATATTGATCAGACCTTGGCTGTGGGCGCTAAGTACCACAATCTTATGGTGTGGGCGAAGCATGCTGATGGTCACTACATTACTGATGAGGAGGTAGCGATTTCGTATTTAAACGCCTTTGAATATGCGGAAAAACAAGGTGTAATTATTACCTTTGAGAATCACGTTGATATGTGGTCTGAGGATCCGAGGCGTGTTTCAAAAGTAGCCAATATTGTGGAACGACACGGCATCCCATTCAACATTTGCATGGATTACAGCCATTGCATCTTCAAAGTCGAAAACGAAGTTGAAATCGCGGTCGCCCAATTGCGAGGTGATCAAGACGGTATTCGTCGCCTCGACCCCTTCAATGACGACAGCTACGCGGACGAATGGTTGGCTCGTAACACTGTCCACTGGGCGCAAGTGCGACCAGCTGCACCCAACGGGCCTCGTAATTGGTGGGCTGGCGAAACTGGCCCTTGGGATGGCTTAGGGTATGACCGCCCAGGGCGTTCCATCCAATATCCATTTAGCAATCCAAAACCAGGCGAATGGCATACCGATTTTTGGCATGCGCATAAGCTTGCCCCCACCAAAGAGTTGATTCGTAAAGCGATTGACAGCTACATCCAGGAAGACAAATCCAGTCTTCGGCTGATGACGATCGACAATATCAACCTCGCTGCATACGGTACAGGTTGGAAATACGACATGTTTGCCGATAGCTGTTTGGTGGCCCAGTTTGTACGGGAGCTTTATGCGGAGCGAGTAGCTGTGCATGAAGCTAGGAAGTCTCTAGGTGCGGATTTTGTAAACCAACACCGTAATCAACTGTAATTTTCGGATCTCGACATCTGTAGCCTCTGAGAGGGGCACGAGATTTTATTCAAAAATCTGCTTAAGAATTGCTGACCCCATCTTAATAGGTTTGATAGTCAGTAGTTCTTAAGCTATTATCTGGTATACCAGATAGCTAATCTGAGAGGCCAGAGGAGATTGTAATGTCTACTGACCAAGTAATTTTTAACGACTGGCATCCAGTCGCTGCTTTGGATGATGTATCACTCGATAAAAAATACCGCTGCCGACTGCTGGGGCGTACAGTCAACTATGTGAAAAGTGCTGATGCGGTTCATGCTCATTGGGAAGCAAGTGCAGGCGAGATTAAGCCTATCCGCGCCAAAGAAATCTATGGTGTCCTGTGGCTCTCCTTTGCCGACAAACCCAGTGAGATGTTCGATATCGCGGAGTTCAATGAGCCTGATCGCCGAATCGTTAGCGCTGGATCTGTGCGCGTCAATGTCTCAGGGTTGCGCGCTATCGAGAACTTTCTAGACATGGCTCATTTTCCATTTGTTCATACGGACATTTTGGGTGCAGAGCCACTGACGGAGGTTGAGCCGTATAACGTCCACCATGATGAAAGTCTCGATGAGATTTTTGCTACGGAGTGTAAGTTCCCGCAACCCAAAGGCTCAGCTACTGCAGTCGAACCAATTGATATGCAGTATATCTACCGCGTTACAAGACCATATTCCGCAATTTTATACAAAACTTGCCCGCCCGAACCACATAGGTGGGATGCGCTCGGCCTGTTTATTCAACCTGTAGATGAAGATTGGTGCATTGCACATACAATAATGTGCTATGTGGACGACGTTAACACAGACCAACAACTTCGCCATTTTCAACAGACGATTTTTGGCCAGGACTTGATGATTCTTATTAACCAAGTTCCAAAGCGTCTTCCGTTGGCTGCGAGTCGAGAAAGCCCAGTCCGGGCCGATGTTCTTGCAACAGCTTATCGTCGCTGGCTGCGTGAGAAAGGTGTGCAATATGGCGCTCTGCGGGACTAATAACAAGAATTGATAAGAGGTATGTGCCGTGAATAAACTTGACGTCAACCAGTGGTTTCCTATTGCTACCACTGAAGATCTCCCGAAGCGCCATGTCTTTCATGCGACGTTGATGGGGCAAGAAATGGCCATCTGGCGCGATGATAATGGCTCAGTGAATGCTTGGGAGAACCGCTGCCCTCATAGAGGGTTGCGGTTGACTCTAGGCGCTAATACCGGTAACGAGTTGCGCTGCCAGTATCATGGATGGACTTATGAAAGCGGGACTGGTGGCTGCACCTTTGTCCCGGCCCATCGCGACGCGCCGCCCCCAAGTGCCGCGCGGGTCAATACTTTCCCTGCCCGTGAAAAGCATGGCTTTATCTGGACGACCCTAGGTCAGCCGGCAGGAGAGCCCATTTCAATCCTCGATGACGCTCAGCTTGTAAACGCTGTAAAAACAAATCTGCATAGCGTAGTTATAGCTACAGATATTGACGGAGTGGTTAGCACCCTACGTCAGAATCTTTCAGCGTTCATCGATGTGTTTCGTGTGACCAGCGCTGAAGATTTGCATTTGAAAACCATGCTGAATGACCGAGCGATTTTGGTTACAAAAGCAGGCTCCATTGCAATTCATTTGTACATGCAGCGCGCAACTGTTAGCAAATGCGTAGTACATGCGCAAGTACTCACTCCAGGACGTTCGGGATACGAGTTTCAAAAGAACTACTCGCATGCCATGAACGTTATCCGGAGGGCAGCAGAAGCTGTAGCTACCGACTTGATCAGCATAACTGATATCAGCGATCAGACTGTCGAAGAACTTGAAGTTGTTCGCGAAAATATGACTAAAGCTCCTCCAACCCACTATATCTGCGAAGTGGTTACGCATACTCAAGAGACAAGTGATATCAACTCATACTGGCTAAAGCCTATTGGGTATCCACTTCCAGCATTCACTCCTGGGATGCACATTAGCATCACAACGCCGGAGGGCAGCATTCGGCAATACTCCCTTGTGAATGGGCCTGACGAGCGTGAATCCTTCATCATCGGTGTGAAGAAAGAGATTCAGTCCCGTGGTGGCTCCAGATCAATGCATGAAGACGTGAAGGTTGGAACTCAACTCAAAGTCACACTTCCGAGAAACGGTTTCCCACTCGTCCAAACCGGTAAACACCCGATTCTCGTAGCTGGTGGCATTGGTATCACCCCAATTTTGTGCATGGCGCAGGCTCTGGATCAGCAAGGCTCACCGTATGAAATACATTATTTTGCTCGTGCATTTGAGCATGTTCCGTTCCAGGATCGACTGACTGCATTGGGCGATCGCTTGAATGTGCATCTTGGCCTAGGCCCAGACGAGACCAGAGCAAAACTTACCGAAATTATGGAGACTCATAACGCCCAAGATGTAGATGTTTACACTTGTGGCCCGCAACCAATGATCGAAACTGTATCTGCTGTCGCTCTTTCTCATGGAGTCGCTGAAGAGTCCATCCGGTTTGAATTTTTCAGTAAAAAGAACGATGCACCCGTTTCTGATGAAGAATATGAGGTTGAGCTCAAAAAATCGGGTCAAACATTCACGGTCTCGTCTGGCTCTACGTTGTTGCAAGCTTGTTTGGATAACGATGTTCACATCGAAGCCTCGTGTGAGCAGGGAGTATGCGGTACTTGTATGACTCCTGTTGTATCTGGCGAGATCGAGCATCATGACACTTACCTTTCTAAGAAAGAAAGAGAAAGCGGTAAGTGGATCATGCCGTGTGTTTCGCGCTGCAAGTCCAAAAAAATCGTTCTCGACCTGTGAGGCCTAAAACCATGATTACACTCTATGACTACGAGCTTTCCGGGAATTGCTACAAGGTCAGGCTTTTCTTGTCGATCCTGAATCTGGGCTACCAAACTGAGCCTGTAGAGTTCTATCCGTTGCGCGAGCATAAGTCTGAGGAGTTTCTGAAAATCAATCCTCTCGGCCAACTTCCTGCTCTGAAGGATGGAGATCTTGTGCTGAGGGACGCCCAGGCGATTCTCGTCTATCTGGCTACTCAGTACGATAAGAGCGGCTACTGGTACCCGACCGCTCGCCCGGATCTGATGGCTGAGGTCAACATGTGGATGGCCTTTGCTGATAGTCTGACCAGCACCATTTCTGCCGCGCGATTGCATGACTTATTCTTCTACGAATTCGATGTACATGCATGTCGCCTGCGCGCCCGAGATTTGTTGAGGATCCTGGATGAACATCTTTGGTTCAGGGATCTTAAAGGTCTTCAATATATTTGCAGTTCGCTGCATCCTACGATCGCAGACATCGCCTGCTTTCCATACATTGCTTTGTCAGATGAGGGGGGCGTATCCCTGGAAGACTTCCCTGCCGTACGTCGTTGGGTAGATAGAGTAAAACGCCTACCTGGCTTTACCGTAATGTCGGGAGTATTCCCCACTTCACCTATGAATGAAGGTTCCACGCAACGGGTCAGTGCATAGATAACCCTGAAAACGTGCTTGGTCGCCATCCGACCAAGCACCACCTAACGTCAGACTACTTGTAAAGCCAGAGGTAAGGATTAATGACTATCACTGAGATTTCGTCGCAGAGAAGCTTCAATGGTTATTTTAAGCGCTTTAAGCACCAATCTACTTCTCTTAATTGTGAGATGACGTTCGGTGTATACCTTCCACCCAATATTGATACTAAGCAGGGTGCCCCAGTACTTTATTGGCTGTCGGGTTTGACTTGCACTGATGAAAACTTTATGCAAAAAGCCGGGGCGCACCGTCTGGCGTCGGAGCTAGGAATCATAATCGTCGCCCCGGACACAAGTCCCCGTGGTGAGCATGTTCCCGACGACCCTTTAAAAAGTTGGGACTTTGGGTTAGGTGCAGGTTTTTACATAGATTCGACCCAGGAACCCTGGTGTGAAAACTATCAGATGCATGAGTACGTTGTGAATGAATTGCCGTCCCTTATCGAAGAGAGTTTTCTTGTTTCAGATAAGCGTGGCATCAGTGGTCACTCGATGGGGGGGCATGGAGCACTAATCTGCGCATTTCGTAACCCTGGAAGGTATCAATCTGTTTCAGCTTTTTCACCTATTACCAACCCCGTAGAAAGCGCTTGGGGTCAAAAAGCCTTTGGGTTAATGCTTGGAGATAACAGGGCAGCGTGGGCTGATTGGGACGCGTGCTCGCTTATTTCTAAAGTTTCTCACAAATTGCCACTGTTGGTTGATCAAGGGGCCAGTGATGAGTTTATCCATACTCAGCTTATGCCTGGAAGGTTGGCTTCTGCAGCTGCACAAGCTGACTATGAGATGAATATCAGGATTCATTACGGTTACGATCATAGTTACTATTTTGTGGCGTCTTTTATCGAAGATCACTTCAGGCATCACGCTAAAGCGTTGATTGATGAGCCAAGTTAAATTGGGCCTATCCGAGTTTACGTGAGTGGGGGTGCGTTCGAAGGTTGATATGCACGCGGTCGAACAAGAAGCTTTTTCTGGGCCTGTATTCAATAAGGTGCGCAATTCCTTTTTATTGAGAGACGAAGAGATTTTAGCGGCTGGTAGTTTCAGCTTGGTATTTGAAGGTAGCAAGCCTGATACCATTTATCCATTGGTAACGCCGGTCACGACTTTGCGGTCAAAGCGAGAGCCTATGCGGTCGATGGCGTTGCAAAAATCTATAAAGATTACGGAGCTGTGGAGATATATCAGCATGATCCATTTTGCTCAGAGTTCCTATGGTTGGAATCCGCTGGCCATCAGCGATCCATAGCATCCACTCGTTAGTGAGCATCATCGGACAACAGTCGCCTTTAGATACATCCGTTCGTCACGTGTGATGCTTCAGGCTGGTTGACCATCTCGCAGTGAAGGATTATCCACAGATCACGATGATTGAAACCTCGCTCTCGAACATCAAAAAGGCCACTTAAAGGGTGGCCCGCGAGATTGATTTTAAAGGCCGTACTGTCACCAATTATGCAGTGCTAGTGGCTACTGGGCGATTCTCTGGCTTTAGTCGAGCCGGGTCGGAAACCACACATCCTGAAGATCGTTTTACTCTAGTGACTCAGATGAGAAGGGAGAAAACGCCGAATGCTTCCAGTACTGACTTACTAAGTGATTTTAGTTTGAGTACAAAAGGGCCCTTCTAGGGCCCTTCTGTTGTTGAATAGATGTTGAAATGGCGGCTTAGCAGTCTGGCTAAATTGCCTCCTCCAAAACCAATTCTGGCGGCTGGTTGCGAAGCCCGCCTGTTAGGAAGATCAAGTAAATAAAGCCGATCGCCAGCCACGATAGGCCTAGCACCACAGCTTTGTGATCCAGGCTGAACATCAGCCAAAGATCAGCAACCATTCCTGCGACTGGAAGCATCAGGTACAGAACAAAAGCCTGAAACCCTCGGCGCTTTTCGGTGCGCCAGTAGTGGAAAACTACAGAAAGGTTGACCAGGATGAAGGTCAGAAATGCGCCGAAGTTGATGAACGAGGTCGAGGTTGTCACATCCATGTTGAGAGCAAGCAAGGCTACTACTGAGCTTAGTATCAAGCACCAGACTGGGGTGCCAAAGCGTGGAGAAAGGTAGCCGAAGAAAGCTTTCGGCAGCACCGAGTCTCGTCCCAGCACGAACAAAAGTCGAGATCCGCTCGCCTGAGCAGCAATGCCGGATGTGAACTGTCCAAGTACTAATCCAATCAGGAAGATCGAGACGAACAGGTCACCTCCGATGTTGCGCGCGATTTCGTAGGCAGCAGAATCTACGTTTTCAAACTCAAGCGATGGCTGAGCCAGTTGCACAACATATGAGGTGCCTACAAAAATCAATCCACCGATCAAGGTTACCCAAAGAATTGCCCTTGGCATATTGCGCTCTGGATTATGAGTTTCCTCAGTCAAGGTACTGACAGCGTCGAAGCCAAGATAGGAATAGCATGCGATGGCTGCGCCGCTCATGATCAGTGGCCATTGAATGCCTCCGCTTACAAACGGCGCCAAGCTGAAAAGTGGTTTTGTAGGGTCTCCAAGGGTGTAGTGGATGCACATAACCACAAACGCCCCCAAAATTAGTACCTGCAATAGCAGCAGTAGAATGTTCACAGCCGTGGCCAATTTAAGGCCCACGATGTTGATCAGCGTTGTTAGCCCAATAAACGATAGCAGCCACACGAACCCAGGTACCCCAGGAAAAGCAGAGCTGAGATACGCTGTCCCGATCAACCATATCGCCATTGGTAGGAATAGATAGTCCAAGAGGATGGCCCAACCCGTCATGAAGCCAAGGCGTGCATCGATCGCCTTGCGTACGTAGGTATACGATGATCCAGAAACAGGGAAAGCTCGGGCCATGTGGGCATAGCTCAGTGCCGTCAGCAACATGGCTACAAGGGCAGCAAGATAAGCCGTCGGAACATGTCCTCCACTCGACTGCGCCAAGATTCCAAACGTGCCAAGCACGATGATAGGGGTCATGAGTCCGACCCCGAAAATCACTAGGGTGCTCAGCGACAAGGTGCGTTTTAAGTTAGCCATTGACGTCTCCGATTATGTTTTTATCGTCCGCCAGGAGCGGCCGGATATACGGCAGATATTGCTAAGAAGTGGGCTTTATTATTTGTTGTTGGAGTGCCTATTTACGCTTGGGGATAATTAACTCGCGGCGTTCACCTTCTTCCCAGAATTGGCCATCCAGGCGCATTCGTTGGTCGTTGTCGTAAATATAAGGAACACGTGCTTTCGCAAGCAGGGAGGTGTCCAATGACATGCGCACACGAGCCTCCTCTCTACCAGCTTCAACCAATAGGTCACCAAAGGGATTCACCACAGCAGAACCGCCAGCAAACACCAGCCCGTCATCGCTACCGCCGACCCGGTTAACCATGATTGCAAACACTTGATTTTCTAAAGCTCGGGCCATGATGCAGGTGCGGTGCGTTGGCCCATAAGGATCGAAGTTGCCGTTGGTAACTATCAGCAACTCAACACCTAATTGCCCAAGCGCCCGGGCTGTTTCGGGAAATTCGATGTCGTAGCAAATCAAGAGGCCGACCCGGATCCCGTTCCACATCCCAGTGACCATACGGTCTCCTGGCTCAAACACCTCCCGCTCACCCGACCAAAGATGTGTCTTGCGATAGTGGAGAGAGACCCCTTGATTGGGGGTAATCAATACGGTGGTGTTATAGAACCGACCATCGTCAATTTCGGCTAAACCCACGGCCACTGATAAGCCCTTTTTCTTCGCCGCTTGATGAATAGCTTTTAAGCTTGGGCCGTCGAGAGGTTCGGCGATTTGGGCAACATTAGCCTTGGTGGGAAATCCCGTCAGATACGTTTCTGGTAGAACCAACAATTCCGTTTCGCTGGCGCACGTTTCGATGATTTTCAGCGCCCGAGCGAGGTTGTATGCGGTATCACCGTCGCGCCCTGTAATTTGGGCTAACTCAACATTCATTCACGATCTCCACTAGACATTGATCAGGCCTCAACCTGTGGTGCTGCGGTATTATGGCCAGCCACCGCTCACGCGGTAATCGCACGAGATAGGTAATCCTAAGGAGTGACAATGACCCCTGCTTTGCAAGAGATCGCCTGGCACCGAGCTTTTGGCATTCTCATCGAATCCATCGACCAACCAGGCTTCTGGCAGGCTGTGGTGAGGCGCGTGGGTGATGTCCTTCACTTCGATAACTGGGTCGCACTTCTTTTTCAGGATGGCCGTCCCTATTTGTTGGCGGAATCTACTGCACCCGATGGTGGCCCAGATCCACTGTTCCAAGACTACTTGGGCGGTATCTATCTGATAGACCCGTTTTACCGTGTGAACTGTGAAGATGCGCGCAGTGGGTTGTTTCAGCTTCGGGATGTTGCGCCGGATTGTTTTGAGGACACGGATTACTACCAACGCTACTTTCATCTGAATGTGGTAGCCGACGAGATCCAGTTCAACTGCCGCTTGGATGAGCGGCGTTTAGTTTGCCTGTCGTTCGGATCTCATCGCAGGATCGCTGATGAAGAGGTTGCTTGGCTGACTCTGATGCAGCCTTGGTTGTTAGCCTTGATGAGGCAACGTATGGCTTACGAGCGGCAAGATCTTGCAGGTGTTGAACCGAATGATGGGCTTGATGGGTTGAGGGCTGCTCTGACTTCGCGAGAGTTCGACATTTGCCAGCTCATGCTGAGTGGGCACCCCAGCAAAGGAATTGCCGACAAACTTTTAATCTCGGTCGATACAGTGAAAACACACCGACGTCACATTTACAGCAAGCTGAACATCAAAACCCAATCCGAGCTTTTTGCCCGCTTCCTAAACAGTCACGCCTGAACGGTATGTCACCAAATTTTCAAGGCTTTGGGCGCGACGAAGGAAAGTCGGATGGGTCTATATTCTTCCAATGTTAAAGGTGCGGTTGGGCTAAGGGCGGCCCAAATTTCCCTACCGACTCGCTTAATTGAAAACTGCGAAGACACCGCCCCGCAACGCGTGCGAGAAACAGTTGCCCAGCTTTGACCTGCCATCAAGATGCTTTGAGGCAGGCCGTTTTTTGACTGTTTTGTACTGACTCTGAACGCTTAAATCTTGAAGCCACTGACCAAACGTTGCAGCTTCTGAGCTTGCTCGTCGAGAGCTGTACAGGCTCGCAACGTGGCCTGAAGGTTCTGCACGCCAGCCTGGTTCAGGTCGTTGATCTGGCTGATGTCGAAATTCAAAGATTCAACAACCGCTGTCTGCTCTTCAGTTGCACTGGCGACTGATTGATTCATGCCGTCGATCTCACCGATCCTCTGTGTCACGCTTCCCAGGTGAATCCCGGCTTGGTTCGCAATTTCGACACTACCTTCGCTCTGGCGTTGGCTGTCCGTCATCGTCTCTACTGCACCTTTGGCCTCGACTTGCAGCTCCTGGATCATGCGCTGGATTTCTTGGGTCGACTCCTGAGTGCGATGGGCCAAACCCCTCACTTCGTCAGCAACCACCGCAAAGCCTCGTCCCGCTTCACCGGCTCTGGCCGCTTCGATTGCGGCGTTCAGGGCTAACAAATTGGTTTGCTCGGAGATGCCTTTGATGACTGCCAGGATCTGGCCAATACCGACGGTCTTGGTATTCAGCGATTCTATCGCTGTGCACGAGGTACGGATCGTTGCAGAGAGAGCGGTCATGGCTTTCATCGTCTCCTCGACGACCTCTCGACCTTCTTGCGATTGCACACGTGCTGAAGATGCGTGTTTGGATGCCTGTGCTGCATTGCCTGCGATCTCATGTGCGGCTGCGCCGAGTTCGTTGATGGCGGCCGCCACGCTATGGGTACGATTGGCTTGCTCGTCGGTGTTAGACATCGAATCGTTCGAAGCGCTTAGGACTTCGCGGGTAACCCGGGCTACGCCCTGAGTAGCGGCGGAGACTTGTGTAATTGATCCATGAACCCTTTCCACGAAGCGGTTGAAGGCGAGGGCCAAGACTCCAAATTCGTCTTTCGACTTTACCGCCAACCGCTTGGTCAAATCTCCTTCGCCGGCAGCGATATCCTCCATGGCGCTGCTGATTTCTCTCAGTGGCTGAAGGAGCAGGCGGATGAGCAGTCCCAGAAGACAAACGATCAATACTATCGAGACGGCAATTGCGATCAATGCGGAGTATCGAAAATCTCGGAGAGGTTGGTATGCCTTTTCTTTGTCTATGGATAGGCCGATATACCAGTCTACTGAGGGAAGCCCCTGGATCTTGATAAACCTGATAATTCTGTCACTGCCGCCAAGCTTGGTTTCGTTGAGTCGGTTATTGATGACGGGCGTCTGATTTGGATAAACATCGGATAGGTTTTTGGTGACCTGATCCTTATCTGGACTGACGAGGATTTTGCCATCTCCACTTACCAGAAATGCGTACCCTAGTCCTCCAAGATTGAGCGAGTTAACTATTTTGACGAGAGCGTCGAGGCTCAAGTCGCCACCCCCGACACCGATCAAAACCTTGTCTCGGTAAACCGGTGCCATGATCGAGACGACCAAGGTGTTCGTGACCATGTCCATGTATGGTTCGGTGATAGTTGTATTCGCTGCGGCTACCGCATTTTTGTACCAAGGGCGAGTTCTAGGATCATATCCATCAGGCATTTTTGAGGGCGGATAGGTCAGGAAAGCGCCTTGCTGGGTGCCTAGTGACGTGAGGCTGAAGGTACGACTCACCGCCGCACCAGAGAGCACTGCAGTGACGTTTGATTCTTGCGGATTGAGTTCGATGGCTTGGAGCATGGTTTCAATGGAAAGAACGCGGCCCGCCATCCAGCTCTGAATATGGTTTGCGCTTACTTCGCCGATGTCTCGTAAGTTTCCTTCAATGGTCGATTGTATCGAGACCCGCTGTAGGTAATCGTTATAAAGGGTGAACAATGCGAAGGCTGTTCCGACAACCAGCGACGCAGCAAGCAAGATCTTATGGCTAAACCTAAGGTTGGACTTCATCGGTATCCCTTGTCCGAACGACATTATCGGTAGCGCCAGACATCCAGGATGGCCGAAGAGATAGCCCTCAGAAGCTGGTCTATTTTCAGGTAAAAAAAAGGAGGCCTGAAGGCCTCCTTTCTCGATCAAGCGTTTGCGAATTCAGCGCTTAACTTGGCAGCGGCCTTCTCAAAGGCAACCTTCATTTCTTCGATCACGATGCTGTTGTGCTCAAATGAAATGTAGATGCGGCCATACGGTGACGGCATGATCAACACTCCCGCTTCGCGCAGCGCAAGGTGCAATGCCTTGGTGAATGCAGGGTTCGCTATTTCGACTGCCTGCTCGTACGTGACCGGAGTTTTTGCTCCCAGCCAAACACCAAACACATTCCCGTAGCCGCTGGTTGAAATGATCACGCCATGCGATTCGAAAATGGCCTCAACAGCAACACGCAGATCGTTGCCGCGTTGGATGAGCTGCTCGTAGTCGCTGTTGTCCAGTTGAGTCAGGGTGCTCGTCATGGCTGCACATGCCAGCGGATTACCGCTGAATGTGCCCCCGCGAAGGACACGCCCTTCTTCAAAGCCTGCAAAGATGTGAGGTTTGCCGACAATAGCGGAAACTGGAACACCGTTACCAATCGCTTTACCGACGCTCGCGATATCAGGGCTCAAACCTTCACGCAGCCCTGTCAGGCCGGCATATAGCCGGAAACCCATCAGAACCTCGTCACAAATCACGAGTGCACCGTGTTTATGAGCAATGTCCTGCACATGTTTGAGGTAACCAGGCAATGGCATAATGCAGCCAGCGTTGGCCAGCATCGGCTCAAGGATTACCGCTGCGATGTCATTGTCTTCTTCGAATAGCCGCTCTACATCTGCGAAATCGTTGTAGCGGATCAGCGTGGTACGTTCGGTAGACGGACGCTTTCCGTCCTGGAAGCTGGCTTCCTTGGAGGTGACGTTGCCGTAGCTGACATCATCGAACCAGCCATCGAAACCGGCAGCCATCTTGGCAATTTTTCCACGGCTGGTATAAGCCCGAGCTGCACGGCAGGCGAGGTGCACAGCTTCGCTACCGGAGTTAGTGAAGATCACCTTCGAAAGCTCGCCGGTATGTTTGGCCAGTTCAGTTGCGGCGCCATGCTCACGGACATGAGCCCAGGATGGTGCGGCACTGTCACCTAATGCTTCAGTAACTGCGGCATTTACCGAGTCGTTCGAGTGGCCTAGCAATACCGCACCAAAGCCCAGCGCGGTATCGATGTATTTGCGACCTTTATCATCCCAAAGGTACGCGCCTTTACCTTTGCTAATGAACAGTTTTTCACCATTCAGGTCAGGCAGGATACGGGCAGCACTGGAAACATCACCAACTAAGTTAGGCATAAGAACCTCTGAATTTTGAAGTAGTTAGCCGTCCCGGGTATCAAGCCCGGGAGGGGTTTACGGAGCTTTCAACGAGCCTTAATAGGCTGCGCGTGCCTTCTTATTCTTGTTTTATCTTCATTTTCTCGTTGCGACGGCGGAGTAACTCCAACGTCAGCAACATCAGTACGGACAGGATGACCATGATGGTGGCGACAGCCGCGATGTTTGGACTGATGTTCTCTCTGATACCCGAGAACATCTGAAGCGGGAGCGTTCTTTGCGACGGGCTGGCCAAGAAGAGGGTGACCACCACTTCATCAAAAGACGTGGCAAACGCGAACAGTCCTCCCGAGATCACCCCTGGGGCAATCAAAGGCAACACGACCTTGAAAAAGACCGTGAGCGGCGGGGCGCCCAGACTGGCAGCTGCCCTGCTCAGATTGGTGTTGAAGCCCTGCAAGGTCGCATTAACCGTGATAACTACGAAAGGGACACCCAGCATCGCGTGCGCCAGTACCAATCCAATGTAGCTATTGAGCAACTGCAGTTTGGCAAAGAAGAAGTACAGGCCTACTGCGACGATGATCAGAGGTACGATCATTGGCGAGATGAGAAAGGCCATAACCACGTTTTTGAACGGGAAGTTGCCCCGACACAAACCAACGGATGCCATCGTCCCGAACACCATCGCCAGCAAGGTGGCGCCAGGAGCGATGATGAAGCTGTTCTTGAATGCTTGGCGCCATTCTTGAGACGACATCAGCTCTTCATACCAACGGAACGAGAAACCATCCATTGGGTATGTAAGAAAGGACGACGAATTGAACGACAGGGGAATGATCACCAGTATCGGAACAATCAAAAACAGCAGTACGAGGATTGAGGTAGAGACCAATCCAAACCGGGCCAGTTTCTCTGCTGAGGAAGCGTAAGGCTGCAACATTTTGATTACCTCGCCTGGGTTTGGTTGGTGAGCTTTCCGTACACCACATAGAGCAGCAGTGTTGCGATCAGCAGCAGGCTACCAAGCGCCGATGCCATGCCCCAGTTGACGGTTTTGTTGGTGTAGAACGCGACGAAGTAACTGACCATTTGATCCGCTGCACCACCTACCAACGCTGGTGTCACGTAGTAACCAATCGCCAGAATGAAGGTGAGCAAACCGCCGGCTGCCAGACCCGCAAAGGTCTGGGGGACATACACTCGCCAGAAGGCAACGAAAGGATGTGCCCCAAGAGAAATGGCAGCGCGAACATAGTTCGAAGGAATGCTTTTCATCACGCTGTAGAGCGGCAAAATCATGAACGGCAGAAGGACATGAGTCATCGCGATGATTACGCCAGTCCTGTTGAAAACAAGCTGGACAGGTGCATCCACAATCCCTAGGAACATGAGCGAGCGGTTGATCAGGCCATCTGACTGCAACAGTACGATCCACGCCGCTGTGCGAACAATCAGAGATGTCCAGAAGGGCAGCAAAACGCAGATCATCAACAGATTGCTTTTACCCTCTGGCAAAGTGGCCAGCCAGTAAGCGACTGGAAAACCGAGCAACAGGCAGAGGATGGTTACAACGCCGCCGATGTAGAAGGTACGTGTGAAAATATCCAAGTAAATCGATTGGTTCGGCTCTGCTTTGACAATGCTGCCGGTGGCGGAATCAACACGATGATCAAGGGCTGCAAGCAAGAAGTAAGGTGTCAGTTTCGACGATGCTTGCTTCAGGGCCTTCCAATAGTTCACGTCTCCCCAAGCACTGTCCACAGCGATCAGCGCCTCACGCTTAGACGTTGCGGTGCTGTCTGGGAGTTTGCGCAGTGTCTTGGTGATAACGGTTCGGTAAGCAGGGATTTCGTAACTCAAGCGTTTGGAAATAGCCCCGATCTGACCGCTCTCTTTTGCGCTAGCCAGGTCTTTTACCAAAGCGTCGAAAGTGCCCTCGCTTGGCAGCGAGGTACCGTCCCAGGATTCGAGCGCCAGTGTTGTTGCAGGCATGGCGCTATTCACGTCGGGGTTGTCCACGCTTCGAGTAAGCATGGTGCCGATAGGGAAGGCAAAGCATACGAGTACGAACAGAAACAGCGGCGCGATGAGCGCTAGCGATTTCAGTTTGTATGAACGTTCGGCTTTTCTAAGCTTGGCTCTAAGATCTACCGCTTCCGCCTTGCCTGAAAGAATTGCTGCTGACTGGCTCATGATCGGCGACTCAGTGTGTGGTCACGTCCAGGGCACGAATGTGCTCTGGCGCCCAAGAAATGGAAATCGAGCTACCTACAGTCCAGCTGCTATCCATTTGCGAGGCAGGAAGCTTGATCATGAAGTTCGGTTGCCCTGCAATTTCAGTAATCATTCGAACGTGGTCGCCCAGGTAGATGTAATCCTGAATGCGAGCGGTCAAAGGCGTACTGCCAGCCGGCCCAACCACAACGCGCTCTGGTCGAATGCAAAGCGCGACCTGATCTCCAGGCTTAGCCCCAACTACCGAAATCGCCCGGATCAAGCTACCGTCAGCCAGGCGTGCGATGGTGTGACTTTCGTCTCTGGAAACAAACGTTGCGATCAGGGTGTTGTTTTCACCGATGAACTGAGCCACGAAACTTTTGGTCGGGGCTTCATAAATTGCTGCAGGACTGTCGATCTGTTGGATCACGCCGTCATTGAAGACCGCGACACGGTCGGACATGGTCAGCGCTTCGCTTTGGTCGTGGGTTACATAAACAACGGTCAGACCCAGCTGCTTGTGGAGGTGTTTGATTTCCAGTTGCATGTGTTCGCGCAACTGTTTGTCCAAAGCACCCAGTGGCTCATCCATCAATACAAGTTTGGGTTCAAACACCAGGGCACGAGCCAACGCAACTCGCTGTTGTTGACCTCCCGACATTTGAGCGGGGTAGCGTTTTGCGAAGTCGGTGAGCTTCACCATGTCCAATGCACGGCGAACTTTTTCCCTTTTGTCGACGCTGTTCATTTTGCGGACGGAGAGTGGGAAGGCGAGATTTTGCTCGATCGTCATGTGAGGGAACAGGGCGTAATTCTGAAACACCATGCCGATATCGCGCTTGTGTGGCGGTAGGTTGTGAAGCGGCTTGTCCTTCAGAAAAATCTCGCCGTGTGTAGGTGTCTCGAAACCGGCCAACATCATGAGGCTCGTGGTCTTCCCGGAGCCCGATGGGCCGAGCAGTGTCACGAATTCTCCCTCTTTGATATCAAGGTTCAGATCCTTAACGACGGGCCGAAAACCATCGTAGGTTTTCTGGATGTTTTTGAAGCTGACCAAGTGATTCATGTGGCAACCCTCATTCGGGAGTAGGCAGAAATAATCTTCGCTACTCATCCGCCTATTCATTCAAAAAAAGAGAAGCAATCGTTATTTGTTCTAATCGCAGGTTGGGTCTAGGTTTTGCTGGTAGTTGACCTGCCACCTGGTAACAGGTGGCAGGAGCTACCTCGGTGTATCGGTTACTTCTGGGCGATCCAAGCGTTGAAGCGCTCGGTCAGTGGTTCAGTGTTTTCGACCCAGAACTCGACATCCAGAGGCACCGATTGAGCAAGGTTTTCTGGGGTTGTTGGCAGGTCAGCCTTCAACTCCGCCGGTACATGTTGGTTGGCGTTTTTGTTGGTCAGGCCGTAAGCGATGAACTTAGGCAGCTTTGCCTGGTTTTCAGGTTTGCTGGCATAGCCAATGAAATCCATGGCGGCTGCTTTGTTCTCGCTGCCTTTGAGGACAGTCCACGAGTCGATGGCCGAAACGCTGCCATTCCACAGGAACTTGAAGTGCTTGCCCTCGTTGCGATTGAAGCCGGTGATGCGACCGTTGTAGGCAGAGCTCATGACAACGTCACCCGCAGAAAGCATTTGCAGCGGCTGTGCGCCGGCTTCCCACCAGACAATGCTCGACTTGATCTCGTTGAGTTTGTTGAAGGCTCGGTCGACACCTTCTGGAGTGCGCAGCACGTTGTAGACTTCGGCTGGTTTTACACCGTCTGCAATCAACGCAAATTCAAGAGAATATTTTGGGCCCTTACGCAGACCACGTTTCCCTGGGAATTTCTTGGTATCGAAGAAGTCGGCCCAAGAAGTTGGAGTGGCCTTCAGTTTGTCGCCGTCCCAGGCCAAACCGGTGTTCCAAACGATGGCGCCCACGCCGCAATCGTTCACGGCTTCGGGGATGAAGTCGGATTTGTTACCGACCTTTGCCCAATCAATTTTTTCGTAGAGACCGGAGTCGCATCCAAGGGCCAGATCCTCAGCTTCGACTTCAACGACGTCCCAGTTCGGTGTTCCTGCTTTTACTTTTGCGTCTAGGACACCGACGCCGCCGTCCCAACTCTGGTCGAGGACATTCTTTCCGATCTGTTTTCCGAATGGCGCGAAAAATATCTCACGTTGTGCATCCTGAAAATTTCCTCCCCAGGAAACGATCGTGAGGTCACGGGCGTTGGCAGCTTGTGAGGCTGCAATCCCAACGAGGGCAAATCCAAGTGCTGCTACAGCGTGGCATGGCTTGTGCATTTTAAACCTCGACGCAGGTTGTTGTGTGGTGTTGGTAAAAATTTTTACCACTCAAAAATAACCTAGGCAAGTTTTATTTTTGTAACGTCGAGAAATTTTTAATCGCCCGGATAAACGGTAAGCGATTGTTTTTTAATGCCTAAAATTCGTGATTTTGAGCGTTACGTGACTCGATATTGAGAGTTTAGATTAGCTGCCCAAGGGCTTTTGTCATGGACGAGCGATCTTGAAATCGTGTTACTTTGCTTCCCTTGGGGCGCATTGCATGGTGCGAAACAACCCAAATTGGTGCGTATGATTCGTGTTGGCTTCAAAGAGAGTGGGCGGTTCAAGTCATCGAATTGAAGCTTGGCCCCCTCGGGTGCCGTTTATCTGAGGATTTAACCGTGATAGAAACATCGGCGATTAGTCGAAGCCCGCATGCTCCAGAAGAGCCGTCTGAAAACCCTTCAGAACTCCAGGAGACTGCTTCGGTGGGTGCGAGACTGAAAGCATTGCGACAGAGTCGCGGGCTTACAATTCGAGGGTTGGCTGAGCAGGCCGGAGTTCCTCATGCCACGCTTTCGATCATCGAACGAGACAAATCCAGCCCGTCCGTAAGTATTTTGAAGCGCTTGCTACGCCCTCTGAATGTCACCCTTAGTGTGTTTTTTTCCGATTCGGCAGTTGTAGATCGGGCGGTTTTCTACAAAGCCGATGAGTTGGTGGAGCTTGCTGATGGCAAGAAACTCTCCTATCGACAGGTGGGAGCGAACCTGGCGAACAGCTCCATGATGATCCTGCACGAGCGGTACGAGCCTGGAGCTGACACTGGGCAAGAGGGTGAGGAACTTTATTCCCACGAGGCCGAGGAGGGCGGAATCATCATCGAGGGCAAGCTTGAAATGACCGTTGGGGATGAGGTGCGAATCCTTTCGGTGGGTGATGCCTACTACTTCGACAGCAGACTCCCGCATCGCATGCGCAATCCTTTTGACGAGGTTTGTATCGTGGTGAGCGCGGTTTCTCCCCCAACGTTCTGACCGAACTACTTCCTTGAGTTATCAGGTGTTTGGCTGCACGCACGCCAATTGGCTGCGCGTGCAGACACCGGGCTTGATCCCATAAGCATCCTCCCCTGTGTTCTTACTCCGCTCGGAGCTTTCGACTCGATAAACTCTTGCTCGGATGCCGAGTTCTCGCTGAAGACAATCTTCCTTCCTAGCCCATAGCGGTGAGCTGCTCGTGCATAAAAAAAGCCGCTGCCAGTAAAAGTGTCGATCTGGCAGCAGCTGAGGGTGAGACGGTGATAGCGCTCAGTTAAGCGAAGGCGCGGTTTATCTGTGCTTGTCCCTTTTGGGACATGGTGCTTCGCTTCGCGGACAGCTCCGGTTGCGACCTCTGTAGGTACACACCAATGCAAACCAACGCTACGGTGAGGCCGAGTGTCGAAAGAAGCTCGATGCGCTGGCCAGGGAAGGCTGCCATGATCCCAAAAACGACCAGAATGAAGGCGATGGTGAGCACTGTAAGATAGGGGAACAGCCACATTTTCACTTCGAGTTTCTGCCCCTGCGCCACCAACTTCTTCCTCATGCAAAGTTGGGTCACAGCGATGACCAAGTACATCAGCAGTGCGATGGCGCCGCTGGTGGCCAAGAGGAATTCGAAGACCTGTTTCGGCAGCAAATAGTTGGCTCCCAGCGCAATCAGAGAGACCACTGCAGTCAAGGCTATTGCGTTAACGGGAACGCCGCTTTGAGTCGTACGAGACAGTATTTTGGGTGCATCGCCTCGATGGGCCAGCGAGTAGGCCATTCGTGATGCCGTGTAGAGAGCGGAGTTCAAACAGCTAGTTACCGCGACGAGTACTACGATACTCATAATGCCAGGCGCCCAAGGGATGTTCATGGCTACCAGTACGGCTTGGTACGACCCGGTGGCTAGACCAGGGGAGTTCCACGGAATCAGGCATACCACCACGAACATGGAGCCTAGGTAAAACAGGCCTAGACGCCATACCACTGCACGAATTGCTTTCTTGATATTGGCCTTCGGCTCTTTGGATTCTGCCGCCGCGATGGTGACGACTTCACTTCCCTGGAAGCTGAACATAGCGGTCAGCAAGGCAGCGATAATCGCTACGCCACCGTTGGGGGCGAACCCGCCGTTCACATACAGGTTTTCGATACCGCTCGTAGATGAACCTGGTAGAAAACCCAGAATCGCCAGCACACCCAAAATGATGAAGCTGACTATTGCGAACACTTTGAAGAGTGAAAGCCAGTACTCCATCGCGCCGAAATTTCCGACACTGAGACTGTTGCAAGCAATTAGTGCAAATGTCACTCCGAACGCAGCCATCCAGTGAGGGATTGCCAGCCAGTCGCCCAGAATATTGCCAGCTACGATGGCTTCGATGCTGATAACAAGTACATAAAACCACCAATACAGCCAGCCGATAGAGAACCCTGCCCAGCGTCCAATTGCCTGATCTGCGTAAGAAGAAAAAGAGCCGGTATCAGGGCGCGCCGTTGCCATCTCTCCGAGCATTTGCATGACGAGAACAACAATGATGGCGGCAATCAAGTATGAAACCAGAACTGCAGGCCCTGCTGCGGCGATAGCATTGGATGAGCCTACGAAGAGGCCGGCTCCAATAACACCACCGATAGAGATCATCGTGACCTGTTTGCTTTTTAAGCCGCTCCCTAGCTTGTCGTTAGCTAACTGTTTGTTTTGACGCATCGGCTGGTACCTCGGCACAAAGACTAATTTTTCTTGTATTGATCGATTCATGACGATCATGACCTCTACGGTACTTCGTATGCTGCATGGAGATTAGGTCGCCCCGATTCATATTCGGTGTGAATGCTCGTCACAGATGGGCGGGCGGGCGAGCTTGAAGAGGCCATTCAAAGCGATTCATATGGATGATGATTTTGAGGTGACTGTGATGCAGAGGCACATTGGTATGGATGTTAGATGGCATGAATTCGAGTCGTCGCAGGATTAAACTTTTGCTCTATTACTGGTTTATCAAAGGTCGCGCCCGTCGGGAGTTCGCCGTTTAGATCTGAGTAAGCGTTTTTGGCTTAATTTAAGTAGTTACATCGACTCCAATTTATTTTAGTGCGAGCTCTCTCGTTCGCTGTATGGAGGAGATGGCTGCACCCTTTCGTTCTTATTCTTCATACTGGGTGTGAACTGCAGGAACAGCTAGGCCGTAGACAGTAATGGGGGTGGGGGGTAAGGTTTTATTCAGTGCTTGAGATGCATGCAAGGCCGTAATCGCGGTAGCCTGACTAGTTTGTGAAAACTCACTGCCTCGAATGTAGTTCATTGGCATCATTTTATTAGAGCCGAAAAGTAGTTTGGTTTTATTGCGATGCGTGGCTGGCTCAGCTTGTTAAGTGCTTGTTGATTAATCTGCGCTGACGAAAAGTCATATTTACCCTTCAGTTCACCTACATAAATATTAGTGTCTGGGAGAATGCATGAATAAGAATTTTATTGCCGGAGAGTGGCTCGAAGGCGCCGATATCAACCTGAATATCAATCCTTCCGATACCAATGATGTGGTCGGTGAGTACGCGCGCGCAGATGCTTCTCAAGCTGCGATGGCTGTTGATGCGGCTTTTGAAGCGGCTCCGAACTGGGCTCGATCTACCGCCGAGGTGCGAAGTGACGCGCTCGACCGTATTGGCACTGAGATTTTGGCGCGCCGTGAAGAGCTGGGCCGATTGCTCGCGCGCGAGGAAGGGAAAACCCTTCCTGAGGGTATTGGTGAAGTGGTTCGCGCCGGCAGGGTTTTTAAGTTTTTTGCGGGCGAAGCATTGCGCCTATCAGGCGAACGCCTGGCATCCATTCGCCCTGGCGTTGAGGCAGATGTACGGCGCGAGCCAGAGGGCGTGGTAGGCATCATCACACCCTGGAACTTCCCTATCGCAATTCCTGCCTGGAAGATTGCCCCTGCACTGGCGTTCGGTAACGCAGTCGTTTTCAAACCAGCTGATCTGGTGCCTGGCAGTGCGTGGGCGCTGGCGGAAATTATTGTTCGAGCTGGTGCGCTTCCGTCCGGAGTGTTCAACCTGGTCATGGGGCCTGGCTCAAAAGTGGGTGATGTCTTTGCGAAGTCTAAAAAAGTACGGGCTTTGACGTTCACAGGCTCCACTGGAACAGGCCGCAGTATTGGTATGACCTGCATGGAGCGCGGTGCAAAAGTTCAGCTGGAAATGGGTGGCAAGAACCCGCTCATTATTTTGGATGACGCAGATATCAATCAGGCAGTTGAGGTAGCGGTTTCCGGCTCCTTCTTCTCTACAGGTCAGCGATGCACCGCCTCCAGCCGATTGATTGTCCAGGATGGCATACACGATCAATTTGTTGAGGCCGTGATCAAGCGTCTCTCTTCGCTCAAGGTTGATCACGCACTGTCTGAAGGCTGTGACATGGGCCCTGTAGTGTCACAGGCGCAGCTCAAGCAAGACTGCGATTACATCAAGAGCGCCCAGGAAGAGGGTGGGAAACTCGCTTACGGCGGCGAGCTGCTGACAAGGGGCACGCCAGGTTTCTACCTTTCTCCGGCGCTGATCACTGAAACCACTAACCAGATGCGTATCAACCGGGAGGAAGTTTTCGGCCCGGTGGCGAGTGTCATCCGAGTTAAGGATTACGAGGAGGCAGTCACGCTGGCTAACGACACCGAATTCGGTTTGTCATCTGGGATTTGCACCACTTCTCTCAAGCACAGCTCGGACTTTAAGCAACGATCTACCGCCGGCATGGTGATGGTCAACGTCCCGACGGCAGGAGTGGATTACCACGCACCTTTCGGCGGTCGCAAAAACTCAAGCTATGGGTCTCGCGAGCAAGGTGGGTACGCAAAGGAATTTTATACCTCCGTCAAAACCACCTATACATTGGCCTGAACTCATGGAAAATAAAAACAAGATCAGTGGCACCACACGGGTATACGCGATCATCGCTGACCCCATCCATCATGTGCAGACACCTGGTGCGATGAACCGCCTGTTCACTGAGCGCGGTGACGATCGGGTAATGGTGCCATTTCATGTCAGCACAGAAAGTCTCCACGGCGTTGTTGCAGGACTGCGCGGAATACAAAGCCTGGATGGATTCATCGTTACGGTGCCGCACAAATCTGCAGTCGTTGAGCTATGCGATTCTGTGTCAGATGCTGCGCGACTCGTAGGTGCGGTCAACGTAGTGAGACGCAACGAAGATGGAAGCCTGCATGGCGACATTCTGGACGGTGCGGGTTTCTTGGCAGGTCTACGTCAACGGGATGTAGAGCCGACCGGCATGTCGGTCTACTTGGCTGGTGCAGGGGGGGCAGCAAAGGCAATCGCGTTCGCTCTCGCCGCTGCAGGCGTCAGAAAAATCACCATCTTCAATCGCACCACATGCAAGGCAGAGGCGCTTATCCAACGACTCGCCACTGTCTTCCCCGCTGTGGAGTTGTGTGTCGGCTCAGATGATCCATCTGGCCATGATTTGGTAGTAAACAGTACATCCCTTGGGCTCTCTGTGGATGACATTCTGCCCTTGAATGTGGCGTTGCTTACCTCATCGCAAATTGTCGCAGAAATCATTATGAAACCTGCGATCACTCCCCTGTTGGCAGCCGCAACTGAAAAGGGTTGTCGAGTGCTTGATGGAATGCCAATGCTGCTTTGCCAGATTGAGTTGATGGCTGAGGCGATGGCGACTAATAAGAACGAGCAAAATCATGAGTACATTTGATTACGTCATTGTTGGAGGCGGCACCGCTGGCTGTATCCTCGCCAATCGGCTTACTGCTTCAGGCAAATATAAAGTTTTGGTGCTGGAAGCGGGGGGCGAACCGAACGGTTTTTGGATTCCTATTCCTGCTGGCTTTACCAAGCTGCTAGTGGACAAGCGCTACAACTGGCGATTTAAGACTCAGGCTGAGGCAAACACGCGCGGACGGGAAATTTCCGTACCCCGTGGAAAAGGCCTCGGCGGATCTACCCTCATTAACGGGATGATCTATGTGCGTGGGCAGCCTGGGGATTATGACGCTTGGGAGTCCACAGGGGCGAAGCAGTGGAACTTCGCCACGCTCAAGCCCTACTTCAAAAAATTCGAGTCTTATGCTCAAGGTGATGACTCCCGTGGGCATGAAGGCCCGATGCATATTCAACAGGTCACAGAGCGCTATCCCGTGTCGGACGCCTTCTTGGAGGCAAGCATTCAAGATGGGCACCGGCACAATAAAGATTACAACGGCGATGATCAGACTGGATTTGGTTACTACCAGGTTGCCCAGCACAAGGGGCGGCGCTGGAGCGTTGTGGACGGCTATCTTAAACCGGCAAGAGCACGCGCTAACCTGCATATCGAGACCAATGCGCATGTGTTGCGCCTCGAACTTGAAGGCTCACGTTGCACTGGTATCACTTACCGTCAAGGCGGTCGCGAGGTCACTGTCAGTGCCCGACAGGATGTCATTCTGTGTGCCGGCGCCATTCAATCTCCGCAAATCCTGGAGCTGTCGGGAATCGGGCGACCTGATGTGCTCGACAAGGCTGGCATCCCACTCAAGCACCGTCTTGATGGTGTAGGGGAAAATTACATCGATCACTTTGCCACCCGTATGAACTGGCGACTGAAGAACACGGTGACTCTCAACGAGCTGGCACGCGGATGGAGACTTGGTCTTGCCGTGGCTGAGTACTTCACCAAGCGCACGGGAATTCTGACACTGGGTACCGGCTTGGTTCATGGTTTTGTGAAGACCAAGCCTGAAATGCCTACGCCGGATGTGCAATATTTCGTCGTACATGCAAGCTATGCCAATGCCGCCGAGCGAATTTTGGACAAGCACCCGGGCTTCACGATTGGAGTCAGTCAGCTACGCCCTAAGTCTCAGGGCAGCATCCACATCCAATCAAAGGATCCTGATGTTATGCCGGCGATTCGCCCGAATTTTCTGACCGAGGATGAAGACTGCACGAGTCTGATTGAGGGCATGAAAATCGCGCGAAGAATTATGGAACAACCGGCGATGAGTGCATTCGTCGATGCAGAAACCAGTCCGGGCTCCCAAACCAAGAGCGATGAAGATTGGCTCGAATTTGCACGAGATAATGGTCAGACGATTTATCACCCCATCGGCACCTGCAGGATGGGCGAGGACGAGGGGGCCGTGGTCGACTCACAGTTGCGAGTTCATGGCCTAAGTGGTCTTCGTGTCGTCGATGCCTCGGTCATTCCATCAATGATCTCCGGCAACATCCAAGGTGCGGTTATGGCTGTTGCTGAGCGTGGGGCTGACTTGATACTTGGCTCCGCTCCCGTTCATTACTGAGAATGGGCTCGCCACAGCAATGCTTGAAGTAACACTAAGCATTGCTGTGGTGTTGTGCTCCAGGGATCTTTAATCCGGGAATGGTAGGGACAGCAGCCAAGTGCTGAAGGTCTTTAGCGCGGGCAGATGTTGATAGCGTGTGGCATACGCAAGGTAGTAATTGCGACCGCTTTCCATCGGGTCGAACAGTGCTACCAGCGCTCCGGATTTGAGTTCGTCCTGCACCAGAATGTCGGGAACCAGCCCGATTCCAATACCCGCTGATACGGCCTGAATGAGGTGAGCAGTGAGCTCGAAACTTGGGCCGGTACGCATGCTTCTATGGCCGAGGTTGTTGCGGTCAAACCAATCAGACCACGCATTGGGCCGAGAGACGACATTCAACAAAACTTGATCAGCGACGTCCGGTGGTGACATGGCGCGAAAATCCGCAAGCGCTGTAGGGCTCGCTATAACGACCAGTTTTTCTTTGAGTAATAGATGCGAAATGTAGCCTGGCCAGTCTCCTTTGCCGGCGCAGATGATTGCCTGCATGTCGCTCGCGCTGGACTGGATATCGGCGTGAATGATCCTTGAATGGATGTGCACCAGGTTCCCCGGGTGGAGTGCATAAAACTCATGCATTTTGGGGAGGAGCCACTTTGATCCCAATGTCGGAAGTACAGCGAGGTTTAGCGGCCCACCCTCAGCCTTGTAAGCAATTGTCTGCAGTGTTGCGCTTCGAATTCGACCCAGTGCAGCGGCAAGCTCATGTTGGTACAGGGCACCGGCTGCAGTTAATTCGATCTTCCGTCCATCACGGCGAAAGAGCTCGATCTCAAGCTGGGCTTCCAGGGATTGCACTTGCCGGCTGACGGCACTTTGAGTCAATGCCAGTTCGTCTGCAGCTTTGGTAAAGCTGCAATGCCGAGCGGCTGCTTCGAAGGCAATCAGCAGGGACATGGAGGGCGTCAGTCTTCTTGGGTTCATTCACAAAGCTCATGCAAATTTTGCAGGTTTTACGTTTGTCCGAGTCATCATGTCCCGACAAAATCGAAGGTAAAACCCCTTATGGTTTGCTAGCACCTTGGTGCTGAGCATACATAACGAGAATGTTTAGATTAGCTGCATTACCCGTAGGAACTCCACCATGATTGCTCGGCTGTCTCCCCCTGATGTCCAAAACGTATCCTACGAAGAATTTTTAAGTCGGCTTGAGGAAGAGGGCTTTCAGGGCGAAATCGCGCGTAGTTATGGCGATAGGATGGTGTTGGCAACCGACAACTCGATCTATCAGCGCCTACCACAAGCGGCGGTGTTTCCACGGCATGCTCGGGATGTCGAGACCTTGGCACGCCTGGTGGCCCGTCCCGAGTTTAGATCTGTTGTGCTCACACCCCGTGGAGGTGGAACCGGTACCAACGGCCAATCACTAACAGAGGGGGTTGTTGTCGATCTGTCTCGCCATATGAACAGTATTCTTGAGATCAATGTCGAGGAGCGTTGGGTTCGCGTGCAGAGCGGTGTGGTTAAGGATCAGCTCAACACTGCATTGAAACCACATGGATTATTTTTCGCGCCCGAACTATCCACATCAAACCGCGCCACCATCGGCGGAATGATTAATACCGACGCGAGTGGTCAGGGAAGCTGTACGTATGGCAAAACCCGTGACCATGTCTTGGAACTTTCTACCGTTTTGCTGGGTGGGGATCGACTCAACAGTTCTGTTTTGGAACGCGATTGTTGGTGGGCGGAAACAGGTCGCACAGATCGGGTAGGTGAGGTCTACCGATGTGCCACAGACATCGCGCGCAATCATGCTGATCTGATCCAGAGTACGTTTCCGAAACTGAATCGTTGCTTGACTGGCTATGACCTGGCTCACCTGCAAGAGCCAAATGATCGATTCAATCTCAACAGCGTTTTGTGTGGCTCCGAAGGCTCCCTTGGGTTCATCGTTGAAGCCAAGCTCAACGTGTTACCAATCCCCAAGTATTCGATCCTGGTGAACGTGCGTTATGCAGGGTTCATGGATGCTCTGAGGGACGCCAAGGCGTTGATGCTTTTGAAGCCTTTGTCTATCGAGACAGTCGATTCCAAAGTGCTCATGCTGGCCATGAAGGACATAGTGTGGCACGGCGTCGCAGAATACTTCCCGGAAGACCCAGACGCACCGACACTCGGAATCAATCTTGTTGAATTTAGCGGCGACGATGAAGAGACAGTTCAGCAGAGTGTTCATGAGTTTGTTTTGCACCTGCAGCGCGATACCAGCGTCGTGCGATTGGGTCACACGCTTGCAATAGGTGCTGACGCCCTCAAACGCGTTTATGCGATGCGTAAGCGAGCAGTAGGGTTGCTCGGCAACGTCAAAGGAGAGGCCCGGCCACAACCCTTTGTCGAAGATACCGCCGTTCCGCCTGAGAATTTGGCCGACTTCATCCTGGAGTTTCGAGCGCTTCTGGACAGCTATGACTTGGAGTACGGAATGTTCGGGCACGTCGATGCGGGAGTCCTTCATGTGCGCCCGATCCTGGACATGAAAGACCCAATTCAGGCTGCTCTGATTCAGCCGATTTCCGATGCCGTCGCCGTGTTGACGCAAAAGCATGGCGGCTTGTTGTGGGGTGAGCATGGAAAGGGGTTGAGATCCCAGTATGTGCCCGATTATTTCGGGAAGCTTTATCCAGCATTGCAGGAGCTCAAGGCTGCTTTTGATCCACACAACCAACTCAACCCCGGCAAAATCGCCACGCCGAAGACTGTGCCTAGCGCTCGATTGACGCGCGTTGACGAGGTCAAGTTGCGGGGCGAGCTAGATCGGACAATTGATGAGCGGGTTTGGAAAAGCTATGACACTGCCGTCCACTGCAACGGCAATGGTGCCTGCTACAACTTCGATCCTGATGACGCTATGTGTCCTTCCTGGAAAGGCACTCGTAGCCGAGTCCATTCACCCAAAGGTCGCGCTTCGCTCATTCGGGAATGGTTGAGATTGCAGGGCCAACAAGACATCGATGTATTGGCCACCAGTGATCGGCTGCGCTCGACTTCCAGCGTATTTAGTATTGCTAAACGAGCTGCGAATACAGTCGCGCAAAAGTTGGGGCAAAAGGATTTTTCCCATGAGGTTTATGAGGCCATGGCGGGGTGTCTCGCCTGTAAATCTTGTGCTGGTCAGTGTCCTGTGAAGGTCAATGTGCCGGAGTTCCGATCGCGGTTCCTGGAGCTGTATCACAGCCGGTATCTGCGCCCCTTGAAGGACTATCTCATCGGCTCGCTTGAGTACACCATTCCCTACATTGCGCGCGTGCCGCGTTTATACAACTTCATCATGGGCGCCCGTCCTGTACGCGTCCTTCTTGAGCACGTCGCCGGAATGGTCGATAGCCCATTGCTCAGCTTGATGGACTTTAATGAAGTATGCCGTCGCTGGAAGGTGCAGATGGCAACCCCGGAGCGTTTGGCTGCATTGGAGGAGGGGGAGCGTAAGCGCAGTGTGATTATCGTGCAGGATGCCTTTACGCGCTACTTCGAAACTCATGTGCTTGCCGACTGGGTTGAGCTGATCTCAAGGCTCGGGTTCCAGGTGTACATAGCTCCGTTCTCTCCGAACGGTAAACCTCTGCAGGTTCAGGGTTTCCTCAAGGCATTTGAAAAAGCCGCGCATTTCAATGCCAAATCGCTGAATAAGCTTCACCAATATCAGGTTCCGTTGGTTGGCCTGGATCCCGCTATGAGTTTGGTGTATCGGCAAGAGTACGCCAAGACGCTTGGCAGCGACCAGATTCCAACCGTCTTGTTGCCGCAGGAGTGGCTTGCGGATGTGCTCCCGTCATCGAATGCGATCAAGGACACAGACACCTACTACTTCCTTCCTCACTGCACCGAGAAAACTAATGAGCCTGGCAGCATCGGCCTTTGGCAACAAATTTATGCGCGAGTGGGGTTGAAGCTGCAGGTACAAGCGAGTGGTTGCTGTGGCATGTCAGGCACGTATGGACATGAGACGCAAAACGCTAAGACTTCAGACGTTATTTACAGTCAGTCTTGGGGGCCGCTGGTGGAAAAATTCAACCAATCAGGGCGCCTATTGGCGGATGGCTATTCATGCCGAAGCCAGGTTAAACGCAAGCATGGTGCGACGATTCTGCATCCTCTACAGGCTTTATTAGCGGTCGTTCGGGGTATCGTCGGGTAATTGTCACCTCGCTGATTACCCCCCGTGGCTTGGTGCGGTTCAAACGCCTCGCATTTTCGAGTGAGGCTGTATGGTAAATGGGGCGCGCTGTTTCTGCGCGATAGCTATATGGCCCAGGGTTGCTCAGCAATTTTGGTCTCAAGGAAATCTCGAAAGACCCTGATCCTTGGGCTGAGATGCTTGCGGTTTGAGTACACCATGTAGATGGGTTCTTTTTCATCTAGGGCGTACTCCTCAAGCAATGGGATCAGGCGCCCTTTCCTGATATCCGCCCCGATATGGAATTGCGCAAGCTTCACGATGCCTGCACCCGATAGTGCCATCTGGCGAAGCAGGTCACCCTGAGCAAAAGACGCTTTAGCGCCGACAGGGATCAAGGTCTTGTGGTGGTCGATTTCGAACTCCCAGTTATTCCATGCGCTTTTGAAGCTGAAGTTAAAACAGTCATGGTTCACAAGGTCTTGTGGGTGATTAGGTCTACCGCAACGCTCGATATATTCCGGCGAGGCGCAGATGACCCAAGCACTTTCACCTACCTTTCTGGCAATCCGTGATGAGTCGGGTAAGACACCGCTGTGGATAGCTATATCAAGACCCTGTTCAAATTGGTCGATGTATTGGGGGCCAACTTGAATGTCGACGCTCAGGGCAGGGTATGTGGCAAGGAACTCTGGTAGCCAGGGCAAAATTTGATGCTTGGCGAAGGTTGTCATCGTATGGATGCGCAGAGTTCCGCTAACGCGCGTAGGGAACGCTTCAGCCAGGGAGTCTGCTTCTGCCATGGCGTTAACCACTTCCCGCGCGCTCACTAGGTAAGCAGCACCTTCTTCAGTGAGTGTGAGATTGCGAGTACCTCGCTGGAACAGGCGAGTTTGCAGCCGATCTTCAAGGCGAGTGATGAGCTTGCTGATGGCGGAAGGTGTTAGTCCATTTGAGCGCGCTGCTGCAGAAAAATTACCGTGCTCGGTAGCCCAAATGAAGGCCAACATCTGCGAGTAATTGTCCATTGATCTACCTTGTAGGAGGGCTTTTCGAAAATCAGCGTGCCACTTTTCTAGGGCTGAAACAACAAGCGCGCCATAGGCGCGCTTGAGATCTTCGGATCACTTATCAGCGAATAAATTGCTCGATGTAGTCATCAGGTAGACCCAGCTCTTTGTAGTGCTTGCGGGCTGCTTCAAGCTTGGTGAAAACGTCTTCGTAGCCGACCGCCACGCCTTGTGGATCGACGTAGGTGTATCCGCCTTGGACGTGGAACCAGGTGATCATTTCTTCAACATCTTCTGGAACGAAAAGGGTATGGGTTTCGCCTGGAGGCTCGTACGCAAAGGAGCCTTCGGATGCGACCCAATCATGCTCCAAGTAATACCAGCGGCCCTTGAGCACGATGGCATGAACACCGCCGGTGTGGCGATGGCGGGACAGCACACCGGCCTGGCGTACGCGGAGCAGGTTGATGTAGTAACCGCCAGTGACGCTCAGCAGCAATGGCTTGAAGGAGACCGAGCCGGTGACGGGTACCCACAGCTTGTCGTCTTCCAGCCAGTTCGTCAGGACGCCTGGGTGCACCATGTCTGGCGACATGAATGGAACCTGAGGCAGTTGATAGGGGATTGCAAGTTCATCAGGCTTCGGTGCAGTGCTCATTTTTATGGTTTCCACAGCTAGGTTAGTGGGGCCCTAGTGGTGACATGAGGGCTTGAACCAAAGAGTACGGCAGCAAGACAGGCGAAAAAAGACGTCAAACTTCACAGTAAGTGTGAACAGTCGTCATAGTTTGGAGGGGCCGAGTATGGGATTTCGGGTCGCAAATTGATGGAGCATTACGAGTTGAATGCGTAACAGAGAAGGATGAAATTGCGCTGAGCAAAATCGCTAGTCATTTGGGATCCCGGGCTCTGCGGTGGCCGCGAAGATTATCGTAGCGCTCGGTGTGGGGGCCGCGCAACCAAGCAGTATATGGATCATTTGCAGCAAGTGGGTTTCTTTCCAACGATCGTCCAGTAGCAAACGCAGCATAGTGTTTCCTCGGACTCACTGGGCAACCGATGATTGCCTTTGACCGGGAGTAGCTCTTAGTCGAACGTCTGCTTCTGGCCGTTCTCTGCCGGTGTCCGCTACCGCGAATGTTGGTCAAGTCGAATGCAAACGGATGGTCACATCCAATGCAAACGAGTGGTCAAGAGCAATGCAAATGGGTGGTCGACTGGGACGCAATTTCGCATAATTAGGCGGATGCGAGAGAGAGGGAAGATGGTCAAGTTACGGACACCATTTTATTCTCGTCGAGTGTTCCCACTGCGCTGATGAAGTCCTTGGCAGACAAATCTGCGGCTTTGTAAATCTCTGTCGACCGTTTTTTGTGCATCGTCATGATCACCCGGGCCAGATCGACATAGTGATCGAAGGTCGTCTGGAGAAATTTGTGCCCCATCTGATTCTGTAGCACTTGAGCCACCGCTAGGTTAAAAAGCCCGTCATTTTGCAAGATATCTTCGCCGAAGTTACGAATGAGAAATTGTGTCGGCCACCAGTCCCTCGCATCGTAGAACTTGAGATTCCTCCGAAGCTTAGGGTTGAGTTCGAGTGCCTTCTTTTTTGCGGTGGTCGTGCGCTGCGCAATCCTATCCGGTGTCACTGGGTGGCCATCCTTGGTCAGAAATAGCTGAGATAGCGGTGGTTTCTCACCATAGTTTTTCTCGTATTTTTTGGCCCTCTCTGCGTAAAGGGGCTTGATGTACATTTGTTCAAGGTCCCGGAGCGCATCCCGGTGTACGAGGATCGTGCGCGTCTTCCGACCCTTACTGTTGTAAATGGTATAGCTCACGTTCTGTTCGCTGAACTCCATGGAAGAGAAGGGCGCGATGTGCGCGTTGACACCATTTCCGTAGTACGGGAATCGGCAGAGATCCATAGGTCGCATTGCGGTGGCCACGGCGAACACAAGCAAGGCGGCATAAACTGGGTCTGAGTAATTTGCAACCAGCTGGCTGATCTCCTGAGGGGTGATGAGCGAACGAATTGCCGACTGACGACTCTCCTTGTCCAGCACCTCGATGCTCGTGGGATCTATTACCTTCTTTGCTTTCACAGCAATGTAGGCTTGGTATCGGGAGCTTTTATAGGGGGGAATCCAGGTCTTGAGCTGTACCTCAACACCCGGATTAAAACCAGCATCACCCAACCACCTGAAGTAATTCATAAGCAGCTTGGCTTCCCCGAAAATTGTCTCCGTGGATGGGCTAGCTGAGCCTTCTGCAACGCGTTCCATTTCACGAGCGTTCTGCCATCGCTTCACATGCTTGTTGCGGGCGAACAGATGGTATTGGCTTGGATGGATTCGTTGATGGTCGTCCGTTGTCGACAGGTATCGATAGAACATCGAAATGATACTGGCGTACCGTGAAGAGGTCTTTTCCGAAGAACGGGTCTTCGAATAGAGGAAAAGATTCACATGGCTCAACAGCACACTGTGTTTCTTGTCCTCGAAAATTAGGATGTAGTGGGCGACTCTTCGGTTGCTCTCTGCAGGCACATATTCAACATATTTTTTGGTTATCTTGATCACTTGGCCGTCCCACTTGTAGCGCTGAAATGGACGACTTGCTCGATACCTTTGAAAAGAAAAATATGGTCGGCTTTCTCGGCAGCCAACAATTCCTCTGCAGGTAAGCTGTTCGCTCGAAATTTTCGCTGCGCTGCCGTTTCCGCGACGGATGGGCACTCAGGGACATGTATGAAAATCGAGGTGTTTCTGATTTTACGGAGATGGTTTTTGATCTCCATTGAACTGAAAACTGGCAGGCGAACTACAATCTGTGTCGTGCGCGGAGGTGGAAGTTGTTCAAGGAAATCCTCAAAGTTGGAGATGAAACGATCCACAAAAATGATCACTTGGGTGGAAGGGTTTTCATGCAGGTTCACTTTGTCGATGATCTTGGTGATTTCCTTGTTTTTTTCGCCCAGATAAACCTTGTAGTCGCCTCCTTTTTTGTAAGTGGCGAAAGCCGGCTTAAGGTTGGGCTCGTAAACGATTCGCGAGCCTGGGGTGGCGACCAGCCGCTGGTTGGTAGCATTGAGCTTCGCCTTGGTGAGCTCAGCCTTAGCCTGGTCCAACTGCGCTATCAGATTGCCGATATAGGTGGTCTGTTTGTCCAGCGTCACACGGACGCAGTCCGTCTCGAACAATGTGATGTCATTGTTCATGAGTGATGTGATGTGGCGGTCAAGCGCTGCGGAGAGTTCTGCCTTGTGCCGCTTCTCAATCTCGGCAAGGGTTTTCTCCAACTGGCTTGCCCTTTCCTGAGTGACCTGCAGTAATCCACTAACCGAATTCGGTGCTGATTTCGGCAGCAGGGCATTCACATCCTTTTCGCCCTTGATGTAGCCAAGCAGATCCCCGTAGTAACGGTGGAAGGCTTGTCGTGTTATACCTGCCTCTTTAGCTACCTTGCCCACCTGCAAAGCACCACCACGGCTGAAGTAGGTGTCCACGATGATCTCGATCAGCTTCTGCCGTGTCGAATTCTTCTGCGTTTTTGCGCTCAGATCTTCTTCTTTCTGCGTCATTTTAATCATCGAGGCTTACCGCTGAGATACGATTGGATTGCGGGTCGTTTTCGGCTAATTGGTCTGCAAAATCAGGATTGTAATGATGGAGATTGCTGTGAGTCAGGTTGGCCAGATGGTATCGGTACGACTCGATCTTCGTTTGTATTTCATGACGTGTTGCGTCGGGAAGCGTTGCTTTTGGATTGTCCAAAATTCGCTGGAAGAACCTCACGTTCTGCTCAAGCGCAGTCCTAGCCTTCTCCAGCACTACAATCTTGCGGCAGTCGTAATGGCAATTTGTGGGGTCGGGGCGTGGCAGCGCACCGCCGAAGTCCCGTCCTTGGATGCAGGGAGGTAGGTTATCGAGCTTGAAGTGTTCAGCCGTTACGCAGAAGGTGCCAATGGCAGTCCGCTTGATGAACAAAGGGTGACCTCCTATCAGCAGATTGGTCACGTACTCCAGAAGCGAAATCTGAATTTTCTTGCCTTGAAAGTCATCTAGTTTGGCCTTAATTTGCTCGGAGATACGGAGCGCAGTTTGTCCAGAATAGGCGCCGATACGTATGGCTTGGATGATTTCTTGGAGCTCATGGGTGTACGACTGCTCCAAGCTCAGAGCAACGCTGCGTACCATGGCAGGATTGCGAGCGATGTACTTCATGGTCATTTTGAAGGTCTTGTGGCCGAATAGCGCGCGAATAAGATCGAGGTTACGTTCATCTTGGTTAATTAGGATCTCGGCAATAGTTTTCCGAAACCGGTGTATATGAATACGCTCGATCGGCAAGGCGTCCTTGAGCTGACGGATCAAGCCTGCTAGGAGCTGAGTCGTAACCGTCTGCATTTCATTTATCGAACCCTTCCTGTTGCTTTGGAACAGCCAGTGGCGGTTGGTTTTGCGTCCGATATTGCGCAGCTTGTCATAGGCAATCGCATTTTCCGCGATAAACCTAGGCAGTGGCAGGTACTCTACTTCACCGTTGTAGTTCGGGTCGTGAGCTGTCTTCCAGCGCACAATACGGATCCAGTATTCACCTGAGCCGTCTTCTCTGTCGTTGGTGATGTCTGTGATGCTAAGCGGCGCGAGCTCCGAAGCTCGGGCGCCGGTGATTAACGCAATTAGAATGAATACGGCATTACGGACATGATCTAGAGCCAGAGCCCAGTCTTCCTTCCACGTATACCGACAGTAGTTCTTGTTCTGGCGGTTGGAGGCAGGATGGCGAGTGGCTTGCATGATAATTCTGCCTTCCACCTTCACTTCAAACATCGACTCCAGTTCGCGGTCGGGTTTGCTGCGGCTGATGCCCCCTTGCTTGTTGTCCCGATTCACCTTGTCGATGGTTGGCTCAACTTTGGCAAGCTCCGGGGCGGCCTTTTCGATCCAGAAGAGGGCGTACTCCATCATGTGGCTGAGATCGTCCTCAGAAAACGGCACCCATGCTTGGAGGCTGGCACGCAATTTTTCATAAAGATCAGCTCGTCTTTCAGGCACCACGATCTTCTTGAGCGATACATCTATTCGCATACCTACAGGAATGAGTTCATGCGCTGAAAGACTGAGCCAGAGCCTAATTATATAGAATAGGGACATGTAGTTAGGTGCAGAATCGTAATCTCGTGCTCTGTCCAATGCCTTGTTGATCATCACTGTGCTAATCGTTTGCAGTGATTGTTGATTTGCAGTGATGTGATTATCAATGAATACGTACTTTTCAAGGAGTGAAAAGCCACTGGAATATTTCAAAGTGGATGTATAGCTCTTTATGCCGAAAATATGGCTGTGTTCAGGAAGCAGATAAAATGTGAGTGCACGCTTCAGATCATTGGCGCCTTCAGTAACGTGGTTGAAGGATATGGAGCGGGAAGTAGAGCCGCTATTAACTTGAAACCGCCAAATGGTATTGAGGTAAAGCGAGTGTCGTGAAACAGGGAATTCACCTTGGCTATGCTCCAGCATAAGGATCAAATGTCCACCTTTCGGAGTGTGCGTGTCTACCGTGTCTCTGAGCAAGGATTCAATCTCCGCATGAATGGATTCTTGAATATCTTGCTCAAATTCATTAATGAGAGATTGAGCGTAGCTCTCTTTGTCCTCTAGTGAATTCCCTGCTTGGTTCCTTGGCGAGGCTTTATTCTTAGTTCTATTATTCATCGAGATCACCAGTTTTGAAGATTAGGCGGAGATCCTGCAAGTTACGCGGCAGAAGGGGAGAGTTTACAGTTCTGTACTGCAGTGCCTCATCGATGGCATCCTCATCAGGCCAAGCATCCAGAATTACGTCAATCGCCTCCCGCTCAGCCTCAAGCCGGCTGCCAAATTCAGCCACGCTGCCGTCGCGCAGCAATTCATCGATATGAGCAAGCCGCTCAATCAAATAAGGAAGAGAGTCTTCTAGAATCCACACTCGGGTGCAGAAAAAGCATTGCTCCAAGGCAGCACATTTGGCGCCTTTAGGTAACTTTGGCGTTCCAGGCCAGTCAGGTTTGTAGCGATTACCGCAAGCCCACAAAGGCCGCTCCAAGTGTGGCAAAAAGAAAATACTAAGCTTAGTATTCGCTAGCGCGCTCGCCTTCTTTCCCAAGAGACCTTTGAACTTGCGTGCCCGCAACAATTCCACAATGTGCTCAAGCCCTGAGCGCAGGCGCTTCAAGCGGCGGGCGCGGGCTTGAGGGGAATTGTCATAAGATATATCGCTGGTGTCCCTTGATTGGTGCCCCATTAGTTGCGACAGGAAAGCAAATGGTTTTGCCTCCGAATTGTAGAACAGCCAAGAAACACGCAGGCGCCGAGAGATTTCAGAGGAAGAGGTAAGACGTTTCCCGTTATCGATTACCTCATAGTTACTCAAGAGGTCGCTCATCATTCTTGAAAATTGGTTAGCATAATCGAGAGTTGCCAGTCCAGTTACACTCTCTGATTTAACCCAGCCTGACCAAGGGCGCATGTAGGCGAAGAGAGTATTAACTTGACGGTTCTTAATCGGATCAATCATGCCGTTGAGGAAGGGCGCAAGAGGGGCAGTGAATTCCTTCGCTAGAAGAATTAGGTTGTACAATGAGTAAGAGTTGTCAGCATCTGAGGCTGCTAGGATCTGCTTAGGTTTAGCGTATGGTATGATTGAACCTTGGCTACGAAATTTTTCCGAGTGAATAATCTTTATTGATTCTTCGATCGTAGAGGTGAGTGGGTGCTCGAAGTTATCTTTGTCTAAACTCATTACCGTTTCTTTGTTCCACCCCGCTTGCAGCATCATCAGTATGGCAAGCCCTGCCATGTTAATTCCAGTCGGATAATACAGGGCAAGATGTTCATCTAGGGACAGCATGTGCTGTTCCTGTTTGCAATTACGGTTAAATCTTATGCGAATAGTATATAGCTTATTGAGAATAAGTTTAATGACATCGTCGCAGTCTTTAATGACGGAGTTTCCTAGTCCTGAGTATTCTTGCTTAACGTCGCCGCTACTGAATTTAAACGGGAAACCATGCTCGTTGAGTGTTTTTACGACGCGGTGCGGCTCAAGCACTGTGTTTTGCCAGCTTTCTGTCTTCCTCATGTTAGGTTCATAGTTTATTGGGATTTGAATGTCTGGATCGGCTGAGGCCATCTTTTTGAGCGCCTTGACAAGCCCAGGTGCGTTGCGCAATTCAATCATTTCAGGGTCGCAACATTTGTCCAGACGCAACATTGCTTGGACTGCTCTGAAGGTGATGTTATTGTCAAGATTGTACTTTACCCATGTTAGGATGTCTTTTTTGGTTGTCCGTTGTTCAAAGTGCGCTTGAAGCTCTTCAAAGGTGTAAGGCTCCGAAGCATCAATTATTTTTCGTCGCTCAATTGTTTGACGTATGATATCTACGATTTGCCGAGTGGCGGTTGTGAGACTTGCCACGCCCTCTTCGCTAAGAGGCTCTGACCCGGGTCCTGGTTTTATTTTGATAACAGGAAGTTCAAGTCGCGGCACAACGGCGGTTTCGTTAGCTGCTACATTAATAGCTGATTTAAGAATTACGGCATGTCTCCGCGTTTTTCTCGTCTGATCTAGAAATAGGCCGAAGCTTCGTAGAGTGGAAGGCGTAATGTCCCTGATGTGCACAATATGTAGTGAACTAGTATGCCGACTGTTGTAGTCAATCACGAAGTCGAAAAAATTTTCGATCGCTATGCGAAACTGGTAGCTCCAAGATGCAGTTCGCGTCGGGCCTAGCGTGAGCATAATGAAATGCAGGGTCATGCAAATGTTTGTGCTTTCATTCCATGCAGGATGGTTCACATAGGTGCAGGTGATCGGCTGTCCATTCGATGCGTATATGACCGGAATAACGAGCGATTGCTGATCTTCACCACCTCCTTCCTTCATTCCCGGACGCCCGACAAAAGAAGCGTCTCGGGGGCCTTGTTCTAGGGTTTGCTCGGCGGGTGGTGAAACAGCGTCGTTGACCGGAGGGTCGATAGGTTCATCCTTCACACTAGTCCCTCCGGTATCTTCTTGTTTGCCAGTGAAGCCGTCTGATTGATGGGAATAGCGTTCGCGAAGACTTGATGGATTGCAGGCCGGCAGCAGCGATCTGTTCTTGGCACACCCTTTATGCTCACCACCTTTAGGTTTCGGCAGAACGCCTGAGGCTCGGGAGGCGAGGAGGTCTGAGTGTCGGGGGATGGGAGTTGTCTCATCATTTGATCCTGCTGAATGGTTTACTTTTCCGAATCGTGGAAACTATCATGTTGGGTTTACATATGATGGAAAGATAAACTATGGTTTGATCTTCCTGCTGTTGGGTTTGCAGTTGCCGGACATCATCAAGGCGGTGGCCAGTCACGAAACTTCGTTATGGCCGACGTTGTTGTATCGCGGGCTCGACGTGGTGGCGATTTTCCTGGTGCTGCTGGTTTTGCGGTTCGTCTGGGTGCAAAGCATCTGGCGATTGTCGGTACTGCTGCGGCGATTGCGCGGCAAGGGTGAAGTGACCCGGGTGCCGACGGCGCGATCCTGTTGGTTGCTGACCGTGGGCGGCGTGCGCGGGGCCGTGACGCTGGCGGGTGTGATGTCGGTGCCGATGCTCATGGGAGGGAGCGCATTTCCCGAGCGCGACCTGCTGATTTTCATCGCCGCCGGGGTGATTCTGCTGTCGTTGATTGCGGCCTGCATCGCGCTGCCACTGTTGTTGCGTGGCATCGAAGCCAGTCCGGACGACAAGCGGCGCAACGAAGTGCGCGACGCCTGGCGCAAGACCGCCGAGGCGGCCATTCATGCGCTTGAGACAGAAGAGGTCAATCCACAGGGCGCCGCCCAGTCCGCACTGGCCGTCGAGCTCAAGGCGCGGATCATGTCCGAGTACCGACATCAGTTGGAGGTGTTCAACGACTCCGCTGAGGCGCAAGCCCTGGCGTTTCAGATGGACTTGCTGGAACGGCGTTTGCGCTTGAAGGCGCTACGGGCGCAGCGCCTGGAGTTGTACAGCCTCAGTCGTCATCACCAGATTGGTGATGACGTGTTGCGTGAGGTGTTGGGGGAACTGGATCTGAGCGAGGCCAAACTCGGTCAGGTGAAGTAACACCTGCCCCCCGTGGGGGGGTTATTTGCGGCGCTGGATGAAATCGCGAATCCGCTCGGCTGCTTCAACGCACTCTGCCAGCGGCGCAACCAGCGCCATGCGCACACGCCCGGCCCCCGGATTGACGCCATCGACGTCCCGCGACAGGTAAGAACCCGGCACCACGGTCACGTGCTCCTGCTCGAACAGGTCTCGGCAGAACGCAGCGTCGTCACCGGCGACATTCGGCCACAGGTAGAAACTGCCATCCGGACGCTGTACGTCCAGCACCGGGCTGAGGATTTCGAGTACCGCATCGAACTTCTCGCGATACAGCGCCCGGTTGGCGCGCACGTGCACTTCATCATTCCACGCGGCAACGCTGGCCAGTTGGGTTTGAACCGGCATCGCACAGCCATGGTAGGTGCGATAGAGCAGGAAGCCCTTGAGGACGTCGGCATCACCGGCCACAAAGCCCGAGCGCAGGCCTGGCAGGTTCGAACGCTTGGACAGGCTGTGGAACACCACGCAACGCTTGAAGTCCTTGCGACCCAGTTCCGCGCAAGCGCTGAGCAGGCCTGGTGGCGGCGTTTGTTCGTCGAAGTACAGCTCGCTGTAGCACTCATCGGCGGCAATCACGAAGTCGTATTCGTCGGCCAGGGCAATCAGCTTTTTCAGGGTCTCGACCGGGATCAGGGCGCCGGTCGGATTGCCAGGCGAGCACAGGAACAGGATCTGGCAGCGTTGCCAGATGTCCGGAGATACGGCGTCGAAATCCGGGTTGAAGCCGTTTTCGTCCAGGCATGGCAGGTAATGCGGCTTGGCCCCGGCGAGGAACGCCGCGCCTTCGTAGATCTGGTAGAAGGGGTTCGGGCTGACCACCAGCGCGTCATCGCCACGGTTGACTACGGTCTGGGTGAAGGCGAACAGCGCTTCGCGGGTACCGTTGACCGGCAGCACGTTGCGCGCCGGGTCGATCCAGCCCTTAGGCACATCGAAGCGACGCTCGCACCATGCCGCGATGGCTTCACGCAGCTCCGGGATACCGAGTGTGGTCGGGTACACGGCCATTTTTTCCAGATTGCTGGCCAGGGCCTCGGCGACAAAGCTTGGCGAACGGTGTTTCGGCTCGCCGATGGACAGCGCGATCGGACGCTTGTCCGGATTGGGCGTCACGCTGCCGAGCAGAGCGCGGAGTTTCTCGAACGGGTAGGGCTGGAGCTGGGACAGAGCGTTGTTCATCGATAAATCTCGTTCGGTGTTGGAGCGGCGCTGGTCCCTGTAGGAGCGAGCTTGCTCGCGATGGTCGTCAACGATAACGCGTTCTTGCCAGAATAACGCGGCGTATTTGAGTTCATCGCGAGCAAGCTTGCTCCTACAAAAGGCGGGCCGTTGTTAAGTCAGATGCTGATGCGCGACAGTTTGATATCAGGTTCCTGGTTGACGCTCAGTTGTTCGACGATCGCATCCTGCAGGCGGCTGCACAGCAACGGGTCGGACAACGGCTGATTGTTGGCGTCGGTGATGAAGAACACGTCTTCCACGCGTTCGCCGAGGGTGGCGATCTTGGCGTTCTGCAACGACAGATCGAACTCCAGGAAGATCGTGCCGATCCGCGCCAGCAGGCCCGGGCGGTCGGGCGCGGTGAGTTCCAGCACCGTCACCGGGCGTTGGGCGTCGTTGTGGATCGTCACTTGTGGTGCAAAGGCGAAATGCTTGAGCTGACGTGGCACCCGGCGCTGGATGATGGTCGGGTAGTTGTCCGGGTTACGCAGGGCTTCGGTCAGACCCTCGCGGATCTGTTTGACCCGCGCCGGATTATCGCCAATCGAGTCGCCGTCGGTGTCGAGCACGATATAGGTGTCGAGGGTGAACTGGCTGCTGGAGGTGATGACCCGGGCGTCGTGAATGTTCAGGTTGAGCTGGTCCATCGTTGCCACGGTCACGGCAAAGAAGTCGTGCTGGTCCGGGGCATAAATGAAGATCTGCGTGCCACCTTCGAACTCGCGCTGGGTGGTTTCCTTGATCAGCACCAGTGGTCCGCCGTCGGCCGGTTGCTGGAGTATCGCGTCGCTGTGCCAGGCCACGTCGCCGGCGGTGTGGCGCAGGAAATAGTCATCACCCAACTGCGCCCACAATTGCTCGACATCGTCCGGGTCGGTGCCGCCGCGCACCAGGATATCCAGGGCGGCGCTCTGGGTCTGGCGGATCTGCTCTTCGCGATCCACCGGGTTCTCCAGGCCACGGCGCAAGGCGCGCTTGGTCTCGGTGTAGAGCTGGCGCAGCAGGCTGGCGCGCCAGGAGTTCCACAGGGTCGGGTTGGTGGCGTTGATGTCTGCGACAGTCAGCACATACAGGTAGTCGAGGCGGGTTTCGTCGCCAACGATCTGGGCGAAATCGTGGATCACCTGCGGGTCGGACAAGTCCTTGCGCTGGGCGGTGGTCGACATCACCAGGTGGTTTTGCACCAGCCACACGATCAGGCGACTGTCCCACGTGGGCAGTTGATGACGCTGGCAAAAGGCCTCGGCATCCACCGCACCGATGTCCGAGTGATCGCCATGCCGGCCTTTGCCGATGTCGTGGTACAGGCCGGCCATGTAGATCAGCTCGGGCTTGGGCAGCTTGCCCATGACTTTGCTGGCCAGCGGGAATTTTTCCGACACCTGGGTGTACTGCAACTTACGCAGGTGTTTGATCAGGTTCAGGGTGTGGGCATCGACCGTATAGATGTGGAACAGGTCGTGTTGCATCTGCCCGACGATAAAGCCGAATTCGGGCAGATAACGCCCAAGGATGCCGTAACGGTTCATTCGCCGCAGGTTGCGGTGGATGCCGATCTTGCATTTGAACAATTCGATAAACAGGCTGGTGTTGCGAATATCGTTGCGGAAGTCGTCGTCGATCAGGTGGCGGTGTTCCCGCAGCAGGCGAATGGTGTCGGCGCGCACGCCCTTGATTTCGGGCTGCTGGGCCATCAGCACGAAGATTTCGAGCATGGCGAACGGCGTGCGGCGAAAGACGTTGTCGTTGCGTGCCTCGATGTAGCCGTCATGCAACTGGAAACGCGAGTTGATCGGCTGCGGTGGCGCTTCGTCTTCCGGTGCGAGGATGACTTCCTCGAAGTGCTGGATGATCAGGTCGCTGAGTTGGGCGATGCTCATGACCACCCGATAATACTGTTGCATGAAGTTTTCGATGGCTTGCTTGGCGTCGTCGCCTTTGAAGCCCAGCAGCCCGGCAATGGTGCGCTGGTGATCGAACAGCAGGCGGTCTTCGGCGCGGCCGGCCAGCATGTGCAGGGCATAGCGAACCTTCCACAGGAACTCCTGGGAGGAGGCGAGCAGGGCGTTTTCGCTCTCTACCAGGAATCCTTCGCCTGCCAGTGCCCGCAGGTTCAGGGTGCCGTACTCGCGACGGGCCACCCACAGAATCGTCTGGATATCCCGCAGGCCGCCGGGTGAGCCTTTGACGTTGGGTTCCAGGTTGTATTCGGTGTCGTTGTACTTGTGGTGGCGAGCCTTTTGTTCGGCATGCTTGGCCAGGAAGAAGTCCTTGCTCGGCCACATGTGCCCGGTGCTGGTGACGTCCAGCATGCGCTGGCGCAAACGCTCGGGGCCGGCGATGGTGCGGCTTTCCATCAGGTTGGTGACGACCGTCAGGTCGGCGCGGGCCTCGACGGCGCATTCGTCGACCGAGCGAACGCTCTGACCGACCTCCAGGCCGATGTCCCACAACAGCGTCAGAAAACGCTCGATGGAATCGCGGAAAACCTCGTGGTCGGCGCTGTCCAGAAGGATCAGCAAGTCGATATCGGAATAAGGGTGCAATTCGCCACGGCCGTAGCCGCCGACCGCGACCAGCGCGATGTCGGCGTCCTCGCTCCAGCTGAACTGCTCCCAGGCCTTTTGCAGGATGTTATCGACGAACCAGGCGCGATCCTCGATCAGCCGGCGAATGTCCCGGCCATTGCGAAAACGCGTGTCGAGCACTTCGCGGGCCTGGCGGATCGCCTTCTTGAAGGCCGCGATCGGGCTTGCCTTCAGGGCCAGTTCAGCCTGGAACTGGCCGCGGTCGAAGAGTTCGGGATCCACCTGCGGCATCGATTGGCTTTCCTTTCTATAGGCGATGTACGGTAGCGGGATCAGGCCGAAACGCGAGGGATGGTGTCATCACTGCGCAGGGTGAAGATCTCGTAACCGGTTTCGGTCACCAGCAGGGTGTGTTCCCACTGTGCCGAGAGCTTGCGGTCCTTGGTGATCGCGGTCCAGCCGTCGCCCAGTACCTTGGTGTCGGCGCGGCCCTGGTTGATCATCGGCTCGATGGTGAAGGTCATGCCGGCCTTGAGTTCCATGCCGGTGCCGGCGCGGCCGTAGTGCAGGATCTGCGGCTCCTCGTGGAACACCTTGCCGATACCATGGCCGCAGAATTCGCGAACCACCGAGAAGCCGTTCTTTTCCGCATGCTTCTGGATAATTTCGCCGATGTCGCCCAGGCGGCAGCCAGGTTTGACGATCTCGATCGCCTTGTACATGCATTCCTGGGTCACCTGGGACAGGCGCTCGGCCCAGACCGGTACGTTGCCGACGTGGAACATCCGGCTGGTATCACCGTGGAAACCGTCCTTGATGACGGTGACGTCGATGTTCAGGGTGTCGCCATCTTTGAGCGGCTTGTCGTTTGGAATGCCATGGCAGACCACATGGTTGATCGACGTGCAGATCGACTTTGGATAGCCCTTGTAATTGAGCGGGGCAGGGATGGCTTTCTGCTCATTGACGATGTAGTCGTGGCAGATCTGGTTCAGTTGATCGGTGGTAACGCCCGGCTTGACGTATTCGGCAATCATTTCCAGCACATCGGCGGCCAGTTTGCCGGCGATACGCATTTTGGCGATATCCTCGGGGGTTTTGAGGGTGACGGTCATACAGGCTCTCTCTGCGCCAGGCGGCGCTTTCTAGACGGAGGGGGCAATGCGCGATCGAACTTCGCGGCCCTGAAAAATACGATTCTACCAGACGATCAGCGCAAATCTGCGGCTGTGTGCATCGCTTCTCTCTATAGAATGGTGCATTCTTGGCGGATTCCAAGGGGTGGAACAAAACGCTCGCCAGGATTTCAGAATCCGGGTTCCGTTTTGCCCTGTCTTGTGATATAAAATGCGCCGCTTTCCGGGGATGTCCCGGGAAGCTTAAATCCACACACGTGTCGACACGATGACCTGGGTGCCTTCAGCTGATGCTGCTGGTTGGTCATTGGGATACGTGGAGGCCAAACCCGACTTATTAAGGAACTATCATGTCCCAAGTCAACATGCGCGATATGCTGAAGGCCGGTGTGCACTTCGGTCACCAGACCCGTTACTGGAACCCGAAAATGGGCAAGTACATTTTCGGTGCGCGTAACAAGATCCACATCATCAATCTTGAAAAAACCCTGCCAATGTTCAACGAAGCTCTGACTTTCGTAGAGCGTCTGGCCCAGGGCAAAAACAAGATTCTGTTCGTCGGCACCAAGCGTTCCGCTGGTAAGATCGTTGCTGAAGAAGCAGCACGTTGCGGTTCGCCGTACGTCGATCACCGCTGGTTGGGCGGCATGCTGACCAACTTCAAGACCATCCGTGCTTCCATCAAGCGTCTGCGTGACCTTGAAGTACAAGCCGAAGACGGTACTTTCGCCAAGCTGACCAAGAAAGAAGCGCTGATGCGCACTCGTGACCTGGAAAAGCTGGATCGTTCCCTGGGTGGTATCAAGGACATGGGCGGTCTGCCAGACGCTCTGTTCGTTATCGACGTTGATCACGAGCGCATCGCGATCACCGAAGCCAACAAACTGGGCATCCCGGTTATCGGCGTAGTCGATACCAACAGCAGCCCGGAAGGCGTTGACTACATCATCCCAGGCAACGATGACGCAATCCGCGCTATCCAGCTGTACATGGGTTCGATGGCTGACGCTGTCATCCGCGGTCGCAACAATGTTGCCGGCGGCACCGAAGTTTTCGTTGAAGAAGCTCCGGTAGCAGCAGCTGAGTAATTGACGCCTTGGCGTTGACTCAGTAAGCAAAAAGGGGGCTTGGCCCCCTTTTTGCCACCTCGAAAACCATTTGTCGGCGCCCACTGCTCTATCTGTAACGTGCGGCAGCTAACAAGGGTGGTTCGGGAAGAATTGATCGCCCGTTCGATCGGGTGGAATGGTTGAAAACCTATCCAAGAGGATTTTGAAATGGCAGAGATTACTGCAGCGTTGGTCAAAGAACTGCGCGAGCGTACTGGCGAAGGCATGATGGACTGCAAAAAGGCCTTGACCAAGGCTGGCGGCGACATCGAGAAAGCCATTGATGACATGCGTGCTTCGGGCGCCATCAAGGCTGCCAAGAAAGCCGGCAACGTTGCCGCTGAAGGCGCTATCGCCATCAAGGCTGACGACAAGGCAGCCGTGCTGCTGGAAGTTAACTCGCAGACCGACTTCCTGGCCCTGCAAGACGACTTCAAGAACTTCGTTGCTGCCTGCGTAGAAAAAGCCTTCGACGAAAAACTGACCGACGCAGCTCCGCTGATCGCCGCTCAGGAATCGGCTCGTGAAGCTCTGGTCGCCAAAGTAGGCGAGAACGTCAACATTCGTCGCCTGGTACGCGTAGAGGGCGACGTTGTCGGCACCTACCTGCACGGTAACAAGATCGGTGTTGCTGTTGTTCTCAAGGGCGGCGATGTTCAGCTGGCCAAAGAGATCGCCATGCACGTGGCGGCAAGCAACCCTGAGTTCCTGCTGCCATCGCAGGTTTCGCCAGAAGCCATCGAGCGCGAGAAGGGCGTTTTCCTGACCCTGAACGAAGACAAGATGAAAGGCAAGCCAGCTGAAATCGTCGAGAAGATGATCGCCGGCCGTATCACCAAGTTCCTGGCTGAAGCCAGCCTGGTAGAGCAAGCTTTCGTGATGAACCCGGAAGTCACCGTTGGTGCCCTGGCCAAGAAAGCCGGCGCTGAAATCGTTTCCTTCACTTACTTCAAAGTAGGCGAAGGCATCGAGAAGCCAGTGGACAACTTCGCAGAAGAAGTTGCTGCCCAGCTGGCTGCCGCCAAGCAATAAGACGGTTTTTTAACTGTCGCCCAGAAGAGGCTGCCCGCTCACGCGCGCAGCCTCTTTTCAGATGGGGTATCAATTTTTATTTGGTTTCCCTTTGGAACTGGCTTACAAAGCCATGTTCCGATGGCGCTGAAGCAGTGCCAAGCTAGAGTGAGCGTCAGCTGTAAAACAGCTCGCAAAGAATTTTTTTTTAAATACGCCGCAGGAGAGATTCGCAATGGCTCAGCAGGGCAGTGGTTATCAGGCTCGCTATAAACGCATTCTACTCAAGCTTAGCGGCGAGGCCCTGATGGGCTCGGAAGAGTTCGGGATCGATCCGAAAGTTCTGGATCGCATGGCATTGGAAGTTGGCCAACTGGTCGGCATCGGCGTTCAGGTTGGTCTGGTTATCGGTGGTGGCAACCTGTTCCGCGGTGAAGCGCTGAGCAAGGCTGGCATGGACCGGGTCACCGGCGACCACATGGGCATGCTGGCCACTGTGATGAACGCCCTGGCGATGCGCGACGCCCTTGAGCGCGCCAACATCTCGGCCATCGTGATGTCCGCTATTTCCATGGTTGGCGTGACCGATCACTACGATCGTCGCAAGGCCATGCGTCACCTGAATTCCAAGGACGTGGTGATTTTCGCGGCCGGTACCGGCAACCCGTTCTTTACGACGGATTCGGCAGCCTGCCTGCGTGCAATCGAAATCGATGCCGATGTCGTGCTCAAGGCGACCAAGGTCGATGGTGTTTACACCGCTGACCCGTTCAAAGACCCGCATGCCGAGAAGTTCGATCATCTGACTTATGATGAAGTGCTGGATCGCAAGCTGGGTGTGATGGATCTGACGGCCATTTGCCTGTGCCGCGACCACAAGATGCCACTACGCGTATTTAACATGAACAAGCCCGGCGCCCTGCTGAATATCGTACACGGCGGCGCTGAAGGGACCCTGATCGAGGAAGGCGAACAATGATCAACGAAATCAAGAAAGACGCTAAAGAGCGCATGCAGAAGTCTGTGGAGTCCCTGTCGCACAACTTCGGCCGCATCCGTACCGGCCAGGCGCACCCGAGCATCCTGGAAGGCGTGATGGTGCCGTACTACGGCGCTGACACCCCGATCAAGCAAGTGGCCAACATCACCGTCAAGGACGCCCGCACCCTGCAAGTCGTTGCCTTCGAGCGCAACATGCTCGGCGCAGTCGACAAGGCTATCGGCAGTGCAGGTCTGAACTTGAACCCGACCAACCTCGGCGAGCTGCTGCTGATCAGCATGCCGGCCCTGACCGAAGAAACCCGCCGCGGTTTCACCAAGCAGGCCCGTGACGTGGCTGAAGACGCTCGTGTTGCCGTGCGCAACATCCGTCGCGATGCCAACAGCTCGTTGAAAGACCTGGTCAAAGAAAAAGAGATCAGCGAAGACGAAGAGCGTCGCGCCACTGGCGAGATCGACGACCTGACCAAGAAATTCGTGGCTGAAATCGACGCGAAGCTGGCAGAGAAAGAAAAAGACCTGATGGCCGTATAAGGGTCGCGTTTTCATGGAAAAGACTAAGCAGACTGCACCGTCCGCGGTGCCGCGCCATGTCGCGATCATCATGGATGGTAACAATCGCTGGGCGAAAAAACGCTTTATGCCAGGTGTCGCCGGGCATAAAGCGGGCGTGGATGCGGTACGTGCAGTCATTGAAGTCTGCGCCGAGGCCAAGGTCGAAGTGCTGACCCTGTTCGCCTTCTCCAGTGAGAACTGGCAACGTCCGGCCGATGAGGTCAGCGCTTTGATGGATCTGTTCTTCAAGGCGCTGCGTCGTGAGGCCAAGCGCCTCAACGACAACAACATCAGCCTGCGCATCATTGGTGACCGCTCGCGTTTTCATCCAGAGCTGCAGGCTGCCATGCGTGAAGCCGAGGCCATGACGGTTGGTGCCAATCGTTTTGTCCTGCAGATCGCCGCCAATTACGGCGGTCAGTGGGATATCGCGCAAGCTGCGCAACGACTGGCGCGAGAGGTTCAGGCCGGGCACTTGCGTCCGGAAGACATCACGCCTGATCTGCTGCAGACCTGCCTGGTCACAGGCGATCTGCCGTTGCCGGACCTGTGCATCCGCACCGGTGGCGAGCACCGCATCAGCAACTTCCTGCTCTGGCAACTGGCCTATGCCGAGTTGTATTTCTCCGACCTGTTCTGGCCGGACTTCAAACACGATGCCATGCGCAATGCGCTGGCCGATTTCGCTTCCCGCCAGCGCCGCTTCGGTAAAACGAGCGAGCAGGTCGAGGCTGGAGCCCGGGTTTAATGCTTAAACAACGAATCATCACCGCACTGATCCTGCTGCCGATTGCCTTGTGCGGATTCTTTCTGCTTGAAGGTTCCGGTTTTGCACTGTTCATCGGGCTGGTCGTGACCCTTGGTGCCTGGGAATGGGCGCGTCTGGCGGGTTTTGCCGCTCAAGCGTACCGCGTTGGCTATGCCGCTGTGGTCGCTCTGGTGCTGTTCCTCATGTACATCCTGCCCGGCCTCGCGCCTTGGGTATTGGGTGCTTCAGTGCTGTGGTGGGCAGCGGCGACGTATCTGGTGCTGACCTATCCGCGCTCGAGCGAGCAATGGTCCAGTGCGGCGACCAAGTTGGTGATCGGCCTGTTGATTCTGCTGCCGGCCTGGCAAGGTCTGGTGCAGATCAAGCAATACCCGCTGGGTAACTGGCTGATCATGGCGGTGATGGTGTTGGTGTGGGGTGCCGATATTGGCGCCTACTTCTCCGGTCGCGCTTTCGGCAAACGCAAGCTCGCACCACAGGTCAGTCCGGGCAAAAGCTGGGAGGGCGTGTACGGTGGTCTGGCGCTGAGCCTGGTGATTACCACAATCGTTGGTCTGGTACGCGACTGGACGGTGGCCGAGCTGCTCAAAGGGTTGATCGGTGCCGCGCTGATCGTGTTCATTTCGGTGGTGGGTGATCTCACTGAAAGCATGTTCAAGCGTCAGTCCGGGATCAAGGACAGCAGTAATCTGCTTCCGGGTCACGGCGGTGTGCTGGATCGTATCGACAGCCTGACGGCAGCGATTCCGGTGTTTGCGGTGCTGCTGTGGATGGCTGCACCATGAGCCGCCCACAACAGATTACCGTTCTGGGGGCGACCGGCTCGATTGGCCTGAGCACGCTCGACGTCATCGCTCGTCACCCTGATCGATATCAGGTCTTTGCCTTGACTGGCTTTAGCCGCTTGAGTGAATTGCTGGCGCTCTGCGTGCGCCATGTCCCGCGATTTGCCGTGGTGCCTGAGATCGCAGCTGCCCGCACCCTGCAAGATGATTTGCGCGCGGCGGGTCTCTCGACCCGTGTTCTGGTGGGTGAGGAAGGTTTGTGTCAGGTCGCTTCCGATCCGGAAGTCGATACGGTCATGGCGGCCATCGTCGGTGCGGCGGGTTTGCGCCCGACACTGGCGGCGGTGGAGACCGGCAAGAAAATTCTGCTGGCCAATAAAGAGGCGCTGGTCATGTCCGGCGCGCTGTTCATGCAGGCCGTGCGCAAGAGCGGTTCGGTGTTGCTGCCGATCGATAGCGAGCACAACGCCATTTTCCAGTGCATGCCGCTCGATTATGCCCGTGGCCTTGAGGTGGTTGGCGTACGTCGGATTCTGCTGACGGCTTCCGGCGGTCCGTTTCGACAGACGCCCATGGCGGAGCTGGCGAATGTTTCTCCCGATCAGGCGTGTGCTCATCCGAACTGGTCCATGGGGCGAAAAATCTCCGTTGACTCGGCCAGCATGATGAACAAGGGGCTTGAGTTGATCGAAGCCTGCTGGCTGTTCGATGCCAAGCCTTCGCAGGTCGAGGTGGTGATTCACCCGCAAAGTGTGATCCATTCGCTGGTCGACTACGTCGATGGTTCTGTTCTGGCACAGCTGGGTAATCCGGACATGCGCACGCCCATCGCCAATGCCCTGGCCTGGCCGGAGCGGATTGACTCGGGCGTGGCGCCGCTGGACCTGTTTGCCATTGCGCGGTTGGACTTCCAGGCGCCCGATGAAAAACGTTTCCCGTGCCTGCGTCTGGCTCGTCAGGCGGCCGAAGCGGGTAACAGCGCGCCAGCCATGCTCAATGCGGCGAACGAAGTGGCGGTAGCGGCATTTCTCGACGAACGGGTTCGTTACCCGGAAATCGCGAGTATCATCGAGGAAGTACTGAATCTGGAGCCCGTAGTGGCGGTGGATGATCTCGATGCAGTGTTCACGGCAGACGCGAAGGCCCGATTGCTGGCCGGACAATGGTTGAGCCGTCACGGGCGGTAAATGCTGCGGATAGTTGGCCCAGGCAGCAGCGGATAGGAATGCGGAGAAAGTAGATGAGCGCGCTCTATATGATTGTCGGCACCCTGGTCGCTCTGGGTGTGCTGGTTACCTTCCACGAGTTCGGCCATTTTTGGGTCGCGCGTCGCTGTGGGGTCAAAGTGCTGCGTTTCTCCGTAGGCTTCGGCATGCCTTTGCTGCGTTGGCACGACAAGCAGGGCACCGAATTTGTCGTCGCCGCCATCCCGTTGGGCGGCTACGTCAAAATGCTCGACGAGCGCGAAGGTGAAGTACCGCTCGATCAGCTTGATCAATCCTTCAATCGTAAATCCGTTCGTCAGCGCATTGCCATCGTAGCGGCGGGGCCGATTGCCAACTTCCTGCTGGCATTTACGTTCTTCTGGGTATTGGCAATGCTCGGCAGCGAGCAGGTGCGTCCGGTCATCGGCGCTGTCGAGTCCGGGAGTATCGCGGCCAAGGCAGGTTTGAGCCCTGGCCAGGAAATCGTGGCCATTGATGGTGAGGCAACTTCCGGCTGGGCAGCGGTGAACCTGCAACTGGTGCGTCGCCTGGGCGAAAGCGGTTCGTTGCAGATAGTGGTGCGCGAACAGGGTTCCACGGCCGACTCTCCTCGTGAACTTGTGCTGGACAAGTGGCTCAAAGGGGCTGACGAGCCCGACCCTATCCATTCTTTGGGGATTCGTCCATGGCGTCCGGCATTGCCGCCTGTCCTGGCCGAGCTCGATCCAAAGGGGCCGGCCAAGGCTGCCGGCCTGAAGACCGGTGACCGGTTGCTCGCGCTCGATGGTCGTACGCTCGATGACTGGCAGCAGGTTGTCGATACCGTCCGTATGCATCCTGATACCAAAATCATGCTGCGGGTTGAGCGCGACGGTGCTCAGATCGACGTCCCGGTAACACTTGCCGCTCGCGGCGAGAGCAAGTCACCCAGCGGTTATTTGGGGGCAGGGGTGAAAGCGATCGACTGGCCGCCGGAGATGATCCGCGAGGTCAGCTACGGGCCATTGGCAGCAATTGGCGAGGGGGCTCGACGCACCTGGACCATGAGCGTGCTGACCCTCGATTCACTGAAGAAAATGTTGTTCGGCGAGCTCTCGGTAAAAAACTTGAGTGGACCGATAACCATTGCTAAAGTGGCGGGCGCTTCGGCCCAGTCGGGTGTTGCTGATTTCCTGAATTTCCTTGCTTATCTGAGTATTAGCTTGGGCGTTCTGAATTTGTTGCCCATTCCGGTACTGGATGGGGGGCATTTGTTGTTTTATCTGATCGAGTGGGTGCGTGGTCGTCCCTTGTCAGATCGGGTGCAAGGTTGGGGGATACAGATCGGTATCAGTTTGGTGATCGGGGTGATGTTGCTTGCTCTGGTTAATGATCTGGGTCGACTGTAACGCTTCGCTGAATTGCGAATCTGCCGCATTTTGCGGCAGTTTGTTTATTGCCAGTTGGAATAAGAAAGGACTTCATGAAACGTCTGCTGCTAACTGCGGTTCTCACCGTATTGATGATCGCCGAAGTTCACGCCGAGTCCTTCACTATCTCTGATATTCGCGTCAATGGCCTCCAGCGGGTCTCCGCGGGTAGCGTCTTTGGTGCTTTGCCGTTGAACGTCGGTGAACAGGCGGATGATCGTCGCCTGGTGGAATCCACTCGTGCGTTGTTCAAAACCGGTTTCTTTCAAGATATCCAGCTGGGCCGCGATGGCAACGTCCTGGTCATCACGGTAGTCGAGCGCCCGTCGGTCGCCAGTATCGAGATCGAAGGCAACAAGGCGATCTCTACCGAAGACCTGATGAAAGGCCTCAAGCAATCCGGTCTGGCCGAAGGCGAGATCTTCCAGCGTGCCACCCTCGAAGGTGTGCGTAACGAGCTGCAGCGTCAGTACGTCGCCCAGGGTCGCTACTCGGCTACCGTCGACACCGAAGTGGTGCCGCAGCCGCGTAACCGCGTCGGCCTGAAGGTCAACATCAACGAAGGCACCGTTGCGGCTATCCAGCACATCAACGTGGTCGGCAACACGGTCTTCCCTGACGAAGACCTGATCGACCTGTTCGAACTCAAGACCACCAACTGGTTGTCGTTCTTCAAGAACGACGACAAGTACGCCCGTGAAAAGCTGTCCGGTGACCTGGAACGCCTGCGTTCCTACTATCTGGACCGTGGCTACATCAACATGGATATCGCTTCGACTCAGGTCTCCATTACGCCAGACAAGAAGCACGTCTACATCACCGTCAACGTCAACGAAGGCGAGAAGTACACCGTTCGTGACGTCAAGCTCAGCGGTGACCTGAAAGTCCCTGAAGACCAGATCAAGTCCCTGTTGCTGGTGCAAAAAGGCCAGGTGTTCTCGCGCAAGCTGATGACCACCACCTCCGAACTGATCACCCGTCGCCTGGGTAACGAGGGTTACACCTTCGCCAACGTCAACGGTGTGCCTCAACCGCACGACGAAGATCACACCGTAGACATCCTCTTCGCGGTCGATCCGGGCAAGCGTGCCTACGTGAACCGCATCAACTTCCGTGGCAACACCAAGTCCGAAGACGAAGTGCTGCGTCGTGAAATGCGTCAGATGGAAGGCGGCTGGGCTTCCACTTACCTGATCGACCAATCCAAGACCCGTCTTGAACGTCTGGGCTTCTTCAAGGAAGTCAACGTTGAGACTCCGGCCGTGCCGGGTGTCGATGACCAGGTGGACGTCAACTACAGCGTTGAAGAACAAGCCTCCGGTTCGATTACCGCCAGCGTCGGTTTCGCCCAGAGCGCCGGTCTGATCCTCGGTGGTTCGATCACCCAGAACAACTTCCTGGGTACCGGTAACAAGGTCAGCGTCGGCTTGACCAAAAGCGAATACCAGACCCGCTATAACTTCGGCTTTGTCGACCCCTACTGGACCGCCGACGGCGTGAGCCTGGGTTACAACGCGTTCTACCGCACGACTGACTATGACGAGCTCGATACTGACATCGCCAGCTACGCCGTAGACAGCCTGGGTGCAGGCGTGAGCGTTGGCTACCCGATCAGCGAGACTTCGCGTCTGACCTTTGGCCTGACGGCTCAGCAGGACGAGATCAAGACAGGTGTGTACACCGTTGACGAGATCTTCGACTTCGTTAACAAGGAAGGCGACAAGTACCTGAACTTCAAGGCTTCGGCCGGTTGGTCCGAGTCCACCCTGAACAAGGGTGTGCTCGCTACCCGTGGTCATTCCCAGAGCCTGGTGCTGGAATCCACGATTCCAGGCAGCGACCTGTCGTTCTTCAAGCTCGACTACCGTGGCCAGTTGTTCCAGCCATTGAGCGAGAACTACACCATGCGCCTGCACACCGAGCTGGGTTATGGCGATGGCTACGGGTCGACGGATGGCTTGCCATTCTATGAAAACTACTATGCTGGTGGTTTCAACTCGGTTCGTGGCTTCAAGGACAGCACCCTGGGGCCTCGCAGTACACCAAGTACCGGCAAGAACCCTGGTACAGCGGTCGACCCGGACCAGGATCCGCTGCCGTTCGGTGGTAACGTCCTGATCCAGGGTGGTGTGGAGGTTCTGTTCCCGCTGCCGTTCATCAAGGATCAACGCTCCCTGCGGACCTCGGTATTCTGGGATGTGGGTAACGTGTTCGATTCATCTTGCTCGGATACCACAAACGCGGATGGCTCGAAGTCCAACACCAAGTGCAACGATATCAGTCTGAGCAACATGGCCAGTTCCGTCGGTGTGGGTGTGACCTGGGTCACCGCACTGGGTCCTCTGAGTTTCGCCTTGGCCATGCCAGTCAAGAAACCGGATGACGCTGAAACTCAAGTGTTCCAATTCTCTCTCGGCCAGACGTTCTAAGCGTCTGACCCAAGATAACGACAATGAATTTTGTAGGGGTGCATCGTGCGTAAGTTGACTCAATTGGTTCTCCTGGCCAGCGTACTGGTCGCTGGTCCGGCGTTCGCCGACATGAAAATTGCTGTTCTGAACTATCAGATGGCTCTGCTGGAGTCCGATGCGGCCAAGAAGTACGCCGTGGATGCCGAGAAGAAGTTCGGTCCTCAGCTGACCAAGCTCAAGACGCTGGAAAGCAGCGCCAAGGGCATTCAGGACCGCCTGATGGCCGGTGGCGACAAAATGCAGCAGGGCGAGCGCGAGCGTCTGGAGCTTGAATTCAAGCAAAAGGCCCGTGACTTCCAGTTCCAGTCCAAGGAACTGAACGAAGCCAAAGCCGTTGCCGACCGTGAAATGCTGAAGCAGCTCAAGCCGAAACTGGACAGCGCTGTGGAAGAAGTCATCAAGAAAGGTGCTTTTGACCTGGTCTTCGAGCGTGGCGCAGTGATTGATGTCAAGCCTCAGTACGACATCACTCGCCAGGTTATCGAGCGCATGAATCAGCTGAAGTAACTATGACAGCGACTATAAAGCTCGGCCAATTGGCCGAGTTCCTCGGCGCCACGCTACGTGGCGACCCGGAGAAAGAAATTACTGGGCTAGCCACTTTGCAAGAGGCTGGCCCAGCTCAGTTGAGCTTTCTCGCAAACCCTCAATACCGTAAGTACCTGGCAGATAGTCAGGCCGCAGCTCTGTTACTGAAGGCTGCTGATGCTGAAGGTTTTGCCGGTAATGCGCTGATGGTGCCTGATCCGTATCTGGCCTACGCGCGCGTTTCCCACCTGTTCGATCCAAAGCCGAAAGCGGCTGCCGGCATTCACCCGACAGCCGTTGTGGCCGAGGACGCGGTGGTTGACCCGGCTGCGAGTATTGGTGCCTTTGCAGTGATCGAAAGCGCGGCACGTATTGCTGCGGGTGTGACCATCGGTGCGCATTGCTTCATCGGTGCCCGTTGCGAAATTGGCGAAGGCGGCTGGCTGGCCCCGCGGGTCACGCTGTACCACGACGTGCGTATCGGCAAGCGTGTGGTCATTCAGTCAGGTGCCGTGCTCGGCGGCGAAGGTTTCGGTTTTGCCAATGAGAAAGGTGTCTGGCAGAAAATTGCCCAGATCGGTGGTGTGTTGGTCGGTGACGATGTGGAGATTGGCGTGAATACCGCTATCGACCGCGGCGCATTGGCCGATACCGTTCTCGGTAATGGTGTGAAGCTCGACAACCAGATCCAGATCGCCCACAACGTTCAGGTCGGTGATCACACCGCCATGGCCGCCTGCGTCGGGATCTCCGGCAGCACCAAAATCGGCAAGCATTGCATGCTCGCTGGCGGTGTAGGGCTGGTGGGGCATATCGAAATTTGCGACAACGTTTTCATCACCGGGATGACCATGGTGACCCACTCGATTACCGAAAAGGGTTCCTATTCTTCCGGTACGGCAATGCAGCCAGCAGCCGAATGGCGCAAAAGCGCGGCTCGCATCCGTCAGCTCGATGACATCGCGCGGCGCCTGCGACAGCTGGAAAAGCGTGTAGGGGAAGTGACCCCTGACGGTAATGCTTCATCAGATGGCTGATACCATTTCCATATCAAGTGTGCACAGCCGTTAGACGGCCTGCTTGATTTGCTAGAGGGGCGTGTGTCAGTCGCGCGCTCCCAATCTTTACATAGGCTTCCCCCCGAAATGATGGACATCAACGAGATTCGCGAATACCTGCCTCACCGTTACCCGTTCCTGCTGGTGGACCGGGTAGTGGAGCTGGATGTTGAAGGCAAGCGCATTCGCGCCTACAAGAATGTCAGCATCAACGAACCGTTCTTCAATGGTCACTTCCCTGCGCATCCAATCATGCCGGGCGTATTGATCATCGAGGCAATGGCTCAGGCTGCCGGGATCCTTGGTTTCAAAATGCTTGACGTGAAACCGGCTGACGGCACGCTCTATTACTTCGTCGGGTCCGACAAGCTGCGCTTCCGCCAGCCGGTTTTGCCGGGCGATCAGCTGATCCTTGAGGCCAAGTTCATCAGCTGCAAGCGTCAGATCTGGAAGTTCGAGTGCCAGGCTTCGGTCGATGGCAAGCCTGTCTGCTCGGCTGAAATCATCTGTGCGGAACGCAAGCTATGAGTTTGATTGACCCTCGTGCAATCATCGATCCGACAGCCGTTCTGGCTGACGGCGTCGAGGTCGGCCCGTGGTCGATCGTCGGCGCAGGTGTGGAAATCGGCGAGGGGACAGTCATCGGGCCGCACGTGATTCTCAAGGGCCCGACCCGAATCGGTAAGCACAATCGCATCTACCAGTTTTCCTCGGTGGGCGAAGACACACCCGACCTGAAGTACAAGGGCGAGGAAACCCGCCTGGTGATCGGTGATCACAACGTTATCCGTGAAGGCGTGACGATTCACCGTGGCACCATCCAGGACCGCTCGGAAACGACCCTGGGCGACCACAATCTGATCATGGCCTATGCCCACATAGGCCACGACAGCGTTATCGGCAACCATTGCATCCTGGTGAACAACACCGCACTGGCGGGCCATGTGCATGTGGAAGACTGGGCGATCCTTTCCGGCTTTACCCTGGTTCACCAGTATTGCCACATTGGCGCCCACAGCTTTTCAGGTATGGGTACAGCGATCGGCAAGGATGTTCCTGCGTATGTCACGGTGTTCGGCAACCCAGCCGAAGCCCGGAGCATGAACTTCGAGGGCATGCGCCGTCGAGGCTTCAGCGAAGATGCGATCCACGCGCTGCGTCGTGCCTACAAGGTGGTGTACCGCCAGGGCCTGACCGTGGAGCAGGCGCTCGCCGAACTGGCGGAGCCATCTGCGCAGTTCCCGGAAGTAGCGGTGTTCCGTGACTCCATCCAGTCTTCGACCCGCGGCATCACCCGCTAACCATGGCCAATCTGCGTATTGCGCTGGTAGCGGGTGAGGCTTCCGGTGACATTCTGGGTGCGGGTCTCATGCGCGCGCTCAAGACTCGCCACCCGGCGGTCGAGTTCATCGGTGTCGGTGGTCCGTTGATGCAGGCTGAAGGCCTGACCTCGTATTTCCCGATGGAGCGTCTGTCCGTCATGGGCCTGGTGGAAGTGCTGGGCCGATTGCGCGAGTTGCTGGCTCGGCGCAAGAAGCTGGTCGCCGACCTGATCGACGCGAAACCCGATGTATTCATCGGTATCGACGCGCCGGACTTCAACCTCAATATCGAACTCAAGCTGCGCCAGGCCGGAATCAAGACGGTGCATTACGTCAGCCCGTCGGTTTGGGCCTGGCGTCAGAAACGCGTGCTGAAGATTCGCGAAGGCTGCGACCTGATGCTCACGCTGTTCCCGTTCGAAGCCAGATTCTACGAAGAGAAAGGCGTGCCGGTGCGTTTCGTCGGCCATACCCTGGCCGATGCCATTCCACTGCAAGCCGATCGCGCTGCTGCGCGGGCCGAACTCGGTTTGCCTGACGGGCCGCTGGTGGCGTTGATGCCAGGCAGCCGTGGCGGTGAAGTTGGCCGGCTCGGTTCATTGTTTCTCGATACGGCGCAACGCCTGCGGGCGTTGCGCCCGGGGGTGCGGTTTGTCATGCCGTGCGCCAGTGCGCAACGTCGCGCACAGCTCGAAGAACTGTTGGCCGGTCGCGATCTGCCGCTGACCCTGCTCGACGGGCAGTCTCATCTGGCCCTGGCAGCGTGCGATGCGGTGTTGATCGCCTCCGGTACCGCGACGCTTGAAGCGCTGCTGTACAAGCGACCGATGGTGGTCGCCTATCGCCTGGCGCCACTGACGTTCTGGATTCTCAAACGCATGGTGAAAAGCCCCTACATTTCGTTGCCGAACCTGTTGGCCCAACGTCTGTTGGTGCCCGAGTTGTTGCAGGACGATGCCACGGTCGAAGCGCTGGCCCAGACCTTGTCGCCACTGATCGAGGATGGGGAAGAGCAGACCCGCGGTTTTGACGAGATTCACCGGACCCTGCGTCTGGATGCCTCCAACCAGGCTGCGGACGCAGTGCTGAACCTGATCGGCCAAGTAAAATGAGTAAAACGAATATGCAGATGGGGCTGGATTTCACCTTGGTCGCTGAAATCGAAGAGTTGGTTGCCGGTGTCGATGAGGTGGGTCGCGGTCCGCTCTGTGGTGCGGTGGTGACAGCGGCGGTGATCCTCGATCCGAACCGCCCGATCCTCGGCCTGAATGACTCGAAGAAACTCACCGAAGCCCGTCGCGAAAAGCTCTACGACGAAATCTGCGAAAAAGCCCTGAGCTGGTGTATCGCTCGCGCCGAAGTCGAAGAAATCGACGAACTGAATATCCTGCACGCCACCATGTTGGCCATGCAGCGCGCGGTCGCCGGGCTGCACGTTCAGCCGAAGCTGGCGATGATCGACGGCAATCGTTGCCCGAAACTGCCGATGCGCTCCGAAGCCGTGGTCAAGGGCGATAGCAAGGTTCCAGCCATCGCCGCCGCATCGATTCTGGCCAAGGTCAGCCGTGATCGTGAAATGGCCGCGTTCGAATTGATCTACCCGGGTTACGGCATCGGCGGGCACAAAGGCTACCCGACGCCTGTTCATCTGGAAGCGCTGGCACGGCTTGGGCCGACCCCGATTCATCGGCGTTCGTTTGCCCCGGTGCGGCTGGCGTATGAGGCGCTAGAGAGCGCCGTAGAGAGTTAGTCGCAAGGCTGATTTTTTTTACCAAGGCCCGGTACAATCCGGGCCTTGTTGTCTTCATGTTTATAGACAGGATCACTATGCCGGCTTCATTCGTTCACCTACGCCTGCACACTGAATACTCCCTGGTCGACGGTCTGGTGCGGATCAAACCGCTGGTCAAGACCCTGGTGGGCATGAACATGCCTGCCGTGGCGGTCACCGACCAGAACAACATGTGTTCCCTGGTCAAATTCTATAAAAACGCCATGGGTGCCGGGATCAAGCCGATCTGCGGCGCCGACCTGTGGCTGTCGAACAAGGATCCGGACAACCCCCTGAGCCGGATCAGCCTGCTGGTGATGAACGCCGAAGGCTATCGCAACCTCACCGAACTGATTTCCCGCGGCTTTATCGATGGTCAGCGCAACGGCGCGATCATCATCGAGCGCGAATGGGTTGCTGAAGCCAACTCGGGCTTGATCATGCTGTCGGCAGCCAAAGAAGGCGAGATCGGCCAGGCCATGCTCAGCGGCAACCCCGCCGAGGCCGAAACCCTGGCCCGCGAATGGATGGACGTGTTTCCGGATCGTTTCTATCTGGAAATCCAGCGCACCAACCGCCCCAACGATGAAGAACAACTGCACGGTGCCGTGGCCCTGGCCGAGAAGCTCGGTGCGCCGCTGGTGGCGACCAACGACGTGCGCTTCATCAAGCAGGAAGACTTCGCTGCCCACGAAACCCGCGTTTGCATCGGTGAGGGCCGCGCCCTCGACGATCCGCGGCGCTCGAAGAATTACAGCGATCAGCAGTATCTCAAAAGCGCCGAGGAAATGGCTGAGCTGTTCAGCGACATTCCCGAAGCGCTGGAAAACACCGTCGAGATTGCCAAGCGCTGCAACATTGAAGTGAAGCTGGGCACGCACTTCCTGCCCAACTTCCCGATCCCTGATGGCATGACCATCGACGAGTACTTCCGCAAGGTGTCCTTCGACGGCCTGGAGGAGCGCCTTGCCGTTCTGCTGCCCAAGGACACCACCGAAGACTACGAGGCCAAGCGCCAGGTCTATGTCGACCGGCTGAATTTCGAGCTGGATATCATCATCCAGATGGGGTTCCCCGGTTACTTCCTGATCGTGATGGACTTTATCCAGTGGGCCAAGAACAACGGCGTACCGGTGGGTCCTGGCCGTGGATCGGGTGCCGGGTCGCTGGTGGCCTACGTACAGAAGATCACCGACCTCGACCCGCTGGAATATGACCTGCTGTTCGAACGATTCCTCAACCCGGAACGGGTGTCGATGCCCGACTTCGACGTCGACTTCTGCATGGACGGTCGCGACCGGGTAATCGACTACGTAGCCGAGAAGTACGGCCGCAACGCCGTGAGCCAGATCATCACCTTCGGTTCCATGGCGGCAAAGGCCGTGGTCCGCGACGTGGCGCGGGTGCAGGGCAAGTCCTATGGCCTGGCGGATCGTCTGTCGAAGATGATTCCGTTCGAAGTCGGCATGACCCTGGAAAAGGCCTATGAGCAGGAAGAGATCCTGCGCGATTTCATCAAGGTCGATGAAGAGGCCGCGGAAATCTGGGAGATGGCCCGCAAGCTTGAAGGCGTTGTGCGTAACGTCGGCAAGCACGCCGGTGGTGTGGTAATCGCCCCGACCAAGCTGACCGACTTCTCGCCGATCTATTGCGACGAAGCCGGTGATGGCCTGGTAACCCAGTTCGACAAGGATGACGTCGAGGCGGCCGGCCTTGTGAAGTTCGACTTCCTCGGCCTGCGGACCCTGACGATCATCGACTGGGCGCTGAAAACCATCAACCGCGACCGTGCCAAGGTCAACGAACCGCCGCTGGATATCGCGTTCATCCCGCTGGATGACAAACCGACCTACACCTTGCTGCAAAAAGCCGAAACCACGGCGGTGTTCCAGCTTGAATCCCGGGGCATGAAGGAGCTGATCAAAAAGCTCAAGCCCGACTGCCTGGAAGACTTGATCGCACTGGTGGCACTGTTCCGTCCGGGCCCGCTGCAATCAGGCATGGTGGACGACTTCATCAACCGTAAGCACGGTCGCGCCGAGCTGGCGTATCCGCACTCGGACTACCAGTACGAAGGCCTCAAGCCGGTACTGGCACCGACTTACGGCATCATCCTGTACCAGGAACAGGTGATGCAGATTGCCCAGGTCATGGCCGGTTACACCCTCGGTGGTGCGGACATGCTGCGTCGAGCCATGGGTAAGAAAAAACCCGAGGAAATGGCCAAGCAGCGCGGTGGCTTCATTGAAGGTTGCGCCACCAACAATATCGACGCGGACCTCGCCGGTAACATTTTCGACCTGGTGGAAAAATTCGCCGGTTACGGCTTCAACAAATCCCACTCCGCCGCCTATGGCCTGGTGTCGTACCAGACCGCATGGCTGAAGGCGCACTACCCGGCGCCGTTCATGGCCGCGGTACTCTCTGCGGATATGCACAACACCGACAAGGTCGTGACCTTGATCGAAGAAGTGCGGACGATGAAGCTGCGTCTCGACGCGCCGGACGTGAACACCTCCGAATTCAAGTTCACGGTGAACGACGAAGGCCGGATCATTTACGGCCTGGGCGCCATCAAGGGCGTGGGTGAAGGCCCGGTCGAGGCGATCACCGAGGCGCGTCTGGCCGGTCCGTTCAAGGATCTGTTCGATTTCTGCGCACGGGTCGACCTCAAGCGCATCAACAAGCGCACCCTCGACGGTTTGATCCGCAGCGGCGCCCTGGATCGCCTCGGGCCGTATTTCCACGACGAGCAGAAAGCCTACCAGGCCAACATCGACCGCAATCGCGCGGTGCTGCTGACCGCCATGGAAGAGGCGATCAAGGCGGCCGAACAGACCGCGCGCACCCAGGACAGCGGTCACTCCGACCTGTTTGGCGGTCTGTTTGTCGAAGAAGACGCCGACGTCTACGCCAATCACCGCAAGGCCAAGGAACTGACCCTCAAGGAGCGCCTGAAGGGGGAGAAAGATACCCTCGGCCTGTACCTGACCGGTCACCCGATCGACGAATACGAAGGTGAAATCCGTCGCTTCGCCCGCCAGCGCATCATCGACCTGAAACCGGCGCGTGATACCCAGACCGTTGCCGGGATGATCATCGCCTTGCGGGTGATGAAGAACAAAAAGGGCGACAAGATGGGGTTCATCACCCTCGACGACCGCTCCGGACGGATCGAGGCCTCGCTGTTTTCCGAGGCGTTCCATTCCGCGCAATCGCTGTTGCAGACCGACGCGATGGTGGTGGTCGAAGGCGAGGTCAGCAACGACGACTTCTCCGGTGGCCTGAAATTGCGGGTCAAGCGGGTGATGAGCATGGAGGATGCGCGCACCAATCTGGCCGAAAGCTTGCGCCTGAAGTTGCATACCAAGGACCTCAAGGGCGATCAGCTACGCTGGCTGGGTGAACTGTTGAAGCGTCACCGCGGCGCGTGCCCGATCACCTTGGACTACACCAGCCCCGATGCGAAGGCCTTGTTGCAGTTCGGCGAAGGCTGGCGAATCGATCCGGCGGATGCGTTGATTCAAGCCCTGCGTGACCAGTTCGGGCGAGACAACGTCTTCCTCCAATACCGTTGACGGTCAGTGCTATCAGATTGCCCTGACCTTGACCTGAATTTTTAATCTCGACCTCAACGCGCCTGTCCCTTAAGGTAGGGCGCGAATAGACAACCGGCCGGCCCAAGAACCCTTGGGACTCGACCCAAGACGGACGCCTATGAACCCGAATTTTCTAGATTTCGAACAGCCGATCGCCGACCTGCAAGCCAAGATCGAAGAGTTGCGCTTGGTCGGTAATGACAATTCGCTGAATATCGGCGATGAGATCTCCCGCCTGCAGGACAAGAGCAAAACGCTGACCGAAGACATCTTCGGCAAGCTGACCAGCTGGCAGATCGCACGTCTGGCGCGTCACCCGAAACGTCCGTATACCCTGGACTACATCGAACACATCTTCACTGAGTTCGACGAACTGCATGGTGACCGTCATTTCTCCGACGACGCTGCCATCGTTGGCGGTATTGCCCGTCTGGACGACAAGCCGGTGATGATCATCGGTCACCAGAAAGGCCGTGAAGTGCGCGAGAAAGTTCGCCGCAATTTCGGCATGCCGCGTCCGGAAGGCTACCGCAAGGCTTGCCGCCTGATGGAAATGGCCGAACGTTTCAAAATGCCGATCCTGACCTTCATCGACACTCCGGGCGCTTACCCTGGCATTGACGCTGAAGAGCGCAACCAGAGCGAAGCGATTGCCTGGAACCTGCGAGTGATGGCCCGCCTGAAGACCCCAATCATCGCCACCGTGATCGGTGAGGGTGGTTCCGGTGGTGCACTGGCGATCGGTGTCTGCGACCAGTTGAACATGCTGCAATACTCCACCTACGCGGTGATTTCGCCGGAAGGTTGCGCTTCGATTCTGTGGAAAACCTCCGAGAAGGCACCGGATGCCGCAGAAGCGATGGGCATCACCGCCGAGCGCCTCAAAGGCCTGGGCATCGTGGACAAGGTGATTGGCGAGCCACTGGGCGGCGCGCACCGCGACCCGGCCGCCGCAGCCGCATCGATCCGCGCCGAGCTGAGCTCGCAACTGGCGATGCTGAAGAAGTTCGATAACGACGCGCTGCTCAAGCGCCGCTACGATCGACTGATGAGCTACGGTCTCTAAGCCGTACACGCAGTGCCCATGTGGGAGCGGGCTTGCTCGCGATGAGGGTATGACAGTCGACGAATCTGTTGAATGTCAGGCCGCTATCGCGAGCAAGCTCGCTCCCACATTTGATTTATGCAAGGTGATGGATATGAGTCGGTCCAATATTGATCTGCCCGCCAGACTCTTGTTGAATCTTGCCTCGTGGCGCAATGCTGCGACCTGGCGCATCGCCTTCTCCGGCGGCCTCGACTCCACTGTCCTGCTGCACCTTCTGGCAACACTCTCCAAAACCGAATCCCTGCCGGCGCTCAACGCCATCCATGTTCATCACGGCCTTCAAGCCGTAGCCGATACGTGGCCGGAACATTGTCGTGCCGTGTGCGCTGCGCTGGGCGTGCCGCTGCAAGTGGTTCGCGTGCAGGTGCAACCGGGTGCCAGCCTTGAACGTGCAGCCCGGGATGCGCGGTATCACGCCTTCACTGAAGCCCTTCAGGCCAACGAAGTGCTGCTGACGGCCCAGCACCGCGACGATCAGGCGGAAACGCTGCTGTTTCGCTTGTTGCGCGGAGCGGGCGTGCGCGGATTGTCCGGGATGCCGCGTCAGCGCCCTTTGGGCAAGGGGCATTTGCTGCGGCCAATGCTTGATGTCACGCGGGCTGAGTTGGAGGCTTATGCCAGTGCGCATGACTTGAGCTGGATCGAGGATCCCTCGAACCAGGATCGGCAGTACTCGCGCAATTACCTTAGGCATCAAGTCTTGCCGGTGCTGATCCAGCGCTGGCCGCAAGCGGTGGCGACCATGGCCCGCAGCGCGACGCATTTGAATGAGGCGCAAGGACTGCTCGAAGAACTGGCGGGCATGGATTTGCGTGAGGCCAGCTCTGCCAGTGAGTTTGCCTGGCTGGGCTTGCGGTCGCTTGAGCTGGCGCCGCTTGCGCATTTGTCTGATGCCCGGCAGCGCAATGCCTTGAGTCATTGGCTCGAACCGCTGACCCGCTTGCCGGACACTGACCATTGGTCGGGTTGGGAGGATTTGCGCGATGCCACCGGCGATGCCTGCCCGGTGTGGCGGCTGGCCGATGGCGAACTGCATCGGGCGGGCGGGCGGATCTGGTGGCTGTCCGGCCACTGGCTGAGGCCTCTGCCCGGCGCCGGGGTGTGGCTGGATCCGGCTTCACCGCTGGTTATCCCGGGCAACGGCGTGCTTTCGCTGACCGGGCAAATCCCCGATGGCCCGCTGCATATCCGCTATCGTGAAGGGGGAGAGGTCATGGCATTGCCAGGCCGCGGCCATAGGGACCTGAAACGTTTGCTCAATGAAAGTGCTGTACCGTCCTTCGTACGCGGCAGATTGCCGCTGCTCTACAAAGACGGGCAACTGCTGGCGGTAGCGAACCTCAAGGGGCTCGATGGTGGTGCACTCGGCGACTGGCATTTGCATTGGCAGCCACTGAACGAAGATCAAGGTTTGAGCTGAAAGGGGCTTTCCGGTAGACTACGCTCCCTTCTTGATACAACTTCTGTGGATTCGCCTGAATTGCAGGAGTTGCCGATTACCAAGCAGTCTTTGCTGGGCGATTCCAAAAAATGTGTAGCGAGCAACGAACCGGTGTTTCATTTTCCGGTCTGTCCCAACGCGGCGGTTTTTTCGAAAGGTGCACTGTGATTAATGCAGGTGATCGGGGGCTTCGGCCTTCCTTCGCTTTCCCCGGCGGCTCGGACCGCTTTAACGCAGACTTCTAGGGTTTTTCATGACGCGCTACATATTCGTCACGGGCGGTGTTGTTTCTTCATTGGGGAAAGGCATTGCATCGGCATCATTGGCGGCCATCCTGGAGGCGCGGGGACTTAAGGTCACCATGCTGAAGCTGGACCCGTACATCAACGTCGACCCGGGCACGATGAGCCCGTTCCAGCACGGTGAAGTGTTCGTCACTCACGACGGCGCCGAGACCGACCTGGACCTGGGTCACTACGAGCGGTTCATCCGCACGACCATGACCCAGAACAACAACTTCACCACGGGCCGTGTCTACGAACACGTCCTGCGCAAGGAGCGCCGTGGTGACTACCTGGGTGCAACCATCCAGGTGATCCCGCACATCACCGACGAAATCAAGCGCCGCATCATCAAGGGTGCCGGTGACGCTGACGTGGCAATGGTCGAAATCGGTGGCACCGTGGGTGACATCGAGTCGCAACCGTTCCTCGAGGCGATCCGCCAACTGCGTTTCGAGGTCGGCGCCAAGCGCGCGATGCTGATGCACCTGACACTGGTGCCGTACATCGCCACTGCCGGCGAAACCAAGACCAAGCCTACCCAGCACTCGGTGAAGGAACTGCGTTCCATCGGCCTGCAACCAGACGTGCTGGTCTGCCGCTCCGACCACCCGATCGATGTGTCGTCGCGTCGCAAGATCGCGCAGTTCACCAATGTCGAAGAACGTGCGGTAATCGCGCTGGAAGACGCCGATACCATCTACAAGATCCCGGGTATCCTGCACTCCCAGGGCCTGGACGATTTCGTCGTCGAGCGTTTTGGTCTGCAATGCGGCGGTGCCGATCTGTCCGAGTGGGAAGCCGTGGTCGACGCCAAGCTCAACCCTGAGCACGAAGTCACCATCGCCATGGTCGGCAAGTACATGGAACTGCTGGACGCCTACAAGTCGCTGATCGAAGCGATGAGTCACGCGGGCATCAGCAACCGTACCAAGGTCAACCTGCGCTACATCGATTCCGAAGACATCGAGAACCAGGGCACCGCGCTGCTCGAAGGCGTCGATGCCATCCTGGTACCTGGCGGCTTCGGTCTGCGTGGCGTTGAAGGCAAGATCACTGCCGTTCAATACGCTCGCGAAAACAAGGTTCCGTACCTGGGTATCTGCCTGGGCATGCAAGTGGCCGTTATCGAGTTCGCACGTAACGTGATGGGCTGGAAAGACGCCAACTCCACCGAGTTCGATCGTGCAAGCGGTCACCCGGTCGTGGGCCTGATCACCGAGTGGGAAGATGCCACCGGCGCCGTCGAAACCCGTACCGAAACCTCCGACCTGGGCGGCACCATGCGCCTGGGCGCGCAGGATTGCCTGCTGGAGCCGGGTTCCCTGGTCCACGGTTGCTACGGCAAGGACGTGATTGTCGAGCGTCATCGTCATCGCTACGAAGTGAACAACAACCTGCTGCCGCAAATCATGGAAGCCGGTTTGAAAATCTCCGGTCGTTCCGGTGATGGCGCACTGGTTGAAGTGGTTGAAGCTCCGGATCACCCATGGTTCGTCGCTTGCCAGTTCCACCCTGAGTTCACCTCGACGCCACGCGACGGTCACCCGCTGTTCAGCGGTTTCGTCAAGGCCGCGTTGGCTCAACACCAGAAGAAGGCGTAACCCCGATGGCACAGAAGATCATCCGCATCGGCGACATCGAGATTGCCAACGACAAACCCATGGTGCTGTTCGGCGGCATGAACGTGCTGGAAAGCCGTGACATGGCCATGCAGGTTTGCGAAGAGTATGTGAAGGTCACCGAGAAGCTCGGTATCCCTTACGTGTTCAAGGCCAGTTTCGACAAGGCCAACCGGTCTTCTGTGACCTCCTATCGTGGTCCTGGCCTGGAAGAAGGCATGCGCATCTTCCAGGACATCAAGCAAGCCTTCGGCGTGCCGATCATCACCGACGTCCACGAGCCTGACCAGGCCGCGGTCGTCGCTGAAGTCTGCGACATCATCCAGTTGCCGGCATTCCTGTCGCGCCAGACCGACCTCGTGGTCGCGATGGCCAAAACGGGCGCCGTGATCAACATCAAGAAAGCCCAGTTCCTCGCCCCCCAGGAAATGAAGCACATCCTGAACAAGTGCGTGGAAGCGGGTAACGATCAGTTGATCCTCTGCGAGCGTGGTTCGAGCTTCGGCTACAACAACCTCGTCGTCGACATGCTCGGCTTCGGCATCATGAAGCAGTTCGAATACCCGGTGTTCTTCGATGTGACCCACGCGCTGCAAATGCCTGGTGGTCGCTCCGATTCCGCCGGCGGTCGTCGCGCCCAGGTCACCGACCTGGCAAAAGCCGGTATGAGCCAGTCGCTGGCCGGCCTGTTCCTGGAAGCCCACCCGGATCCGGACAACGCCAAGTGCGACGGTCCTTGCGCCTTGCGCCTGGACAAACTGGAGCCATTCCTGGCCCAGCTCAAAGCTTTGGACGAACTGGTGAAGAGTTTTCCGACGGTAGAAACCGCGTAATCCTCAATTCTCCGGTAAAGTACCGCACGATTTAACGCTCAGGCCCTCGGGCCTGAGCCTTGTCGTCTGCAAGACTGCCCGCTGCACCTCACTTGCCGACGATCAAAGATTTCCTACAGCTGCGTCGTTTTCGTCAACTTTGGAGTGTTTACAACAATGGCTAAAATCGTCGACATCAAAGGTCGTGAAGTTCTCGACTCCCGTGGCAATCCCACCGTGGAAGCGGACGTGCTTCTCGACAACGGCATCATCGGCAGTGCCTGCGCGCCGTCCGGTGCTTCCACTGGCTCGCGTGAAGCGCTCGAGCTGCGCGATGGCGACAAGAGCCGTTACCTGGGCAAGGGCGTTCTGAAGGCCGTGGCCAACATCAACGGTCCGATCCGCGACCTGTTGAAAGGCATGGACCCAAGCGACCAGAAAGCGCTCGATCTGGCAATGATCAAGCTCGACGGTACTGAAAACAAAGGTTCCCTGGGCGCCAACGCGATCCTCGCCGTTTCCCTGGCCGCGGCCAAGGCAGCAGCACAGGACCAGGACCTGCCGCTGTACGCTCACATCGCCAACCTGAACGGCACCCCGGGTGTCTACTCGATGCCGGTTCCGATGATGAACATCATCAACGGCGGCGAGCACGCCGATAACAACGTCGACATCCAGGAATTCATGGTTCAGCCGGTTGGCGCCAAGTCTTTCTCGGAAGGTCTGCGCATGGGCACCGAGATTTTCCACCACCTCAAAGCCGTGCTGAAGGCCCGTGGCCTGAGCACTGCCGTCGGTGACGAAGGTGGTTTCGCGCCGAACCTGGCCTCCAACGAAGACGCTTTGAAAGTGATCTCCGAAGCCGTGGCCAACGCCGGTTACAAGCTGGGCACCGACGTGACCCTGGCCCTGGACTGCGCAGCCAGCGAGTTCTACGAAGACGGCAAGTACAACCTGTCCGGCGAAGGCCAGGTGTTCACCGCCGAAGGTTTCGCTGACTACCTCAAAGGCCTGACCGAGCGTTACCCGATCATCTCCATCGAAGATGGCCTGGACGAGTCCGACTGGGCTGGCTGGAAGATCCTCACCGACAAGATCGGCGAGAAGACTCAGCTGGTAGGCGACGACCTGTTCGTCACCAACACCAAGATCCTGAAAGAAGGCATCGACAAGAAGATCGCCAACTCGATCCTGATCAAGTTCAACCAGATCGGCACCCTGACCGAAACCCTGGAAGCCATCCAGATGGCCAAGGCCGCCGGTTACACCGCAGTGATCTCGCACCGCTCCGGCGAAACCGAAGATTCGACCATTGCCGACCTGGCCGTGGGCACCTCGGCTGGCCAGATCAAGACCGGCTCCCTGTGCCGTTCCGACCGCGTTTCCAAGTACAACCAACTGCTGCGTATCGAAGAGCAGTTGAACGGCAAAGCCAAGTACAACGGTCGCGGCGAGTTCCGCGGTTAAGCGGTAACTGGTAAAAAGACACCGGATTGTGTCGGAAAAATCGCTACAGCGACGTTTTTGCCACTAATCTGATGCCTTATATGCACAAGCCTGGTTCTTCCAGGCTTCGTGCTATCAGAAGCTTCACGTTTGGCATGGCTGTCTTTTTTCACTGGATACCTGATATTCGATGCGCAGTCCCAATTGGTTGTTCCTCATCCTGCTTTTGTTGCTGGCTGGCCTGCAGTACCGCCTGTGGGTGGGAAATGGCAGTCTGGCGCAAGTGGCCGAGTTGACTCAGCAGATTGCGGATCAGCAGGCTGAGAACCAGGCATTGCTGGAACGCAACCGGGTGATGGACGCCGAGGTCAGTGAGTTGAAAAAGGGCATGGAGACCGTCGAAGAACGGGCTCGTCATGAGTTGGGTATGGTCAAGGACGGTGAAACCCTTTACCAGTTGGCCCAATGATTAATTCGTTACCGGCCTTCTGGGCCGTGATTCCTGCCGCGGGCGTCGGTGCCCGTATGGCCGCGGACCGTCCCAAGCAGTATCTGCAACTGGGCGGGCGCACTATTCTCGAACACAGCCTTGGCTGTTTCCTTGATCATCCATGCCTGAAAGGTCTGGTGGTCAGTGTTGCTGTGGACGATCCTTATTGGCCGAACCTGGCGTGTGCCAGTGATCCGCGTATTGCCCGGGTCGAGGGCGGCGCCGAACGTTCCGGGTCGGTGCTCAACGCCTTGCTGCACTTGCATGCGCAGGGCGCTGATGATGAGGATTGGGTACTGGTTCACGATGCCGCACGGCCGAACCTCAGTCGTGACGATCTGGACAAACTGCTGGCTGAGCTGGCTGACGATCCTGTCGGCGGGCTGCTGGCGGTTCCTGCGCGGGATACGCTCAAGCGGGTCGACAAGCACGGTCGTGTGGTCGAAACCGTGGATCGCAGTGTGATCTGGCAGGCCTACACGCCGCAGATGTTCCGCCTTGGGGCGTTGCATCGCGCACTGGCTGACAGCCTGGTGGCCGATGCCGTTGTTACTGACGAAGCTTCGGCGATGGAGTGGGCCGGTTCGGCACCGCGACTGGTCGAAGGGCGGTCCGATAACCTCAAGGTTACGCGTCCAGAAGACCTTGAATGGTTGAGACAGCGTTGGGCCAATCGTCACTGATTGATTTGGGTTCAGTGTTGTCCCCAATCGCGAGCAAGCTCGCTCCCACAGGGATTGCTGGCGTTTACAAGATTTGTGTTCGACCCCGCCCACTGTGGGAGCGAGCTTGCTCGCGATAGCGGTAGTCCGGTCACCGATATCTTGCTGACACGCCAGCTAGCTTCGGTATTCCGGCCTTTCAGCCAATCCCTCTTTTAAAAAATCCACCAACTTGCGCACCTTCGGCGACAGATGCCGCTGCTGCGGATACAGCGCCCAAACCGCCGTGTTCGGCGGTTGATGCGCCTCCAGTAACGAAATCAACGCGCCGCTATTCAAATGTTCCAGCACGTAATAGTCCGGCAACTGACACAGCCCTACGCCTTGTAGCGCAGCATCCAGTACGGCTTGCCCACTGTTGCAGCGCCAGTTTCCTTGCACCCTTTGCGAAAACTCCCTCCCGTTCTGTTCAAGTTGCCAGAGGTCCGAGCTGCCGATGAGGCAGTTGTGGCGACTCAGCTCCGACAGGCTGTGCGGGCGACCGTAGCGTTCAATGTAGGAGGGTGATGCACAGAGAAACATGCGTCGCGGCGCGAGGCGGGTGGCGACCAGCCGTGAGTCCTGCAAGCGCCCGAGGCGAATCGCCAGGTCGAGGCCTTCGTGCACCAGGTCAAGCTGGCGATTGCTCAGTTCGATGTCGATCCGCAGTTGCGGATACAGCCCCATGAAGCGGGTCACCAGCGGCACGATGAAGCGCTCGCCGTAAGCCACGGCGCAGGTCATGCGCAGCATGCCCTTGGGTTCGCTGGTCAAATCGCCCACCGCGCGCAACGCCTCTTCACGGCCATCCTGCAAGCGCTGGCAATGTTGCAGGAAGGTTTGCCCGGCCTCGGTCAGCGTGACCCGGCGGGTGCTGCGGTAGAGCAGGCGGGTTTGCAGGCGCTCTTCGAGGCGTACGATTTGTCGACTGATATGGGAGGAAGAAACCCCCAGGCGTTGCGCGGCAGCGGTGAACTGGCTGCATTCGGCAACGGCGACAAACTCGTCGATCCCTTCCCAGCGATTTTCGGACATCAATGATTATCCCTCTGTGGCAATAATATTTTGCATTTACATCGATTATTCATCGTTGAGCCATGTATTACACTCCTTGTCTCGTTTTAATTCACTGGAGAATCACCATGATCAAGTCGCGCGCCGCCGTTGCCTTCGAGGCCAAGAAGCCCCTCGAAATCGTTGAAGTCGATGTCGCCATGCCCAAGGCCGGCGAAGTCTTGCTGCGCGTGGTGGCCTCCGGTGTTTGCCATACCGATGCCTACACACTGTCCGGCGCTGATCCGGAAGGCATCTTCCCGTCGATCCTCGGCCATGAAGGTGGTGCGATCGTGGAAGCGATCGGCGAGGGCGTGACCTCCGTTGCAGTCGGTGATCATGTGATCCCGCTGTACACCCCGGAATGCCGCCAGTGCAAATTCTGCCTGTCGGGTAAAACCAACCTCTGCCAGGCGATTCGCGCGACCCAGGGCAAAGGCTTGATGCCGGACGGGACTTCGCGTTTTTCCTACAAGGGCGAAACGATTTTCCACTACATGGGTACTTCCACGTTCTCCGAGTACACCGTGCTTCCGGAGATTTCCGTTGCGAAAATCGCCAAGGAAGCGCCACTGGAAAAAGTCTGCCTGCTGGGCTGCGGTGTCACTACCGGTATCGGTGCAGTGCTCAACACCGCCAAGGTGAAACCGGGTGATACGGTCGCCATTTTCGGTCTTGGCGGCATCGGTCTGTCGGCTGTTATCGGCGCCGTAAAAGCCAAGGCTGCCCGCATCATCGCCATCGACATCAACCCGGCCAAATTCGAGATCGCCAAGCAACTGGGTGCAACCGATTGCGTGAACCCGAAAGACTTCGATCGTCCGATCCAGGAAGTCATCGTCGACATGACCGATGGCGGCGTGGATTTTTCCTTCGAGTGCATCGGTAACGTGCAACTGATGCGCGCCGCACTGGAGTGCTGCCACAAGGGTTGGGGCGAGTCGGTGATCATCGGCGTTGCCGGTGCCGGCCAGGAAATCTCGACCCGTCCGTTCCAGCTGGTCACCGGTCGCGTCTGGCGGGGTTCGGCGTTCGGCGGCGTGCGTGGCCGTACCGAGTTGCCAAGCTATGTGGAAATGGCCGAAACCGGCGAGATTCCGCTGGATACCTTCATCACCCACACCATGGGCCTGGAAGATATCAACAAGGCGTTTGACCTGATGCACGAAGGGAAAAGCATTCGCTCCGTCATCCATTTCTGAGGTCCGCCATGAGCCTGGAAAACATCTCCTGCCAGAAAAGCTTCGGCGGCTGGCACAAACGCTATCGCCATCGCTCGGAAGTGCTCGGCTGCGACATGGTGTTCGCCGTCTACCTGCCACCGCAAGCGGAGCAGGGCGGCAAGCTGCCGGTGTTGTACTGGTTGTCCGGCCTGACCTGCACCGACGAGAACTTCATGCAGAAGGCCGGCGCCATGCGCATGGCCGCCGAGCTCGGGCTGATCATCGTCGCACCGGACACCAGCCCTCGCGGTCCTGAAGTGCCGGGCGATCCGGATGGCGCCTGGGATTTTGGCCTCGGCGCCGGGTTTTACCTGAATGCCACCCAGGAACCGTGGTCGCGGCACTATCGGATGCATGACTATGTCGTGCAGGAATTGCCGACATTGGTCGAAGCCCATTTCCCGGCGTCGGACAGACGCGGTATCAGTGGCCATTCCATGGGCGGCCACGGTGCGCTGGTCTGCGCCTTGCGCAATCCGGGGCGCTATCTGTCGGTGTCGGCGTTCTCGCCAATCAACAACCCGATGGATTGCCCGTGGGGGCAGAAAGCCTTTTCCCGCTATCTGGGAGAGGACCGTTCGAAATGGCGCGAATGGGATGCCTGCGCGTTGATTGCCGAGGTCGATGAAAAGCTGCCGCTGTTGGTCGACCAAGGTGATCGCGACGACTTCCTCGCCAACCAGCTCAAGCCGGAAGCCTTGCAGCAGGCGGCCAAACTGGCCGGTCACCCGCTGACGTTGCGCCTGCAACCGGGCTATGACCACAGCTATTTCTTCATTGCCAGTTTCATCGATGAGCACTTGCGGCATCACGCGCATGCTCTGGTTGGCTAATGCAGGTAGAATCACGCCCTGACAAAAATCGGGGCGTTTTTTTATGCGTATTGGCCACGGCTATGATGTGCACCGTTTCGCTGAAGGCGATTTCATCACTCTGGGCGGTGTGCGCATTGCACACAGCTTCGGGCTGCTCGCCCACTCTGACGGTGACGTCCTCTTGCACGCCTTGAGCGATGCCTTGCTCGGCGCCGCGGCGCTGGGCGACATCGGCAAGCATTTCCCGGATACCGACCCGCAATTCAAGGGCGCCGACAGCCGTGCGCTGTTGCGTCACGTCGTCGCACTGGTCCATGCCAAAGGCTGGAAAGTCGGCAACGTCGATAACACCATCGTCGCCCAGGCGCCGAAAATGGCCCCGCATATCGAATCGATGCGCGCGCTGATCGCCGCGGATCTTCAAGTAGAGTTGGATCAAGTGAACGTGAAAGCTACCACCACCGAAAAGCTCGGCTTTGTCGGTCGCGAAGAAGGCATTGCCGTGCACTCCGTTGCCTTGTTGCTGCGCGCATGAACGAACTGCAATTGCTCGGCCCGCGGGCTTACGGTGAGGCCCTCGGCACGGCGGTCCTGAAAGCGATCGCCGAAGATTTCCAGGTCGACGAAGTCCTCGACATTCCCCTCAGTGGCGAAGGCGAACACCTGTGGATCTGGGTGGAAAAGCGCGGCCTGAATACTGAAGAAGCGGCGCGACGGATTGCCAAGGCTGCCGGCGTGCCATTGCGCACTGTCAGTTATGCCGGGCTCAAGGACCGTCAGGCGTTGACTCGCCAGTGGTTCAGCGTGCAACTGCCGGGCAAGGCCGACCCTGATCTGTCGGCCGCGGAAAACGATACGCTGAAGATCCTCAAGACCGCCCGCCACAAGCGCAAACTGCAACGCGGTGCCCACTCGGCCAACGGTTTTACGTTGCGCCTGACGCAATTCGCTGGCGACAAGGCTGCGCTTGAAGAGCGTCTGCAACTGATCGCCAAACAAGGCATCCCCAATTATTTCGGGGCCCAGCGTTTCGGCCATGACGGCGGCAACGTCGTTGATGCTCGCGCCTGGGCCGCGCGCAAGGCCTTGCCGGAGCAGCGTAACGTGCGCTCGCGTCTGCTCTCGACCGCCCGCAGTTTTCTGTTCAACCAGGTGTTGGCCGCACGTGTCGCCGATGGTACCTGGCAGCGTGCCCAGGTCGGTGACCTGCTGGCGTTCACCGACAGCCGCAGCTTTTTCCCGGCAGGCGAAGCCGAGTGCAGCGACCCGCGCCTGGCGATTCTAGATCTGCACCCGACCGGCCCGCAGTGGGGCGAAGGTGACTCGCCGGCCACGGGCGTTGTCCATGAACTGGAGCAGGCAATCGCCGCGCGCGAAGCAGACCTTCGCGATTGGTTGATTAACGCCGGTATGAGCCACGAACGTCGCATCCTGCGGCTGCCCATTGGCGGGTTGACGTGGCATTATCCCGAGCCTGACATTCTGCAACTGGAATTCGTCCTGCCGGCCGGATGCTTCGCCACCGTATTGGTGCGCGAGCTTGTTGATCTGGTGCCGGTGGGGCAGACGGACAGCCCATGCGTATTCTGATTTCTAACGACGATGGGGTAACAGCACCCGGTCTCGCCGCGCTTTATGCTGCGCTGGCGGATTACACCGAGTGCGTGGTTATCGCCCCGGACCAGGACAAGAGCGGCGCCAGCAGTTCGCTGACGCTCGACCGTCCGTTGCACCCGCAAACCCTGGCCAACGGCTTTATCAGCCTCAACGGCACGCCAACCGATTGTGTGCACCTGGGCCTCAACGGCCTGCTGGAGCGCGAAGCGGACATGGTGGTTTCCGGTATCAACCTGGGTGCGAACCTGGGGGACGATGTCCTGTATTCCGGCACGGTGGCGGCGGCCCTCGAGGGGCGTTTCCTGAATCACCCCTCGTTTGCCTTTTCGCTGGTCTCACGCCAGGTAGAGAACCTTCCCACAGCTGCCCATTTCGCGCGCAAACTGGTTGAAGCCCATGCTGACCTGGATCTGCCACCGCGTACGGTACTGAACGTGAACATTCCCAATTTGCCGCTGGACCGCATCCGCGGTATCCAGCTGACCCGCCTGGGCCATCGCGCCCGAGCCGCGGCACCGATGAAAGTGGTGGATCCGCGGGGCAAGTCCGGTTACTGGATCGCGGCGGCCGGGGATGCCGAAGATGGCGGCCCGGGTACCGATTTCCATGCAGTGATGCAGGGTTATGTTTCGATCACGCCGCTGCAACTGGATCGCACCTTCAATGATGCCTTCAGAAGTCTGGACGGCTGGCTGGAGGGGCTGCGCTGATGGGTCGCGAACAAGACGATATGCTGCGTCGCGGCATCGGCATGACCTCCCAGCGAACCCGGGAGCGGCTGATCCAGCGCCTGTACGAAGAAGGCATCTCCAACGCCAGGGTACTGGAGGTCATTCGCCGGACCCCGCGCCACCTGTTCGTCGACGAAGCGCTGGCGCACCGTGCCTATGAAGACACCGCGCTGCCGATTGGCAACAACCAGACCATCTCCCAGCCTTATATGGTGGCGCGCATGAGCGAGCTGCTGCTGGAGGCCGGTCCCCTCGACAAGGTGCTGGAGATCGGCACCGGGTCGGGTTATCAGACGGCGGTGCTGTCGCAACTGGTCGAGCGTGTGTTCTCGGTCGAGCGCATCAAGGTTCTGCAGGATCGGGCAAAGGAACGCCTGGTCGAACTGAACCTGCGCAACGTGGTGTTCCGCTGGGGCGATGGCTGGGAGGGCTGGCCGGCACTGGCACCATACAACGGGATTATCGTCACCGCAGTGGCAACCGACGTGCCCCAGGCATTGCTTGACCAGTTGGCACCGGGAGGCCGAATGGTGATCCCGGTCGGGGCCGGCGAAGTCCAGCAATTGATGCTGATCATCCGCGAGGAACAAGGTTTTTCCAGGCATGTCCTGGGGGCTGTGCGCTTCGTGCCACTGCTCAATGGGCCACTGGCCTGAGCATTTGTTTCGGCACGCTGAATTCTCTTCGATTGCCTTTGTCTTACAGCGGCATCGTTGTGTTAAACGGGATTCATCGTCAGGCAGCAAACGTGTGCGCGGCACCGATTCGCCACATTAAAGGTAAAGCGTGCACGGCCCGTTATACTTGCGACAGTTCATGCCGGACTCCGGCATTTCACATTTTCAGCCACCACAGAGGGAGCGGCGGGTGAGTCTCACAGTCATTGCGCAGCGTATGAGTAAAACGAGCTTTCAGCGCCTGGTGACTGGCCTTGTCTTGAGCACTTTGCTGGTCGGTTGTTCCAGCAACAAGTCCAGCGATGTTCGTGTCGTGGACCGTAACAATGCCGCGGCTCAGCGTCCAGCCGTGACCACCGGGCAATACATTGTTCGGCCCAAGGACACCCTGTTCTCCATCGCCTTCCGTTACGGCTGGGACTACAAGGCCCTGGCGGCACGCAACAACATTCCTGCGCCTTACACCATCCGTCCGGGTCAGACGATTCGCTTTGATGGTCGTACCAATTCAACGTCGACGGCGGTGGTCAGTTCGTCCAGTTCAACACCTTCGTCGTCGAGTAAAACCACGGTCATCCGTCGTTCGGCAAACGGTACGACCACCAGCACAACGACGGTTGTACCGTCCGTCGCGAGCAAGCCAGCCCCTGCTCCTTTGCCACCTCCCGGGCCAGCCCCGACCGGCTGGGGATGGCCATCTAATGGCATTCTGATTGGAAAATTCTCTTCAAACGGTAGTTTGAATAAAGGAATTGATATCGCCGGAGATTTGGGACAGCCTGTTTTAGCTGCGTCTGATGGGACGGTGGTATACGCCGGGAGTGGCTTAAGGGGCTACGGCGAATTAGTGATCATCAAGCACAGTGAAACCTACGTCAGTGCCTACGGACATAACCGCAGGCTGTTGGTTCGGGAGGGGCAGCAGGTCAAGGTCGGACAGACAATTGCCGAAATGGGGTCAACGGGTACAGACCGGGTGAAACTGCATTTTGAGATTCGCCGCCAAGGTAAACCTGTAGATCCGCTGCAATTCCTGCCACGCCGTTGATCGCTACCAGCCTGTTCCGTCGCGTAGAGGGGACAGGCTCCAGCGTTGCCAGGGAGAAAGGCGCCGCTTGAGCTTGAGGTCGAACTCACCAAAGGACTATAACAATGGCTCTCAGTAAAGAAGTGCCGGAGTTTGACATCGACGATGAGGTTCTCCTGATGGAGAGCAGCATCGATACGGATTCGATGTCGAATGATGAAGGGGCGGCTCCACCTTCCGTTCGTGCCAAATCCAAACACTCCGCATCCTTGAAACAGCACAAGTACATTGACTACACGCGGGCACTTGATGCCACGCAGTTGTATCTCAATGAAATTGGTTTCTCTCCCCTGCTATCACCCGAAGAAGAAGTTCATTTTGCGCGCCTGTCGCAAAGTGGCGATCCGGCCGGGCGCAAACGCATGATTGAAAGCAACCTGCGACTGGTGGTGAAAATCGCCCGACGCTACGTCAATCGTGGGTTGTCGCTACTGGACCTGATCGAAGAGGGCAACCTCGGCTTGATCCGGGCGGTGGAGAAGTTCGATCCGGAACGCGGTTTCCGCTTCTCGACCTACGCGACCTGGTGGATTCGCCAGACCATCGAACGCGCAATCATGAATCAGACCCGGACCATCCGGTTGCCGATCCATGTGGTCAAGGAGCTGAATGTGTACCTGCGGGCCGCGCGGGAGCTGACGCAAAAACTCGACCATGAACCCTCACCCGAAGAAATCGCCAACCTGCTGGAAAAACCGGTGGGAGAGGTCAAGCGTATGCTCGGCCTTAACGAACGGGTTTCTTCGGTCGACGTCTCGCTGGGTCCGGATTCGGATAAAACCCTGCTGGACACCCTGACTGACGACCGTCCAACCGATCCATGCGAATTGTTGCAGGACGACGACCTGTCCCAGAGCATCGATCAATGGCTCTCGGAACTGACCGACAAGCAACGCGAAGTGGTTGTACGCCGCTTCGGCCTGCGCGGCCATGAAAGCAGTACCCTTGAAGACGTCGGCCTGGAAATCGGCCTGACCCGGGAGCGGGTCAGACAGATTCAGGTGGAAGGCTTGAAGCGGCTGCGCGAGATCCTGGAAAAAAATGGTCTGTCGAGCGAGTCGCTGTTCCAATAAGGCACTCACTGCGATGGCATGAAAAACCCCGACTGGCTCGGGGTTTTTTATTGCCTGGCCAGGAGACCGAGTCCCCTCGGGATTTTGGTTTCGTGCTGTAAGCCTAGGCTTACTCTTGCGTAAGTGTTCGTTATTTTTACACCCCGGCAGTCGTCCATTCGGAGCGTCGACCGCTTATATATCTTTGATTTATATTAATATTTTTTAGTATTAATGATGCGTGACACCTGAATCTCGCGCCAAGGGCCGATTGATCCCGGAGGGGAACACTCTAGTATTGAGGTTGTGTCGACGGACAGACACGTCCTTCATGGATGAGGGATATGGATATCGCAGGACGCGATTCATCAGGACGATGAAAAGGAATACAGGGAATAGGGAAGAAATGTGGGCGGGTCAAACCGCCCCTTTTTTTGCCCGCAGAAAAGCAAAAAGGCCCTTGTGGGGCCTTTTTCGCGAACGCGGGGGTAATCAGCGTTCGAGGTCTGCGATCTTGCCTGGCTTGCCGTCCCATTCTGCGGAATCGGGCATTGGATCTTTGCGTTCGGTGATGTTTGGCCAGATATCGGCCAACTCAGCGTTCAGCTCAATGAAGTTTTCCATGCCGGCCGGAACTTCATCTTCAGAGAAGATAGCCACGGCAGGGCATTCAGGTTCGCACAGCGCGCAATCGATGCACTCATCCGGGTGGATCACCAGGAAATTCGGGCCTTCGTAAAAGCAGTCCACCGGACAGACTTCTACGCAGTCGGTGTACTTGCACTTGATGCAGTTGTCGGTGACGACGAAGGTCATTTCTAATTTTCTCCTCAGGCGCGGCTTGCTGCGCCCCTTCTCGTAGGGGTCGCCAGGTTCGGGAGCGATAGTCTGCTGGCCAGGCTATTAGCCAGCAGCATCCCAAACCGCGCGAGATTCTAACAGCTTGCAAGCCGCTGCGTTAGATCCGTGTCTTTAGTGTATAGAGCATTTCGAGAGCACGACGTGGCGTCATGTCGTCCAGGTCGAGCTTGGCCAGGTCATCCAGCACCGGGTGCGGCAGGCTGGCGAACAGGTCGCTTTGCTGCGGCGCGGCCGGTTTGCCTTTGGCCGGTGCCGGTGTTTCGTGGGGCAGGGCGGTGTCTTCCAGGCGGCTCAGATGCTCGCGAGCACGGGTGATGACCTCGCTCGGTACGCCTGCCAGCTGCGCAACGGCCAGGCCATAACTTTGGCTGGCCGGCCCGGGCAATACGTGGTGCAGGAATACGATGCGCTCGTTGTGCTCGGTGGCATTGAGGTGCACGTTGGCCACCAGCGGCTGGGCTTCCGGCAGGACGGTCAGTTCAAAGTAGTGGGTGGCGAACAGCGTGTAGGCACGCAGATGCGCCAGGCGCTCGGCCGCCGCCCATGCCAGGGACAGACCGTCGAAGGTGCTGGTGCCGCGCCCGACTTCGTCCATCAGCACCAGGCTGCGCTCGGTGGCGTTGTGCAGGATGTTCGCGGTTTCGCTCATTTCCACCATGAAGGTCGAACGCCCGCCGGCCAGGTCATCGCTGGAGCCGATCCGGGTGAAGATGCGGTCGACCAGCGACAATTCGCAACTGGCCGCTGGCACGAAGCTGCCGATGTGCGCCAAGAGCACAATCAATGCGGTCTGACGCATGTAGGTGGATTTACCGCCCATGTTCGGACCGGTGATCACCAGCATGCGGGTGTTGTCGTCCAGGCTCAGGTCGTTGGCCACGAACGGCGTGGTCAGCACTTGTTCGACCACCGGGTGACGACCCTGGCTGATGCGCATGCACGGCTCGCTGACGAAGCGCGGGCAGTTCAGATCGAGGTTCAGTGCACGTTCGGCCAGGTTGCTCAAGACGTCCAGCTCGGCCAGGGCGCCGGCGGTGTCCTGCAACGGTGGCAGCTGGCTGATCAGATCTTCGAGCAACGCTTCGTACAGCATCTTCTCGCGGGCCAGGGCGCGGCTCTTGGCTGACAGTGCCTTGTCTTCGAATGCCTTGAGTTCCGGCGTAATGAAGCGCTCGGCGCCTTTGAGCGTCTGGCGACGAATATAGTCGGCCGGTGCCGATTCCGCCTGCTTGCTTGGCAGCTCGATGAAGTAACCGTGGATGCGGTTGTAACCAACCTTCAGATGCGACAGGCCGGTGCGGGCCTTTTCCCGTGCCTCGAGGTCGATCAGGAATTGTCCGGCGTTTTCGCTCAGCGACTGCAATTCGTCGAGTTCGCTGTCGTAGCCGGTTTTTAGCACGCCCCCATCACGAATGACCGCGGGCGGGTTGTCGATGATGGCTTTTTCCAGCAGTGCCGCCAGTTCCGGATAGGTGCTGGTGATGGTGGCGAGTTGCTGGAGGTGTGGGGCTTCGAGCTCCGTCATTGCCACTTGCAGTTCGGGCAGTGCGCCGAGGGCGTCACGCAACCGGGCGAGGTCGCGGGGGCGGGCATTACGCAGGCCGATCCGCGCAAGAATCCGCTCGATGTCGCCGATTTCCTTGAGCTGCGGTTGCAGTCTTTCGAAGCGATAACCGTCGAGCAGGCAGGTGATCGAGCTCTGGCGTGCCAACAGCACCGTCAAGTCGCGCAATGGGCGATTCAGCCAGCGGGTCAGCAGGCGGCTGCCCATGGCGGTCTGGCAACGGTCCACCACCGATTGCAGGGTGTTGTCGCGGCCCCCGGCCAGGTTGGTGTCGAGCTCCAGGTTGCGACGGCTGGCGCCATCGAGCACCACGGTGTCGTCCAGGCGTTCATGACGCAAACTGCGCAAGTGGGGCAGGGCGGTGCGCTGGGTTTCCTTGGCGTAGGCCAGCAGGCAACCGGCGGCACCGATCGCCAGGGTCAGGTTTTCGCAGCCAAAGCCCTTGAGATCCTGGGTCGAGAATTGCTGGCACAGGCTTTTGAGCGCCGAATCGCGCTCGAAATCCCACGGCGCACGGCGACGCACGCCGCGGCGTTTTTCCGCCGGCAAGTCCTTGGGCCAGTCATCCGGGATCAGTAATTCCACCGGGTTGACCCGCTCCAGTTCCGCCAGCAGGTTTTCCCAGCCCTTGATTTCCAGCACGCTGAAGTTGCCGCTGGTGATGTCCAGTACCGCCAGGCCGAACAGGCGCTCATCGCCCAGGACAGCAGCGATCAGGTTGTCCCTGCGCTCGTCGAGCAGCGCCTCGTCACTCACCGTCCCCGGCGTGATGATGCGTACCACCTGCCGCTCCACCGGCCCTTTGCTGGTGGCCGGGTCGCCGACCTGCTCGCAGATCACCACCGATTCGCCAAGCTTCACCAGTTTTGCCAGGTAGCCCTCGGCGGCGTGGTAAGGAATCCCGCACATCGGAATCGCCTGGCCGGCCGACTGCCCGCGGGCCGTCAGGGTGATGTCCAGCAACTTGGCGGCCTTCTTCGCGTCTTCATAGAAGATCTCGTAGAAGTCGCCCATGCGGTAGAACATCAGCTGGTCCGGGTGCTGGTTTTTCAGGCGCCAGTACTGCTGCATCATCGGGGTGTGGGAGGACAGGTCGGAGACGGCTTTATTCATCGGATTGTCAGGAAGCTCGTTGAAAGAGGTGGGGCAAAAGCAGGGCAACGGCCGGGCTTTTCCGCGATGGGCGCAAGGTTACCATGGGCGGTCTGCCCGACGCAGGCGCCACGGCCGGGTGACATCCTTTACGATGCAAAAATCATGTTATGCATCGATTATGCAAATCGGCATTGTCTTCTTCGAAAAGTGCAAGCACTATGCGCGTTATGCAAAAGCGCAACGTATCTACTGTATTAAGGGCATTGCTCGATCAGCACGGGATCTCCCCCACGGAGCTTCACCGTCGCACCGGCGTGCCTCAATCCACGCTCTCGCGCATTCTCAGCGGGAAGATCGTCGATCCTTCGGATAAACATATTTCGAAGATTGCCGAGTATTTCGCCTTGAGCACCGACCAGTTGCGTGGCCGCGCGGACGTCTCGTCTGCCGCCAATGCCGGGCGCGCTCCTGTGCATTCGGAACTCAAGGATATAAGTCTGTGGGACGACGATACCCCGGTCGATGACGACGAGGTGTCGGTCCCCTTTCTTCGCGAGGTTGAATTGGCTGCGGGATCGGGAAGATTCGTTATCGAGGAGAGCGAGCGCTCTAGCCTGCGCTTCGGCAAACGGAGTCTGCGCCATAACGGCGTGCAGTTCGACCAGGCCAAATGCGTGACAGTGCGGGGCAACAGCATGTTGCCGGTGCTGCGCGACGGCGCCACGGTCGGGGTCAATGCCGGCAAGTGCGGCATTGGCGATATCGTTGACGGCGACCTTTATGCAATCAATCACAACGGCCAATTGCGGGTGAAGCAACTCTATCGCCTGCCGACCGGCATTCGCTTGCGCAGCTTCAACCGTGACGAGCATCCGGACGAAGATTACACCTTTCAGGAGATCCAGGAGGAGCCGATTGTAATCCTCGGACATGTCTTCTGGTGGGGTATGTACGCCCGCTAACACTCATCCGTTTAGATAAAACCCGCTTCCCGAGCGGGTTTTTTTCGTGTGCTGAAAGCATTGGGCATACTTTTAATAATGCGTTTGTGCATTGACTGAATATGCATAAGTGCATAATGTTGCTGCCTGACTATTAAAGAATGCGCTGTGATCACTACTCAAGGAGGCATGAAATGACCGCTGAGCAATATGCATTGCTGGACATGCCTTTGTGGCTGGTCATCAGCCTGCCAATCCTTGGTGGCGTTGCCGGTGAAATGTGGCGTGCCGAAAAAGAGGGCGTTCGTGGCTGGTCCCTTGTCCGGCGCCTGAGCCTGCGGTCTGGATCCAGCATGATCTGCGGCGCTTCGGTCATCATGCTGCTGCACGCTGCCAATGTTTCCATCTGGGCTGCTTGTGCGGGTGGTTGTTTAGCGGCGATGGCCGGGACAGACGTCGTTCTGGGGTTGTATGAGCGTTGGCTGGCCAAGCGCATGGGTATCGGCCATACCCCCTCCGGTGACGTGGAAGATTGATTCTCCGACAGGCCTTTTCCAGAGCCTCCGGTTCTTTACATTTTGATCGTTCCTGTCGCTTGCAAGTGCGGTCTGCTCGTGTACGGTTAACCTCATCCCGCCCGATCAGGAGATGACCGTGAACGAAATCACCCAGCTCGCCGCCGAACTCGGCAGACGCCTGCAGGTTCTCAATGCCCATGTCACCACGGCGGAGTCCTGCACCGGCGGAGGCATCGCCGAGGCAATTACCCGTATCCCCGGGAGTTCGGCCTGGTTCGAGGCCGGTTATGTCACTTACTCCAACCGACAGAAAACCCTGCAACTGAATGTACCGGTGGAGTTGTTCACCACCGTGGGCGCGGTCAGCCGCGAGGTGGTCGAGGCGATGGTCCGGGGGGCGCAGGAGAAAAATAGCGCGTATTTCTCCGTGGCGGTCAGTGGCATCGCCGGGCCGGATGGCGGAACGGCGAACAAGCCGGTTGGCACGGTGTGGCTGGCCTGGGGCGTCGGAGATCAGGTGTTCTGCGAGCGGCAGCACTTCCCGGGTAATCGCGATGACGTCCGCCGACAAACGGTGAAGGCCGCGCTAGAGGGGCTGCTGCGCTATGCCGCGGCAGAAATCTCAAATCAGGGGTAGGCGATCCGGAAACGCTGTGGAATAATACTGGCTACTTATACAGGTGTTGGCCGTCAGGCCTTATTGATTACGTGAGGACTTTAATGGACGACAACAAGAAGAAAGCCTTGGCTGCGGCCCTGGGTCAGATCGAACGTCAATTCGGCAAGGGTGCCGTAATGCGTATGGGCGATCAGGACCGTCAGGCGATCCCGGCCATTTCCACTGGCTCTCTGGGGCTGGACATCGCTCTCGGCATCGGCGGTCTGCCAAAAGGCCGTATTGTTGAAATCTACGGTCCTGAATCTTCCGGTAAAACCACGCTGACCTTGTCCGTGATCGCCCAGGCTCAAAAAGCCGGCGCGACCTGCGCATTCGTCGACGCCGAACACGCCCTCGACCCTGAGTACGCCGGCAAGCTGGGCGTCAACGTCGACGACCTGCTGGTTTCCCAGCCGGATACCGGCGAGCAGGCCCTGGAAATCACCGACATGCTGGTGCGTTCCAACGCGGTTGACGTGATCATCGTCGACTCCGTGGCCGCCCTGGTGCCAAAGGCTGAAATCGAAGGCGAAATGGGTGACATGCACGTGGGCCTGCAAGCCCGTCTGATGTCCCAGGCACTGCGTAAAATCACCGGTAACATCAAGAACGCCAACTGCCTAGTGATCTTCATCAACCAGATCCGTATGAAAATTGGCGTGATGTTCGGTAGCCCGGAAACCACCACCGGTGGTAACGCACTGAAGTTCTACGCATCGGTTCGTCTGGACATCCGTCGTACGGGTGCGGTGAAAGAAGGTGATGAGGTCGTCGGTAGCGAAACCCGCGTCAAGGTTGTGAAGAACAAGGTGGCTTCGCCGTTCCGTCAGGCTGAGTTCCAGATTCTTTACGGCAAGGGCATCTACCTCAACGGTGAGATGATCGACCTGGGTGTTCTGCACGGTTTCGTCGAGAAATCCGGCGCCTGGTATGCCTATGAAGGCACCAAGATTGGTCAAGGCAAGGCCAACTCGGCCAAGTTCCTGGCAGACAATCCGGAAGTCGCGGCAAAGCTGGAGAAGCAACTGCGTGACAAGCTGCTGTCGCCTGCATCGGTTGCGGACGCCAAAGCTTCTGCGGTCAAAGAGACCGAAGACGACCTGGCTGACGCTGATATCTGATCGAAGCGATGACCGCCGTACTCGATACACTCGTCGCGGTGCGGCGAACCGCAATGGACCTGCTCGCACGACGCGAGCACGGTCGTGTCGAGCTGACGCGTAAACTGCGTCAGCGCGGCGCCCTCCCTGAAATGATCGAAACAGCACTCGACCGGTTGACGGAAGAGGGGTTGTTGTCCGAAACCCGTTACCTGGAAAGTTTCGTTTCCTACCGCGCCCGCTCCGGTTATGGCCCTTTACGCATTCGTGAAGAGTTGAGCCAGCGTGGCCTGCAGCGCACCGATATTGAACTCGCCCTGCGTGAGAGCGGTATCGACTGGCAGGAGCAATTGATCGATACCTGGCGACGCAAGTTCTCCGGGCAATTGCCGGCAGACGCCAGGGAGCGAGCCAAACAAGGCAGGTTCCTGGCGTATCGGGGATACTCCATGGAAATGATCAACCGCCTGTTCAGCGGTCGAGGGATGGACGATTGAACTGAAACGGCCCGCTATTTAGATGGCGGGCCGTTTTTTATGCCTCACGAAACCTTTGACGGCTCCCGCGTGCGTTGTTGTACCTGGGGTTTTGATTGTGCCCAGTTTTCCGGCAGGTTGATGTAGTCCACAAGCTCGCGCAGGCGACCATGATTGCGGGCATTGAAGTTGAAGACCAGCCGCGCCAGATGGCTGAATTCGGCTTCGTTGTGTTCTTCACCGCTGTAAGCGTGCTGATGGAAATGATCGCTCAGGCACAGGTCGGCGAACGCCTCCTGCATGTGTTCGAGGGCGTGGTCGCTGAGTGTGTGATTCATGCGAATCAGGAACTGATGCTTGAGCCAGCGACTGGAGTGGAAGTTGCTGTAGAACTGGTTGATGTGCTCTACCGCTTCTTCGACGTTGTAGACCAGTTTCACCAGTTTCATGTCAGTGGGCAGGATGTAGTGGTTTTCTTCCAGTTGCTGGTGAATGAAGTCCAGTGCGCCTTGCCAGAATTTGCCGTCCGGCGAGTCGAGCAGCACCACGGGTACCAATGGGCTCTTGCCGGTCTGGATCAGTGTCAGTACTTCCAGCGCCTCATCCAGCGTACCGAAGCCACCCGGACACAGTACCAGGGCGTCGGCTTCCTTGACGAAGAACAGCTTGCGGGTGAAGAAGAAGTGGAAGGGCAGCAGGCTGGTCGTGCCGTCGACAGTGGGGTTGGCATGCTGTTCGAAGGGCAGGGTAATGTTGAACCCCAGGCTGTTTGCCAGTCCGGCGCCCTCATGGGCGGCGGCCATGATGCCGCCACCGGCGCCGGTAATGACCATCATGTCCGAGCGCGCCAGAGCGGCGCCGAGTTCCCGGGCCATGCTGTAGAGCGGATGTTCCATGGGGGTTCGGGCCGAGCCGAATACAGTGACCTTGCGTCGCCCCTTGAATTGTTCCAGCACGCGGAAAGCCTGCTCCAGTTCGCGCAGGGCTTGCAGGGTGATTTTGGCATTCCAGCGGTTGTGGTCTTCCTGGGCCATGCGCAGCACGGTCAGGATCATGTCGCGGTAGATCGGGATGTTCGGGCTGTTGGGTGAAATCAGCTTGAGTTGTTCTTCGACCTTGCTGATAAGGTCGTGGCCGCTTTCTTCAAAATGACGGCTCAGGAGATCGTTCGGTTGGTAAGGCATTCAACTTCTCCTTCTGCACAGAACCCTCGGCCCGACAATGTACGTCGGTGCCACGACACTTCATGTGTCGCTGTCTGCCCAGGCCCATGCCTGGGCGACCTACTTGACCCGAAAGGCATCGGATCATCCAAACAGGTTCTGTTTTCCCTTGGATGAAAGAAACGTTCGCATAACACGACAAGCGACGGCCAGCCCCTTTCCAGGCCTGAAAAAGTGAAAGTGGATACCCTGAAATCTAGACCTTCACAGTGATTTGCGCTGCCTTGATCATTGCGCCTCAAAGTCTTTCCTGGCAACCGCTTATTGACGATTTGCAAGGTGCTTTCACCGCTCGTCTGAACGCACGTCGCGTGTGCTGCACTCTGATTTACTAAGTTACAGGTGCGACACGACAACTTTGCGTCAACGGCAAGGCGCGCAATACAAGCGGTTCAAGGATTTTTTGCTCAAACATGAGTGAAGTGCAAGGAGGCGGGAAACCATGGCCAGAGTCGTTCTGGAGATCGATACGCAACTGTATCGATTGCTGAAGTCATCGGCCGAGACCCATCATTTGAGTCTCGAAGAGGAGTGCTGCCGACGTTTGCGCGGTGGCGAGCGTCGTTCGCATTACTTGCAGGCGCTGCTGGCGGAACTGCGCGCCGAAGATGAACAACGGCGCGCCAACTCCAGGTGATTATTTTTTCTTCTTGGCAGGTTGCAGGCAATCCGATTCCTGGAAGCTTGCGGAGCCGACCGGGCGGTTGGTCTTCACCTCAGTGAAGTCGTAACGCATGATCGCGCCCTTGGCCATCAGCTTGCGAAACCCTTCGTTTCGGCAGACTGAGGCCCCCAACTGGAAGTAAACCGCTTTTGGATCTGCGCGCATCTTGTCGGCGTGGCTGCTCTGCACGCTCAGATGGTTGATCAACTGTTTGCCGTCAACGGTGTAGCCTTGATCGAGAATGTCTTCGTTGATCGCTCGAGGAGTGCCGACGCTGCTTTGGGTGGCGACGTTTTGCAGCATTTTGTTCAGTTCCGTGTCTTTCAAGGACGCAGCCTGGGCGTTGAAGGACGACGCCAGCAAAATGGCCGCGGTAGGAACGATAAGGCGCAGCATGAAACTCTCCTGGTTCAGTGATGCGGGGTTTGACCCGTCACGTGACTGTGCGTTCAGTGGCGGCGAATTATAGGGGAGGCTAGCTGGACGGTACAGGCTTGCGCCGGGCGGTCTGGTAAACTGCTGGCACTTTTTACCCTGTCGAGTGTTTTTCGTGTCGATTTCCCTTCTCTGTGGGCGTTGCCCGCGATGAGTCATACCCCCGCGCGCTTTGCCTTGAATGCCGTGGCCCGCTTGCGCGATCAGCGCGAAGAGGAGGGCATCAAGCCGATTCAGGCCCGCGGCTGGCGTGCGCCGCGCTGCCGTGACTGCCGGGTGATCGAGAGTCACTGTCTGTGTGCATGGCGTCCGCAGGTCGCTACCCGCTCCGGCGTGTGCCTGATCATGACCAACAAGGAGGTGTTCAAACCGAGCAACACCGGTTGGCTGATTGCCGACGTGGTGCCTGACAACCATGCGTTCATCTGGTCCCGTACCGAGATTGATCCGAAGTTGCTGGCGCTGTTGTCCGACCCGCAATGGCAGCCTTACCTGGTGTTTCCGGGTGAGTACGTCGAACCTGAGCGCGTGACAAACAGCGTGGACGTCGATGGCACGAAGCGCCCGCTTTTCATTCTGTTGGATGCGACCTGGACTGAAGCGCGAAAGATCTTTCGCAAGAGCCCCTATTTCGATCGACTGCCGATCCTCAGCCTGTTGCCGGAGAAACTCTCCCGCTACCGATTGCGCCGCTCGACCCGCAGCGAGCATCTGTGCACGGCGGAAGTGGCGGCGCTATGCCTTGACCTTGCAGGTGATGTCGCCGCGGCATCGGCGCTGGATGCCTACTTTGATGTGTTCAGCCAGCATTACCTCGATGCCAAGCATCAGTTGGACATGAACGTTTCGACCCCTGCACACGCCGAATTGATGCCCTATGTTCAGGTGGCCGCCCCATTGATGGACTGATTGTCGCGCATACTGCAATAAAGTGTACCGGCCATGCTGCTTGACCACCCCGGCTTCGCTGGGCATGCTTGGCGCCGATTAGGGTGCGGCCGGAGTTTTCGGCGCCGTTTTTTGCGCTGAGCGTGCCTTGTCAGTGCAGCTCCGTGGCTGTGCCTTGAGGTGCTTTGGCGAGGTCCGAATGCATCGGGCGTCCCATGAAAAACAGGATCATTTGAAAAATGGCCACATACGAAATCCTGATTGCCGATGACCACCCACTTTTTCGTAGTGCCTTGCATCAAGCGCTGACCTTGGGCCTTGGCCCGGATGTCCGTCTGGTGGAAGTGGCGAGCATCGCCGAACTGGAAGCCCGCCTGACGGAAAAGTCCGACTGGGATCTGGTGCTGCTGGACCTGAACATGCCGGGGGCCTACGGTTTTTCCGGGCTGGTCCTGCTGCGGGGGCAGTACCCGCAGATTCCGGTGGTCATGGTCTCGGCCCAGGAAGAACCGACCATCATGGTCAAGTCTCGTGAATTCGGCGCCAGTGGCTTCATTCCCAAATCCAGCGACTTGAGTGTGATCCAGAAAGCCGTGCGGGCGGTCCTCGATGGCGACGTGTTCTGGCCGCCACAGGCGTTCGAAGCGGTCAGCGTCTCGGATGAAGCCAAGGCGGCCAGCGAAGGGCTTGCCAGCCTCACCCCGCAGCAATTCCGGGTGCTGACCATGGTCTGCGAAGGCTTGCTGAACAAGCAGATCGCCTACGAGCTGAGTGTTTCCGAGGCGACTATCAAGGCGCACGTGACCGCGATTTTCCGTAAACTGAATGTGCGGACCCGGACCCAGGCCGCGCTGCTCTTGCAACAACTTGAGTCAATTTCCAGCCATTAAAGGCTGGCAAATTCACGCTTTTTTGACTTTGGTTGAACTAGCTTTCCCACTTCTTTTTTGCCAGTTGCCCACTCTATGTCACCTTTCAAAGGCCAGACCGGCCTGAAACGTATTCTCAATGCTTCCGGTTATTCGCTGGACGGCCTGCGCGCAGCCTTCACCGGTGAAGCTGCCTTTCGGCAATTGGTATTGCTCAACGTCATCCTGATTCCGTTGTCGTTCTTCCTGAATGTCAGCCGGGTCGAACAGGCGTTGTTGATCGCGGTATGCCTGTTGGCGTTGATCGTCGAGTTGCTCAACTCGGCCGTGGAAGCGGCCATCGACCGCATTTCCCTTGAGCGGCACCCGCTGTCCAAGAATGCCAAGGACATGGGCAGTGCCGCCCAGGCCGTGGCATTGAGCATGATTGCCCTGGTATGGGCGGTGATTCTGCTCTAGGCGATCGTCGGCAGCACGATCTCGTCGCTGCGCTGAACCCCGGCGGTGAAGGCGCGGCACAGATCGAGGAACTCGCGCATCGCCGAGGTCTGATATTTCTGTTTATGCCAGATGAAATAAAACTGTCGCGCCAGATCCAGATCCGGCGTCTCGACAGGCACCAGGCTGCCGCGGCGAAATGCGTCGCGCAAAGCCAGCCTGGAAATGCAGCCAATCCCCAAACCAGACTCCACCGCGCGTTTGATCGCTTCGGTGTGCTCAAGCTCGAGCCGGATGTTTAACGAAGTGCGGTGATGGCGCATGGCTTGATCGAAGGTCAACCGCGTGCCCGAGCCCTGTTCGCGCAGGATCCAGGCTTCGTGGCTCAACTCCTCCATGGTGGCCGTGCCACGCTTGGCCAACGGATGCTGGGGGGCGCAAAACACCACCAGTTCGTCCTCGACCCAGCTTTGCACTTCGATGTCCGGATGACTGCAGTCGCCTTCGATTAGACCCAGATCAATTTCATAGTGGGCCACTTGCTGCACGATATTGGCGGTGTTCTGTACATGCAGCTTCACTTGGCTTTCCGGGTGGCGCTGCATGAAGCTGCCGATCAACAATGTGGCCAGGTAATTGCCGATGGTCAGGGTCGCACCCACGGCCAGCGAGCCGAAACCGGATTTGCCATTGAGCAGGTCCTCGATTTCCTTGGCCTGGTCCAGCAGCGCCACCGCTTGTGGCAACAGCTGTTTGCCCAGGGCGTTCAGGCTCAACCGTTTGCCGGCACGGTCGAACAACTGGCAGCTGCACTGGCGCTCCAGTTCGGTGATCGAGGTGCTCGCCGCCGATTGCGAGAGGTTGAGCAGGCCCGCGGCACGGGACACACTTTCCTGCTGGGCGACGGCGACGAATACTTGAAGTTGACGGAGAGTAAATCGCATATCGATATAACCGATAACCCTTATCTTAATAATCCATTTAACAGATATTGTCTCTGCCTTTAGAATGCGATGCAATTGCGCAGAGCTGGCTTTTTTTGCAGAGCAGGCGCCGAACACGCGCAGACAAATCTCCAGGAGTCCCACGTACATGAGCAACATGAACCACGAGCGTGTCCTCAGTGTTCACCACTGGAACGACACTCTGTTCAGCTTCAAGTGCACCCGTGATCCGGGCCTGCGCTTCGAGAACGGTCAGTTCGTGATGATCGGCCTGCAACAGCCCAACGGCCGCCCGCTTATGCGCGCTTACTCGATTGCCAGCCCGAACTGGGAAGAGCATCTCGAGTTCTTCAGCATCAAGGTGCCTGATGGTCCGCTGACTTCGCAGTTACAGCATCTGAAGGAAGGCGATGAGATCATCATCAGCAAGAAGCCTACCGGCACGCTGGTACTGGATGACCTCAAGCCTGGCAAACATTTGTACCTGCTCAGCACCGGCACCGGTCTGGCGCCGTTCATGAGCGTCATCCAGGACCCGGAAACCTACGAGCGCTTCGAAAAAGTGATCCTGTGCCACGGCGTTCGTTACGTCAACGAAGTCGCTTACCGCGAGTTCATCACCGAGCACCTGCCGCAGAACGAGTTCTTCGGTGATGCGCTGCGTGACAAGTTGATCTACTACCCGACCGTGACCCGTGAGCCGTTCGAGAACGAAGGTCGCCTGACCGACCTGATGCGCAGCGGCAAGCTGTTCAGCGACATCGGTCTGCCACCGATCAACCCGCAGGACGACCGCGCCATGCTGTGCGGCAGCCCGAGCATGCTCGACGAGACCAGTGAAGTGCTGAACAGCTTCGGCCTGAAGGTTTCGCCGCGGATGCGCGAGCCGGGTGATTACCTGATCGAGCGAGCGTTCGTCGAGAAGTGACCGCAGGTCACGTTGTAGGAGCGAGCTCGCTCGCGATGGTCGTTAACGATAACGCGCGTTTTCTGGTTTAACGCGGTGAGTTCGAGCCCATCGCTGGCAAGCCAGCTCCTACAGTAGGTTCGCAGCACAAAGAAAAGCCCGCATGGCCTGAAAAGGTCATGCGGGCTTTTTCGTTGCCGGGTTTATTTAACCGGGATAACTTCCAGGACCCGGATCACGTTTGTTTCCGGGTAATGCCAACGCACATCCAGATCCCAGAACTGCGCGCCGTATTCCCGCTCGGGTGCAGGCATTTGATAGGCCGGGCGTGGATCCTGCGCCAGGCATTGCTCGATCAACTCAACCAAAGGCTCCTCAAGGCGCTGAGCGTGTTCGTGAGCCTGTTGCAGCGCTGCGTCCGTCCACTGCACGGGAATCAACAGCGGCGCAGCGCTGGCGATGCTGTTGGTGGCTGTATCGATGATGTCGGCGTAAGGCACGTAGGGTTTTATGTCGAGAATCGGCGTGCCGTCGAGCAAGTCAATACCGGATATCCACAGGCGATTGGCTTCGATCTTGTCCAGCTTGACCACGGATTGACCGATGCCATTGGGGCGGTGGGTGGCGCGGGTGGCGAACACGCCCATGGACTTGTTGCCGCCGAGGCGCGGTGGGCGGACCTTCAAGCGAGGTTTTTCTTCCAGGGCCTGGTGGAACAGGAACAGCAGCCACACGTGGCTGACCTGCTCCAGGCCTTGTACCGCGTCCCCTTGATCGAACGGAGCCACCAGTTCCAGCACGCCACGGGCAGCCGGGGCCAGTTGCGGTTGGCGCGGAATGGCGAATTTCTCCTTGAAGCAGGAGCGCACGAAGCCGATGGGGGAAACGCTGTAGGTCATGGTTTGGGGTCGAGGTGGAATTTAAGGCAGGCATGATAACCCACACGGCCTTTGGCCCGGTGGCGCCTATCAGTCCGTCATCGCGGGCAAGCCACGCTCCCACAGGGTTCTCGAGCGCACACAAGATTTGTGTCCGTCTCAAAACCTGTGGGAGCGTGGCTTGCCCGCGATGGCCGCACCGCCGATCTACAGGCTGAATCCACCATCCAGCGGAATGATATTCCCGGTCATATAAGCCCCGGCAGTACTCGCCAGGCTGATCGCCAGCGCCGCCATTTCCTCCTCGCGGCCCCAACGCTTCATCGGGATCAACGCCGTATCCTGCGCCAGCGCCTGTTCATCATTGCCGATGTGCTGGGTCATCTTGCTCGGAAACCGCCCCGGGGCGATCACGTTGACGTTGATGTGCTGGCTCACCAGTTCGCGCGCCAGAATCCTCGACAGTTGGTGCAACGCAGCCTTGCTCGGCCCGTAGGCATACGCCTGCTCGCCGAAGGAGGAAATCCCTGCCACCGATCCTATGTTGATGATCCGCGCCGGATTCGCTTCGGAACCGGCCTTGCGCAGCAGGGGCAGGAACTGCTGGATGCAGTTGAACACCGACGTCACGTTGAGCTGCATGACTTTTTCCCAGCCCTTGATCGGGTAGCTCTCCAATGGCGCGCCCCAGGTGGTGCCGGCATTGTTAACCAGGATGTCCAGATGAGTGATCTGCTCGCCCAGGCGCGTGGCCAGTTGCAGGACGCCCTCTTCGGTGGCGAGGTTCGCCGCGATGGCGCGGCAGCGGCCAAGTGCACCGAGTTCGTCAGCGGTTTGCTGGCAGGCTTCGACGTCGCGGGCGCAGACGTATACGGTGGCGCCCGCCTCGACGTAGGCCTTGGCGATCATCTTGCCGATACCACGGGTGCCGCCGGTCACCAGGGCGGTGCGGCCTTGCAGGGAAAAGTAGGGATGCATGGCGAATCCTGAGAACTGAGGTCTTTACACCCTAGTCGTCAGCCGCCAGAAGCGGAGCCACTATTTTTGCGCGGAATAGGGAGGCATTCGGTCCTGTAGGAGCTGGCTTGCCAGCGAAGGATGAGAGACCGCCGCGCTCATCCAGTCAGCACGCGTTATCGTTTGCGACCATCGCTGGCAAGCCAGCTCCTACAGAAAACAGATGTGTCTTGAGCTTACTGCGGGCGCACTCGCAGGGTCAGGCCCTTGAGGAAATTGCGTAGCAGCTGGTCGCCGCACGGGCGATAGTTGGTGTGACCGAACTTGCGGAACAGTGCGCTCAGTTCAGGCTTGGACACCGGGAACTCGGCAGCCTTGAGGATCGCGTGCATGTCGTCTTCTTTCAGCTCGAACGCCACCCGCAGCTTTTTCAGGATGATGTTATTGGTCACCGGCACTTCGATCGGCTGCGGCGGGCGGCTTTCGTCCTTGCCGCGCTTGAAGATCACCAGACCGTCAAGGAAGTGCGCCATGACTTCGTCCGGGCAGCGTACGAAACCTTCCTCGTCTTCCTCTTTCTTGTCGAGGTAGGTCAACAGATCCGGCAGGGTCACGTCCAGGCCGCCGAGCTTGATGATCTCGATGACTTTCTTGTCGCTGATGTCGAGCATGTAGCGCACGCTGCGCAGTACGTCGTTATGAATCATGTGTGCAGTCCTGATATTCAGCTGTGGGCGTCGCGGCCAGGCGCGGCGCCGAAATGGATGGCGGCGAGAAAAGCCTTAGAACTTCTCTTTGCCGGACAGATAGCGCCATTGCCCCACCGGCACTTTGCCGATGGACACGCCACCGATGCGAATACGGCGGATACCGACGACCTTGAGGCCGACCGCCTGGCAGAGCAGGGCGATGATGCCCGGCTGCGGGTTCTTCATGGCAAAGCGCAGACGGTTCTCGTTCTGCCAGCTGGCCTTGACCGCCGGCAACTCCTTGCCCTTGTAGGTCAGGCCGTGGTTCAGGCGGTTCAGGCCGTGGGCCACCATCTCGCCTTCAACCTCGACCACATACTCTTGCTCGATCTTGCTGGAGTCGGCGGTGAGTTTGCGCAGGATTTTCCAGTCCTGGGTGAACACCAGCAGCCCGCTGGCGTTGGCCTGCAGGTCGGTGCTGGCGGTCAGGCGCAGGAAGTGCCCGCGCAACGGGCGCTTGCCGTAGCGGTGCTCTTCGCTCAGGGTCTCGGCGCCGAGGGTGGCCAAGGCGGTGTCTGCGTCCATGCCTGCGGGCACATTGAGCAGCAGGGTCACCGGTTCCGGTGCGGTGGCCTTGGCTTCTGGATCAAGCTCGACTTTCTGGGTGTCGACCTTGAATTGCGGCTCGTCGATGACCACACCGTCGACGGTGACCCAGCCGCCCTCGATGAACAGCTCAGCCTCCCGACGGGAACAGCCGACGAGTTCGATGAGGCGTTTGGAGAGACGAATCGGGTCAGTCATGTCAGGGCCGTAACAAAAAGGGGGTGGGCATTGTACCTGCCTGGCGCCGGTTAATCCCGGTTCCATTTACGCAGTGAGGCTTTTTGTGGGAGCGGGCTTGCTCGCGAAAGGGCCATCAGCCTCAACATGTATGTTGGCTGACACACCGCCTTCGCGAGCAAGCCCGCTCCCACATTTGATCTGTGTTGTGTCATCCATGCCGTGATTTTTGCTGGTCCTGACGCAAACGCATGTGCAACAACGGATACGGCTGGCCCATGCCATCGACCTCCGAACGACCGATGACCTCGAAGCCTTGCTTGAAGTAAAAGCCGAGGGCTTGCGGGTTCTGTTCGTTGACGTCCAGTTCGTCGGCGTTCAGGTGTTCCAGGGCATAGTGCAACAATTTCTTGCCCAGGCCCTGGCCGCGATGGTCGGGGTCGATGAAGAGCATTTCGATCTTGCCCGCCGCGACGCCGGCGAACCCGGTGATGCGCTGGTTCGAATCCTTGGTGCAGATCAGCATCACCGCGTCGAGGTAGCGGGTCAGCACCAGGTTCTTCAGCAGTTCGATGTAGCTGTCTGGCAGAAAGTCGTGGGTGGCGCGTACCGAGGCCTCCCAGACCCGGGTCAATTCTTCGTAGTCGCCGAGTTTCGGCGTGTGGATGACCGAATGCTGACGCATGCCCGTCTGCCTCTTATGCAGTGGTTGATAGGAATCCTTCCATGTGCAAACGATAGCCGTAAAAAAGCCCCGCATCTCGTCAAGAGAGCGGGGCTTTGCGTATTTTTTGCGTTTAGATCTGTTCAGCCCACAGATCGTATTCGTCGGCGTCGGTCACTTTGCACCAGACCTTGTCGCCCGGCTTGAGGTTGCTGCCGTTGTCGATGAATACGTTGCCGTCGATTTCCGGGGCATCGAAGAAGCAGCGGCCGACCGCGCCTTGCTCGTCGACTTCATCGACCAGCACTTCAATCTCACGGCCGATGCGCATTTGCAGACGCGCCGAGCTGATGGACTGCTGGTGCGCCATGAAGCGCTCCCAGCGGTCCTGCTTGATGTCGTCCGGGACGACTTCCAGGTCCAGGTCATTGGCCGGTGCGCCTTCAACCGGCGAGTACTGGAAGCAGCCGACGCGGTCGAGCTGGGCTTCGGTCAGCCAGTTCAGCAGGTACTGGAAGTCTTCTTCGGTCTCGCCCGGGAAGCCGACGATGAAGGTCGAACGGATGATCAGGTCCGGGCAGATTTCGCGCCAGTTCTTGATCCGCGCCAGGGTCTTGTCTTCGAACGCCGGGCGTTTCATCGACTTGAGCACTTTCGGGCTGGCGTGCTGGAACGGGATGTCCAGGTACGGCAGGATCTTGCCGGCGGCCATCAACGGGATCAGCTCGTCAACGTGCGGGTACGGGTAAACGTAGTGCAGGCGAACCCAGACGCCGAGGGTGCTCAGGGCTTCGCAGAGTTCGGTCATGCGGGTTTTCACCGGCGCGCCGTTCCAGAAACCGGTGCGGTATTTCACGTCGACGCCGTAGGCGCTGGTGTCCTGGGAGATCACCAACAGCTCTTTGACGCCGGACTTGACCAGACGCTGGGCCTCGTCGAGCACATCACCCACCGGGCGGCTGACCAGTTTGCCGCGCATCGACGGGATGATGCAGAAGCTGCAGCTGTGGTTGCAGCCTTCGGAAATCTTCAGGTAGGCGTAGTGGCGCGGGGTCAGCTTGATGCCTTGTGGCGGCACCAGGTCGATCAGCGGGTTGTGGTCCTGGCGCGGCGGCACGACTTCGTGCACGGCATTGACCACTTGCTCGTACTGCTGCGGGCCGGTCACCGCCAGCACGCTCGGGTGTACGTTGCGAATGTTGCCTTCTTCGACGCCCATGCAGCCGGTCACGATGACCTTGCCGTTTTCCTTGATGGCTTCGCCAATCACTTCCAGGGACTCGGCCTTGGCCGAATCGATGAAGCCGCAAGTGTTGACTACCACGACATCGGCGTCCTGGTAAGTGGACACCACGTCATAGCCTTCCATGCGCAGCTGGGTAAGGATGCGCTCGGAGTCGACCAGTGCTTTGGGGCAACCCAGGGATACGAAGCCAACCTTTGGATTGGCCGGCGCAGGAGTGGTGGACATGTCTAACCTCGGTATTTTGTGACGCCGCTTGCCGGGCAGGGCAAAACCGACGGACGGGCGCTTGAACTGCGCCTCTGATCAAAAAGTGCGCAATTCTAGCGATGAGTCGTTCACTTGACCAGCTTTATGCGGGGAAATACGACGAGTGCTGCGCTATGCTTCGCGCCGTTACGCTTTACAGATTTTTTACTGTCAACAAAACGTCTGTAACGTGAAGTAAAACAGCGCATGCTGCACGACAAAGCATAGTGCTTCTTTCAAAGAAGCCCGGGTCTGAGAAGTAGGAGTGGTGGATGGGTCAGGCAAGTAGTCAGGCTACCGATGCCGAGCATTCGGCGGTGAAGCCGATCGGCATGCTGGTCGCGGCTGTCGGGGTGGTTTATGGCGATATCGGCACCAGTCCGTTGTACACCCTGAAGGAAGTGTTTTCCGGAGGCTATGGCGTGCCGGTCAACCATGACGGGGTGCTGGGGATTCTTGCGCTCATTTTCTGGTCGCTGATCTGGGTCGTGTCGATCAAGTACATGATGTTCGTGCTGCGCGCCGACAACCAGGGCGAAGGCGGGATCATGGCCTTGACCGCACTGGCCCGGCGGGCGGCGGCGGGGCATGCCAAATTGCGCATGTTGCTGGTGGTCTGCGGACTGATCGGCGCGGCATTGTTCTATGGCGACAGCATGATCACCCCGGCGATCTCCGTACTGTCGGCGATTGAAGGCCTGGGGCTGGCGTTCGAAGGTATCGACCATTGGGTCGTGCCGCTGTCGCTGGTGGTGCTGGTCGCGCTGTTTCTGATCCAGCGTCACGGCACGGCGCGCATCGGCATTCTGTTCGGGCCGATCATGGTCACCTGGTTCCTCGTGCTGGGTGCATTGGGCGTCTATGGCATCAGCCAGCATCCGGAAGTCCTGGAAGCGATGAACCCGATGTGGGGCGTACGTTTCTTCATGGTCCATCCGGGCATGGGCGTGACGATTCTCGGCGCCGTGGTGCTGGCATTGACCGGTGCCGAAGCGCTGTACGCGGACATGGGCCACTTCGGCCGCAAGCCGATCGCACGTGCGTGGTTCATCCTTGTACTGCCGGCGCTGGTGCTGAACTACTTCGGCCAGGGCGCGCTGCTGCTAGGTGATCCGGAAGCGGCCCGTAACCCCTTCTACCTGCTGGCGCCGAGCTGGGCGTTGATCCCGCTGGTCGGCCTGTCGACCCTGGCCACGGTGATTGCCTCGCAAGCGGTGATTTCCGGTGCGTTCTCCCTGACCCGCCAGGCGATCCAGCTCGGTTACATTCCGCGCATGCACATCCGACACACTTCCAGTGCCGAACAGGGCCAGATCTACATCGGTGCGGTGAACTGGGCGTTGATGGTCGGCGTGATCCTGCTGGTGATCGGTTTCGAATCCTCCGGTGCCCTGGCCTCGGCCTACGGCGTGGCAGTAACGGGCACCATGCTGATGACCACCATCCTGGTGTCGGCGGTGATGCTGCTGCTGTGGAAGTGGCCACCAATCTTCGCGGTTCCGATATTGTTCGGCTTCCTGTTGGTCGATGGTCTGTACTTCGCCGCCAACGTGCCGAAAATCGTTCAGGGCGGTGCATTCCCGGTGATCGCGGGTTTCGCGCTGTTTGTGCTGATGACCACCTGGAAGCGCGGCAAGCAGTTGCTGGTCGAGCGTATCGATGAGGGTGGATTGCCGCTGCCGATCTTCATCAGCAGCATTGCCGTACAACCACCCCATCGTGTTCAGGGCACCGCCGTGTTCCTGACGGCACGGCCGGATGCCGTGCCCCACGCGCTGTTGCACAACCTGCTGCATAACCAGGTACTGCACGAGCAAGTGGTGCTGCTGACGGTAGTGTACGAAGACATCCCGCGGGTGCCGCCGAATCGACGCTTCGAGGTCGACTCCTATGGCGAAGGGTTCTTCCGGGTCATCCTGCATTTCGGCTTCACCGATGAGCCGGACGTACCGCAGGCGCTGAAGCTGTGTCATCTCGATGAGCTGGACTTCAGCCCCATGCGCACCACGTACTTCCTCAGCCGCGAAACGGTCATCGCCTCCAAGCTCGAAGGCATGTCGCGCTGGCGCGAGGCGCTGTTTGCGTTCATGTTGCAGAACGCCAACGGCAACCTGCGTTTCTTTAATCTGCCGCTGAACCGGGTGATTGAATTGGGGACGCAGGTCGAAATGTAAACCTTATCCTGTAGGAGCGAGCTTGCTCGCGATGGTCTCAAATGCACCGCGTTTATTCAGGATTTCCGCGTCATCGTTGACGTCCACCGCGAGCAAGCTCGCTCCTACAGTGTGTTGTGGTGTTGAATGAAAAAGCCCCCGCTATCGTGAGATGGCGAGGGCTTTTCTTCAACGAGGCTCAGATCACTCTTGAGCTTCTGCTTCTTTGGCTTGACGCTTCTCGATCACATCCACCAGGCGCTTGGCCAGCGCCGGATAGTTCTCGTCGAAGTGGTGGCCGCCAGGCAGCTTGATGGCTTCGCCCACCGCCGTCTTGTCGGTGCAGCCACTCTCGTCGGTTTCTTCTTCGCCGTAGATGCACACCACTTTGGCGGCTGGCAGCTTGGCCATTTCCGGGCCGGTGGCGGCTTCCTTGCCGGCGTTGCCGAGCCAGCCTTCGACTTCGATCTCGAAGCTGCCGGTACGGGCGAAGGCCAGCAGGATGATCGCGTCGACGCGTTGCTGTTCCGATTCGGCCAGGCGGTTGTAGATCGCCGGCAGTACGTCGGCGCCGAACGAATAGCCGGTCAGGATGAAGCGCTTGGTGCCCCATTTCTGCCGGTAGTGTTGCATCAGTTCAGTCAGGTCCAGCGCGCTTTGCTCCGGGCTCTTGTGCTGCCAGTAGTAGCGCAGGGTGTCGATGCCGACCACCGGGTAGCCTATCTTGGCCATCTCGCCCGCCACGTCGCGGTCGAGGTCGCGCCAGCCGCCGTCGCCGGACAGGAACAGGGTCACGGTGTCACTGGCCTGGCCCGCTGGCACTTCGACCACCGGGATCTGCAGGCCGCCAGCGGCTTTGTCGCCACCGACGAGGATCTTGCGCAGTTCGTTGTTCAGCACTTGCGGCAGGTTGATGTCGTAGTCGCTGATGCTGGTTTCGGCGTTCGGTTGATCACGCACGAAGCCGGCACTGGTGTCGTCCGGGTTGTCGTTCCACGCGACTAGCCAGTGACCGTGGGCCGCGCTTTTGGGCAGCAGGTGAGTGCAGCCGCCCTTTTCCAGGGCCAGGTCGACCGAGACGGCCTGGGCCTTGTCGTCCTTTTGCTCGGACAACCAGCGCCAGGCCAGCACAGCGCCAGGGCCGATGCCGCTGACCAGGGTCGCGGGGCCTTTGAGTTCGCGCAGGCCCGATTGCAGGGCGCGGCTTTGCAGCAGGCAATCCTTGGGCAGGATCACCTGGACAATTTGCGCCGAACCACTGCGGCTCAGCGTCATCAATTGCTTGTCGCTGAGTTTCTGGTCTTCGTTGACCGCCACCAGCACCTGGGCGCGTGGCGTTGTGCCGGGGATGACACGGGTCATCGCTGCACCATCGGCCGGGGTCAGCAATTCGAGGGTCGGCTCCGGTGCCGGGCGTTTCAGGTACCAGAAACCGCCACCGAGAATCAGGGCCACTATCACCAGTGTGCCCAATACATACCGCAAGGAGCGTTGAATCATCAGCGTTTCACCAATCCGGTCAAGCCACCCGCGATCAGGGCAGCGGTGTCGGCCAGCGCAACCAGCGGATCGAGTCCGGCGGGCACGGCCATATAACGGGGTTCCCAATCAGGCTGGAACTTGTCTTTGAAGCGGCGCAAGCCTTGGAAGTTGTACAGCTGCTCACCACGGCGGAATACCATCGAGCCAAGGCGCTGGGTCAAGGGTGCGCCGCGACGGGGTTGCAACCCCGACAACGGCACCATGCCCAGGCTGAAACGCGCGTATCCATGATTTTTATAATGTTGAATCAGGCCGACCATCATGAACTCCATGGTCAGCTTCGGTGCATCCGGGTGCGCGCGCATCAGGTCGAGGCTGGCCAGGTCATGGCCGTAGGTCTCGAGCAAGTTTGCGAACGCCACCGGGCGTCCTTCGAAACGAATCACCGCGATGCGAAAATGCTTGAGGTAGTCATCGCTGAAGCGGCCCAGTGAAAAACCTTTCTCCCGGACGTTCTTGCCGGTCAGCCAGGCATCGGAAATTACCTTGAGCTCATCCATCGGCGCCTGGCCGGGTTCATGGATTTCCAGGGACAGGCCGTCGCGGGTGCCACGGTTCCAGGTGTAGCGCAGGTCCTTCATCTCTTTGCCCTTGGCTTCGAGATCAAAACGCTTGAGGTCGACCCGGGCTTCTTCGCCGAGCTTGATCGCGGTCAGGCCGATGTCCATGTAGTACGGCAGGTTCTCTGCACGCACTTGATAGAACACGGGGCGGGCGTGGTGGATGTCGCAAAGGTCGCGGAACTGCCAGATCATTTCCGCCCGTTGCTGGCCCGGGCCGATCGGGTCATACAACGCCACCAGGCTGCGACCACGGCGGGCGTACATCAGGAACGCCTCGTCGTTGGGGTGGAACAGCAGCGCCTTGTCGCCGGTCAGGGCCAGGCCGCCATCCGGTTGGGCCGATGCCATGAGGATCTTGCTGGCGCGCTCCAGTTCGTCGGGGGTGGGCAGGTGAATGACCGGGCGCGCGGTGCGCAGCAGCCAGGTCAGGGACACCACCACCAGCAGCACGGCAGCCCCGAGCAGCGAGCGCAGGCCGCGAGGGGCATCGGCGTCCAGAGTGAACTGCCACCAGAGTTGGTGACTGTACGGAACGTCCTGGTAGGCGAACAACAGCAACCAGATCGAGGCGCCGAGCACGCACAGGCTGGCCACCAGGTACAGCGGCGAGAACGGTACTTCGGTCAGTCGGCTGGGGCGATAGAACGAGCGGCGGAATACCCCGAGCAGGCTCGCCGTCAGCACCATCAGGCTGGCTTCTTCCCAGTCGAAGCCTTTGAGCAGCGAGAGCAGGGCGCCGACCAGCAACAGAATGGTGGTCAGCATCCACGCGGCCGACAGCCGGCGGCGCAGCCCCTGGGCCAGCAACAGGCAAAGCACGCCGACCAGGCTGGCGCCAAAGTGCGAAGCATCGACCAGTCGATGGGGGATCAGAAAACCGATGTGTTCCAGGCGCGTATCGATTTCCGGGGTGACGCCGGAGAACAGCAGGACAACACCGGACAGGAACACCAGCACCGCCAGTATCGGAGCCGCCAGACCCGAGGCCGCGCGCAATGTCTGGCGCGTCTGGAACAGGCGCTGGCCTTCGTTGATCAGCAGCAACAGGCAGGCCACCAGCAAGGGCAGGACTACGTAGATCAAGCGATAGAGCAGCAGGGCGGCCGCCAGTGGCGCAGCACCCAGGGTGTCGGAAAACGCCGCCAGCAAAATGGCCTCGAACACCCCGACACCGCCCGGCACATGGCTGAGCACGCCGGCAGCCAGCGCCAGCAGGTAAACCAGAAGGAATGCACCGAAGGGTGGTGTTTCCGGCAGCAGCAGATAGAGCACGGTCGCGGCGGCGGCTACGTCCAGGGCGGTGATGACCAATTGCAGGAAGGTCAGGCGACGCCCGGGCAGACGCAAGGTGCGGCGCCCGATCCTGACCAGCAGGTTGTCCGGGTAAGGCTGTTCCGGCAGCCGTCGACGGTAGATACCGATGGCCAGCACTGAAAACAGCACGAGCACGGCAGTCGCCACCACGCCCAGCAACGTCTCGGAGAGTCCCAGGGCGGAGGACGCCGCTGGCAGGTCGCTGAGCGTCGCCAGGGCAGCCAGCGGTGGCAGGGCGCAACCCAGCGAGAGGCTGGCGAACAAAGTCATGCGGGCGACTTCTGCCGCTCCCAGGCCATGACGGGCATAGAGGCGATAGCGAACCGAGCCTCCCGACAACATTGAAAGACCGATGGCGTTGCCGATGGCAAAGGCCGTGAAACCGCCCAGAGCCAGGGTGCGCGGTGCCAGGCTCGCCCCGGCATAGCGGCTGGCTGACCATTCGTAGCCGAGCAGAATGATGAAGCCCACCACAGTTGCAGCCAGTGCGCCCATCAAGGCAGGTTTCGGAACGTCGAGGATCGAGTCGTGCAGGGCGTTAAGGTCGAGTTCGCTTAACAGGTGGCGACAGGCAATCAGCGCGATCGCGAACAGCAGCAGGGTGACCGCCAGGCCAATGGGTTGACGGTATTTGCTCAAACGATCAAGCAGGCGCAGGCGCTCGGCATTGATCGGTTGTGTCGCTGTGACAGTGTCTTGTGAATCAGACGAGTTGGCGCGCATCAATCACCTCTTGGATCGTGCGCGACAGGATGGAGGTATCCAGCCAAGTTACCAATCCCTGTAGAAAAAAATAATCACAAATTTTAACGCCTATCACCCGGCAACAGGGATGGCGCGGTATCAGTCGCGGAGGCTTCAGCCTGTGATAGAGCATAGTCTGAACCCGGCGCATGGGTGACCCCCAAGCGGCTTGCTACACAGTGACAGGTCATTGTTGCGAAAGGACTTTTTCAACAGATACAAAAAAGGCCACTCTTTCGAGTAGCCTTTTTTGATGTTTGGTTGCGGGAGCCGGATTTGAACCGACGACCTTCGGGTTATGAGCCCGACGAGCTACCAGACTGCTCCATCCCGCGTCTGTGTGGCGGCATTCTATAGAGATGCGCCGGGGTGTCAACCGTTAATCCTGAAGCAGGTCAAATAAATGTTGAATCGCGGCAAACGGTCGCAGGGATGGCCTAAGTTTCGGAATCAGAACGATTTCCGGTTTCGCTCTCGTTGAGCGTCCAGGCCTTGTTCCTGCGTTCGGTGCTACAAAACGAGCACGCACAAAAAAGGCCACTCTTTCGAGTAGCCTTTTTTGATGTTTGGTTGCGGGAGCCGGATTTGAACCGACGACCTTCGGGT
>NZ_JBXAOQ010000006.1:412361-421534 GCF_058802985.1 Pseudomonas sp. GW822-FHT01E03
GGTTATGAGCCCGACGAGCTACCAGACTGCTCCATCCCGCGTCTGTGTGGCTCATTCTATAGAGATGCGCTCGGGTGTCAACCTCCAATTCCGATAAAACCTCTTCCCGTTCAATCGCTTAGCGTTCAAAAGGGGAGGTCGACCGGTCTGTGAGGCAGGCAGGACAAGGCCTGCGAGTCTATTGAAAGTATTTTTTCGATTGAAAAAATAAATTCACAATCGACTCTTCCTACGATTGGAAAAGAACATTCAGACTACTGGTGCTATATACAGGTGCCAGTGAGATACTGTTTGTCCGGCACGCCATGACGCCTTTTCCTTGCCATGAACACAGCTTTGCTATGACCCAACGCAAGATCATCCACGTCGATTGTGACTGCTTCTATGCAGCCATCGAGATGCGCGACGACCCACGCCTGGCCGGTAAACCACTGGCGGTAGGTGGGTCGGCGGACCGGCGCGGGGTGATCGCCACCTGCAATTATGAGGCGCGAGCGTACGGGGTGCGTTCGGCGATGTCCTCCGGGCATGCCTTGAAGCTGTGCCCGGACCTGACCATCGTCAAGCCACGCATGGATGCCTATAGAGAAGCGTCCAGGGAAATTCATGCGATCTTTCGCGATTACACCGAGATCATCGAGCCGCTCTCGCTCGATGAGGCGTACCTTGATGTGTCGGACAGCGCGCATTTCGCAGGCAGTGCAACGCGAATCGCCCAGGACATCCGGCGCCGGGTCTCCAACCAGTTGCATATCACCGTGTCGGCGGGTGTGGCGCCGAACAAGTTTCTGGCCAAGATTGCCAGTGACTGGAAAAAGCCCAACGGCCTGTTTGTCATCACACCGGACCAGGTCGAGGACTTTGTCAGTGGTTTGCCTGTGAGCAAATTGCACGGGGTCGGCAAAGTCACCGCCGACAAGCTCGGCAAGCTGGGTATCAGCGATTGCCTGCAATTGCGCGAGTGGGACAAGTTGGCGCTGGTGCGTGAGTTCGGCAGCTTTGGCGAGCGACTCTGGAGCCTGGCCCGTGGGATCGACGACCGTGTGGTGCACAACGACAGTCGTCGTCAGTCGATCAGCGTTGAAAACACCTACGATGTTGACCTGCCGGACCTGAAGAGCTGCCTGGACAAGTTGCCCGAGCTGCTGGAGACCCTGGCCGGTCGCATGGCGCGGATCGACAGCAGCTATCGTCCGGGCAAGCCATTCGTCAAAGTGAAGTTCCACGACTTCACCCAGACTACATTGGAGCAGGCCGGGGCAGGGCGGGATCTGGGCAGTTATCAGTTGATGCTGACCCAGGCCTTCAATCGCGGCGGTAAGCCGGTGCGGTTGTTGGGTGTCGGGGTGCGGCTGGAGGACTTGCGGGGTGGGTTCGAGCAGATGGAGTTGTTTGAGCGGTAGCGGAAGACAGAGGTTTGGTGGTGAATGTCAGGCCGCCTTCGCGAGCAGGCTCGCTCCCACATTGGATTTGTGAACACCTGAAATCCTATGTGGGAGCGAGCCTGCTCGCGTTTAGTTCAGCCCCGGATTCGCTACCAGTCGCTCGCCATTGCGGGCCAGTGACTTCAGGAACTCAGTCTGCAATTCGGGATCATTGCGTGTCAGTTCGATCAGGCTCTGTTCCAGTTCACTGGCTTCCTCTTCAAGACCCAGCTCCGACAGGCGCTTGACCCGGTGGACCCACTGATTGACTTCGTCGCCCTCGAGATCGTCATAAATCAGCCCATGGGCCTCATAGAGCTTGCTGCGCAAGGTGCTGCTGACGGCTAGCGAGGAGTCGGTGTGTACGTCGTCCTTGGCATCCTCGACACGAATCAGCAATCGGCTCAGGTGATTGATGTCATGTTCGGCGAACGGGTTGTCCAACAGATTCAGGCGCAACACGCCGTTTTTGTCGGTGGTCAGTTCGAAGGTTTCCTTGCCGGCCTTGACCTCGACCGGGCGCTCGCTCCAGGGCAGGCTTGAGTACTCCGTGCGCTTGTCGCGCTGGACTTCATCAATGCCGGCCAGGTTCTGCTGCGCGCGACCATGGGACTGCACGTTCATGAACGGGTTGAGCCCGGCGAAACCGTAGCTCAGCCAGTCCTTGGTCACGCTGTCCGGCAAATTGCCGAGGGCAAACACATTGACCACGTTGGCACCGACACCCGCTACCACGGCCACCGCGCCCAGCGGGATTTCGTAAATCTCCCGCCAGGGTTGGTACGGCGTATAGCGGTCATAGTGACGCGTGACTTCGTATTCGGTGACTTCGAAAGTCTTCTGCTCGTGGATTTTCACCCGCCGTTGCGGAAGCTCAAGCACCTTGGGCTCACCGACATCGATCTGCAGGCTGTGATCGAGCAATTTGCGCTCGACACGTTCCTCGTGCTCGCTGCGTTGTGACATTTGATTGGCACAGCCGCTGACCAGCAGGGCGCCGCACAAGGCGGCACCACCGAGGCCTAAGGTGTTTCGCTTGAACATGACGTCTCTATATCTGCTATCAGCGGCGGATGCGGGCCTGAAGGAAGGACAGTACGTCGGCGACCGGCAGCGCTTGTGCGTCGGCCTCGGTACGGCTCTTGTATTCCAGGTTGCCTTCGGCCAGGCCGCGGTCGCTGACCACGATCCGGTGTGGAATGCCGATCAGCTCCATGTCCGCGAACTTGATGCCCGGGCTGGTTTTCTTGTCACGGTCATCCAGCAGCACTTCGAAGCCGGCAGCGGTAAGTTGCGCGTACAGCTTGTCGGTGGCTTCGCGAACCTGCTCGGTTTCGTAGCGCAGCGGCACCAGGGCAATCTGGAACGGCGCGAGGGTGTCGCTCCAGATGATCCCGTTTTCGTCGTTGTTCTGCTCGATGGCAGCCGCCACCACGCGAGACACACCGATGCCGTAGCAGCCCATTTCCAGGGTGACCGGCTTGCCGTTCTCGCCCAGCACTTCGCATTTCATCGCTTTGCTGTACTTGTTGCCCAGCTGGAAGATGTGTCCGACTTCGATGCCGCGCTTGATCTCCAGGGTGCCCTTGCCGTCCGGGCTCGGGTCGCCGGCCACGACGTTGCGCAGGTCGGCAACGGTCGGAACAGGCAGGTCGCGTTCCCAGTTCACACCGAAGTAGTGTTTGTCATCGATGTTGGCACCGATGCCGAAGTCGCTCATCAGCTCGACCGAACGGTCGATGATGATCGGCAGCGGCAGGTTCAACGGGCCTAGGGAACCGGCACCGGCGCCAATGGCCTCGCGCAGTTCGCCTTCCGAGGCCATGACCAGCGGGCTGGCAACGCCTGGTTGGTTGGCGGCCTTGATTTCGTTCAGCTCATGGTCGCCACGGATGATCAGGGCAATCAGCTTGCCTTTCTCTTCAGCATGCACCACGAGGGTCTTGATGGTTTTCTCGATCGGCAGGTTGAAGCCTTCGACCAGTTGCGCAATGGTCTTGGCGTTCGGCGTGTCGACCAGGCGCAGCTCTTCGGTCGCAGCGGCACGCGAGGTTTCGCGAGGCACGGCCTCGGCTTTTTCGATGTTGGCGGCGTAGTCGGAGCCGTTGCTGAACACGATGTCGTCTTCACCGGACTCGGCCAGTACGTGGAACTCGTGGGAGCCGGCACCGCCGATGGAGCCGTTGTCGGCTTCTACAGGGCGGAACTTCAGGCCCAGACGGGTGAACACGTTGCAGTAGGCCTGGTGCATGCGGTCGTAGGTGACCTGCAGCGAAGGCTGGTCGGCGTGGAAGGAGTAGGCGTCCTTCATGATGAATTCGCGGCCGCGCATCAAGCCGAAGCGTGGGCGGATTTCGTCACGGAATTTGGTCTGGATCTGGTACAGGTTGATCGGCAGCTGCTTGTAGCTGCTCAATTCGTTGCGCATCAGATCGGTGATGACTTCTTCGTGGGTCGGGCCGGCGCAGAAGTCGCGACCGTGGCGATCCTTGAAGCGCAGCAATTCAGGGCCGTACTCTTCCCAGCGCCCGGATTCCTGCCACAGCTCAGCCGGTTGCGTGCTTGGCATCAACACTTCGAGAGAGCCGGCAGCGTTCATTTCTTCACGAACGACGGCTTCGACCTTGCGCATTACCCGCAAGCCCATCGGCAGCCAGGTGTACAGGCCTGAGGCGAGTTTGCGGATCATGCCGGCGCGCAGCATCAGCTGGTGGCTGATCACGACCGCGTCGGAAGGCGTTTCTTTTTGTGTGGCGAGCAAAAATTGACTGGTGCGCATGGTTGGCCGTTATCGATTGCTGATGACGAGATATGACGGAGCATTGTACGGGCGAGATCCGCTGGCGTACAGGCGTGCGGTCGGTGGTGTGGCAGGAGGGCGCGATTCACTCGGCCCTCCGCGATTCTTCCTGCGTAAAGACCCTACGATTCTTCGGCGACCGGGGTGTGCACCGGTTCCGGTGTAGGTGTCGGACCTTCACGGCGGTTCTCCTGGAACCAGTGCAAGGCGATCAACAGCAGGGTCGGGACGCCCAGCAGGGCGGTAATCAGGAAGAAGTCGTGATAACCGAACTTCTCCACCATGACCCCTGAGTAGCCGCCGATCAGGCGTGGCAGTAGCAGCATGATCGAGCTGAGCAGGGCGTATTGGGTGGCGGAGAATTTCAGGTTGGTCAGGCTCGACAGGTAGGCGACGAACGCCGAGGTCGCCAGGCCCGAGCTGAAGTTGTCCAGGGAGATGGTCAGCACCAGCATGTTCAGGTTGGGGCCCATGTCGGCGAGCATCAGGAACAGGATGTTGGTCGCCGCGGAGGCGACACCGCCGATGAACAGGATCGGCAGGATGCCGAAACGCACGATCAGCAGGCCGCCCATGCCAGCGCCGACCAGGGTCATGATCAGGCCGAAGATTTTGCTGACGCTGGCGATCTGGTCCTTGGTGAAGCCCTGGTCGATGTAGAACACGTTGGCCATCACGCCCATGACCGTATCGGACATCCGATAGGTGGCGATCAAGCCGAGCAGCAGCAGCGCTTGCCAGCGGTAACGCAGGATGAAATCGTTGACGGGTGTCAGTACCGGCGCCAGGCCGCGGCGGCCCATGGCCGAGAGGCACAGGGCGGTGAGGGTGGTATAGAGAATCGCGCGCAGGAAGGCGCGGTCCTCCAGCAGCAGGTCGAGCAGGCTCTCGCCTTCGAACAGTACGCTGGCGAAGTCGGTGTTGTAGAGCTGGGTGAACATGGCCGGCACGGACACCAGCAATACGATCAGCACGAACACCGAGGCCAGTTGATGCACGAAGCTGTAGCGCCCGGCCTGCAGCTGCGTGCGCAAGGGTACTGGCGGCTCGCGCATGAACAGGGATGTCAGCAGTGCCGGGACCATCAGGGCGCCGAACAGGATGTAAGTGCCGGCCCAGGCCGAATGCTTGTAGTTGAAGCCGGTGGAGCCAAAACCTTCGGCGAAGTACAGCGCGCCTGCGGTAGCCAGCAGCGCGGCGACCCGGTAACCGGACATGTAACTGGCGGCCAGTGCGGCTTGGCGGTTGTCTTCGGCGATTTCCAGACGGTAGGCATCGACCGCGATGTCCTGCGTCGCTGATGCGAAAGCGACGACGACGGCAATGGCGATCAGCCAGGACAAATGCTTTTGCGGGTCGCAGAAACCCATCCCGATCAGGCCAAGGATAACCAGTGCCTGGGACAGCACGAGCCAGGACCTTCGTCGACCGAGTTTGCCGAGCAATGGCAGTCGCCATTGGTCGAGCAGGGGTGACCAGACCCATTTGAAGGCATACGCCAGGCCGATCAGGCTTGCATAGCCAATGGTCTCACGCGCCACGCCGGCTTCACGCAGCCAGACTGAAAGCGTCGAAAACACCAGCATGTAGGGCAGGCCGGCGGCGAAACCAAGCAGCAACAGCACGAGTGTCGAGGGGCTGGCATAAGCGGCGAGCGCGGCGCGCCAGGTTTTACGGGGCATGGGCTGGAGTCTGCCTCAAGAAATACGGAAACAAAGCGCGCACTCTAACCGCTGTGCTCTACCGGGCGCCAGCCATGGCGCTGAATATCAACACGATTATTCAGGACACTGATGCCCTCCATGCGTAATCGTGCGCGCTGCTCATCGCCCGAAGGGCTGCCGACCGGCAGGCTGATACGCCCGTTCGCGCCCAGAACACGGTGCCAGGGTAACTTGCTGTCGCCGGGCAGTTGACTGAGTGTGCGCCCGACCCAGCGGGCGGCGCGACCCAGTCCTGCGAGCTCGGCCAACTGGCCGTAGCTGACGACTTTGCCCTCGGGTACTTGTGCCAGCGTCAAATACAGCGCCGTGCGTCGGATTTGCGCTGCACTCTCGGGGTCTTCGGTTGGATCGGTCACGTCCGTCAGTCCTGAAGAAGTTTGCCTTACCATCTGTAGAGTAATTCCTGTGCAGGAAGTTGAGAAATGAACTCAACAGAAATAGTCGGGTCAGTCCTTGTCAGGGCCTTGTTCCTACGGATAATGCCGACTTTTCTCGCAAGCCTGAGCCTGTATTTTGTTTATGTTGTCCAGATCCCTGCTGTGTCTCGCCGTCCTTGGCGCATCCTCTCCCTTGCTGGCCGATACCGTGTGGTTGAAGAACGGTGACAAGCTGAGCGGCAAGATCACGCTGTTCGATGGCGGAAAGCTGCTGATCCAGACCGAGTACGCCGGTGCGGTGACGATCGACTGGAAACAGGTCAAGACCCTGGACAGCGATCAGGAGTTGCTGGTCAAGCAGGATGCCTACAGTGGTGAGAAAGCGAAATCGTTGAAAGCGGCGGACGACGGCAAGGTCACGCTGGCCAACGGCGAGGGACCGAAGACGGTCGAACTGGCGAGCATCCAGCAGATTCTCAAGCCAAAACCGGTGGTCGAGGATCTGGTGTGGAAAGGCAGCGTCGATGTCGCGCTGGATTATCAGCGGGCGGAAAACGACACCGATGACTACGACATCGACTTCAAGACCAGTGCGCGACACGGGCGCTGGCGGCACACCGCTGAAGGTGAGTACAACCGTGAGTTCCAGGACGACGTGGTGACCACGGACAACTGGCGGGCGGAGTACTCCATCGACCGATTCCTGACCGAGCAATGGTTCTGGCAGGGGCGCCTGGTCTACAAACGCGACAAGGTCGAAGACCTTTCCCGTCAACGCACCGTCGGTACCGGTCCCGGCTATCAGTTCTGGGATAACGAACTCGGGGCGTTCTCCCTGGGCTCGCTGGTCAACCGCACGGACTATGAATTCTCCGATGGCAGCGAGGAAAATTTCTACGCCCTGGCCATGAAGTGGGACTACAACCGCTACCTGATCGGCAAACGTGTCGAGTTCTTCACCAATGGTGAGGTCGGCAAGCCGCTGTCGGGCGTGGCCGACTACGCGCTCGATGCCGAGATGGGGTTGCGCTACAAGGTGACTGACTGGGCTTCGCTGAACCTGAAGGCGGAACGCGATATCATCAGCGGCGCCGACGATGCGGATCTGGACAAGACACGCTACACCGCAGGGTTTGGCGTGACCTGGTAAGAGCATCAAAAGATCGCCGCCTTCGACAGCGCCTGCAGGGTCAACCCGGGAGCTGTCGAAGGCGGCGATCTTTTTTGTGTGGACAAAACACCCGCCCACAAAAAAGCCCCGCTGTTGAGGGCGGGGCTTTTTACTAAAGCAAGTACAAGTTAGATAACTTGAACTTCTTCAGCTTGCATGCCTTTCTGACCGCGGGTAGCGATGAAAGAAACCTGTTGGCCTTCTTTCAGGCTTTTGAAGCCGTCGGACTGGATAGCTTTGAAGTGAACGAACAGGTCGTCACCGGATTGTGGAGTGATGAAGCCGAAGCCTTTTTCATCGTTGAACCACTTAACGGTACCGGTTTGGCGATTAGACATGGTGTAACTCCTTGAACAAAGATAACTGCGACTCAGGAAGAACCCTGGCCGAGACTGAGTGCAAAGAGCAGGAAAAATTCTTGTAGATGGTTGGATCGAAATTCAACATATCGTGTAGAGATTCTCAGTGACACAAGCAGCACAGTGACGCCACCTTAACCCTTTTTCCGGAACGTGCCAATGCTTCTTGCACAGGTTTCTCTGTTTTAAGGATCGGCGGTGTGACGGTTCGTCGCCAGCGCAGGTAATTCCCGCCTGTTCGGCGAGAATTGCACCGCGGACTTTGAACCCGGCGGCGCGCCCGGTAAGATGCCGGACAGAATTTTTCGACCTCGCTATTCAGGACACCCGCCATGAGCATCAAATCGGACAAGTGGATTCGCCGCATGGCGCAGGAACACGGCATGATCGAGCCATTCGTCGAGCGCCAGATGCGCGGCAGCGACGATAGCCGTGTGATCTCCTACGGCGTGTCGAGCTACGGCTACGATGTGCGTTGCACCAATCATTTCAAGGTGTTCACCAACATCAATTCGGCCATCGTCGACCCGAAGAACTTCGATGCCGGCAGCTTCGTCGACATCCACAGCGACGTGTGCATCATTCCGCCGAACTCCTTCGCCTTGGCCAGCACCGTCGAATATTTCCGCATTCCGCGTAACGTTTTGACCATTTGCCTGGGTAAAAGCACCTATGCGCGCTGCGGCATCATCGTCAACGTCACACCGCTCGAGCCTGAGTGGGAAGGTCACGTGACCCTCGAGTTCTCCAACACCACCAATCTGCCGGCGAAAATCTACGCGAACGAGGGCGTGGCACAGATGCTGTTCCTTGAGTCTGACGAAGAGTGTGAAGTGTCCTACAAGGACCGTGGCGGCAAGTATCAGGGCCAGCGTGGCGTGACCCTGCCTCGGACCTGAGTCAACCGTCTGGCAAATGCCGGGAATTCCTGAGCGGGCGTACACTCTATGGGGTGTACTGTTCCGATCCGCGCAAGGTGGGTCGGGTCATCGCTCAGGAGTGCCGAATGAAGATCGATCCGCGAATCAGTGCCGAACTGGCAAGGCTTGAACCCAATCAGGTTGGCGTTCTGGCCTGGTCCTTGTTGGCACACCCGCCCGTCAGCATGGCAGGGGGTATTCCCGGCCAGCCTGATCCTGATACCCCGAACGAGCAGCCTAATGAGCCGGGCGAGCCTACGCTGCCGGATGAGCCGCCGCCTGCGCCAGTAGTCTGATAATCCAGACACTACAGATCAAAAAATGTGGGAGCGGGGGGGGGGGGGGGGGGGGGGGGGGGGGGGGGGGGGGGGGGGGGGGGGGGGGGGGGGGGGGGGGGG
>NZ_JBXAOQ010000007.1:0-398588 GCF_058802985.1 Pseudomonas sp. GW822-FHT01E03
ACCTGTCGCCAATAGCTATGGAGCAAAAAGCGGCATAAACACCGTAATCGGTGTCTGGGATTACTTGACCAGTTCAGGCTCGCTCCTACAGGTGACCGCATCCGCAGAAACGGATATGTACGCCTTCAGAAATTAACCGAAGCCCCCCGCAGATCCCCCCGATGATTATTTTTTGTCGGCCATCGCTTGCGTGTCGGGGCCGATAGTTGGGCACCGTGTCCGGGCTGAGCAAACCTGACCGGAGCCTAATAATGATAAAAAAACGCTCGGCCACAGCCGGAGTCCGCCAACGGCTTCACCGGCTTGGCCACACTCGCCCGCAACCCCTTGCGCTGGCGATTCTTGCCGTACTGACGGGGCCAACCTACGCCACCACATTTGACCTCAACGAAGACTGGAGCCTGTCGACCAAGACCAGCCTGAGCCTGGGCAGCAGCTGGTCGACGCAAAACCCCGACAAAAGCCTGATGACCCGCGCCAACGCCTTGCAGGCCCAGGGTGTAAATGCCAATGGCACCAGCGTCAGCGCCGACGACAACCGGCTGAACTTCAAGAAGGGCGACCCCATCTCGCAACTCTTCAAGGGGCTCACCGATATCAGTCTCGATGGCCAGGGCCAGGGCCAGGGCGCGTTCATTCGCTTCAAGTACTGGTACGACCACGCCTACGAAACCGGCAATGGCCGCTTCAAGGATTTCGACGATTCGGGCTGGGACGACCTGTCTAAATTCAAGGGCTTCGAGGTGCTCGATGCCTACGTCTGGAAAGACTTCCAGGTGGCCGAGCATCCGCTGAACGTAAAGGTCGGTAACCAGGTGTTGTCCTGGGGCGAAGCGCTGCTGATCCAGAACGGCATCAACGTGATCAACCCGTTGGACATCTCGGCGTTCAACCGTCCCGGCGTGGAGATCAAGGAAGGCCAGTTGCCGGTGGAGATGGTCTCCTTCAGCTTCGGCCTGACCGACACCACCAACCTCGAAGGTTTCTACCAGTACAACTGGCGCCCCAGCGTACTCGACGGTTGCGGCACCTTCTTCGCCAGCAGTGATGTGATCCAGCCGGGTTGCGGGCCGCTGTACCTGAGCCAGGTGCAGACCGATCAACAGATGCAGGCCGCTGGTTTGTTCGCCACGTCCCGGGGCAACGAATCGCCGTCCGACAACGGCCAGTTCGGCTTCGCCTTGCGCCAGATGATCCCGGCGCTCAACGATGCGGAAGCGGCGATCTACTACATCAACTATCACTCGCGGTTGCCGTATTTCACCATTAACGCCAGGAACACCGCCTTGCCCGGTACCTTCCCCGGTGGTATCCAGGGGCCGAGCTATGCGGCGGCCTTCCCGGAAAACATTCGCCTGTACGGCATCAGCCTCAACGGCGTCGAGCCTGTCACCGGGATTTCCCTGGCCGGTGAGTTGAGCTACCGGCCGAACATGCCGATCGCGATCAACGCGCCCGACGTCAACGTTGCGGTGATTTCCGGACCGGCGGGCAGTTCCTGGTTGCAGTTGCCGCCCGGCTTCAGCACCACCAATGGCAGCCAGTTCGATGCGTGGGAGCGCAAGGGCGTCTGGCAGTTGACCGGTTCGGCCACCCAGGCCATCGACAACGTGCTGGGCGCCACGCGCCTGAGCCTGTTCGGTGAGGCCGGTGTCGTGCACATCGACGATCTGGGGGACGAGCGCTTGGGCCGTAACGCCGCGTTCGGCCGCAGCGCCCCGCGCAACGGCACGCTGTGCAACACGGTAGCTTCAGGTGTGACCAACCAATACTGCACCGACAAGGGCTTTGCCACCGATTGGTCGTGGGGGTATCGCCTGCGCGCCAGCCTCGAATACAGCGATGTGTTGCCAGGCATCAACCTGATTCCGGCCGTCAACTGGCGGCATGACGTCTCGGGCTATTCCTACGATCCGCAAGGGCCGTTCCAGGAAGGCCAGCAAGCGCTGGGCGTGAGCCTGACCGGCGTCTACATGAACGACTACAGCGTGGAACTGGCCTACAACACGTTCTTCGGTTCCAACGACTACAGCACCCTCGACGACCGCGATTTTGCATCCGTCAGCTTCAAGGCAGACTTCTAAGGAGAACCGTTATGCGTATGCAATTGTGCGTGCTGGCCCTGGCCTGCACCGTCGGCCTGGCCCAGGCCAAAGGCACCGATTCGGCGGCACTGGGCAAGACCCTGACCCCCATGGGCTCGGAAATGGCGGCCAATGCCGACGGCAGCATTCCGGCCTGGACCGGTGGTCTGGCGAGCAACGCCGGCACCGTCGACAGCAAGGGCGGCTACAGCGATCCGTATGCCGCCGAGAAACCGTTGTTCACCGTCACCGCGCAGAACCTGACGCAATACCAGAAGTTTCTCAGCCCCGGGCAAATCGCGTTGTTCAAGCGTTTTCCCGACACCTACAAGATGAACATCTACCCGAGCCATCGCAGCGCCAACCTGCCCAAGGAGGTACTGGCGGTCAGTCGTGAGAACGTCGCCAAGACCAGCATGGCCGACGGCGGCAACGGCTTGCACGACTATGCCAGGGGCATTCCGTTTCCGTTGCCCACCGAAGGCCTGGAGGTGATGTGGAACCACATGACCCGTTATCGCGGTGGCAGTTACGAGCGCATCAGCAGCGCCGCACTGGTGCGTGAAAATGGCGCCACCAGCTACGTGCGCAACCAGTCTTTGATCAACTTTGCCGACACCGTGGGCGGGCTGGAACCGGGCTCGAACATCCTGTTCATGTTCAAGAGCCGGGTGCTGGAACCGGCGCGTCTGTCCGGTGAGGCGGTGCTCGTGCACGAGCCGATTGACCAGGTCGCCGAGCCGCGTTCGGCCTGGCAGTACCTGCCGGGGCAACGTCGCGTGCGCCGTGCGCCGATGATCGCCTACGACAACAGCGCCCGTTACAGCAACGGCCTGATCACCGCCGACAACATCGATGGCTACAACGGCGCGCCGGACCGTTTCGACTGGAAACTGGTGGGCAAGCAAGAGCTGTTCATCCCTTACAACAGCTACAAGATCGGCAGCCGCGACCTCAAGTACGACGCCGTGATCAAGCCCAACCACGTCAATCAGGACCTGGCCCGCTACGAGAAGCACCGCGTGTGGGTGGTCGAAGCGACCCTCAAGCCCGGTGCCCGGCACATCTACGCCAAACGTCGCTTCTATGTGGACGAAGACAGCTGGCAGATCGCCCAGTCGGACCAGTACGACAGTCGCGGTGAACTGTGGCGCAGCGGTGAACTGCACGCGATCCAGCAGTACGACCACGGCTTCACCTACAACGTGCTGGAAACCTCCTATGACCTGATCTCCGGACGCTACTACGCCGGTGGCCTGGCCAACGAAGAGACCGAGCCGATGCGCGTGGGCTTCGCCGCCAAGACCGACGACTACACCCCGTCGGACCTGCGGCGTTGGGCCAAATAAACCGGGAGGCACCGTAAATCCCTTGTGTGAGCGAGCTTGCTCGCGATGGCGGCGTGTCAGACGACATCAATGTTGGATGTTCCGGCTTCATCGCGAGCAAGCTCGCTCCCACAGGGATCAGTGTGTGTTGATATTTATCTACCAGGAGATCTGCCATGCGCTACTGGATATCCGCTCTGGCCCTGGGCGCGAGCCTGGGTACTGTTCACGCCGCAACCCTCGACCAACAGCAAGCCAAAGACCTGGCGCAGGAGGCCTACGTGTTCGCCTACGCCACCGTCGAACACGACAAAGTGCTCAGCGCCATCGCCGCGAAACTGCCGTTCAATCGTCTCTACAGCGAACCGCGCCTGCTCGGCCCGCAAGACAACAAAGTGGTGTCGCCCAACAACGACACCTTCTATTCCCGTGCCTTGCTGGACTTGCGCAGCGAACCTGTGGTGCTCGACGTACCGGCCGTGCAAGGTCGCTACTACAGTTTCCAGCTGGTGGACATGCGCACCGACAACCTCGACTACATCGGCACCCGCGCCACGGGTGACAAGGCGGGGCGCTACCTGATTGTCGGGCCGGACTGGAAGGGGCCCGCGCCATCGGGGTTCAGCGCGGTGATTCGCTCACCGAGCCGGCTGGTCTTCCTGTTGGGACGGACCGAGGTCAAGGGCGAAGCGGATCAGAAAGACGCCGCGCAAGTGCTGAGGGGCTACGCCTTGCAACCGCTGTCCAAAGTCAATGGCAGCGCGCCCCCTGAACCCTTGGCACCGCTGCAACTGCCAGCGTACACGGACACCAGGCACGGGCCGGCGCAGGTGTTGTTCAGCACCTTCAACGCGCTGGCCCCCTTGCATCAATGGACCGCCGGCGAACAAAAGAAACTGGCCCGTTTCGCCGCCATCGGGGTGAAGCCGGGGGCCGGATTCCAGGCCCCGGCGGACTTGAACGAAGCCGTCGCACAGGGCGCCGAAGCCGGTCGCGAACAGGTCCGTGCAGCCTCCAGCCGACTATCGCTGGAACAGCAGGGCTGGTTGCCGTCGCCGCCCAACGTCGGCAAGTTTGGTGACGATGACCTGACCCGTGCCGCAGTCGCCTGGCGCTACATCTACGCCAACGATGCGGTGGAAGCGCTGTACCCGATGGCGTTGCACGATGCAAAGGGGCAGGAACTCAATGGCCAACACGCCTATCGCCTGCATTTTCCCGCCGGGCAATTGCCGCCGGTGAATGCGTTCTGGTCGCTGACCCTGTATGACGGCAAAACCCAGTTGCTGGTGGCCAACCCGATCCAGCGTTACGCCCTGGGCGACCGCAGCCCTGGTCTACAATACGATGCCGACGGCGGCTTGACCCTGATCCTGCAAGCCGATGCGCCCAAGGCTACGCCGCAGGGCAACTGGCTGCCGACGCCGCAAGGTCCGTTCAACCTGCTGTTGCGCCTGTACCTGCCCAAGGGCGGGGCATTGGACGGGAGTTATCAGTTGCCGACGATTGCGAGGATCGAATCATGAACCTGATTTTCAGTCGCCGCCGGTTGCTGGGCGGCATGGGGGTATTGGGAGCAAGCCTGATGTTTCCACGCCGGCTGCTGGCCGGTGATTCCGATGACCCTCGGCAGATTGCCAAAGAGGCGTGGATTTACGCCTACCCCATGCTCATGCATTACCAGACCATGGAAAAACAGGCGCTCAAGCCGGACGCGCCGGAGTACGTTGGCGGCTTCAACCGCTTTCGTCATTACAGCGAGTTGTTTACCCCGAACAACCGCGACATCGTCACGCCGAACAACGACACGCCGTACTCCTGGGCGTGGCTTGACCTGCGCAGCGAGCCGCAGGTGTTGAGCGTGCCGGCCGTGCCTGACGACCGCTATTACGTGCTTCAACTGGTCGACCAGTACACCCACAACTTTGCTTATGTCGGCGTGCTCAGCACCGGTCGCGATGCGGGGAATTACCTGATCGCCGGACCCCACTGGCAAGGCCCGACACCGGACGGCGTCAAGGCTGTGCTGCGCAGTGAAACCGAAATCGTCATGGTGCTTGGGAGAACGGGCCTGAAAAACGCCGGGGACCTGCCGGCGGTGCGTGCCTTGCAGCAGCAATACGGTTTGCGTTCGTTGCATGAATACATCGGCAGTGCGCCGCCTGTGGCTGCGCCAGCCATTGACTGGCGCCCCTGGGACAGCAAGACCGGGTTGGGGCTGGAGTTTATTCCGGCGCTGAACCAGATCCTCAGCCTGTGCCCCACGCAACCGTCCGAACAAGCCTTGCGCGCGCGCTTTGCACGGATCGGCATCGTGCCCGGCCAGGGTTTCGACCCGGCGACGTTGCCGCCAGCAACACGCCAGGCACTGCTCGCCGGGATTCAAGAGGCACAGGCGCAACTGCAAACCGCAGTGAGCCAGGTACGCACCACCCTCGGGCTGTTCGGCACTCGCGAAGCGCTGAACGGCAATTACCTCAACCGCGCTGTCGCGGCGAATGTCGGCATCTACGGCAACAGCGTGGAAGAGGCCTTCTACACCGGCACTCGCCTGGATAATCAGGGGCAACCCTTGCAGGGTGGGCGAAGCTATCGCCTGCGTTTCGCAGCGGGTCAACTGCCGCCGGCCAGCGAGTTCTGGTCGCTGACGCTGTATGACTTGCCGGACCGGCAACTGGTGGCCAACCCGATCAATCGCTACTGCCTGAGCAGCCGGGATCAATTGCAAGAAGATGCGGATGGTGGGTTGACGTTGATCCTGCAGAACGTCGCTCCGCCGGAGCAGAGCAACTGGTTGCCGACGCCTGCAAGCGGAGCGTTCACCCTGGTCCTGCGCCTGTATGGACCTGGGCAGCAGGTGGTCAATCAACGCTGGCGAATGCCGGTGGTTGAAGTGGTGTCTGCCTGAACCGCATCGCGAGCAAGCTCGCTCCCACAGAGGATCTGTGTCGTTCACAAATGCTGTGAACAACCCGGTCCCCAGTGGGAGCGAGCTTGCTCGCGATGGCGGCCTGACAGTCAATCAGGTACTCACAGACGAACGAACCCGGCAAACAGGCCGGCCGGTAGGCCGCCTCGGGCGCTGTTGCGGTGCACGCCCCCTCGTGAGGCTGAGTGGAGGTTCTGCGCAGTGGGCAACCCGGCATGGATGCCGGGTTAGCCGCCCCCGGCCATGGATGGCCGATGGCGGCGGGCCCACGGAGCAGGACCGGAGCGAGGGCATGCCGAGCCTAGGCGAGGCACCGAACGTCAGGGGCAAGAGCCCTTGGTTACTTGGGGCCGGGCGGCGCTCCGCTTTTCCAAGTGACCCGCCGTAAGGGCGGAACCCTAAGTGCCCGTGACCGCAGCAAGGGATATGTACACCCACAAAACAATCATCGCCTGACACAAAGCCATCGCGAGCAAGCTCGCTCCCACAGGGGATCGGGTTGTTCACAGCATTTGTGAATGGCACAGATCCAGTGTGGGAGCGAGCCTGCTCGCGATGAAGGCGACGCGGTTTCCCGCGTCATCCGGTCAAGGCGTGACAATATTGAACTGCGGCGCAAACGTATCGAGGCTGCTCATCAACTCCCCAAGCTTCTTGCCATTGCCTTGCAACTTGATCAGACCTTTCTGGATTGCCGTCGGAATATCCAGTTGCTTGAGGCTGATCTGTTCCAGGGTGGCCTTGCTCATGGTCACGCTGGCATCCGCCTGAGCATTGAGCCCTGCACGGTGGGTCAGCACGCCATTGCGCAGGGTCAGGTTGAAGTCCTTGCTCAGGTCATCGAAGGTCCAGTTCAGGGTCAGGTCATGGCCTACGGCCTTTTCACTGTCCAGGCGCACCGCCAGGAAGTCGAAAAACATCTGCGGACTCATCGCCCGCACCATGTCCACCGATACCGAAGTGCCCGCATGGGGTGGCACGCCGTTGCGCAGTTCCATGGCACCGGTCAGGTACATGTTGCGCCAGGTGGCGTTTTCACTTTGATAGCCCATTTGCTCCAACGCCTGGGCCTGGGCTTTGCGGGCGTCGCCGTTGTCCGGGTTGGCGAACAGCACCTGATTGCCCAGTTGCGCGGCCCAGCGGTATTCACCCTTGGCCATCGCCGCCTGCATTTTCTCAAGCACTGCCGCTTCGCCGCCCATGGCCTCGACCGAACGCTTGGCCGTTTCTACCGGCGGCAGCGGATTGAGGTTGGCCGGGTTACCGTCATAGAAACCCATGTAGCGCTGATACACCGCCCGGGTGTTGAAACTCAGTGAGCCGTAGTAGCCACGGGTGTACCACTTCTGGTCCAGGCTGCCGGGCAGTTTCTTGATTGAGTCGGCGATTTCCAGCGGCGTCAGGCCCTGGTTCAGCAGGTGCAGGGTGCGGTCATTGAGGAAGGCGTACATGTCGCGCTGGTCGGCGAGGAAGGTGCGGATGCGTTCGCCACCCCAGGTCGGCCAGTTGTGCTGGGCGAACAACACGTCGCTCTTGTCGCCGTAACGCGCCAGGCTGGCGTCGAGGTACTCGGCCCAGGCCTTGGCGTCACGCACTTGCGCGCCGCGGGGGGTAAGGATGTTGTGCATCATTTGCGTGGCGTTTTCCGCCATGCACAAGGCGCGCAATTGCGGCAGGTACAGGTTCATCTCTGCCGGCGCCTCGGTGCCCGGGGTCAACTGGAACTCTACCTCGAGACCGGCGATGGTGTGGGTTTGCAGTTCCTTGTCGATCAGGTCGGTGGGCGGGATCAGGGTGACAGTGCCGCCGCTCGGTGTGCTCTTGCCCAGGCCGGCGTCGACCTGGCCTTTTTCGCCACGGGGCAGCAGGCTGCCGAACTGGAACTGTGCGCGGCGGCTCATGGCATTGCCGGCGTAGACGTTCTCGCTCATCACGTGTTCCATGAACCCGACGGGGGCGAACACCTTGACCTTGCCGGCCTTGACGTCGGATTCGTCGATGACCCCGCGCACGCCACCGAAGTGGTCGACGTGGGTGTGGCTGTAGATCACCGCCACCACCGGTTTGCGCGGACGGTTCTGGTAGTACAGGTCCAGTGCCGCCTTGGCGGTTTCGGCCATGGTCAGCGGGTCGATGATGATCAGCCCGTCGTCGCCTTCGATGATGGTCATGTTGGCCAGGTCGAGGCCTCGCACCTGATACAGCCGTGGGCTGACTTCGAACAATCCGGCATGGGCGCTGAGTTGGGCCAGGCGCCAGAGGCTCGGGTTGACCGACTCCGGGGCCTGGTCTTTGGCGAGGAAGTCATAGGCCTGGATATCCCAGATGACCTTGCCCGAGGCGTCCTTGACCTGGCCCTTGAACGGCGCGATCAGACCCTTGGTGACCGACTCGTAGTCGGTGCGGTCGGTGAAGGGCAGTTGTTGCAGCACGACGGCGTTACTGGCCGTGGTTTGCGGGCTGGCTGCGACCGGTCCATCGGCGGCGACCACCGATTGCGCAAGGCAGGCAGTGATCAGGCAAGCGAGCAGCCCACGAGGGCTCAAGGTGAAACGAGGCATGGCGTCTCCGTTTTTTATCGTTATGGTTAGACCAGCTTCGAGGGTAGGGCGGGGCGCGGGCGGGGCGATCATCAGCAACGGACAAAAAACATTCAGGACCGCTATCCTTGAGCCACGCCTATCCAGCAGGTTGACCCATGCTTGAAGTCCATGGTGTTTTCAAAAGCTACGCCACACCGCAGGGGCCGCTGCCGGTGCTGCAAGGCGTCGACCTGACGCTCAGGCCCGGCAGCAGCCTGGCGCTGATGGGCGAGTCGGGCAGTGGCAAAAGCACCTTGCTGCACCTGATCGCCGGGCTGGACAAGGTCGATCGCGGCAGCATCCGCAGTGGCGCGCATCGCCTGGAACAGATGAATGAAGGGCAACTGGCAAACTGGCGCCGTACGGAAATCGGCCTGGTGTTCCAGCAGTTCAACCTGATCGGCAGCCTGCGGGTCGAAGACAACCTGGCGATTCAGGCGCGGCTGGCGGGGCGTCATGACCCACGCTGGCAGGCGCACCTGGTGCGACGCCTGGGCCTGGGCGAGCTGCTGCGGCGCTACCCCGAGCAGCTGTCCGGCGGCCAGCAGCAACGGGTCGCGCTGGGCCGGGCGCTGGCGTCGCGTCCGCCATTGTTGCTGGCCGACGAGCCCACCGGCAGCCTCGATGAAACCACCGGTGCCGAGGTGTTGCAGTTGCTGCTGGAATTGCTCGACGACAGTCCCACCAGCCTGTTGATGGTCACCCACAGTCCCGGCGTCGCGGCACGGCTGGCGGAAAAAGCCCTGCTGTGCGGCGGTCGCCTGGCCGCTGCGGGCGAGCGCTGACATGCGCATCTTTGGCGAAACCCTGCGTGCACTGCTCAGCCACTGGCGGCAGCATCCGGTGCAGTTTTTCAGTGTGCTGACCGGGTTGTGGCTGGCCACCAGTCTGTTGACCGGCGTCCAGGCACTCAACAGCCAGGCCCGCGACAGCTATGCCCGCGCCAGTCAGTTGATCGGCGGCGAACCTCAGGCCAGCCTCGGTGCGCCCGGTGGCGGCACGTTCCCCCAGCAATGGTTTATCGATCTGCGGCGCGCGGGGTGGCCGGTGTCACCGGTGCTGCAAGGCCGGGTCACGCTCAAGGGGCACGAAGAGCAGCGCTTGCAGTTGATGGGCATCGAGCCGGTGTCGCTGCCGGCGGGCGCAGCGGTGGCCGGGCAGGCGTTGGCGATTGAACAGGTGGTCGGCTTTTTCAGTCCGCCGGGCAGTACCTGGATATCGTCGCAGACCTTGCAGGCAATGGGTTTGCGCGAGGGTGACCGGCCACTGAACCTGGCGGGCGTGGCCCTGCCGCCGCTGCATGTGCAGGCCGATATGGCGCCCGGCGTGCTGCTGGTAGACATTGGTTTTGCCCAGCAGATTCTGGGGTTGCCGGAGCAACTGTCGCGGCTGCTGTTACCGAAGGATTTCACCGCGCCGTTGCCGGAGCCGTTCAAAGGCCTGTTGCAACTCAAGCGCGCCGGCGAAGAAAACAACCTGAGGCGCCTGACCGAAAGCTTTCACCTGAACCTCGATGCCCTGGGGGGGCTGTCGTTCGTGGTCGGCCTGTTTATCGTGCACGCCGCCATCGGGCTGGCGCTGGAGCAACGGCGAAGCTTGCTCCGAACCCTGCGTGCCTGCGGTGTGAGTGCGCGGATGCTGATGGCCTGTCTTGCCGTCGAATTGGGTGGATTGGCCCTGATCGGTGGTGTGGCCGGGGTGGTCAGCGGCTACCTGCTGGCCGGCGTGCTGTTACCCGATGTCGCCGCCAGCCTGCGTGGCTTGTATGGCGCCGAAGTGGCGGGGCAGTTGAGCCTTGGTCTGTCGTGGTGGTTCAGTGGTATCGGCTTGAGTCTGATCGGCGCGTTGCTGGCCGGGGCCAACAGCCTGCTTCGGGCGGCGCGTCTGCCATTGCTGGCGCTGGCCGATCCGCAGGCCTGGCATCAAGCCCATGCGCGCTGGTTGCGACGCCAGGGTTGGGTGGCGGCCATGGCCGGGATGATCGCGTTGCTGGCGTTGATCCTCGGCGACAGCCTGATCAGTGGCTTCGTATTGATGGCCGCGCTGTTGATCGGTGCCGCGCTGGCCTTGCCGGTGGTGCTCAGCGCGCTGCTCAGTTTCGTTTCGCAGCGCAGTCGCTCGGTGCTCGGCCAGTGGTTTGTTGCCGATTGCCGCCAGCAACTGCCGGCGTTGAGCCTGGCCTTGATGGCGCTGCTGTTGGCCATGGCGGCAAACATCGGTGCCGGCAGCATGACCGCAGGGTTTCGCCAGACCTTCAGTGACTGGCTCGAGCAACGGCTGACGGCCGAGCTTTACCTCAATCCACAGAACCCGGCCCAGGCTCGGGAGCTGCACAGCTGGCTCAACCAGCAGCCGCAACTGGCGGCCGTGCTGCCCAACTGGCAGGTTTCGATTCAATTGCAGGGCTGGCCGACGGACCTGTCCGGGATCATCGACCATCCGACCTACCGCCAGCACTGGCCACTGCTCGAAGCCTTGGGCGACAACCCTTGGGAGCGACTGGCCAAGGAAGATGCGGTGATGCTCAGCGAACAACTGGCCCGGCGCCTGCGAGTGCAACTGGGCGATCACCTGACGCTGCCGACGCCCACCGGCCCGTGGTCGCCACGGATCGTCGGGATCTACGCCGACTACGGCAATCCCAAGGGCCACATTCTGGTGAACATCCGCCACCTGTTGCGCGGCTGGCCGCAACTGACTCCGAACCGCTTCAACCTGCGCATCGAACCGGCGTCGATCCCGGCGTTCGTCACGGCATTGCAGGCGCGATTTGCCCTGGACGACAGCCGCATCGTCGATCAGGCACGGCTCAAGGGCTGGTCCACGCAAGTCTTCGAGCGCACCTTCGCTGCCACCGCCGCACTCAACAGCCTGACGCTGTGCGTAGCGGGGGTGGCGCTGTTCATCAGCCTGTTGACCCAAAGCCAGAGCCGTCTCGGGCAACTGGCGCCATTGTGGGCGTTGGGCGTGACGCGTCGGCATTTGATGTTGCTCAACCTCGGGCAAACCTGGCTGCTGGCGATATTGACCCTGGTGCTGGCGTTGCCGCTGGGCATCGCCCTGGCGTGGTGCCTGGACGCGGTGATCAACGTGCAGGCCTTTGGCTGGCGACTGCCGTTGCGAGTGTTTCCATTGCAACTGTTGCAATTGATGGGGCTGGCGCTGGTGGCGACGTTACTGGCCTCGGCCTGGCCGTTGTACCGTTTGTACCGCACACAACCGGCGGACCTGCTGCGGACGTTTGCCCATGAAGATTAAAGTCGGCGTGTTGCTCCTGGCGCTGCTGGCGAGCGGTTGCGATCAACCGGCACCGGTGGAAAAAGGCTTTGCCGGGTTGGGCAACCAGGCCGCTGCGTTCACCCCGGTGGTGCCCGGTCGGGTGTTCAGCTTCCCGGCGGATCACGGCCCGCACGACGGCTTTCGCATCGAATGGTGGTACGTCACGGCCAACCTGAAGGACGATCAGGGGCATGAGTTTGGCGCGCAATGGACCTTGTTCCGCAGTGCCTTGAAAGCCGCCCCCGAGGTGCTGGGCTGGCAGAATCAGACGATCTGGCTCGGCCACGCGGCGGTGACATCGGCGACGGCGCATCACGCGGCCGAACGTTATGCCCGTGGCGGCGTCGGTCAAGCCGGTGTCAGCGTCGCGCCGTTCAACGCGTGGATCGATGACTGGCAATTGAGTAGCCAGACGACTGCCGACGACCCGTTGGCCGACCTGCAGCTCAGTGCCAGCGACCGGCGTTTCAGCTATCGGCTGCGGTTGACTTCGACAGGTCCGCTGGTGCTTCAGGGGGACCGGGGCTTCAGCCAGAAATCCGAACAGGGTCAGGCCTCTTATTACTACAGCCAGCCGTTTTTCCGGGCCAGCGGCACCCTGGACATCGACGGCAAGACCTTTCAGGTCAGTGGCCCGGCCTGGCTCGACCGGGAATGGAGCAGCCAGCCCCTGACGAGCAACCAGACCGGTTGGGACTGGCTCTCCCTGCATCTGGACAGCGGCGAGCAGGTGATGCTGTATCGCATGCGGCAAAAGGACGGCGAGCCTTACCTCACCGGCACCTGGATCGACGCCCGGGGCCAGACACAATTGCTGCACGCCCGCGACATCAGTCTCACGCCGCAAGACACCGCCCGGGTTGCCGGGCGTGAGATGCCCATTCGCTGGTCGATCAAAATCCCTGCAAGACACCTCGATATAACCATTGCCGCGCTCAATCCCCAGGCCTGGATGGACTTGCGCATTCCGTACTGGGAAGGCCCGGTGCGCCTCAGTGGCAGCCATGCAGGGCAGGGCTATCTGGAAATGACCGGGTACTAGGCGCTCGTGTCAGGAAAATCACCGCTGCGGCGCGACCACTCGCTGAACAGCGTCTATGCTCACTCGCACACATGGCGTTGAGCCCGGTTTCAACGCCGTCTGTTGCCATCTATCACAGGGAATGTTCTGCCTATGAAACGCCACGCACTGAGCAAAGCCATCACCCTCGCAACCTTGCTGTCTGTCGCCAGTTTTGGCGCGGTTGCCGCCGAACTCCCGTTGTCCGAAGTTGTGGTGGTTGACCAGGTCACCACCAAAGTCGTTTCGGTAGATACCGCGAACCATTCCGTGGTCCTTAAAGGCCCGCAGGGTAATGAGTTCCCTGTGCAGTTGACCGACAAGGCGAAAAACCTCGACAACCTCAAGGCTGGCGATACGGTGGAAATCAGGGTTACCAGCGCCGTTGCAGCCTTCCTCGACACCGATGTCGACAAAGGCCTGCCCGGCACCGCCGAAGCCACCGGCGAAATGCGCACAGCGCCAGGTAGCCCCAACCCCGGCGGCGAAGCGTACCGTCAGGTGAAAGTGCAGCTGAAAATCACCAGCATTGACCTGAAGAAAAACCAGGTGACCTTCGAAAACCCGGAAGGCAAGTCCAAGACCGTCGACGTCAAACGACCTGAAGTCCAGGCCAAACTCAAGGACTTGAAAGTCGGACAAAGCGTCAACGTGGTTTATACCGACATATTGACGGTGACCAGCAAGCACTAATATTGAGTATTGGCGTTATACGGGCCGATTGTTTTTGTGCAAGTTTTGTATAGAAATAATCAGCTCGTAATGGTCGAACTGGTGAGTTTGAGATGCCGTGTTGCATAGTATTTAAATCGACATCTTGTTAAACATTGTGTCGATAAATTTCATTTTTGCGTACGGACATATTAATCCGCTTCTACTAAAATACGTTCCGTTCGCCCAGTGTCAGGGCTCTTTACCAGTGCATGGATTGCCGAGGCCATTGCACTGGGCGAACACTTTATTTGCTGTATAGAACGTTTCGGATATAAAAAAACGGGCGACCTGTAGGTCGCCCGTTTTTATTGAGTTGTGACAAATCATTCAATCATGTTTTTTATTGACTTGACGCAACATCGGCCAACGCGGCGAAACACTGTTCGATCGAACGCCGCTGGCTCTCGGCGTACAGTTCCAGCTCATCGATCGTCGAACGCCCCAGGGCCTGTTCGAACGCTTGCTGGTTGGCATGGGCGCCGTAACGGGTTTGCGCCGCGTCCCCCAGGTTTGACTGAAAAATCCCCGCCGCGCTGACGGGCAGAAAGTCTTCGTACACCAGGGGTTCTACCCGCAGGTAACCGTCGCTGAGCAGGTCTTCCAGGGGCGCGTTTTTCAGGTCGCCCGCCGCCAGGCCCTTTTCCGTCACGAAGTAGCGAAAGTAAGCCAGGCCCTGTTGGCGCATGCCTTCCCAGGTGTCAGGGAACTCGCTGAAATGCTGCGCCATCAGGGCGTTGTAGCGCGCAGCGTTGGCTTCGTTGGGGAAGTCCTTGAGTTCGTCCCGCGCGGCATTGAGCAAACGGTCGTAGAGTGCGCGGCCTTTGGGCGTGAGGGCGGCACCGCGCTGTTCGATCTCGCCGAACCGGGCACTGTGACTGCCGCGAGCCTCGCTTTGATCGGTGAAGGCAATCGGCTCGTCCAGAGCCTTGAAGCTGGTCTGGCGCAGCAGGATCGGGCACTGGCGGCGAGGCGGGCCTTCGATCACCGCTTTGGGGGTGATGCCATGGGCTGGCATCTGCGCCTGGACGATGTCGATGTCCAGGGTCCGTGGTGTCAGGTGGTTGATGTGCGGGCCCTTGAACGCCACCACGTCGGCGATCAGACGATGCTGGGCGCTGAGCTGTTGATACTGTTCGGCGGTGACGGTGGCGCTGTGGTGCCAGCGAAACGTTTCCAGTGCCTGCTCGACGAAGTCCAGGGCTTGCTGCTCGGTCAGGCCACCCTGGGATTCGGCGCGCTCGATAAGCGTGAGGGCCGTGGGGGTGAAGATCGAACGCTGGTCGAGCATCGACTGGGCGAACGCTCGCAGCTCCAGGTCTTCGATCAATTCCAGGCGCAACAGCGACGTGAATACCCGGAACGGGCTGACCTGCAACGACGCTTCATGCACCGCGCGAAACGCCGTGGAATGCACCGGCACGCCGGCCGGTGTCAGGTCGTAGTAACCCACCGGTTGCATGCCCATCACCGCGAACAGGCGGGCGAGGGTCGCCAGTTCATCGGCCGTACCAACGCGAATCGCCCCATGACGTTCCAGGTCCAGGCGTTCGATTTCGCCGGTACTGGTGAGCTGCCGCAGGATTTTCGCATCGTTGTCCAGCACGTGACGGTTAGTCTGTTCCACCAGTTCCATCAACGCGCCGTACAACGGCACTTCCTCGCGGTACATGTCGGACATCGCTTTGGAGAAGCGTTGGCGGATCAGGTCAGGGCTGACGAAGTTCGGGTGGTTCATGAACAGGATTCCTGGCGCGGTGACGTAAAGGATGGACGAAAGATCGCAGCCTTCAGCGACGCCGACAAACGAAGTTTCTGACGAACTTCATTCTGTTAAGGACTACATACCTAATGCAGTCGTTGATCCTGTGGGCTCTCCGAGCGCAGCGATGCCAAAAACTCGCGATACAGGCGCGCCGAACCGTATGGCGCTTCCACCATGGGCATGTGCCCGATGGCGTCCCAGATATGCACGCGCAGGTCGGCGATGCCCTTGCTCCAGACCGCCACGCTGCTGACGTCGATCAGCCGGTCCTTGCGCCCCCACAGCAACAGCGCCGGGGCGGTGATGTCGGGCAGGTGCGGTTCCATCGGCGGGCTGGCACGGAATTCGCGGAAGATTTCCTCCAGTTCTTCGCGGGACTGTTCATAGCGCTGGGCGACGGCATCGAGCACCAGCTTCGGTACCCAGGGTGGCGAAGCCATGGTCATGGCGTAGAAACGCCGGAATTCTTCGCGCGAGTGAATCAGAAACGGGTTGTGGCCCTTGGCCAAATGCCGCTCAAGGTCACTGGGCTCGGGGGCGGTGACCCCGGCCGGGTCGACCAGGGCCACGGACACAATGCGTTCCGGGTAAGTGGCCGCGAGCCACGCCGCCATGTAGCCGCCCATGGAGTTGCCGATGACATGGACTTTCTCCACCCCGCAAACGTCCAGCAGCTGGATCATGCGTTTGGCCTGCAGCGGGATGTCGTAGCCGCCGCCCGCCTTGAAGCCGGTTTCGCCATGACCGGCGATGTCCGGGATGATCACCCGATGGCTGCCGACAAAGTGCCGGGCGAAACGCAGCCAGAGGTTTTTGTCGGCGCTGAAGCCATGGAGCATCAGCACACTGCTGGTGGCCTCGTACGGCCCGCCTTGCCAGGTCGAGACGGTCATTTCGGGGATGGGCACGACGATCTTGTGCAGCCGGTACAACTTGGCCTCGGCCGCCATGCTCAAGTCATAGAGCCAGTAGCCGATGGCCGGGTAGGTCAGCCAGCTCCAGGCAACGAACACTGCGAGAACGACGAACAACAAAAGCATCACGCGTCTCCCTTCTATCTGCTCAGGACAAAATGTGATCGGCGGGTTTCAGCGCTCGGGTCAAGCGATGAAAGCTGAAGCTGAATCCCGGAAACATGGCAATCACATGACCGCTCTTGCTTTGATACCAACTGTGGCAACCACCGGATTTCCACACGGTACGTTCCATTTCCCGGTGGATCATTTCAGTGTAGGTACGTTCCGCCTCATGGCGAACTTCGATGCTGCGTAAACCTTGAGTCTTCAAGGTGCGAATGCAATCGAGGATGTAATTCATCTGGGATTCGATGATGAACAGCGCCGAGGTGTGACCGATCCCGGTGTTCGGTCCGGTGACGATGAACAGGTTGGGGAAGTCGGGCAGGGCGGTGCCGAGGTAGGCCCGTGGGTACTGCGCCCAGACTTCCTTGAGACGGGTGCCTTTTTTGCCCGTTACCGGGTAGGAAATCACCCCGTCGGTGGCATCGTAGCCAGTGGACCAGACGATCAGGTCCAGGTCGATGTGCTGGCCGTCCAGTGTCACGATACCGGTCTCGTCGATGGACGCGATGCCTTGCTCGCGGCTGTGCAGCGTCACGTTGTCGCGCGCCAGTGCCGGGTACAGCGTGCTGGACAGAATCACCCGTTTGCAGCCGATGGTGTAGTCCGGCGTCAGTTGGCGCCGCAGTTCGGCATCCGGCACCTGGCGTTTGAGAAAACGCAGGGCCTGGCGCTGGACCATGTGCACCGCCGGTTTCGAATACTTGAAGGCAATCACCCGGGTTTCGAATTGCCAGTAGATCCCCCAGCGCAGCAGCTTGTAGGCCGGCTTGAACCCCAGCAGCCAGCGCTGGAAACGGCCAAAGCTGCGGTCAGCCCGGGGCAGGACCCAGTGGGGCGTGCGCTGGAATACATGCAAGTGCCCGACGTCCGGGGCGATGGCCGGAATGACCTGGGCCGCACTGGCGCCGCTGCCGACGATAGCCACGCGTTTTTGCCGGTAGTCGTAGTGATGATCCCAGTTGTTGGTGTGAAACGCTTTACCTTGAAAACGCTCCTGTCCGTCGAAGCGCGGAACAACCGGTTGACTCAGCGGCCCGGTCGCGTTGATCAGGAACTGTGCGCAAAACGTGCCTTTGCCGGTGGTGTACACCGTCCAGCGTTTGTGGGCGTCGTCCCATTCGACGCGCTCGACATTGGCGCCCAGTTCCACTTTGTCCCGCAGGCCGAAGTGCTCCACCACGTGGCGGGTGTAACGGTGCAGTTCGGCCTGTTCGGCGAACATTTGCGTCCAGCGATACGGAGCAAAAGACAGGGAGTACAGCGGCGAGGGCACGTCGACTGCCGCGCCGGGGTAGGTGTTCTGGCACCAGGTGCCGCCGAAGAAATCACGCCGCTCCAGCAGGCGAAAATCATCGATGTCGGCCTTGAGCAAATTGATTGCTGCACATTGGCCGCCAAACCCGCTGCCGATGATCAATACTTGAAAGGTCTGCATGGGCCTCCTCTTATGGTCATTGATCAACCCCTTCTTTCATGTATAGCCGTTAATGGGGTGAGGCTTTTGCTTTTATGTGAGCCTGATGTCGCGATTTTCAGCCCGTTAGTCGGTGATGGCTATTTAATGCCACCCTGATAGACTCCAGCGCATAGGCACAGGCTGTAATCGCATTCCGTGGAGTGGCAAAGAGGTCCTATGGCAAAAGCGGGAGGAAAGGGATCTTCATTGGCCAGGAGGCTCTATACATCGCGGATCCTGGGGTTGGCCCTGGGGCTGGTGTGTGTGAGCGCGGCAATGTATCCACTCGATCCTGCACCTTGGGTCTGGGGCTTCATGTGGTTCAATGGCCTGGTCTGGCCGCACCTTGCTTACCAATGGGCGCGCCGGGCCAAGACGCCCTATCATGCCGAACACCGCAATCTGCTGATCGATGCCTTTCTCGGCGGCTTCTGGATTGCCGCGATGCAATTCAATCCACTGCCCAGCGCGACCACCATTTCCATGATGGCCATGAACAACGTGGCCATAGGCGGCTCGCGCTTTCTACTGGCCGGGACAGCCTCGCAAATCCTGGGCGTGGGCGTTGGCCTGCTGATTTTCGCCCCGGCGTTCATTCCTGCCACCAGCGCGGTGCAGCTCTATGCCTGTTTGCCGTTGCTGTGCCTGTATCCGCTGGCGCTGGGCTGGATCTGCTTCCGCCAGGCCCATACTCTGGGCTGTCAGAAGCGTGAACTGCTGGCACTGAGCCGCACCGACAGCCTGACAGGCCTGCTGAACCATGGCACCTGGAAGGACCAACTGGAAATCGAGTTCCAGCGTTGCAATAGCCAGCAAAAAGGCGGAGCGATCGCCCTGATCGACATCGACCATTTCAAAGCCATCAACGACACCTACGGCCATGTTGCCGGCGACATCGTCTTGCGTCAGTTGAGCAAAATGCTCAAGCAGAACCTGCGAGCGACCGATGTGGCAGGGCGCTACGGCGGCGACGAGTTCTGCGTGATCCTTCCGGACCTGCCCCTGAACCGCGCCGCTGCCATCATGGATGCCCTGCGCGCTCGCTTCGCCATCTTGGGCTACGAGCAGAACCCGGCGCTGAAAGTCAGCCTGAGCATTGGCCTGGCGTCATTCAACCCGGCCCATGCCGACGCGATGCTTTGGCTCAATGATGCCGATCATGCGTTGTACGAAGCCAAGACCACCGGGCGTAATCGGGTGATCTGCTGCGGTAACGGGAAACCCCATCGCGAACTACTCGACTCGGTGTGACCCTACACCGCAAAACCTGTGGGAGCGAGCCTGCTCGCGATGGCGGCGGGTCAGGCGGCAGGGATGTTGGCTTTGACGGCCTTATCGCGAGCAAGCTCGCTCCCACAGGGACTCCGGGTGAATACAAGATTTGTGTTCAACAAAGATCAACTGTGGGAGCGAGCTTGCTCGCGATGGCGGCGGGTCAGGCGGCAGGGATGTTGGCTGTGATGGCCTCATCGCGAGTAAGCTCGCTCCCACAGGGACTCCGGGTGAATACAAGATTTGTGTTCAACAGAAATCAACTGTGGGAGCGAGCCTGCTCGCGATGGCGGTGTGTCAGGCGGCAGGGATGCTGGCTGTGATGGCCTCATCGCGAGCAAGCTCGCTCCCACGGGGATTCCGGGTGAATACAAGATTTGTGCTCAACAGAAATCCACTGTGGGAGCGAGCCTGCTCGCGATGGCGGCGGGTCAGACGGCAGGGATGCTGGCTGTGACGGCCTCATCGCGAGCAAGCTCGCTCCCACGGGGATTCCGGGTGAATACAAGATTTGTGTTCAACAGAAATCCACTGTGGAGCGAGCCTGCTCGTGATGGCGGCGTGTCAGGCGGCAGGGATGTTGGCTGTGATGGCTTTATCGCGAGCAGGCTCGCTCCCACGGGGATTCCGGGTGAATACAAGATTTGTGTTCAACAAAATTTAGCTGTGGGAGCGAGCCTGCTCGTGATGGCGGCGTGTCAGGCGGCAGGGATGTTGGCTGTGATGGCTTTATCGCGAGCAAGCTCGCTCCCACGGGGATTCCGGGTGAATTCAAGATTTGTGTTCAACAGAAATCCACTGTGGGAGCGAGCTTGCTCGCGATGGCGGCGGGTCGGTTTAAACCGTCATTCCTTCACGCTCATGAACTCCTCCGCGAAACGGATGTATTCCTCGGGTTGCGTATAGGTGTGCGTCAGCTCGGTGGCGCTCAGGTCCGACGTCTGGGTGAGGATCTGGCGTTGTTCGCGCAGGCTGTCGTAGGTCGCCTTGATCGCGGCGAAGTAGGCGCCATGGCCGTCGATGGTCACGCGCACACCCAGTTCGGCCAGGCGTTTGTCATCGCGCAGCAGCGGGTTGCCATAGGTCACCAGCATCAGCGGCACGCTCAGGTGCTCGGCGATCTGCTCCAGATGGTCGAAGTCCTTGATGCCCACCATGCAGATCCCGTCGGCGCCGGCGCTCTGGTATTGCCGGGTGCGGCTGATGATTTCCTGCACCGGCAGAATCCCGGCATGGGTGCGGGCGATGATTGCCATTTCCGAATCGCAGCGGGCTTCGAGCGCCGCGCGGATCTTGCCGACGCCTTCGGCGACCGTGATCAGGTCGGTGGATTTACGGCCGAACTGCGCGGGCAGCAGGGTGTCTTCGATGGTCAGCGCAGCCACGCCCGCACGTTCGAGTTCGACGATGGTGCGCATGACGTTGAGCGCGTTGCCGTAGCCGTGGTCGGCGTCGGCAATCACCGGCAACTGGGCGACACGGCCGATGCGAGTGGCCTGTTCAGCGAATTCGCTGAGGGTGATCAGGGCAAAGTCAGGGGCGCCCAGCACTTGCAGCGATGCGACCGAGCCCCCGAGGATCCCGACTTCGAAGCCCAGGTCGGCGGCGATGCGGGCCGACATCGGGTCGAAAACCGAGGCCGTGTGGTAGCAGGTGTTGGAGGCGAACAGTTGGCGAAAATTGCGGCGCAAATCTTGATGGGAAAGCCTGGACATATGAGTTCCACCAATGGAATGGAAGGGCTTGAGCAAAAGTGTCAACGCCGAAGGAATAAAAGGCTATCACGCGCGCAAGGGGAGAATGATGACGAATTTGCTGGGTCAGTCCGATTGACATCGCCGCGACGGAACTGATAGGTCACGCCGCCACGGCCTGTTGCCGTTGGTCAAGCAGCGACACGGCGCGCACCGAGTCTCCGGGTTGCAGCTGCAGGCGCTTGGCGGTCAGGCGATCAACCACCAGGCTGTTGCCTACCTGTCGGGCCGGGGCACAGGTAATGCGACAGTTTTCCAGGCGGCGGTTGTGAATCAGCCAGAGGGGCGCTTTATCGTCCGGCGAGCCGATGGCCAGTGACAGCGGTTGGCTGTCGCGCACGGTGCGGATCCCGGAAACCGGGGCTTCGATGACCGGCCCGCCGTCGAAGATATCGATGTAACCCTGGTGGGCAAAGCCCTCGGCGCTGAGGATTTTCAGGGCCGGCTCGGTATTGGGGTGGGCCTTGCCGATCACCGCCTGGGCCTGTTCGGTGAGCAGGCAGGTGTACAGCGGCTGGCGCGGCATCAGTTCGGCGATGAACGATTTGTTGCCCAGCCCGGACAAGTGATCGGCGTGGCTGAAATCCATCTTGAAAAAGTGCCGGCCGAGGCTGTCCCAGAACGGCGAGCCACCTCGTTCATCAGCGCTACCGCGTAATTCGGCGATGAGCCGGTTGCCGAACAGCTGGGTAAACTCGGCCACAAACAACAAGCGCCCGAGGGAAAGCAAACGGCCGTTGCTGCCCTGGCGCTGATCGGGGCGCAGGTACAACGAGCAGACTTCCGATTGCCCGGTCAATTCATTGCTCAGGAACAGGGTCTGGATCTGGCGCTGGATACCCAGGTCCGCCGAAGCGCTGACCGTCAGTCCGACCCGGTAGTTGTACCAGGGCTCGCGCAGACCGACGCCCCCCGTCAGGGCGCTGACGCCCACCACTTGCTGCTCGTCATCCTCGAGCACGAACAGGTAATCGGCATCGGCCCGGTCGACCTGTCCGGCGAAGGTGCGTTGGGCCCAGCGAATCCGGTAGGCCAGGCGTTCTTCATCGGCCGGCAGGCTGGTAAGCCCCGGAATGGCCTGCCGCACCAGCGTGAACAAGGCGGGCAGGTCGGTGATCTGGACCGGACGGACAATCATGGGGCGGTTCCTTGTGCGCGGGTGCTCGGGCGTTGAATCTGGCGGGTGTTCACAGGGCCACCAGCCTGACGGGGCTGCCCTCGGTCACCTTCAGCGCCGTGCAGATGGCTGCATCAAGGGTCACGGGTTGTCCGGGGATGTAATCAAGATCGGCGACGATGGCTCGGTAATCCTTCAAGGACTCGTTGCTCACCAGAAAGCTGCCGCGGGTGTCGATCACCGGGCCAGGCTGCGTTATGCCGCACTGGCTGAGGGCGATGGAGCGAATACCCGGGGTGCGCGCATAGAGCGTCGGGCCTCCATCGAACAGATCGATGTAACTGTTGGTTTCGAAGCCTTCCCGTTCGAGGATATCGAAGGCTTCCTGGCCGTCGGGGTGGATGCTGCCGATGCAGTCCTGTGCCGCCTGGGGCAGCATGGGCACGTAGATCGGATACTGCGGCATCAGCTCGGCGAGAAAGGTGCGGCTCTGCAGACCGCAAAGCCGTTCGGCCTCGACGTAGGGCAAGTCGAAGAAATGCTTGCCCACGGCGTCCCAAAATGGCGAGTGGCCTTCATCACTGCTGTAGCCGACGATCTCGGTAATCACCGTTTCGGAAAAACGCCGGGCGTGGGCAGCGATGAACAACAGGCGCGCCCGCGACAGCAGTTCGGAATGCGCGCTGCGCACTCGCGCGGCATCGATATGGAAGCCCCGCAGCAAGGTGTGACCACTGAGGTCGTGACACAACGACAGGGCCGGTACACCGTGCTCGATGTTCAGTTCCCGCGAGGCACTGGTGAAGTGCCGGTTGCGCAGGCTGTAGAACGGCTCGTTGTAACCCGCCGTGGCGAGGATTTCCGAGCAGCCGGCCAGGTGCCGCGTCGTCAGGTCTTCAAGTACAAAGAAATAGTTTTCCGGGCCATGAGCCTGCACGTCCTTTTCGAACGAGGCACAGGAATCGAGGATTTTTCCGCGCAACCGTTCGCTATCGTCGGGCAGGGACGTGACGCCCACGAGGCTTTCACGGGCCAGCCTCTGCAACTGGGGCAGGTCGGCCAACTCGACTGGACGCAAGACCAGCATGGAGACACTCCTGTATCAAACGATTCGGCGGCTTGAGCCGAACCTGACTATCACTGTCGGTTTTTCCACACATTAAATCGGTGGTCATCTGAACGTTGTCAGGCGCCACGCTTTTTCTTATCGGATGTTTCTTGGGATGGACCGCATTAAACGAGGAGCAGGCGGTTCGGTCGGAGGTGGTGCCTGGCCAGGCGCGTTGATCGGGTGTTCGAGTAAAGGCATCCGGGCTCCTGCTGGATGAGTGTGGCACGTGTTTTAACAATCCGTTGAAAGGAGTATTTAATCATCGCGTACTGCCTGTCTAGTGAATTTTCGCGTGGTCTGCTCGTGCCCGAAAAAGGTGCGAAGTGCCTGTACTGCGGGGCTACGCCGATGTCGTAAAGTCTTGTAGGCGATTGCCTGCATTGCGGTCAGCCATGACAGAAAGTCTCGCAGGAAATGACTGAAGGAATCCGTTTCAAACAGGAAAATTAAACACCACCCGGGCCTGCTTTCTTGCGGCACAATTGCGCGATGGCGGTCACCTGACGCCGTCGTTCCTTTCCATCCCTGGAGTGATTGCTGGTGCAGGCAACCCGTTTAACCCTGATTTGCCATGCTCGAACCGTCGCACAGAAATTGGCGCGCTTTCCTCTGGACGAGCCTCTGGAGATGGATTGGCAAGCGCTCAGGCTTTCCCGTTGCAATCAGTTCAAGGGTGCTCCACGTCTTGTCTGTGGTCCGGAGTTGCGCAGCCGGCAAACCGCTGGACTGTTCGGCAGCTCGCCGCAGATTGTCGACGCCTTGAGGGACTGCGATTTCGGGCGCTGGGGCGGTGAGCGCATCGGCGATCTGCAAAAAACCGAAGCCCAGGCGCTCCAGCATTGGCTGGACGACCCGGCTTCGGCCCCCCACGGTGGTGAGTCGCTGGTGCAACTGGGCGAGCGGGTGGGCGCCTGGCTGACAACCTTGCAATCGACGCCGGGGCACATCGTTGCCGTTACTCATCCCTTTGTCATCCGCGCCGCGCTGACGCAAGTGTTGCAGGGGGGCGCGTCCAACCTGATCGACGTCGAACCCCTGTCGGCCGTCGAGTTGAGGTTCCATGACCGCTGGCGGCTGCGCTTTCCGGGCATCGATCCCGAGGACCTGCCGTGATGAAAAAACTCCTGGTCATCGGGATCGGTGCCGGCAACCCCGACTACATCACGATGCAGGCCGTGAAGGCGCTGAATCAGGTCGATGTTTTTTTTCTCATGGACAAGGGCCAGAGCAAAGACAAACTCATCGATCTGCGCCGCGAAATCTGCGAGCGCTACATCACCGGCCACGACTACCGTTTTGTCGAAGCCCACAGCCCCGAGCGTGAGCGCGGTGAGGTGGACTACAAGAGCAGTGTCGACGACTTGAACCTGGCCAAACAACAGACCTTCGAACGGTTGATCAATGAAGAGCTGTCCGACAGCCAGTGTGGTGGTTTTCTGGTGTGGGGCGACCCTGCGCTGTACGACAGCACCATCCGTATCCTTCAGGCGATCCAGGCCTCGGGCGCCTGTGGGTTCGAGTTCGAGGTGATTCCCGGGATTACCAGCGTCCAGGCATTGGCGGCACAACACAAGGTGCCGCTCAACCGGATTGGCCGCTCCGTTGAAATCACCACCGGCCGGCGCCTGGCGGCAGGGCAGGTGAGCGATGCCGACAGCCTGGTGGTGATGCTCGATGCCCAGGATGCTTTCCATCAGGTGGTGGATCAGGACACCGAGATTTACTGGGGGGCCTATCTGGGGACGCCGGATGAAATCCTGATCAGCGGCAAGCTCAAGGATGTCGCGGATGAAATCGAACGGGTGCGCAAGGCGGCGCGGTTGGCCAATGGCTGGATCATGGATACCTATCTGCTGCGAAAGCCTTGATCAGTCGGTGACCGGGCTGACGCCTTCGCGAGCAAGCCCGCTCCCACAGTGGATCTTCAGTGTTCACACCATCGGTGTGGGAGCGAGCCTGCTCGCGATTGCGCCTTGAAGGTCAACCGAAGGTAAAGTGTTACCCCCACGCCCAAACCGCTCCCGATACACCGAAGGCGGCACGCCAACCACCGTTCGAAACGCCACCCGGAAACTTTCCACCGAGCGATAACCACAGCGTTCGGCAATCTGCTCGGTGTTCTGGTCGCTGCTTTCCAGCAGTTCACGGGCGCGGCCCAGACGTTCGTGCTGCAACCAGGTTTTCGGTGACTGGCCGCTGGCTTCGGTGAAGCGGCGCAGGAAGGTGCGTTCGCTCATGGCGGCTTCGCTGGCCAGGTCGCGCACCTCCAGCGGCTCGTGCAAACGCTCACGTGCCCACTGCATGACGCGGGAAAGATCGCTGCGCGGTGCAGGACTGACCGGCGTCGGAATGAATTGCGCCTGGCCACCGCTGCGTTGCGGCGACATGACCAGGCGTCGCGCCACGGAGTTGGCCACCTGGGTGCCGAAATCCCGCGCCACCAGGTGCAGGCAGGCATCGATGCCTGCCGCGCTGCCGGCGGAGGTGATCAATTGGCCGGAATCGACATACAGCACGTCCGGGTCCACGAGGATGCCGGGAAACCGCTCGGCCAGTTCCGAGGTATAGCGCCAGTGCGTGGTCGCACCGTGCCCGTCGAGCAACCCGGTGGCGGCGAGGACGAAAACACCGGAGCAGATCGACAGCAACCGCGCCCCCCGGGCATGGGCCTGGCGCAAAGCAGCGATCAGTTCTGCTGGCACCGTGGCGCTGCGGTCGCGCCAACCGGGAATGATGATGGTGCGGGCATCGGCGAGCAATTCCATGCCGCCATCGGCCAGCACCTGGATGCCGCCCATGGCCCGCATCGGACCTTGATCGACCGCGACGATACGATGCTCGTACCACGGAAAATCGAATTCAGGTCGTGGCAGGCTGAAGATCTCCACGGCAATGCCGAACTCGAACGTGCACAGGCCGTCGTAGGCCAGAATCGCGACCATTCCTGGGGTGGGTTGCATTTGGCGGAAAGTTCCCGGTGAGTGTCTTGTACGCCACTGTAGCCGCAAGTGGCTGGCGGATAAAGTCTTTCCACACCCACCACCTCTTTGGAGTACAGCCCATGACCAGCCTGGTTCGCGAAATTCCCGCCGCCCCATCGGCCATCGCCCTGATGCATTTCAGTAACCGTCTGACGTTCGAAACCGATTGTTCCGACGTCTACGGCAGCCAGCAGGCTGGCGAAGTCGATTTCATTCTGGTGGATGTTCGGGGGCCGCTGGCGTTCGAGCGCGGGCATGTACCGGGAGCGATCAACATTCCCGGGCGCTTGCTGAACGCCGAAGGTTTGGCGGGTTATCCGAAAAACAGCCTGTTTGTGGTCTATTGCGCCGGGCCTCACTGCAACGGCGCCAACAAGGCGGCGGTGAAACTGGCGGCCTTGGGGTATCCGGTCAAGGAGATGATCGGCGGCGTGACAGGGTGGCTCGATGAAGGGTTTGAGTTGAGTGTCGGGGTGCAGCGGCCGGTGAATGCTGTGATGGGTTGTGAATGCTGATATCCAAACACCATTGATCATTGTGGCGAGGGGGCTTGCCCCCGTCGGGTTGCGCAGCAACCCCGGAATCTCTGAAATAGTCGAGAGTGTCGGGAGCGCTTCGCACTCCAACGGGGGCAAGCCCCCTCGCCACAGGAATGTAGTTCAGCGAAAGGAAGCGGCCGCCCACCACTCATCCAGTGTCGCTTGCAACCACGCCAGCACATCGGCGTAGGCCGCATCGTCCTGCGGCCCTCGGGGCAACGGCGACTCATCGCCAAAATGCGCATTGAGCATGGTCACCGATTCGGCGTTCCACTCTGGATGAAACTGCAGACCCAGCCGCGCCGGCCCGGCGCGGTACATCTGCTGCACACAGTGCTCGCTGCTGGCCAACAGCTGCGCGGCAGGCGGCAGGTCGATGGCGTCTTCGTGCCACTCCAGCACTTTCAGCGTTTTCCCATCGATAAAGGTCACGGTGGTCCATCCGGTTTCGGTCCGGTCCATCCGCCGTACATTCCCGCCCAGGCTCAGCGCCAGCAACTGTGCCCCCAGGCATATGGCGAACACGGCCGCGTCCTGATCCAGCGTGCCTCTGAGCCATTGCCGTTCGGCTTCCAGCCAGGCCGGGCCGGCATTGGATTCATAAGGCCCGCCCAACAGGATCACGGGATCGGCGCTGACGGGCGGCAATTGGCCGAGGTCGGCGCGAAACACCTTCAGCGTCAGCCCTCGGGATTCGGCCCAGATGGCGATGGCGCCCGGACCTTCGGCGCAGTGGTGCTGGATCAGGTTCAACGTGGGCATCACGCTACTCTCGATGGGACGCAAGGGCGCTCAATGTGCCGCAAAACACCGGGCATCGCCAGCCGTCCCGTTCTGTCGGATGGAGCCGGAAAACCTGTAGGTTTGCTCTGAAAACGCGGCATGTCTGACAGACTTTGCACCGTCATGGCGCGTTCACCTCGGTGCCTCTCTCCGGGTGCCACTTTTCTATAAATATTTGTCGCCTTGGCGTAATTTACCCTCCTGTAGCCGCTCTAGACTGCCGGCCACTTCGGTTTCCGCTCACGAAGCGATGACCGAACCCTGCCAATCGAAGCTGCCAATAAAAGCCTCCGCACACAGGAGTTAAAAATGAAGAAGCTAGTGATGTTCGGTGCCCTGGCACTGTCGATGTTGTCCCTGACCGCCGTGGCCGAAGACGCCAAGCCGATTCGCATCGGTATCGAAGCCGGCTACCCGCCATTCTCGATGAAAACCCCTGACGGCAAACTCACCGGTTTCGACGTGGATATCGGCGATGCGCTGTGCGAGCAGATGAAAGCCAAGTGCACCTGGGTCGAGCAAGAGTTCGACGGCCTGATCCCGGCGCTGAAGGTCAAGAAAATCGACGCCATCCTGTCGTCCATGACCATCACTGACGACCGCAAGAAGAACGTCGATTTCACCATCAAGTACTACCACACCCCGGCGCGCTTCGTGATGAAGGAAGGCAGCGACGTCAAGGACCCGCTGACCGAACTCAAGGGCAAGAAAGTAGGTGTGCTGCGCGCCAGTACCCACGACCGCTTCGCCACTGAAGTGCTGCAACCGGCGGGGATTGTCCTGGTGCGTTACGGCTCCCAGCAGGAAGCCAACCTGGACATGGTCTCCGGCCGCATTGACGCGCTGCTGGCCGACTCGGTCAACCTGGACGACGGTTTCCTGAAAACCGACGCCGGTAAAGGTTTTGCCTTCGTCGGCCCTGAGTACAACGATCCGAAATACTTCGGCGGCGGCGCAGGCATTGCCGTGCGCAAGGGCGATAAGGAACTGGCGGACAAGTTCAACACCGCCATCACCGAAATCCGTGCCAACGGCAAGTACAAGCAAGTGCAGGACAAGTACTTCAAGTTTGACGTTTACGGCGAGTAAGCGAGCCGTTCAAGAAAGTGGTAGCCGTTGACGCGGCTGCCACTTTTTTTGTGCAATTTTTTCAGCGAAGAAGATACCTGTGGGAGCGAGCTTGCTCGCGATAGCGGTGGGTCAGGCAAAATGGCTTCGACTGAATGAACGCCATCGCGAGCAAGCTCGCTCCCACAGGTTTCTCTGTTTTCAGGAGTTTATATGCAACGCATCGATCACAAACTGCCCTGGAGCCACCTGGGCAGCGAGCGCACCCTCAGCGTGTTTCGTTATGGCGCGGGCACGCGCAAGGTGTACATCCAGGCCAGCCTGCACGCCGACGAATTGCCGGGCATGCGCACGGCCTGGGAGTTGAAAAAACGCCTGGCCGAACTTGAACAACAGGGACAATTGAAGGGTGTGATCGAACTGGTGCCGGTGGCCAATCCCATTGGCCTCGACCAGCACTTGCAAGGCAGCCACATGGGGCGTTTCGAGCTGGGCAGCGGCAAGAATTTCAACCGCTCGTTCGTCGAACTCAGTGCGCCGGTGGCTGCGTTGATCGGTGATCGTCTCGGCAGCGATGCCCAGGCCAACATTGCGTTGATTCGCCAGACCATGGGCCAGGTCCTCGACAGCTTGCCGGCAGCGGCATCGCAGCTGGAAGCCATGCACCGCCTTTTGCTGCGCCATGCCTGTGACGCCGACATCACCCTCGACCTGCATTGCGATTTCGATGCGGCGATCCACATCTACGCGTTGCCGCAGCACTGGCCGCAGTGGCAATCCCTGGCGGCGCGTTTGCAGGCCGGTGTGGCGTTGTTGTGTGAAGACTCCGGCGGCAGTTCGTTCGATGAATCCTGTTCTTCGCCATGGTTGCGCCTGGCCAGGGCGTTCCCGGCGGCAGCGATTCCACCGGCCAACCTGGCGACCACCCTGGAACTGGGCAGCATGGGAGACACCCGCGTCAATCAGGCCCAGGCCAATTGCGAGGCCATTCTCGGGTTCCTCGCCGAGCAGGGATTCATCTCCGGCACCTGGCCGGCGGCACCGGCCGAATGCTGTGAAGGCATGCCATTCGAAGGCACCCAATACCTGTTCGCCCCGCATCACGGCGTGGTCAGCTTCCTGCGCGAGGCCGGGGAGTGGGTGGAGAAGGGCGATGCACTGTTCGAGGTGGTCGACCCGTTGAACGACAAGGTCACCACCGTGCAGGCCGGCACCAGTGGTGTGCTGTTTGCCATCGACCGTGGGCGCTACACCCAGCCAGGCAGCTGGCAGGCGAAGGTCGCCGGGCGTGAGCCGATTCGGGTGGGCAAGTTGATCAACGACTGAGCCAGGTACTTCGCCGTCTGTTCTGGCCTCTTCGCGAGCAAGCCCGCTCCCACAGGGTTTACGCGTTCCCTGTGGGAGCGGGCTTGCTCGCGAAGGCGGCATCGGCCACGCCTGAGATGTTCCTGTCTACTGCACAGTGTTAGGCTCTTGCGCGAATCCTGCATTCAGTGAAGGAAGACCCATGTTGAAGATTCTCGCGCTGCTCACGCTCCTGGTATCCACCGCTGTCCACGCCCAAACCCCGCTGCAAACCGACTTGCCGCTCAAGTATCTGGAGCAGGCCAACGCCGATTCGAACCATCAACCCCTGGTGATTTTCCTCCACGGTTACGGCAGTAACGAGCAGGACCTGTTCGGCATCAAGGAAGTCTTGCCCGCGTCCTACACTTACCTGTCGGTGCGGGCACCCTTGGTGATGGAGGCGGGCAGCTATCAGTGGTTTCGCAAGAAGGGCGAAGGGGCCTACAACGGCGAGACCGATGATCTGAAGTCCAGCGGCCAGTTGTTGCTGGATTTCGTCGCACAGGCCACGAAGAAATATCACACCGAACCGGAGAAGGTGTTCCTGGTCGGTTTCAGCCAGGGCGCGATCATGACCTACGAAACAGGCCTGCGGCACCCCGAGGCGCTAGGCGGGATCGCTGCGTTGAGCGGACGGATTCTGCCGGTGCTCAAGTCCGAGCTCCAGCCGGATGAAAAACGCCAGTCACTGGCTATTTTCATCGGGCATGGCGAGCAGGACAAACGCCTTCCCTACAGCGACGGTACTGAAGCCAACAGCCTGCTGCAGAGCGTGTCACTCGAACCCGAGTTCCACGGCTACCCCGGTGTCGGTCACAGCATCAATGCCGACGAGATACAGGATTTGAGCGCCTGGTTGCAGCGTCTCAACCCCTGACATTCATTTTCCGCTGACGATCTGCTTGACCAGGGTTTCGTGGGCCGCCATGTCGCCGGGGCGGGAAATCACCTGGATCACCGCCATGCGAGTGCCGGATGCGGCCATCAGCGTGGTGGTGAGGGTCATGCCACCGCCTTGCGTGGCAGTGCCGTCGATCTGGCGCAGGCCCAGCCCGGTTTTCTGGGTCAGGGCTTTCTCGCTGAGCTTGTTGTAGTCGGGCAGGGATTTGTGTTGCGCCGCATCGAAATCGGCCACGGTGCCGTCGAGGAACCCGCCGTCGTTGTCCTTGACGCTGACACCGTTGGGTAGAGTGTTTTCAGCGGCGATCACCACGGTCTTGGTGGTTTCATTGCTGTAGAGGGTGCCGCTGGCACCGTCCGGGCTGGCCGGCAGCGGGTTGGCGACGAAACCCTTGGGCAGGTTGAAGGTGAACTTGCTGCCGAGCATGGAGACTTTATGGGCGGGCGCATCGCTGGATGTGGCCTTGGCGGCCTGCGCATTCAAAGCCCCAAGGCCGGTAGCGGCTGCCAGCAGCAGTACAAGGGCTTTTTTACTCAACAATGACATTGGAATCTCCAGGGATGTGCGCGCGGTGGGGCGCGATCATCCCATGGAGGTTGCGATGCATTCCAGCGTGCTTTACCCAGCGGTCATCTTGGCTGAACACCCACCTATGCTCAGGGCAGCTCGATGAGCTGAGGCAGCTTAGCGTTTGATGGCTGCTCTTTGAGTGTCAGTCGCCGGGCCGGCTGGCCGCGCCAGCAGGCGTTTGGTCACGCCCAGCATGGCCACCGACACCGCGACGCCCAGCACAAAAGCGTTCATTCCCATCGTCGGCAGGGCCAGGGCCAACACCAGGCAGAAGGCGGCGAACGAGTACATGCCGGTGGCAGTGGCGCGCAGCAGCGCGGCGGTAAAGGCCGGGCCACGGGTTTGCTGGGAGAACACCGCCATCACGCTGCCCAATACGGGGAACACTGCCAGCAGGCCGCTCCAGCGGTCACCGACGGTGCTGGCCAGCAGTGTCACAACCAGGGTGAGCAATGCACCGGCCACCATGCGCAACAGAAGCTTGTCGGATTTCGGCGCCGGGCCACTGAGCACGGGTTGCACAGTGGGGAACAGGTACGGTGCGGCGAGCAGCGCGGTGGCGGCGGCGCACACCGAAAACACCAGGGAGGCCGGGATCAACGACAGGACAACCGCCACCACTGCCCAGACCGACAGCGAGATCAACAGCGCCAGCGGCCATCCGGCCCGTTGTGCGACCTGGGCGTAGCTCACGCAAAACGCAATCATCGCGAACATGGCTGACAGCGCGGCGGTGGCCGATTGCGCAGCGAACGCCTGGCCTTGTTCGAGGGCGAGGAACAACAGGATCGGACCGACCACCACCGGCAACCCCGACAACCAACCGGCCACGCTCGGCCCCCAGCGTTTGCCAGCCAGGGAAATCAGCAGCAGGAAGCCTGGGATCACCAGCAGTTTGAGGATCAACACGCGCACGTCTCCGACCTTGTGAGGTGGCAACGGTAACATTGCAGCGGGTAGATTGCTTTATGTGTATGTAAGTTTTGTATACAAAAATAGAGATTTTCTCGAGTTCTACGAAAGGCTCTTTTACGCAAACGTTTTATCAAGGCATCCCACGATGAGGACAGCTCACCTTGAAACGCCAACGTTCACCCCTGCGCCATGGTCTGTGGCTGCTTGTCTTGCTGAGCTGCCAGGCCCTGGCCAATTGGCAGGACTCGCTGCCCGGTGCGCAAATCCTCGGCAGTGGTGAGTTTCGCAAGTACGGCTTCGATGTCTACAGCGCACGGCTCTGGAGTACTTCGCGACCCCTGGCGAACGATCAGCCGTTCGCCCTGGAGCTGATCTACCAGCGCAGCATTTCCCGTGATGACCTGGTGAATGCCAGCGTCAGGGAAATCAAGCGACTCGCCGGCACCTCGGTCAGTGCCGAGCAACTGGCGTCCTGGCACGTGCAGATGAAACAGTCGTTTGTCGACGTACAGGCCGGCACGCGGCTGACCGGTGTCTATCTGCCGGGGCAGGGCGTGCGGTTTTTTCTCGGTCAGCAGCTGCTGCGTGATGTGAAGGACCTGCAATTCGCCAAGGCGTTTTTTGCCATCTGGCTCGATCCGCGTACCGGCAACCCCAAGTTGCGTCAGCAGTTGTTGGGCGTGGCGCCGTAAACTTTGCGATGATCCGGGCCTCATCGCGAGCAAGCTCGCTCCCACAGTGTTTGGCGGTGTGGCTCCATTTTGTGACCAGTACAAAAACCTGTGGGAGCGAGCTTGCTCGCGATGAACGATGACGCGGTCCATCTGAAAAAAAAACGCAGGCAAAAAAGAACCCGGTGCGACTTGCATCGCACCGGGTGTTTTTCCAGGCGGTCACGGATCTTCGTGGGTCCCCGCGCCGTCTGTTGAACGCTGTTGGCTTAAGCCCGTTCGAGCGCCAGTGCCACGCCCTGACCACCACCGATACACAGGGTGGCGAGGCCTTTCTTGGCGTCACGCTTGAGCATTTCATGCAGCAGGGTCACCAGCACGCGGCAACCCGAGGCACCGATCGGGTGACCCAGGGCGATGGCGCCGCCGTTGACGTTGACCTTGTTCAAGTCCCATTCCAGGTCCTTGGCCACGGCCAGCGATTGCGCGGCGAAGGCTTCGTTGGCTTCAACCAGCTCAAGCTGGTCGATGGACCAGCCGGCCTTGTCCAGGCAGCGGCGGGTGGCCGACACCGGGCCGATGCCCATGATCGCCGGGTCGACGCCTGCGTTGGCGTAGGCGGCGATTTTTGCAAGGACTGGCAGGCCCAGGGCCTTGGCCTTTTCGGCGCTCATCAGGATCACGGCCGCGGCACCGTCGTTCAGCGACGAAGCGTTACCGGCGGTCACCGAACCGTCCTTCTTGAAGGCGGCTTTGAGTTTGCCCAGGGATTCGGCGGTGGTGCCGGCCCGTGGTTGTTCGTCGGTGGCGAAGGACAGCGGATCGCCCTTGCGCTGCGGGATCAGGATCGGCGTGATTTCATCGACGAAGCGCCCGGCTTCGATGGCGGCCACGGCTTTCTGTTGCGAGGCGGCGGCGAACGCGTCCTGTTGCTCGCGGCTCAGGCTGTATTTCTCGGCCAGATTCTCGGCGGTGATACCCATGTGGTAATCGTTGAACGCATCCCACAGGCCATCGCTGATCATGGTGTCGACGATTTGCGCGTGACCCATGCGCAGGCCGGTGCGGGCACCGGGCATGACGTAGTTGGCCAGGCTCATGTTTTCCTGGCCACCGGCGATGATCACGTCGGCATCGCCGCAGCGAATCGCCTGGGCACCCAGGTGCAGGGCCTTGAGACCGGAGCCGCAGACCTTGTTCAGGGTCAAGGCCGGCACGGCGAAGGGCAGGCCGGCCTTGATTGCGGCCTGGCGCGCAGGGTTTTGCCCGGCGCCGGCGGTCAGCACCTGGCCCATGATCACTTCATCGACTTGCGCAGGATCCAGGCCGGTTTGTGCCAGCAGCTGACGGATCACCGCAGCGCCCAGGTCGACGGCGGACACATTGGCCAGCGACCCCTGGAAACTGCCGATCGCGGTGCGCGTGGCGGCAACAATGACGACTTCTTGCATGGAATGATTCCTCACTGGGCAGCGAACTGCATTTCCGGTACGTGGTCCGGCACGATCAGTTTACCTGCGGTCTTGGCGACGATCTCTTCGACGCTGACGCCCGGCGCACGTTCTTTCAGGATGAACGCGCCGTTTTCGATTTCCAGGTAGGCCAGGTCGGTCAGTACACGCTTGATGCACCCGGCGCCGGTCAGCGGCAGGCTGCATTGGGACAGCAGCTTGGACTCACCGTCCTTGGATGCGTGGGTCATGATGACGATGATGTTGTCTGCGCCGGCGACCAGGTCCATCGCGCCGCCCATGCCCTTGACCAGTTTGCCGGGGATCATCCACGAGGCGATGTTGCCTTGCACGTCCACTTCAAAGGCGCCCAGCACGGTCAGGTCGACATGACCACCGCGGATCATCGCGAAGGACTCGGCCGAGGAAAAGATCGAAGCACCGATACGTGCGGTCACGGTTTGCTTGCCGGCGTTGATCATGTCGGCATCGATGGTGTCTTCAGTAGGAAAAGGACCCATGCCCAGCAAGCCGTTTTCCGACTGCAGCATGACTTCCATGCCTTCGGGGATGTAGTTGGCGACCAGGGTCGGAATGCCGATGCCCAGGTTCACGTAGAAGCCGTCCTGCATTTCGCGGGCGACGCGTTGAGCCATTTGTTCGCGGGAAAGTGCCATTGTCGTTATTCCTTCATTCGGTCCGGGGGCAGGGGATCACTTACGCACGGTGCGCTGTTCGATGCGCTTCTCGAACGTGCCGCAGATGATCCGGTCGACGTAGATGCCAGGGGTGTGGATCTGCGCCGGGTCCAGCTCGCCGGGTTCGACGATTTCTTCGACTTCGACCACGGTGATCTTGCCGGCGGTGGCCGCCAGCGGGTTGAAGTTCTGGGCGGTGTGGCGATAGATCACGTTACCGAAATGGTCGGCTTTCCAGCCTTTGACGATGGCGAAGTCGCCGGTGATGGATTCTTCCATCAGGTACTTGCGACCATGGAATTCGCGGACTTCCTTGCCGTCGGCGACAGGCGTGCCAACGCCGGTGGCGGTGAAGAACGCCGGGATGCCGGCGCCGCCTGCGCGCATTTTTTCCGCGAGGGTGCCTTGGGGGGTCAGGGTGACTTCGATTTCGCCCTTGAGCAGTTGCTCTTCGAACAGCTTGTTTTCGCCGACGTAGGACGCGACCACTTTGCTGATCTGGCGGTCGGTCAGCAGTACGCCAAGGCCGAAACCGTCGACTCCGCAGTTGTTGGAAACCACGGTGAGATCGCAGGTGCCCTTGCGCTTGATCTCGTTGATCAGGTTTTCCGGGATCCCGCACAGGCCGAAGCCGCCGGCGATCACGGTCATGCCGTCTTCAAGACCTGCCAGAGCTTCCTCGTAGGAACTCACGCGCTTGTCGAAACCTGCCATATGCACCTCTTTTATTCTTTGTGGGCGGCTGGCTAGCCGAATGGGATGGAGTGTCTCGCTGTCAGATTAATTTGTTAAGTTGTTTTTTAGAGCGGATTGATTGATAAAGCTCAATAATGTGCTGCCCAGTCTCTTGCAGCTTAGAACCTGTAGCTTACAACCGGAGCGTTGCCCCATGACCGTCAAGCAGATCCGCGCCTTTCTGGCCGTGGCCCAGAGCCTGAGCTTTGCCGTGGCCTGCGAGCGCCTGCACCTGTCGCAATCGGCCCTGAGCCTGACCATCAAGGCGCTGGAGGAGGGCCTGGGCGGGCGCTTGTTCACCCGCAACACGCGCAACGTGGCGCTCACCGCCGAAGGCGAATCCCTGGTGCCGCTGGCGCGCCGGTTGATCGCTGACTGGGACAATGCCGAGGATGAACTGCGTCAACGCTTCACCCTGCAGCGCGGTCGCGTGACCCTGGCGGCGATGCCGTCGTTCGCCGGCAACCTGCTGCCACCGATCCTCAAGACCTTCCGCGCCCGTTATCCGAATGTCAACGTGACGGTCAATGACGTGATCAACGAGCAGGTGCTGGAAATGGTCCGTGACCGCCAGGTGGAGCTGGGAGTGGCCTTTGAACCGACCCAGAGTTCGTCGCTGCAATTCACGCCGTTGTACATCGACCGTTTCGTCGCGGTGGTGCCTCTGGATTCGGCACTGGCCGAACTCGATGACATCGACTGGCAGACCCTGCTCAAGGAGCCGTTCATTACCTTGCAGCGTCCGTCCACTGTGCGAGTAATGCTTGAAGAGCATCTGCAGGCCCGCGGCATGAAGCTGCCGGTGGAATTTGAAAGCCATCAACTGGCGACGGTCGGGCGCATGGTCGCCAGTGGCCTGGGCGTGAGCGCGGTGCCGGCCTTGTGCGCGGGGCAGATGCGTGAACTGGGGGCGCGTTGCATCACCTTGCGCGACCCGGTGGTGGAGCGGGCACTGGGGGTGTTGACGTTGCCGGGGGGCGAGCTGTCGGCGGCGGCGCAGGCGATGTTTGATGTGCTGAAAGAGGAAAACCTTGGGCAGCGATTTTCGTGAGTTGTATGGGTGACCTTGTGGGAGCGAGCTTGCTCGCGATGAGGCCAGCACATCCAGACAGTTTATTGGCTGATCCACCGTCATCGCGAGCAAGCTCGCTCCCACAGGGATCGGGTTTCGTCAGTTGCCAAGTAGCTTCGCCAATATTGGCAACAACCGCTCGCACGACCCCTCGATCTTCAAGTCAAGAATCTCGTCCGCCCGGGTCTTGCCCAGGTTGATCGCAATCAACGGCTTGCCCTGATCCACCACCGCCCGGCACAAGCGAAACGCCGAATAAGCCATCAGCGACGAGCCGACCACCAACAGCCCGGCAGCCTGTTCGACGGCGGCCATCGCTTTCGCCGCCGTGGCCTGTGCGACGTTCTCGCCAAAAAACACCACATCCGGCTTCATCCGTTCCCCGGCGCAATGCGGGCAGTGCGGGACCTGGAAGCGTGCCTCGAAGGCCGGGTCGAGCAAGGTGTCGCCGTCCGGCGCTTGCACCGCGTCGACGCCGGCCAGGTAGGGATTCTGTGTTTCCATCAAGTGCTGGATCGAATCGCGCTCGCTGTGCCGGCCGCAATCCAGGCACAACACCCGGTGCAGACTGCCGTGGAGTTCGATCACATCACGGCTGCCGGCCTGGTCGTGCAGGGTGTCGACGTTCTGGGTGATCAGCCCTCTGATCTGTCGCGTGTCTTGCAAGCGAGCCAGGGTGTCGTGGGCTTCGTTCGGCTGCGCCAGACGCACCCTCGGCCAGCCGAGCATCGCCCGCGCCCAGTAGCGTCGCCGGGACTCCGGGGCCGAGAGAAACTCCTGGTACATCATCGGCTGCCGGCCCCGTCGCACGCCCTGGCTGTCGCGATAATCCGGGATGCCCGAAGGCGTGCTGATGCCGGCCCCGGTCAGCACGGCAAACGGCTGATCCGCCATGAGCTGATGGAGGCGATCGAGCTGTTCATGGATCAGATTGTCGAACATGCTGTGCAGGCCTGTAGGAGCGAGCTTGCTCGCGATGGTCGTCAACGATAACACTGTAAGCCTGACACCCCGCGGCGTGATCGCGTTTATCGCGAGCAAGCTCGCTCCTACAAAAAGCAGACAGTATTTATTTACGCGCCTCCAGGATCAGGTTGAACGGTGTTTCCGTGGCCCGCCGGAAACGGGTGAAACCGGCCTCGCTGAACACCTTGCGCAAACGCGCTTCACCGGCCTGGGCACCGAGGCCGAGGCCGACTTCCTGGGACAGCGAATTGGGCGTGCAGATGAAGGTCGACGCCGCGTAGAACAGGCGACCGATCGGGTTGACGTTGTCGTCGAGCAAGTCGTTGGCGTAGGGCTCGACCAGCAGCACCGTGCCGTCGTCCTTCAACGACTCATAAGCATGCTTGGCCGCGCCCACCGGGTCGCCCATGTCATGCAGGCAATCGAAGTAGCAGATCAGGTCGTAGTCGCTGCCGGGGTAGCTTTTGGCCGTGCCCTGGAAGAACCTGGCCCGGCTGGATACACCCCCTTCTTTGGCCCGTTGGGTGGCAACGGTAACGGACGGCGCGTGGTAGTCGAAACCGACGAAGCGCGAATCCGGAAACGCCTGGGCCATGATCACCGTCGAGGCGCCATGGCCGCAGCCGATGTCCGCCACTTTGGCCCCGGCTTCCAGTTTGGCCACCACGCCGTCGAGGGCCGGCAACCATTCGGCGACCAGATGGGCTTTGTAGCCGGGGCGGAAGAAGCGTTCGGTCCCGCTGAACATGCACGGATGGTGATCGCCCCAGGGCAGGGCGCCGTTGCCGCGCATGGCGTTGACCAGTTTGTCCTTGTCATGGAAAAACGACGCGACCACGCCGATCCCGCCCGCCACATAAACCGGTGAGTCTTCTTTTGCCAAAGCCATGGCCTGCTCTTCGGGCAGGCGGAACTGGCCGTCCTGGTGTTCCATGTAGCCTGAGGCGGCGTGGGCACTGAGCCATTCGCGCAGCAGGCGGGTGTTGCAGCCGGTTTTCTCGGCAAGGGTTTCAGGGGTGATGGGTTGACTGTCGGCCATCGCCCGGTACAGGCCGAGTTCTTCGCCGAGGATGACGTTGGCGAGCATCGCCGCGCCGCCCATGTCATTAACCAGTTTGCCCATGAAATCGTTGAGTCTGGCCTCGTCCATCATGTGTGCTCCTTCAGCAGGATCACGGTCCAGAGGCGTTGTCTGGCGAGGGGATCGCCACTGGGCGGTGGTCGTGGGAATGTACAGGGCACCAAGCGGGCCCTGTGTGCAGTAAGTTTAGTTCGGGCCTTGTACCGCGCGGTCTGGCGCGACGAAAGCAACGTTTTTTCTGCCGGTACACGACCCTGTGGGAGCGGGCGTGTATCCCACTGTATCCAGACCCCTTTTCGACACAGTGACCTCTAATTCCGGCCCCAGCCGAACACAGTCCTGATACACACCTTCGATTAACTCTGTCTCATGGCGGGCACCGGCTCGCGTCCTTGAACAGCTTGTGAGATCGACACCATGCAGACCTCCATTCCCCCCGTAGCCAAGGCCAGCGCAGGGCTTGGCCTGCGTCGCGGTTTACTCAAAGACCTCCAGGCCGCACCAGCAGGCGATTTCGACTTTCTGGAAATCGCACCGGAAAACTGGATTGGCATCGGCGGTGCCCACGGCGCGGCATTGCGTGCCCTGGCGGAACGCTATCCATTGTCCTGTCATGGCCTGTCCCTGTCCCTCGGTGGGCCGTCGCCGCTGGACGTTGGTTTTTTGCAGGAAGTCCGGGGTTTTCTCGATCACTACAACGTGCCGCTGTACAGCGAGCATTTGAGCTATTGCAGCGATGACGGTCACCTGTACGACCTGTTGCCGTTGCCTTTTACCGAAGAGGCGGTGCACCACGTCGCCGCGCGTATTCGCCAGGCCCAGGACATTCTCGGGCGACGCCTGGCGGTGGAAAACGTCTCTTACTATGCCGCGCCTCAACAGGACATGGACGAGGTGACCTTCACCAATGCCGTGCTGCGCGAGGCCGATTGCGACCTGTTGCTGGACGTCAACAACGTGTACGTCAATTCGATCAACCACGGCTTCGATCCGCAGGCGTTCCTGGCTGGCATCGATTCGGGGCGGGTGGTGGCGATGCACATTGCCGGGCATTTCGATGAGTCTGACACCTTGAAGATCGACACCCATGGCGCTTCGGTCAAACCGGCGGTGTGGTCGTTGCTGGCCCAGGCTTATGCCCGGTTCGGTGCGCAACCGACCTTGCTGGAGCGGGATTTCAACTTTCCCGTCTTCGCTGAACTGGTGGCGGAATTGCAGACCATTCGCCGCCTGCAACAGGAGGGCGTGAACCGTGGGTAAGTCGAGTCTTTTGCATCAGCAAACCACCATGGGCCTGTACCTGCGCGACCCTGAACGCAACGGCCCCCCCACCGAAATGGACCCGGCGCGGGCCCTGGTTTATCGCGATCTGGTGTTCGCCAACCTGTCTTCGCTGCTCAGTGGCACCTTTCCGGTGTTGGTGAAGATTCTGGGTGACGAGCACTGGCGTTCGCTGGTGCGGATCTTTCTACGGGACTACCGCGCCCGCACGCCGAAATTCGGTGAGATCGCCCAGGAGTTTGTCGAGTTTCTCGCGGCCGGGCCTCAGGCGTTGAGTGATGGGCCGTGGCCGCCGTTCATGGTGGAGCTGGCGCATTACGAGTGGGTGGAAATGGCGTTGCAACAGTCTGACGCCGAGCTTCTGGTGGGTGGTGATGCCGCGTTGCTGCTGGATCGGCCCTTGCGGGTGTCGCCGCTGGCCTGGCCGTTGGCGTATGCCTGGCCGGTGCAAAGGGTGGGGCCGGATTACCAGCCTGATGTGGCGCCTGCTCAGCCGACCTTGTTGCTGGTGCGTCGCGCCGAGGACTGGAGTGTGAGGTTTTCTGAATTGAGTCCGTTGGCGTGGCGGTTGTTGCTGCGAATTGGCGAGTTTCCCGAGTTGACCGGGCGTGAGCAGTTGCAAGGACTGGCGATCGAGGCGGGGGCGGTGGGGGCTTCGGAGTTTCTGGAGGGTGGGTTGGTGTTGTTGCGGCAGATGCATGGGGAGGGGGTTGTTGGTGTTGGTTGATATTCTTTGACCTTGGCGGCCTTTGGGCCGACCAGGTTCTTGGTTGATTGAGTACATATCCGTTGCTGCGGTAACGGCGGCTGGCGGTTTCGCCCTTACGGCGAGTCCCTTTGGCAAACGCCGGAGTGCCGGCCCAGCCCAAAGGAACCAAAGGTCTCGCCCCGAACGTACGGCCCCTCGCTTAGGCTCGGGGTTCCTCCGCTCAGCCTTCCGAGCTAACGCTCGGCCCTGTAGGAGCGAGCTTGCTCGCGATGGACGTCAACGATAACGCGTGCTGCCTGATTGATCGTGTTGTCCAGACGTTTTTCGCGAGCAAGCTCGCTCCTACAGGGAACGCGTTCAATTGCGAATAGGTCGGCCTGCCAGCCGACCGAAATCTTGCAGATGTACTCGATACCTGTGGGATGCTCGCTCCCACAATGAATCGCTTTTCAGGGTTGGCCGCCGCTGGCACTCACGCGTGGTTGCTCGTTTGTTGCATTCACCCCCTTGTCCCAAAGAGCAACCAACCCACCGAAAGTCCCGACATAGGCCGTGCCGTCCGGCGCCAATGTGATCGGCGACCAGTTGTTGTCGAAGGCCTGGCCGACCCCGCTCAGCGCCTTGAATCGGGTCTGGCCGCTGTCGAAATCCAGCGCCATCAGGTACCAGGCGTTCTCTCCGTCGGGCTGCGGCTCGAAGGTGTAGAAGTACAGCAGACCGTTGCTCACCGAGAGTTTGGGGACCACCGATGGCGAGCGTTCCTTCGATTCCCAGATCCGGTCGCAGCCCGACTCATCGGTGCGGATGTCGATGCGGCTGATGCCGCCGTGCACGGCCTGCCAGTCCTTCTGCGCGAAGGCGCTGGTGTAGCCGGCGTTGTTCTCGAGGATGATCGAGCGACCCCAGCCGATGGCCGAGTTGTCGGTGGCCGAGGCGTTGTTGTCGAACACCGGCAGCTTGCAGATCAGGCGATTGCCGGCGTAGTCCTGCTCGCGACGGTAGACCAGCAGGTTGATGCGTCCGTCGCTGTTGTCGGTGATGGTGACGTAGCGCTCGCCGAGCAGGGTCGGGGTGGTACCGCTGCCCTGATTGATCGCGCCGACCTTGCGCCCGGTGCCGCGGTCATAGACTTCGCGCCAGCCTTGCACGGGCTTGCCCTCGGCATCGGCGACGAAGCGGTACATGGCGTGGTCGGACACCAGATAGACACCATCGGCCGCCACCGACATGCCGTTCTGGATTTCTTCGTTGGCCAGTTGAATGCCCTGGACCTTGCCGGTGTCGGGGTTCAGGGTGCCGATGCGGCCGCGCCGGGTGATCCACCAGATCAAGCCCCGGTGATCGGGCATGACCCCGGTGACGGGGTCGCATTCGCCTTTGGGGAACCAGTTGGCAGGCTTCACACAATCGTGGGGGACCTTGTCGCTCAGGTCCCAGTTGTCGACCGCTTCGAACGACCACGCACCGGACTCATCCTGACGATGCACGACGCGCTGGATGTGCTGCTCGGCATCGGCGATGACCACGCGATTCTGTTCGTCGACATAGAAATAGGCGCCGGAGGTGTCGGCCATGATCTTGTCCGGGTCCAGGCTAATCAGCGCGTGGAAAGTCGACGGACGCGGCGGCAGCGGATAGCGGGCCAGCAGCTTGAGGGTGCGTGGTTCGAGCAATTGCAGTTCGAACTGCATCAGGTTGGCGCACAACACCACCAGGCGACCCTGCTGATCGAAGGTATGGATCGGGCACATGCCGCCGGGCTTGCGGCTGCCATCGCGACTGTTCACCTGAACATCCCGGCCCAACGGACCTGGCCCCGGGTGCGTGTCGGAGCTGTAGCCATCGGAATGCATGTAGCTGCTGCCGTTGCTGGTCATGTAGGGGTTGGCGGGAATGGTACCGTTCAGCGGTTGCGCGACAGCGGCGCTACCGATCAAGGGTGTGGCGCTGCCGTTGCTGGCCAGCGGTTGCGGTTCATAGGGTTCGGAACAGGCACTGAGCAGGCCGAGCAGGGGCAGGGCAAGCAGGAGTGGAGCACGCATCGAAGCCTCGCGATCTTGTTATTGGTGTGATGCGCAATAAGCGGCAACGAGGCTGCCCGGGCATCGGCTGTTTGGACTAACCTCGGTGAAAGGCCTCGCACCGCTGATCAAAGCGGACATGTATTTTGGCCATTTCGATCTCCTTTTGGCCTGCCTCACGCTGTGAACCGGCGACGCCGTCAGCAAGAATCAGACGCGGGTGGCTGAGTCGGCAACCCAAGGTGAAAACCACAACCAGACGCTTCACTTCCTTGCCCTTGGCTGTTTTCAAGGCTGCTGCCGTGTACAGAACATAAAAACCATCGAACTCACGCCACACTTGGGGAAATGATCCATGGACTCAATGAAACGCATACTGGGCGCCACCGTTTGCGGACTGTCGCTGCTGGCCAGCGCGGTGCATGCCGAACAGCGCGAATTGCGGGTGTACAACTGGGCGGACTACATCCTGCCGTCCGTGCCCAAGGATTTCGCCAAGGACACCGGGATCAAGGTGACCTGGGACACCTTCGACACCAACGAGTCCCTGGAAGCCAAGCTGCTGACCGGCAACTCGGGCTACGACCTGGTGGTGCCGTCGAACCAGTTCATCGAGACCCAGATCAAGGCGGGCGTGTTCCAGAAGCTCGACAAGTCCAGGTTGCCGAACTGGTCGCACCAGGACCCTGCATTGCTCAAGCTGCTGGACAAGAACGACCCGGGCAACCAGTACGGCGTGCCCTACATGTATGGCACCGTGTTGATCGGTTTCAACCCGGCCAAGGTCAAGGCGGCGCTGGGCGAGAATGCGCCGGTGGACAGCTGGGACCTGGTGTTCAAGCCCGAGAACATGGAGAAGCTCAAGGCCTGTGGCGTAGCGATGCTCGACTCACCGTCGGAGATCCTGCCGCTGGCCCTGCATTACCTGGGGCTGGATCCGAACAGCCAGAACCCCGATGACTACGAAAAAGCCAAGGCATTGATGCTCAAGGTTCGCCCCTACGTCACCTATTTCAACTCCGCCAAGTACATGACCGACATCGCCAACGGCGATATCTGCGTGGCCATCGGTTACTCCGGCAGCTTCTATCAATTCGGCAATCGCGCCAAAGAGGCGGGCAACGGCGTGGTCGTCGACTGGCGCCTGCCGAAAGAAGGCGCGCCGATCTGGTTCGACACCTTCGCCATCCCGAAAAGCGCGAAGAACGTCGCCGAGGCCCACGAATTCCTCAACCACCTGCTGGACCCGAAAGTCATCGCGCCGATCAGCGACTTCCTCGGTTACCCGAATGCCAACAAGGACTCGCTGGCGCTGATCAACAAGGACATCACCGGCAACCCGAACCTGACACCGACCAGCGAGGCATTGAAGACGCTGTACGTCGTGCAGCCACTGCCGCAAAAGCTTGAGCGGGTCCGTACCCGGGTCTGGACCAGTATCAAGTCCGATCAGTAACACCGGGATATTTATGTGAAATCCCTGTAGGAGCGAGCCTGCTCGCGATAGCGACCTGACAGTCAATGCAGGTGTCGACTGACCCGGCGCCATCGCGAGCAAGCTCGCTCCACAGATTTTTATGTCGAGCACAGGTTTTGTGTATACCCATGGCCCCTGTGGGAGCGAGCTTGCTCGCGATGGCGGACTGACAGGCAACAGAGGTGTACGGTGTTGGACTCAGCGAAAAAACTCCCCCGGTGTTTCGCCGAACTGCTGGCGGAAGGCAGCGATAAACGCTGACGTCGAATCGTAGCCACAGGCCAACGCGACGTCGGTCACTCGCTCACCCTGTTCCAGTGGCGTCAGGGCGCCGAGCAGGCGCAAGCGCTGGCGCCAGGCGCGAAAGGTCAGGCCGGTGTCGCGCAGGAACAGGCGACTGAGGGTTTTCTCGGTGACGCCGAATTGGTCGCTCCAGTGGCTGAGCGTGGTCTGTTGCTCCGGGTGCGACTCCAGGCTTTGCGCGATTTGCCGCAATCGGCTGTCCTGGGGCAGCGGCAGCATCAAGTCGATCTGTGGCGCCTCGGCCAACTGATCCAGAATCACCTGGGCCAACCGACCGTGCGGCCCGTCCTGATCGTATTCCACCGGAACCTGACTGAAGGCGCGGATCAACTCGCGCAACAAATCGCTGACCCCCAGTACATGACAGCCCGGCGGTGCCCACGTCGAGACGCTGCAATCGATGTACAGGCTGCGCATTTCCGTGCGCGGCGAACTGAACACCCGGTGCGGCATGCCCGCCGGAATCCACACGGCACGCTCCGGCGGGGCCACGAAACGCCCGACGCCGGTCTGTATTTCGAGCACGCCCGCAATCGCATAGGAAAGCTGCACCCACGGGTGGCTGTGGCGCCGGGTCAGTGCGCGATTGGGCAGCGATTCGGTACGGCCGTAGAGCGGTCGTGGCAGGCTGGATAGCCCGGGAATACTGCGTCGAACACTCTTGTCATGTCCTTTAGGCGGCATCAGCTGGCTCATCGGCGTTAGTCGGTAATTATCAGGCACGTTAGAGTCACTTTCATGTACTGGCAACCCCCGGATGATCAACCCCATGACTCGCCCCCGTTTGTTACCCGACAACTTCACCCTGACCCTGATCGGCGTAGTGACGCTCGCCAGCCTGCTGCCCGTCAGCGGCCAGGTCGCGCTCGGTTTTGGCTGGCTGACCAACATCGCCATTGCGCTGCTGTTTTTCCTGCATGGCGCCAAGCTGTCCCGCGAGTCGATCATTGCCGGTGCCGGGCACTGGCGCCTGCATTTGCTGGTGTTCAGCCTGACCTTCGTGCTGTTTCCGTTGCTCGGTCTGGCGCTCAAGCCGCTGCTGTCGCCGCTGATCGGCAATGACCTGTACATGGGCATGCTCTACCTGTGCGCGTTGCCCGCCACGGTGCAGTCGGCGATTGCCTTTACTTCGCTGGCGCGGGGCAACATCCCGGCGGCGATTTGCAGCGCGGCGGCGTCCAGCCTGTTCGGGATTTTCCTCACGCCGTTGCTGGTGACCCTGCTGCTGAATGTCCACGGCGAAGGCGCCTCGACCCTCGACGCCATCCTCAAGATCAGCGTGCAGTTGCTGCTGCCGTTCATTGCCGGGCAGATCGCGCGGCGCTGGATCGGCAACTGGGTGGCGCGCAACAAGAGCTGGTTGAAGTTCGTCGACCAGGGTTCGATTCTGCTGGTGGTCTACGGCGCGTTCAGCGAAGCGGTGATCGAAGGCATCTGGCAGCAGATTCCGTTGTTGGATCTGCTTGGGCTGGTGCTGGTCTGCTGCATCGTTCTGGCGCTGGTGTTGGTGGCTTCGACCGTACTGGGCAAGGCATTCGGCTTCAACCAGGAAGACCGCATCACCATTCTCTTTTGCGGCTCGAAGAAAAGCCTGGCGACCGGCGTGCCGATGGCGCAGGTGCTGTTTGCCGGTAGCACCATTGGCTTGCTGATCTTGCCGCTGATGTTGTTCCACCAGATTCAACTGATGGTCTGTGCGGTGCTGGCACAGCGTTATGCCAAGCGGCCGGAATCGATTCCCGAGCTGATGGCCCAGGTTGATCCCTGATTTGCCAGCCGTGGCGGCTCGAGTGAGCCGCCACGGGTTACGGGTCAGCGCTTGTGAGCGACCAATGGCGGGGTACGCGGCGGGATCATGCGTTTGCTTCCGGTCGATTCGAACGCCGACGCCAGGTGCAGCAGCGACGAGTCGTCATAGGCACGCCCGGCAAACGTCAGGCCGACCGGCATGCCGATGTCCGGCATCACGCCCATCGGTACGGTGACCGTCGGCACACCGAGATGACGGATGGCGAGGTTGCCATTGGCGACCCATACGCCGTTGCTCCAGGCGATATCCGCCGATTGCGGATCGACATCGGCATTCGCCGGACCCACATCGGCCACCGTCGGGAACAGCACCGCGTCGAGGCCCAGGCGATCCATCCAGTCTTCCAGATCGATCTTGCGGGTCTTTTCCAGGCCGCGCAGGCCGTCCGGCACCGTGCTGATCTGATCCCACGGCGTGATGCCGCGTTCGGCCATGCGCACGTATTCGTCCATGCCGGCGGCCAGGTCACCCTCGCGATTGGGCAGGGTGCCCGGGTCATGAGGGAAGATCTGCGGGCCGTCGACATCGACGAGGCGATTCAGTTTGGGATCGCCGTTCGCTTGCAGGAAATCATCGAAGGCCCAGGCGGACAGGTCCCACAGTTCATGGTGTAAAAATTCCTTGGAGACGATGCCGCGATTGAACACGGTCGGCGCACCAGGACGATCGCCCTCGCAATTGGAGACCAGCGGGAAGTCGACTTCGAGCACTTCGGCGCCCGCGGCTTCGAGGGCCTTGCGCGCCTGTTCCCAGAGCCCGATCACCGAAGGACGGGTGTTGATGCGTTGGCCAGTCGGGCCACCGATGCCCGGTGCTTCGGAGGTGCCGGCTTCAGGGTCGGCGTTGATGTACATGCGCGGGATGCCGAATTTCTTGCCTTTGAGCGCATCGCTATTCGCGGCCAGCGCGGCATAGGACTCAGGGCGTACCTCAGACGATTTCGGGATCGGTACCCAGGGCTGCAGGCGCCACAGGTCGCCACGGGTGTCCGGGTCATCGGCCACCACCACGTCGAGCACTTCGAGCAGGTCGGCCATGGTCCGGGCAAACGGCACGACCACGTCCATGGTCGGGGTCAACGGCCAGTTGCCGCGCACCGAGATCACGCCGCGCGAAGGGGTGTAGGCGCACAAGCCATTGTTCGAGGCCGGTCCACGGCCGCTCGACCAGGTTTCTTCCGCCAGGCCGAAGGCCGAGAAACTGGCCGCGGTCGCCGTGCCGGCACCGTTCGACGAGCCGGAGGCGAAAGGGGCCGTGAGGTAGTCAGCGTTGTACGGGCTCTCGGCGCGGCCGTAGACACCACGCTGCATCCCGCCGTTGGCCATTGGCGGCATGTTGGTCTTGCCCAGGCAGATGGCCCCGGCGGCGCGCAGGCGTTCGATGGTGAACGCATCGCGATAGGCGACCAGGTCCTTGAAGGCCGGGCTGCCGGAAGCGGCGGTGAGGCCCTTGACCAGATAGCTGTCCTTGGCGGTGTAGGGGATCCCGTCCAACGGCCCCAGCGTCTGGCCCTTGGCGCGACGGGCGTCGGACGCCTGGGCTTCGGCGAGCGCCTCGGGGTTGCGAACCACGACCGCGTTCAGCGCGGTAGGCGTTTCGGGGCCGTCAAAGGCGTCGATCCGCGCAAGATAAGCCTGGACCAGTTCAACCGAGGTGGTCTGGCCGGATTCGAGCGCGGCGCGCAGCTCGGCAATGGAAACTTCGGTAACTTCGATCATGCTGCCACCGCCGCTTGCAGGTGGAGGGTCCCAAACACTTCACTTTTCTCGAAATGGACTTTCATATCGTTATTCTCGTTGCACTGTGTGGCACGACAGGGTCGGGTGTTAAAAATACTGAGCACTATTTAGCATTAAACCGGGATTTTAGGAATCCGTTGTCCAATTTATCTTACAGGCGACAGAAAAAAGGCCACCACAACCCGACGTTGTGGTGGCCCGAGGGTGACTCATTATAGTGGCCCGCGCGCGCAGGCCAATGGATCAGTGAGCGCCGGCGGCCTTGTTCAGGTCGCTTTCGGCCCATTCGGTGTAGACGCAGGCATCCGCGGTAGCCCAGCGCACCCGCACCGGGTCACCGGACTTGAGCGGCATGCCGGCGGCGGACAGCGCCTTGACCGTCATCGAGGTGCCGCCAGCGGTGACCACGCTGCACGTCTGGCTTTCACCCAGAAACAGCACTTCCACGACCTTGGCCGAGACTTCGTTCCAGCCGGCAGCCAAGGGTTCGGCAACGGCCTGTTCATTGCTCAGGGCCAGGGCTTTTTCCGGACGCACCATCAGCAACACGTTCTGATCAGTTTGCAGGCCGGCCGTGAGTCGGATCGACAGCGGTTTCCCTTCGAAGGTCGCCACCGCATTACCCTGGGCCTTGAGTTTGAGGAAGTTGGAGTTGCCAAGGAACGAGGCGACAAAAGCATTCGGCGGATTCTGGTACAGGTCATAGCCGCTGCCCAGGCCGACGATCTTGCCGTGGCTGAAAATCGCGATGCGCTGGGACAGGCGCATGGCTTCTTCCTGATCGTGGGTCACGTAGACGATGGTGATGCCCAGGCGTCGATGCAGCTGACGCAGTTCGTCCTGCAAGTCTTCGCGCAGTTTCTTGTCCAGCGCACCGAGGGGTTCGTCCATCAGCAGGATGCGTGGCTCATAAACCAGCGCCCGTGCAATGGCGACTCGTTGCTGCTGGCCACCGGACAGTTGCGAAGGACGGCGATGGGCAAATTGTTCAAGCTGCACCAGCTTGAGCATCGCATCGACCCGGCGTTCGCGTTCGGCGGCGGCCAGTTTGCGGATGGCCAACGGGAAGGCGATGTTGTCGCGTACCGACAGGTGCGGGAACAGCGAATAGCGCTGGAACACCATGCCGATATCGCGTTTGTGCGGCGGCACATTCACCAGCGACTGGCCGTTGACCAGGATCTCGCCGCTGCTCGGGGTTTCGAAACCGGCGAGCATCGACAGCGTGGTGCTTTTGCCCGAGCCGCTGGAACCGAGGAAGGTGAGGAATTCACCGTCTTTGATGTCCAGAGAGATGTCGTCCACGGCGGCAAAGTCGCCGTAGTATTTGTTCAGGTTGCGCAGGCTTACCAGGGGCTTGTCATTTTGCTGCGCGGAATCTTTGATCACTGCACTCATGTCGTACTCCTGCGCGCTCAGGCGCTGATTTCATTACGCCGGCGCAGTGCGGCGGCGATCACCATGACCAATACCGAGAGGCCGATCAGCAGCGTCGAGGCGACGGCGATCACGGGCGTCAGGTCCTGGCGCAGGGTGGTCCACATTTTTACGGGAAGGGTTTGCAGGGTCGGGCTGGCCATCATCACGCTCAGCACCACTTCATCCCAGGAGACGAGGAAGGCGAAGAGGGCGCCGGCCACCATGCCCGGACGAATCGCCGGGAAGGTCACCTTGAACACCGCTTGCAGACGCGAGGCGCCGCAGATCACCGCTGCATCCTCGATCGACTGATCGAACAGCTTCAGCGAATTGATTATCGAGATGATGGTGAACGGCAGCGCGACGATGACGTGGCTGACCACGAACGCGAACATGGTCCCGGTGTAGCCCAGTTTCAGGAACAGCGCGTACACCGCCACGGCGATGATCACCAGCGGCACGATCATTGGCAGAGTGAACAGACCGTAGAGCATTTCCCGGCCGGGGAAGCGGCCACGCACCAGGGCGAAAGCTGTGGGCAGGCCCAGGGCCACGGCGAAGAACGTGGTCAGCACCGCGACCTTGAGGCTGGCCATGGCCGCGCTCATCCAGTCGGCGTTGGAGAAGAACTGGCCGTACCATTTCAGGGTCCAGCCCGGTGGCGGGAACACCAGCCATTGCGACGAGCCGAACGACAGCAGCACGATGAACACAATCGGCAGCAGCAGGAACAGACCGATCAGCCCGGTGGTGGCATACAGGCCGAAGCGCATGCGCCGGCTCATGGCATTGGGGGTCAGGAGCATGACGGCTTACCTCGCGTTGCTGGCGCCAACCGGGGATTCCGGCTGGAGCTTCAGGTAGAAGTAGAACAACACCAGCGTGATCACGATCAGCAACGCGGCGCCGGCGCTGGCCAGGCCCCAGTTGAGGAACGACTGCACCTGCTGAATGATGAACTCGGGCAGCATCATGTTCTGCGCACCGCCCAGCAGCGCCGGGGTCACGTAGTAACCGAGGGACATCACGAACACCATCAGGCCGCCGGAGAACAACCCCGGCCGGCACAGCGGCAGGAACACCCGGAAGAAGTTGGTCCACGGGCTGGCGCCGCAGATCGAGCCGGCCTGCAGGATCATCGGGTCGATGGCCTGCATGGTCGCCTGCAACGGCAGCACGATGAACGGGATCATGATGTAGCTCATGCCGATCACCACGCCGGTGAGGTTGTGCACCATCTCCAGCGGTTGATCGATGATGCCCATGGCCATCAACGCCTTGTTGATCACCCCGGAGGCTTGCAGCAACACCAGCCAGGAGTAGGTGCGGGCGAGCAGGCTGGTCCACATCGACAGCAGCACGATATTCAGGATCCAGCGCCCCCAGCCGCGCGGCACCAGGGTGATCGCCCAAGCCAGCGGGAAGCCCAGCAACAGGCTGAACAGCGTCACCAGGCCGGCCACCGAGAAGGTGTTGAGCAACACCCGCGCATAGGCCGAGTTGGCGAACAATTGCTCATAGTTGCCCAGGCCCGGCACCGGTTCCAGCACGCCGCGCAACAGCAGGCCAATCAGCGGCGCGAGAAAGAACAGGCCGAGGAACAGCAGGGCGGGGATCAGGTTGCTCGATCCGCGCCAGCGTTGCGCCAGGGTAGGGGATTGCGTCATCGCAGCCGCCTTGCCGACAGCGCCGGAGGCGCTCCCGACTGGCGTGGATGGACGGGACGCGGTTACCGTCATTTTCATTTGACCAGCCATTCGTTCCACCGTGTCGCGATGGCCGGACCGTTCTTGGCCCAGTACGCGAAATCAAGAGTGATCTGATCCTTTGCGTAGGCGGTCGGCAGGTTCGGGGCCAGCGCCGAATCCAGGCGCGCCACACTGTCGACGTTGACCGGGGCGTAGGCGGTCAGGTTGGAGAAGTCCGCCTGGCCCTTGGCACTGCTGGCGTTGGCCAGGAACTTCATCGCCGCGTCCTTGTTTTTCGAACCCTTGGGGATGACCAGGATGTCGGCCATGACCAGGTTCTGCTTCCAGCTTACGCCGACCGGCGCGCCGTCTTCCTGCAGGGCATGGATCCGGCCGTTCCAGAACTGGCCCATGCTCGCCTCACCGGAGGCCAGCAGTTGCTGCGACTGCGCGCCGCCGCCCCACCAGACGATGTCTTTCTTGATGGTGTCGAGTTTCTTGAAGGCGCGATCCAGGTCCAGCGGGTAGAGCTTGTCCGCCGCTACACCGTCGGCCAGCAGCGCCAGTTCCAGCACGCCAGGGCTTGGCCATTTGTAGAGGGCGCGTTTGCCGGGGTAGGTCTTGGTGTCGAACAGCGCGGACCAGTCCTGCGGCTTGTTGGCGCCGAGCTTGCCTTCGTTGTAGCCGAGGACGAAGGAGAAAAAGAACGAGCCGACGCCGTGATCGCTGACGAAGCGCGGGTCGATCTTGTCGCGTTCAATGACTTTGAAATCGAGGGGTTCGAGCAAGCCTTCGGCGGCGGCGCGCAAGGCGAAGTCGGCTTCGACGTCGACCACGTCCCACTGCACGTTGCCGCTCTCGACCATGGCCTTGAGTTTGCCGTAGTCGGTCGGGCCATCCTGCACGACGGTAATGCCACTGGCCTTGCTGAACGGGTCGGCCCAGGCCTGCTTCTGCGCATCCTGGGTGCTGCCGCCCCAACTCACGAAGTTGACGCTTTCAGCCGCCAGCAATGCCTGGCTGGTCACGCTCAGCAGTCCCGCAAAAAGAACTGCGGTCGCACGTTTGTTCAACACCATTTTCACGCCCTCATTGTTGTGTTTATGAGCGGGGCTTTGGAGTGCCCGCCTATCGGGAGCAGTAGGTCCGTCGAGTCAGTGCTGACTGTCCGGTCTATGGAATATCATATTATGGTATTCCAAACTTTGTGCAAGCATTTTGCCGTACCGGCTATCAGCCAAACGTGGTTTTTCAGTGGCTCCGAAGATTGCCCGGCGACGCAGTCCCTTGTGGGAGCGAGCTTGCTCGCGATGAGGGCGTGTCAGTCGAAATCAATGTTGACTGACATACCGCTATCGCGAGCAAGCTCGCTCCCACAGGGGATGCGTCAACCCGTGAAAGGAATACTCTCCACCACTTCCAGGTCATACCCGGTCAAACCGGCATATTTCAGCGGCGGCCCGAGATGGCGCAGCTTGCCGACACCCAGGTTCTGCAGGATCTGCGCACCGGTGCCCACCTCCGAATAAATCCGCGACTGCGAACGGCTGAACTGTCGGGGCGTCTGGGTCAATTGCGGTACACGTTCGAGCAACGCCTGGGAGGATTCGTGATTGGCCAGCACCACCACCACGCCGTGACCTTCGGCGGCGACACGCTGCAAGGCGGCCCACAAGGTCCAGTTGGTCGGCCCGCTGTACTCGGCACCGACCAGATCGCGCAACGGGTCAATCACATGCACGCGCACCAGCGTCGGCTCATCACGGCGCAGATCGCCCATGACCATGGCCATGTGGACACCGCCTTCGATGTGATCCTCAAAGGTGATCAGACGAAAGGTGCCGTGTACGGTGGGCAGATCACGTTCACCGATGCGCACGATGGTGTGTTCGGTGCTAAGGCGGTAGTGGATCAGGTCGGCGATGGTGCCGATCTTGATCCCGTGTTTGCGCGCAAATACTTCCAGGTCAGGGCGCCGGGCCATGGTGCCGTCGTCGTTCATCACTTCGACGATCACCGAGGCCGGGGTATGGCCGGCCAGGCGGGCCAGGTCGCAACCGGCCTCGGTATGACCGGCGCGGGTCAGCACGCCGCCTTCCCGGGCACGCAACGGGAAGATATGGCCGGGTTGCACGATGTCGGCAGGGCCGGCGTTGGCAGCGACGGCGGCGGCCACGGTGCAGGCACGATCGGCGGCGGAGATACCGGTGGTCACCCCGACGGCGGCCTCGATGGACACGGTGAAGGCGGTGCTGAACACGCTGCCGTTGCTCGGCACCATCTGCTCCAGGCCCAGGCGCTTGCAGTGCTCGTCGGTCAAGGTCAGGCAGATCAGGCCACGGGCTTCGCGGGCCATGAAACTGATCGCCTCGGGCGTGCAGCAGTCGGCGGCCAGCAACAGGTCGCCTTCGTTTTCCCGGTCTTCGTCGTCCACCAGCAGGACCATTTTGCCGAGGCGGTAATCTTCGATGATTTCTTCGATGCTGTTGAAGGCCATGCTGGAGTCTCAGTGTTTGTTGGATGAGTATTGTGGTATACCATAATACAAAACAAACCGAGAGGTCACTATGAAGGCGTACTGGATTGCTCATGTGGATGTCACCGACCCCGATCAATACAGCCAATACACCCAGCGGGCGCCGAAGGCGTTTGCTCAGTATGGCGGTCGGATTCTCGCGCGGGGCGGGCGCAGCGAGGCGATGGAAGGCCGGCCTACGCCGCAACGCAGTGTGGTGATCGAGTTTGATTCCTATGAGCAGGCGGTGGCGTGCTATCACTCGGCGCTGTATCAGGAGGCCAGGGGACATCGCGAAGGCGTGGCGAAGGCAGAGGTCATTATCGTCGAGGGCATGGCGCCGCTCTGACCAACACCGCTTGACCCTGTAGGAGCGAGCCTGCTCGCGAAAAACGTTAGAGCAACGCGTTCGGTCAGTCAGCACGCGTCATCGTTGACGACCATCGCGAGCAGACTCGCTCCTACAGGGGGAATGGGGTTTTTTCAGCGAATAAAGTGAATCTTCCCGCTGTCGTCATTGCCCATGTAGATGCCATAAACCCCGGCCTGGCGCTCCTCGATATAGCGCTCAAGGATCTGCCGGATCGCCGGATAGTAGATGCTGTCCCAGGGAATGTCCTCGGGCGCGAAGAACTTGTAGTCAAGGGTTTCCGGGCCGTACTGCCCGGTAATCTCCAGCGCGATGGCGCGGAAGATGATGTACACCTCGCTGATCTTCGGCACGCTGAAGATCGAATAGGGCGAGACGATTTCGGCACGCACGCCGCTTTCTTCCCAGACTTCGCGCAAGGCCGCCTGTTCGGTGGTCTCGCCACTTTCCATGAAGCCTGCCGGCAGGGTCCAGGTGCCCGGACGCGGCGGAATCGCGCGTTGGCACAGCAAATATTTGCCGTCCTGCTCGATGATGCAGCCGGCAATGATTTTCGGATTGATGTAATGGATGTAGCCGCAACCGCGGCACATCAGGCGCTCGTGCGTATCGCCCGGCGGCAACTGTGACCTGAGGTCTGCGCTGCCGCACTTGGGGCAAAAGCTCGGGCTGAACATTTCAGCGACCTATGCGCGGTTCTTTCAGCGCGATGGGCAAGGTAATCGCCGGGATGTCGCCGGTTTCTTCCTGCTTGCGCTTGAGGTAGTCCAGGGCCACGGCAGCGGCCGCACGCACGTGGTCGACGCAAGCCTGGTGGGCGGCCAGCGGATCACCGCCCTTGATCGCCTCGACCATGCGTTCCATTTCCTGGTTACTGGCGCCGCGACGGTTTTCCTGGGACACCGAGGTCGCGCGCAGGTAGCTGATGCGTGCCTGCAACTGGCGCAATTGAGTGGCCGCGACATGGTTGCCCGAGCCTTCGAGCAGCACATCGTAGAAACCTTGCACTGAGTCGATGACCTGTTGCAGCTCACCGTCCTTGAGCGCCTTGCGATTTTCTTCGAGGGCTTTTTCCAGGGCCTTGATGTCCTTGGCCTTGGCGCGCAGGGTGAACAGTTGCACGATCAGCCCTTCGAGTACGCAGCGCAACTCGTAGATGTCCACGGCATCGGCCAGGGTGATGATCGCGACACGCGGGCCCTTGGCGTCGGCGAATTCCACCAGGCCTTCGGATTCCAGGTGACGCAAGGCTTCGCGCACGGAGGTACGGCTGACGCCCAGGCGATCGCACAGATCGCGTTCGACCAGACGGTCTCCCGGCAGGAGCTGGAAGTTCATGATGGCGCTTCGCAGTTTATCCAGCACGATTTCGCGCAGGGTAACGGGGTTGCGATTGACCTTGAAGCTGTCGTCGAGTGGCAGGCGTTTCATGGGGTCCGCTCTGATTGTGGCTGTCCATGCAAAAAAGAGCACTTCGATTACAGGAATCTGGGTGCCCGGTCAGATCAAACAGCCAAGGGTTAACTGGAGGCCTCGGCATCGGCTTCGGCGAAGGCTTCACGGGCGAGCCGGAAACTGTCTACGGCAGCGGGAACACCGCAATAAATGCCGACCTGAAGCAATATTTCGCGTATTTGCTCACGACTCAGGCCGTTACGCAAGGCGCCGCGCACATGCAGTTTGAGTTCATGGGGCCGGTTGAGGGCCGAGATCATCGCCAGGTTGATCATGCTGCGCTCCTTGAGCGACAAACCCTCACGACCCCAGACATGCCCCCAACAATACTCGGTGACCATTTCCTGCAACGGTCGGGTGAAGTCGTCGGCGTTCTCGATGGAACGATTGACGTAGGCCTCACCCAGCACCTGGGTACGGATCTTCAGGCCTTTTTCATACTTTTCGTTGCTCATTTGCGTAGCTCCCGCGGGCTCAAAGGCCGCCCATCAAGGTGTATTTGAGTTCCAGGTAATCCTCGATGCCGTACTTCGACCCTTCACGGCCCAGACCCGAGGACTTGATCCCGCCGAATGGCGCGACCTCAGTGGAAATCAGCCCTTCGTTGATCCCGACCATGCCGTACTCCAGCGCCTCGCTCATGCGCCAGGCGCGGCCCAGGTCGCGGGTGTAGCAGTAGGCGGCCAGGCCGAATTCGGTGTCGTTGGCCATCTCGACGGCCTGGGCCTCGGTGTCGAAACGGAACACGGCGGCCAACGGGCCAAAGGTTTCATCCCGGGCGACTTTCATCCGGGTGGTGACGCCGATGAGCACGGTCGGCTGGAAGAATCCATTGCCCAGCGCATGGCGTTCGCCGCCGCACAACAGTTGTGCTCCGTGGGCCAGAGCGTCTTGCACGTGTTCTTCGACCTTGGCCACGGCGCGCTCGTTGATCAGTGGCCCTTGGGTGACGCCATCATCGAAACCACTGCCGACCTTGAGTTGCGAAACCCGCTCGGCCAGGCGTGCGACAAAGGCGTCGTGGATGCCGGCCTGCACCAGGAAGCGATTGACGCAGACGCAGGTCTGCCCGGCGTTGCGGAATTTGGCGATCAGCGCGCCGTCAACCGCGCGTTCCAGATCGGCATCGTCGAAGACAATGAACGGCGCGTTGCCGCCCAGCTCCAGCGAGACTTTTTTCAGGGTCGGCGCGCACTGGGCCATCAGCAGTTTGCCGATGGCGGTGGAGCCGGTGAACGACAGTTTGCGCACAAGGCTGCTGCCGGTCAGCTCGCCACCGATGGCGATGGCATCGCCGGTGATCACGTTGAAAATGCCCGCTGGAATCCCGGCCTGTTCCGCCAGCGCAGCCATGGCCAGTGCCGAGAACGGAGTTTCCGGAGCCGGCTTGACGATGCACGGGCAACCGGCCGCCAGTGCCGGGCCGGCCTTGCGGGTGATCATCGCCGCCGGGAAGTTCCACGGCGTGATGGCCGCGACGACGCCAATCGGCTCCTTGCTGACCACGATGCGCGCATCGCCCTTGTGGCTGGGAATGGTGTCGCCGTAGATGCGCTTGGCCTCTTCGGCGAACCACTCGATGAAGCTCGCGGCGTAGAGGATTTCGCCTTTGGCTTCGGCCAGTGGCTTGCCTTGTTCGAGGGTGAGGATGTGTGCCAGGGCGTCGGCGTTTTCCAGCATCAAGGCATGCCAGCGCTTGAGCGTATTGCTGCGCTCCTTGGCGGTCAGCGCGCGCCAGGCCGGCCAGGCCTTGTTGGCGGCCTCGATAGCCAGGCGCGCATGCTCGGCGCCGAGGTTCGGCACCTGGCCGATCAGTTCACCGGTGGCCGGGTTGAAGATGTCCTGACAGGCGCCATCCGGCGCGTCCAGCCACTGGCCATTGATGTAGGCCTGCTGACGGAACAATTGCGAGGCTGCTGGGCTCATGCCGGCTCCTGGAAAGAATGAAGACTTAACTGTCTGGTGCAGTACCTGTGGGAGCGAGCTTGCTCGCGATAGCGGACTGACATTCAACATCTATGTCGACTGATACACCGTCATCGCGAGCAAGCTCGCTCCCACAGAAAAGCAGTGTCAGGCCAGGGTGGGCAGGGGGCCCAGTTTGCCTTTGTGGTAGATCATCGGCGTGACCGGTTGCGCGGGCAGGATCAGGTTCTTCACCGCGCCGACGATGATCGCGTGATCGCCGCCGTCGTATTCGCGCCACAGTTCGCACTCGATGATCGCCGTAGCCTTGGCCAGGATCGGGTTACCCCGTTCGCTCAAGTGCCACTCGATCCCTTTGGCCTTGTCCTTGCCTTTACCGGCGAAGGCATAGGCCTCGGCGGTCTGGTCGGCGGACAGCAGGTGAATCGCGAACTGCTTGCTGTCGCGCAGCACCGGGTAGGTGTCGGAGCCGTAGTTGGGGCAGAACAGCACCAGTGCCGGGTCGATCGACAGCGCACTGAAGGCGCTGGCGGTGATGCCGACGATGCCGCCGTCCGGGTCCAGGGTGGTGACCACCGTGACCCCGGACGGGAACGAACTCATCACGTCTTTGTAAATGCCGGGTTCGATCATTTTCCAGGACTCCTAGCGCATCACGAAGGGATCAGGCATCGGTGCCTGGGACAGGTTGATCCACACCGTTTTCAGCTCGGTGTAGGCCAGCACCGAATCGATGCCGCTTTCGCGTCCATAGCCGCTGTTCTTGAAGCCGCCGATCGGAGCCATGGCCGAGACCGCGCGGTAGGTGTTGACCCAGATGATCCCCGAACGCACGTCCCGGGCCAGGCGATGGGCGCGGCCCAGGTCGCGGGTCCAGATGCCGGCGGCGAGGCCGAACTGCGAGTCGTTGGCAATCGCCAGCGCTTGGGCTTCGTCCTTGAAACGGATGACCGAAGCCACCGGACCAAAGACTTCTTCCTGCATGATCTTCATCGAATTGCGGTCGCACTCGAACAGCGTCGGTTCGTAGAACCAGCCGTCACCCAGATTCTCTGGACGCTTGCCGCCCAGGCGCAGGCGCGCGCCTTCGGCGATGGCATCGGCCACCAGACCTTCGACCACGGCCAGTTGCTGCGCGGTGGCCATCGGGCCCATTTCGCTGCTGTCGTCCTGCGGGTTGCCAATGCGGATGCGCTTGGCGCGTTCCACCAGACGACCGACGAACTCATCGTAGATTTCGTCCTGCACCAGCAAGCGCGAACCGGAGACGCAGCTTTGCCCGGAGGCGGCATAGATCCCGGCGATGGCGCCGTTGATCGCGCTGTCGAGGTCGGCGTCGGCGAAGATGATGTTCGGCGATTTGCCCCCCAGTTCCAGCGACAGCTTGGCGAAGTTCTCGGCACTGCTGCGCACCACATGCCGAGCCGTCGCCGCGCCGCCGGTGAAGGCGATCTTGCGGATCAGCGGATGGCGGGTGAGGGCGGCGCCGGTGCTCGGGCCGTAACCGGTGACGACGTTGACCACCCCCGGCGGAATCCCGGCTTCCAGTGCCAGGCGCGCCAGTTCAAGAATCGTTGCCGAGGCGTGTTCCGACGGCTTGATCACGATGGTATTGCCTGCGGCGAGGGCTGGGGCGAGTTTAATCGCGGTCAGGTACAGCGGGCTGTTCCACGGAATGATCGCGGCAACCACACCCATGGCTTCGTGCACGGTGTAGGCAAACAGATCCGGCTTGTCCAGCGGCAGGGTGCCGCCTTCGAGCTTGTCCGCCAGGCCTGCGGTGTAGTGGAAGAACTCCGGCAAATAGCCGACCTGGCCACGGGTTTCGCGGATCAGCTTGCCGTTGTCGCGGCTTTCGAGCTGCGCCAGTTGTTCTTTGTTCTCGGCGATCAGGTCGCCCAGGCGTCGCAGCAATTTGCCGCGAGCGGTAGCCGTCAAACCGCGCCATGCCGGGCTGTCGAAAGCCGTCTGCGCAGCCTGCACGGCACGCTCGACATCGGCTTCGTCGGCATCGGGCAGTTCAGCCCAGGGTTCGGCCAGCGCCGGGTTGAGGCTTTCGAAGGTCTTGCCGGACAGGGCATCGACCCATTCACCGCCGATGCACATCTGGAAGCGTGCGAGTGTCATGCAACGATCCCCTTGATCTGGTTTTGTTTGGAGTGCGCGGTCTGCAGAAACTCCAGCAACAGCTGGTTGACCAGGCGCGGCGACTCTACCGGCATCATATGCCGTTGCTCGGCGAGTACGGCAACGGTCGCGCCGGGAATGCGTTCGGCCAGTTGCCGGGCCATTTCCGGGGTTGAGCCGGGGTCCAGTTCGCCGGTGGCGATCAGCGTCGGCACCTGGATGCTGGCCAGGTCGTCGGCGCGGTACATGTCCTGGGTGGCGAACAGTTCATAAGTGGTCAGGTAGCCCTGAGGGTCATTGCCGGCCAGGGTCTGGCGAATCGCGGCGATCTGCGCCGGGTTCGCGGCCTGGTATTCACGGCTGAACCAGCGCGACAGTGCGGCTTCGGCATTGGCGTCCGGCCCGTGTTCGGCAGCCTGGCTGGTGCGGGCGATGACCCCGGCACGCTGTTCGGCACTGCGGTTGAACACGCTGTTGAGCACCACCAGGCCTTCCAGGCGTTGCGGGTAGTGCAGGGCAAAGGCCCGCGCCACCAGCCCGCCCATGGAAAAACCGATCACCGTTGCCTTGGGCAATTGCAGGTGGTCGAGCAGCTCCAGCAACTGGTCGGCATAGCCGAGCAGTTGCGTACCGTTCTCCGGTCGCGGGCTGGCGCCATGGCCGAGCATGTCGTAGGCGATGACGCGGTACTTCGTGGCCAGGCCAACGATCTGGCCGCCCCACATTTCTTTGTTCAGGCCCACGCCGTGGATCAAGACCACGGGCTGGCCTTGGCCGGTCGCCAGGTAACTGGTGCCAGCCGGGGTGAGTTCAGCGGTGAGCCGAATCATGGAGCGCTCCTGCAATGCCTTCTTGTTGTCGTTCTGCTGGCCGGTTACTGGGCTTTTTCGGCGGCCAGTTCTTCCAGGTCGATGTAGCGGTTGCCGATGCGCGGGTGCAGGCGGCCGCCGTCGGCGCAACCCAGGACCACGACGATTTCGTCGGCACGCGGCGCGTCTTCGATCTGCATTTCCAGGGTGATGTAGTGCGAGCGCAGGCCTTCGTCGTCCTTGTGCATCATCGGGATCTGGATCGAGGTGCCCGGGCCGCCGCGCTTGTTGGTGAAGCTCAGGTAGCTCTTGGCCTTGACCGCCTCGCGGTAATGGTTGCCGAAGCGCAGGGTGTGGATCACCGCCGAAGCGTGCTCGATTTCGCCGTCGGCGCCGACCACCGCAGCCTTGCCGTACGCCTCGATTTTCTCGGCGCCGCCAATGATGCCCACCAGACGCTCGACCATCAGTGCGCCGAGGTCGGAGCAGTTGGCGCGGATCTGTGGTTTCAGGTCTTCGACGAAACCGTTGCCCAGCCAGGGGTTCTTCATCACCACGGCCAGACCGACCATGGTCACGGGCTTATCGGTGGCTTTGCCGCCTTCAATAAAGGTTTCTTCGACATAGCTGACGATCTTGCGGATTTCGAAACTCATGAGCTGCTCCGTAGAGGTTTGGGTGTCTGTGCGTCTGATGGTATACCATAATACCGGAAGCACAAGTCCCCCGAACGGAGTTTCTGGCTGGATGGCGATAAAAGGGGGGGCGGGCGAGGCGCTATGCGTGTCGGGAAGGACTTATAAAAGACGTAAAAAAACCCGGCTGATGAGACCGGGTTTTTCGTCGAGTCCTGCGGTAAAGCACTGCATTCAGACAGCGCGGCTTTCGATCAGACGATCCGAACCGCCTTCGGCTACACGGTTTTGCAGCAGTTTGTCGGAACCGCCTTCGGCTACGCGGTTTTGCAGGAGCTTGTCGGAACCGCCTTCAGCGACGCGGTTTTGCAGGAGCTTGTCGGAGCCGCCTTCGGCAACACGTTTTTCCAGCAGGCGATCCGAACCACCTTCGGCGACTCGATTCTCGATCAGGCGATCGGAACCACCCTCGGCCACACGGCTTTCAATCAGACGATCCGAGCCGCCTTCAGCGACCACAGGTTGAGCGGCGGTAGCGGCGAAAGCGTTAACTGCGAAAACCGAGAAAGCGATGCCGAGAAGGGTTTGGCGTTTCATGATGGTGTGCTCCGGGGTGCTGATGGGTTGGTATGGAGCAGATGTTACGCCGTGGATTTTTTAAGAGAACTTCATTGAATCAATGGTGACTATCGACGCAGTCAATGGTGGATTCGATGCCCCTTGTGGGAGCGGTACTAGCGGGAAATAAGCCCGTGATCGATGGCGTACTTGACCAGCGCCGCCGGCTTGTCGATGTTGAGCTTGCGCCGGATGCTCAAGCGGTGTGTCTCCACCGTGCGCACGCTGATGTCCAGTTCCCGGGCCATTTCCTTGTTGTTCAACCCCTGCGCCATCTTCGACAGCACCTGGCTTTCCCTAGGGGTCAGTTCGTTGTCGGTGTTCCTGTCGGCGATCAGCCGCTGGGCGATTTCCGCGCTGTAGAAGGTTCCCCCGCTGGTGATGGCCTCGATGGCGGCGATGATTTCCCGTGACGGGGCGTTCTTCAGCACGTAGCCGCTGGCACCGGAGCGCACCGATTCACTGACGTATTCGTAATTGTCGTACATGCTCAGCACCAGCACCTTGAGCGACGGGTACTGGCTGCGCAGCACGCGGGTCAGTTCCAGGCCGTTCATGTCCGGCAGGCTGATGTCGACCAGCAGCAGGTCCGGCTGGCAACGTCCAACCATCTCGATGGCCGCGGCGCCGTTTTCCGCTTCGCCGACCATTTCCAGGGGCGACATCACGGCCAGCAGCGCCTTGATTCCGTCGCGGACCAGGGAGTGATCGTCGACCAGGGCGACGCGGATCGGGGAGGGCAGGTTCATCGCAGCTATTCACTCTTGTAGTTTTGGGTCGGGTCAGCGTTATGCGTCTGGTTTCATTGGCAACAGTACGTCCAGCTCACTTCTGCCCGGCATCGAGATCAATTCGAAGCGCCCGCCAAAATGTTCGACGCGTTCGCGGATATTACGCAGGCCAATGCCGGCCTGACGACGTTCGACCTGGGCGACGTTGAAACCGATACCGTCGTCGACCACCGTCAGCCGCACGGAGTCGTCGCAGCCGCGCAGTGTAATGGACACGTTCTTCGCCTGGGCGTGGCGTTCAATATTGGTCAGGCCTTCCTGGACGATTCGGAACAGCGAAACAGCCGCGCCGTCGACCAATTGACAGTCGAATTCATTTTCGTCATAGGTCACGGTCAGCCCGCTGCGCTGCTCGAATTCGGCAGCCAATTGGCCGATGGCCGCCGGCAGGCCGAGGGTGTCGAGCAGGGATGAGCGCAGGTCGTGGGAGAGGCTGCGGACTTCGCCGATGGCATCGCCCAGGCGCTCGGTGGCGTCTTTCAGCGTGCTCAAGCCCTTGTCGTGGGCCTGTCCGCGTTCCAGCAGATGGCTGGCCAGTTCGAATTGGAACTTGATCGAGACCAGCACCTGGCTGATGCCGTCGTGCAACTCGCGGGACACCCGTGATCGTTCCTCTTCCTGCAGGCTGACGATGCGCTGGGTCAGGCGCTGCAGTTTCTTGTCCGCCAGCCGATGTTCGCTGACGTTGAGGGTCATGCCGGTGGCGAATACGAACAGCACCGCGACGAGGGCGACCACGGCAATCGCCATCATGGTCTTGCGGATGCCCATGGCCACTTCGGCACGGGCCTGCTGAGTGGCGCGTTCGACATCCTCGAGGTAGATGCCGGTACCGAGCATCCAGCCCCAGCGATCGAGCATCACCACGTAGGCGAGCTTGTCGGTCACCTGGCCGGAGGAGGGTTTGTTCCAGGCATAGCGTTGAAAACCTTCGCCCGATTGCGCGCTTTTGAGCAGCGCCTGGATCACCGGCAGGCCGTGGGGATCTTTCATGTCCCACAAGTATTGGCCTACCAGTTCCGACTGGCGCGCATGCATCAGGCTGCGGCCTTCGTGGTCGTAGACGAAGAAGTAGCCGTTGATGCCAAAGCTGAGCTTGCGCAGTTCTTCCAGCACTTGTTGTTGGGCACGGGCATCGCCGTGGCCGTCGTCGTACAGGGGCGCGATCAGGCTCTGGGCCATTTCCACGTAGTTTTTCAGCTCCGCGCGCTTGCTCGCCAGAATGCTGTCTTCGATCAGTTGTGCCTGCTGATCGCCCAATTGGCGATTGAGGGAAATCACCAGCGCGCAGATGACGGCAATGGCCAGCACCAGCGGCAGAATCCCGAGGGCGACGATCTTGTGTTTGAGCTGCATGTTGACTCCTGCCCGCGCGAAGGCTCGGGATCATATGCCAAAGAGGTGTTCGGCCAGTAGCGTTGCTGGACGGAATGACCGGCGGCCGGGATGCCATTCAGTTGAAATACAGAACCTGTGGGAGCGAGCTTGCTCGCGATGAGGGCGGCACATTCAACATTGATGTGTCTGACAGCCCGCTATCGCGAGCAAGCTCGCTCCCACATTTGATCGGGGATGTCCCCCGGGTCCGGTGGTGAACCCACATGAGATCGGCGTCATCTACGTAGAACTACGTAGACGCCACGTACGTAGTAACGCGGATTTATTTGTGGACGACATGCGCAGATATTGGGCCAGCTCCGCACTGCGGACACAATTATAAAAATTACCGCCGCAGTCACTGGCTGTCGGCAGGAGACACGCTATGCCCCGTCTGGCTAAACACCTCGCCTGGTTTGCCGTGGCTGTCCTGGGAGCGATTGCGCTGAGTGTCGTGGCCCTGCGCCGCGGCGAAGCGATCAACGCCCTGTGGATCGTAGTCGCAGCCGTCGCCATCTACCTCGTTGCCTACCGCTACTACAGCCTGTTCATCGCCAACAAAGTGATGCAACTCGACCCCAATCGAGCCACTCCGGCTGTGCTCAATAACGATGGTCTGGACTACGTGCCGACCAACAAACATGTCCTGTTCGGTCACCACTTCGCGGCCATTGCCGGTGCAGGTCCGCTGGTCGGCCCGGTGTTGGCGGCGCAGATGGGCTACCTGCCCGGCACGCTGTGGCTGATCGCCGGCGTGGTGCTGGCCGGTGCGGTGCAGGACTTCATGGTCCTGTTCATGTCCACCCGCCGCAACGGTCGTTCCCTGGGCGACATGGTCCGTGAGGAAATGGGCCGCATCCCCGGCACCATCGCGCTGTTCGGCTGCTTCCTGATCATGGTCATCATCCTCGCGGTGCTGGCGCTGATCGTGGTGAAGGCCCTGGCCGAAAGCCCTTGGGGCATTTTCACGGTAATGGCGACCATCCCGATCGCGATGTTCATGGGCATCTACATGCGCTACATCCGCCCGGGCCGCATCGGTGAAATCTCGGTGATCGGCGTGCTGTTGCTGCTGGGCTCGATCTGGCTCGGCGGGCAGATTGCCGCGGATCCGGTGTGGGCCAAAGCCTTTACCTTTACCGGTATCCAGATCACCTGGATGCTGATCGGTTACGGTTTTGTGGCGGCGGTATTGCCGGTGTGGCTGATCCTGGCACCCCGTGACTACCTCTCGACGTTCCTGAAAATCGGCACCATCGTCGCCCTGGCGATTGGCATCCTGGTGACCATGCCCGAGCTGAGAATGCCGGCCCTGACCCAGTTCGTCGACGGCACCGGTCCGGTTTGGAAGGGCGGTCTGTTCCCGTTCCTGTTCATCACCATCGCCTGTGGCGCGGTCTCCGGTTTCCACTCGCTGATTGCTTCCGGCACCACGCCCAAGCTGCTTGCCAGTGAGGGGCATGCCCGCTACATCGGTTACGGCGGCATGCTGATGGAGTCGTTCGTCGCCATCATGGCCATGGTTGCCGCGTCGGTGATCGATCCGGGTGTGTACTTCGCCATGAACAGCCCGGCCGCTGTAGTCGGTGCCGATGCGGTGACCGTTGCGCAAACCGTCAGCAGCTGGGGCTTCGCCATTACCCCGGAAGCCTTGCAAGCCGTAGCCCATGACATCGGTGAAACCACCATCCTGGCCCGTGCCGGTGGTGCGCCGACCCTGGCGGTCGGTATCGCGCAGATCCTGCACAGTGTTCTGCCGGGTGAAAACACTATGGCGTTCTGGTACCACTTCGCGATCCTGTTCGAAGCGCTGTTCATCCTCACCGCAGTGGATGCCGGTACCCGTGCCGGTCGCTTCATGCTCCAGGACTTGCTCGGCTCTTTCGTGCCGGCGCTCAAACGCACCGAATCCTGGACCGCCAACCTGGTGGCCACCGCCGGTTGCGTGGCCATGTGGGGTTATCTGCTGTACCAGGGCGTGATCGATCCACTGGGTGGCATCAACACCCTGTGGCCGCTGTTCGGTATCTCCAACCAGATGCTGGCCGGTATCGCGCTGATGCTCGGCACCGTGGTGCTGATCAAGATGAAGCGCCAGCGTTATGTGTGGGTGACCTTGCTGCCGGCCGTATGGCTGCTGATCTGCACCACGACAGCGGGCTTCATCAAGCTGTTCGACGCCAACCCGGCGATCGGCTTCCTGGCCCTGGCGAAGAAGTACAGCGATGCGCTGGCCAATGGTCAGGTGCTGGCCCCGGCCAAGAGCATCGACCAGATGCAGCATGTGATCTTCAACGCCTACACCAACGCGACCCTGACTGCGCTGTTCCTGTTCGTGGTGTTCAGCATCCTGTTCTTTGCGCTCAAGGTCGGCATCGCTGCCTGGGGCACCAAGGAACGCACGGATAAAGAAGCGCCATATCAAGCGCTGCCGGATGCCTGATCATGTTCAATGACCTGAGTCGCCTCGGTAAATACCTCGGTCAGGCCGCGCGCCTGATGGTCGGCATGCCCGACTACGACAACTACGTCGAGCATATGCAGACCAAGCACCCGGACAAACCGGTGATGGACTACGAGGCGTTCTTCCGCGAGCGCCAGGAGGCCCGTTACGGCAGTAAAGCCGGACCGAAGTGCTGTTGAGTGACATAAAAAACCGGCTGAAAGGCCGGTTTTTTATTGAATACAGGAATGCCCTGATGACAACGTCCTTGCAGCCAATGCTGCTCATCCACTGTGCAACTCGTTACTGATTTGAACTGTTTATCAGCTATCTCCAAAGATGAAGCGACAGTTTCCCCGACCGGGACTTTAATGGAGGGTCTGGAGCGACTGATCGCGGGGCTGTCATAGCCTCAAGGCTATGGATCCCATACCGAAAAGCTATTTCATCAATCGGTGATCCGGAGCCACGCTCAAAGGTGGTTAGCTGAAAACAAAATCAAGAGGAGATGCCATGTCAACTGAATCGAAATGCCCGTTCAATCACGCCGCTGGCGGTGGCACGACGAACCGCGATTGGTGGCCGAACCAACTGAACCTGAAGATCTTGAGTCAACACTCGCCCAAGTCTGACCCGCTGGGAGGCGACTTCAACTACGCCGAAGCCTTCAAGAGCCTGGACTTCCAGGCGCTGAAAAACGACCTGACTGCGCTGATGACCGATTCCCAGGATTGGTGGCCGGCGGACTTCGGTCACTATGGGCCTTTCTTTATCCGCATGTCCTGGCACGCCGCAGGCACCTATCGCACCGGTGACGGTCGGGGTGGTGCCGGTTCCGGCCAGCAACGTTTTGCGCCGCTCAACAGCTGGCCGGACAACGTCAGCCTCGACAAGGCCCGTCGGCTGCTCTGGCCGATCAAGCAAAAGTATGGCAACAAAATCTCCTGGGCCGACCTGATCGTCCTCGCCGGCAACGTCGCACTGGAATCCATGGGCTTCAAGACCTTTGGTTTTTCCGCTGGCCGCCCCGATGTCTGGGAACCGGACGAAGACGTCTACTGGGGGGCTGAAGGCAAGTGGTTGGGTGGCGACGTGCGTTATGGCAAGGATGCCGGGCAAAATCCCGTAGAGCGCACTCTGGAAACCCCCCTCGCAGCCGTGCAGATGGGCCTGATCTACGTAAACCCGGAGGGCCCTGAAGGCAACTCCGATCCGGTTTCCGCCGGGATAGATATCCGTGAAACCTTTGCGCGCATGGCAATGAACGATGAGGAAACCGTCGCGCTGATCGCGGGCGGTCACGCCTTCGGCAAAACCCACGGTGCAGGTCCCGTCGATCATGTCGGACCTGAGCCCGAAGCCGCCGGCCTCGAGCTGCAGGGCCTGGGCTGGAAGAGCACGTTCGGTACCGGTAAAGGTGGCGACACCATCTCCAGCGGCCTGGAAGTCACCTGGACCACCACGCCAACCCAGTGGAGCAACAACTACCTGGAGAACCTGTTCGGTTACGAATGGGAACTGACCAAGAGCCCGGCGGGGGCAAACCAGTGGAAGCCGAAAAACGGCGCGGGTGCCGGCACCATTCCGGATGCACACGATCCGTCCAAACGGCGCGATCCGACCATGCTGACCACGGACCTGTCGCTACGCTTCGACCCGATCTATGAACCGATTTCGCGGCGCTTCCTGGCTAATCCAGACCAGTTGGCCGACGCCTTCGCCCGTGCCTGGTACAAGCTGATTCACCGTGACATGGGGCCGCTCTCACGCTACTTCGGCCCGGAAATGCCGAACGAAGAACTGCTGTGGCAAGACCCGATCCCTGCCGTCGATCATCCGCTGGTCAATGACAGTGACGTGGCGGGCCTGAAAAGCAAGGTGCTGGCGTCCGGCCTGTCGGTCTCGCAGCTTGTATCTACAGCTTGGGCGGCGGCTTCCAGCTTCCGTGGCTCCGACAAGCGCGGCGGTGCCAACGGCGGGCGTCTGCGCCTGGCACCGCAAAAGTCCTGGGAGGCCAACCAGCCAGAGCAACTGGCCAATGTGCTGGCCAAACTCGAAGGCATCCAGAACGAGTTCAATAGCGCGCAAACCGATGGCAAGAAAATCTCCCTGGCCGACCTGATCGTGCTCGCCGGTGGCGCGGGTGTCGAACAGGCTGCGAAAAACGCCGGCCACAGTGTGACGGTGCCGTTCAGCCCGGGACGCATGGACGCCAGCCAGGAACAGACCGATGTCGAGTCCTTCGGATTCCTTGAACCGATTGCCGACGGCTTCCGTAATTACCTGAAGCAACAGTACCGTGTACCGGCCGAAAAATTGCTGATCGACAAGGCACAACTGCTGACGCTCAGTGCGCCGGAAATGACGGTATTGCTGGGTGGCCTGCGCGGGTTGGACATCAATGTCGGCCAGAGCAAACACGGTGTGTTCACCACGCGTCCGGAAGCCTTGACCAACGACTTCTTCACCAACCTGCTGGATATGGGCGTGGAGTGGAAGCCCGTGTCGGATGCCCAGCAAGAGTATGAAGGGCGTGATCGCAAAACCGGTGCAGTGAAGTGGACGGGGACGCGGGTTGACCTGGTCTTTGGTTCCAATGCGCAGTTGCGTGCGTTGGCTGAAGTCTATGCCTGCGCCGATGCGCAGCAGAAGTTCGTCAAGGACTTCGTCGCTGCGTGGACCAAAGTGATGAACCTGGACCGATTCGACTTAAACCGCACTGTCTAGAGGGGATGTTGTCATAACGCTGGTTGTTGATGTTTGGTGGGCTGGCATGGGTAGTTTTAATGTGGTTCCTGCAAGCTATGATCGATACACACACTCAACACAAAAACCCGGCCACCGTGCCGGGTTTTTTGTTGCCCGTTCATCTGCTCGAATGCACCCTGCAATCCACACAGCTTCAAACCAATACGACTTGCGTTGTGACAAGACGCCCGGTGGGATCGATCGGCGAGCCAAGTAAGTCGCGACACGTTTCGCGAATCGCAAGCGTCTGGCCAAGGCATGATGGTCACCTTCCGACAAGAGAAAGCGAGCTCTCTCCTGTCAGTCCCTTTCCTACATTGGAGCTTGTCAGCGCTCGGCAAAGCTGTGCCCGAATGATCGCGCCCTGTGATTTACGATAATGGCGGGATTACTTCTCGACCAGTATTTTCGGGTTTGCGCTGCCCCAGACGGTATAGAGGTCGGCCAGTAGCGCACCGTTGATCTCTTCGACTTCAGCCTGGCTGACTTCGCTTGCGCCTTGTTTGCCAAACAGCACTACTTCATCACCCGCCTTGACGTCGGGTGCATCCGTGACATCGACCATCACGGTGTTCATCGAAACCTTGCCCACCACCGGCACGCGATGACCATTGATCAACACCACGCCTTTATTGGTGAACACGCGGCGATAACCATCGGAGTAACCGACCGTGATGTTGGCCAGTTTCGAATCACGTGACAGGGTGAATGTACGGTCGTAACCCACGGTGTTTCCAGCGGGATAGCTATTGACCGAGGCCACATGCGACTTGAACTGCATCACGCGCCGATACTCAGTGCGCGAGATGACGGTATCGCCAAACAACGCGCCGCCCGTGCGCACCATGTCCAGGCGCGATTCGGGTACTTCCAGGGTGGCGAAGGAGTTGGCCGCGTGCAGGGTGATTTTCTTGCGATCGAGCTGGGCCACGTCCATCAGCCAGGCCGCTTGTTCGTTGAAGGTTGCCAGGCCCTTGCGTACGTCGTCCTTATCCTCCACGGCGAAGTGGGTCATGATCGCAACCACTTCGACATTTGGCAGTTTGGTGATCGCCAGCGCGTCTTGTTTACCCTGCTCGGTAGCCATTTCCACGCCGTTACGGCTCATGCCGCTTGAGTTGAGACCGATGTGCACCTGCAGTTTGCGACCGTGTTTATGTGCAAGATCGGCCGCCTGGCGGGCGAAATCGAGGTTGCCAACCAGTTCCTCGATGTTGTACTGCAGAGCATTTTCCAGCTCCCCCAGGGAGGCGGTGCGAACACGGATTAACTGGCCTTTAAAGCCGCTTTCGCGAACCACTCGCGCCTCTTCGTTACTGGCGACCGCCACACACGGTACACCCAGCGCGATCACTGAAGGCATCACCAACCCGATACCATGACCATAAGCGTCGGCTTTCAGTACCGCACAGAGTTTCGACTTGCCGGCGAGCTCGGCTTGCAGGGTACGGATATTGTGCTCTAACGCGGTCTTATTGATTTCTATCCAGGCATTACTGATTTGCGCAGTCAGCTCGGAGTTGCCGTTAGCGAGCGACAGCGGCGCCGCCGCCTGGGCATTGCTCTGTAAAAAAACCAGGCCGAGGGACAACGCTAGAACAGTACGGGTAAAGGGCATCTGAAACTCTCCATGTAATCGGTCTTTTTATTATTCCGGTGCCGATTATTGGAAGGCGATGTAAGTTGCCGTTGTACGCCGGGTTCGAAGATGTAAAAACATGTAAGGAATTTGTTCGCGCTCAGCTTGACCCCAAGCGATGGCATCAGGAAGGTTTGTTGCCGGAACGGTTACCGCACAACAGAAATTCATGTCGCGACATTGGAGAGGGCATGACCAACGTCACTCGCCTGCACGCTCAGGTGCAGACCAACATCATGGTGAAGTGAACTGTTCAATGCTGTGGATTCATCTGCCTGCACCAGCTACTTTGAGATTTCACGCAAGGAGTTCGGACATGGCAGATAAATATGTTGGAAAAATAGTTGGGGTTGGCACAGATAACCTGGAGTACGTGATTAACATCTATCAGGACGAGACCATTGAGCGCTCGCCAAACGGCATGGTTCGACATGAAGGTCTGAAGCATTTCGAAATGCAATTTGGTGGTGCCGTGAATAAAATTTCCGAAACTGAGTACGAGATTGTCGCTACGGGAGTTAGGGTCACTGTGCATGATGGTGAAAGCTAAGAGGGTCGGCCTCTCATGCCTGACGGTGAATGAGTTCGGCTTCAGCATTGCCTGGTCATTCGCAACGGCTGGCTTCATCGGCGTGCTCGGCGTAGAGCAGGCTCGTCAGCTTGGCAAGCGCTGGGCTGAGCGAAAGGCAGACGAGAGCTAATTCGCGACACGTTTCGCGAATTAGCAAATTGTGTCGCGGATACCGGGAAGGCTCGAGTGATGTTCGCGAAGCTATCTGCCATCAATCGAATACTTGCCAGGACCAGTAATGCCCAGCAGCAGCAAGCCGCCCATGATACTGAGGTTCTTGAAATATTGGGTCATGTTGGCTGCGCGCTCTGGGTCAACCATAGTCCAAAAGTGATGTCCGATTAGAGCAGTACCGAGTACGAACAAGACGAAGAGAAATGCGAGTGGGCGGGTGTAGAAACCCACGACTATCGCTATAGCGACAAAGAACTCCATGACGACCGCAATCCCCGCAGCGACCATGGGCATGGGCACGCCGAGAGAGCTCATGTAAGTAGCGGTACCGTCAAAGTTGGTCAGTTTGCTCCAGCCGGAAATGATGAAAAGGATCATCAGAAGGATGCGCGCGAGCAGGATGATCTCGTTTCTCTGATTCTCGAACAGGTTGTATCTCATGACTACCTTCCTTTTGTGATGGGCAGTTTTATATTAGCTGCCGCCTGGAAGTTCGCCTGGGCACGACAACGCACTCTCTTCTGGTAGGAATCTGAAGGATTCCCATGACAACCAAGCAACCCGACTGGGAGGCAATTGAACGTGCCTCCCGGGCCGGATTGCTTTCCACCCGTGAGATCGCATCTGCCCAGGGCATCACCCACGGTGCAATCAATAAGCGCGCCAAGCGTGATGGGTGGGAGCGAGACCTCAAGGTGCCGGTCAACAGCATCATTCACCTGCCTGTGCAAGCGCGGCAACCAGTTCATCGGTGGTCAGGATGGCGTGAGCGAAGGTCGGACCGTTCAGCTCATGGGCCGAATGCATCATCTCCGGCATGAAGGCCGCGGTCGCATCCCGCACCAGGGTGACGTGATAGCCGAGTTCCTGAGCGTAACGGGCGGTTGCCTCGATGCAGGTATTGGCCAGCAGGCCGACGATGATCACGTGGGTGATACCCTTTTGTTTGAGGCGAAAATCGAGGTCTGTATTGGCAAAACCGCTGGAGCCCCAATGTTCCTGCACGACGATGTCACCGTCCTTCGGCGCGAAGTCGGGGTGCCATTCGCCGCCCCATTCACCCCGTGCGAAGTGATGCATATGCATGACCTTGCACTGGGTGGGGCTTGGGTGATCCCAGTTTTCATAGTCGCCTTTTTCCCAGCGGCGGTGCGGTACGATGACCACCGGGATGTTGAGCGCGCGAATGGTGCGATCAAGCGTGCGCAGGTTGTCGAGCAGGCCGACTTGCTTGGCCATTGGCTCGATCAAGGGGTAGATCTTTCCGCCCTCCGACAGAAAGTCGTTGTAGGGGTCGACCAGCAGATAGGCAGTCCGGTCAAGAGGGTAGGTGGCGTTGGGCATGACGGTTCTCCGCAAAACAATCCGTGGATGGTGAAGTGTAGTTGCTCAGAATCTACGTTAATATGATAATCATAGTAAATAGGAAAGAGGCAATACCGCATGTCGGTGAAAACAACCGTTTCTGAAACCCTGTGTCCGATTTCCCGGGCCGAAGCCATCGTTGGCGACCGCTGGACGGTGCTGGTGTTGCGGGAGTTGTTCATGGGTAGCCATCGCTTTGATGACATCCAGGCGCAGACCGGCGCTACGCCGCAAATGGTCGCGGCGCGCTTGAAGAGCATGGAGGCCGACGGGCTCGTAGAGCGCCGCGCTTACAATGAGCGGCCAAAACGCTACGAATATCACCTCACGGAAAAAGGCGACGCGTTCTACTCGGTGGTCCTGGCGTTGCGGGCCTGGGGTGAAACCTGGTGCAAGTCGCCCGAGGAAGGCCTGGCGGTGGTTTATACCCACCGCAGTTGCGGCGAGCCGGCCGGGCTCGGACCGATGTGCGCCCATTGCGGGCAGCCCTTGCGCCGCGCGGACCTGATCAGTGAGCCGAGTGCCGCCTATGTCGCCGAACGCAGCGCCCGGCGCGACGCTTTCAAGGGCAGTCGCGGGGCGGCGGGGGAATAAGACCAACGACGTGCCCGCAGCTGCGGGTTTGTATCCGCAGGTATCCGCAACGCCCGCCGTTACCGGGGCATACAAAACCGCCGTTTCCCGACACCCGGGCGATACACGGCGGCCTTCAAATGGAACCACCGGCACCGCGCCACTTTCGGCGCGGCCTGGCGTGGTTCAATTGGAGGAAAGACAATGTTGCGTACCCACACCCGTCACACCCTCGGCAAGCTTGGTCTGGCTCTGGCCGCCGCAGGGCTCGCTACTGTAGCGAGTCTCTCTCAAGCCCAGGAAACACAGCCGGCCCCGGCGATGAAAAGCTGGCAGCAGGGCCTGCATCGCACCGACCTGGTACGCGAAGACCTGGGCGCCGCCGATCGCGAAGTCCTTCAGGTGCTCGTGGACTTCGATCCGGGCGTGACTTCGCCCAAACATGCTCACCCGGGCGTAGAGGTGGCGCACGTGATCAGCGGTACCTTTGAGTATCAACTGGAAGGTCGGGCACCGGTGACGCTCAAGGCCGGTGATTCGTTGTACATCCCTGACGGCGTCGCCCATGTGGCGAAGAACGTGGGTGGAGGCAAGGCCTCGGAACTGGCGACCTACATCGTGAAGAAAGGCGAACCGCTGCTGATCCTGAAGGAGTAGTAGGAGCGAGCTTGCTCGCGATGGTCGTTAACGAAAACGCGCGCTTGCTGGCTATGCGCGGCGCTCTTGAGACCATCGCGAGCGAGCTCGCTCCTACACCTACAGCAATTGCGGTGTTCAAAAAGCCTGGCCTGACCGGTATCAAGACGACAGGCTAGGCTTTTTTGCATCGGTCAAACCAGATTGATTTCGACGTCGATGTTGCCGCGGGTCGCTTTGGAGTACGGGCAAGTCTGATGCGCCATTTCCACCACCTTGCGTGCGATGGTCGGGTCCAGGCCCGGCAGGCTGACATTCAGACGGGCTTGAAGGAAGAAAGCGTTTTCGGACTTGCCCAGATCGATTTCGGCATCCACCGCAACGTCGTTCGGCAAGGCCACGTTCAGCGCGACGGATGCCTTGCCCATCGCCCCGATGAAACAAGCCGACCAACCCGCCGCCAGCAGTTGCTCAGGATTGGTGCCGGCACCTGAAGAGCCGGGAGGCGAAAGCTTGATGTCCAGACGTCCGTCGGTGCTGCGCGCCTGACCGTCGCGGCCGCCGGTGGTGTGGGTCTTGCCGGTGTACAGCACGGTATCGATTGCATTGATCATGGTGGTTTTTCCTGTCAGTGGGTCGCTGGAATGCTCGGAAAACCTGCGCTTTCCGATGCGCCACACTTTTTCATTTCCATGTACTGCACATATGTCCTGAACCTGGCGGATTTGTATCGCTGTGTAAGGTGGCCGGGAGGAAGTACAGTTCGATACAAACCGCTTGAATGCCTTCGACTGGGGAGGGTGTGGCGGTCAAGCTTGGCGTTCCACACTCAGTGTCCCGGTGGTGTTATTGACTGCAAACTTCCCACACACAACCGCGCAGCCAGCGATGCGCCGGGTCGGCGTCCATGCGCGGGTGCCACTGCATCGAAACCGTGATCGGTGGCGTGGGGAACGGCAGGGCAAAGCAATGCATTCCCTGGCACAGGTTGCCGACGTGCCGCTGCGGTACGCTGGCGACCAGGTCCGAAGCCCGCGCCAAAGCAATCGCCGAAGAGAAGCCAGCGACAATGGTGGCGATGTCGCGCGTCAGTTCCAGCTCATTCAAGGCATCGTCCATGACGCCCTTTTCGTGGCCCCGACGCGAGACCAGGATGTGCCGGGCGGCGGCATAACGAACCGCTGTCATCTCGCCTCGAGCCAGTGGATGACCCTTGCGCACCACGCCAATGAACCGGTCGCGAAACAGCATCCGGGTCCGCACTTCCGGGCTGGTCGATTCGCCGATCACACCGGTTTCCAGGTCCACCGAGCCGTCGCGCAGCAGGGTGCTGTCCTTGTTCAGCTTCTGCACGAAATTCAGGCGGACACCGGGTGCTTCCTGGTGGAGGCGGGCGATCAGTGGTGGTCCGAAATTTTCCACGAAGCCATCGCTGGTGCGCAGGGTGAAGGTGCGCGCCAGTTGATTGAGATTCAGTGCCTCGGCGGGGCGCAGGACGGCTTCGGCATCCTGCACGAGTGCGCCGACGCGTTCACGCAGCTCCAGCGCCCGGGGCGTGGGAACCAGTCCGCGACCGGCCCGCACCAGCAGCGGATCACCCGTGGTTTCGCGCAACCGCGCCAGCGCCCGGCTCATGGCTGAGGGGCTCAGGCGCAAACGCTGCGCGGCGCGGGCCACGCTGCCTTCTTCGAGCAACACGTTCAGGGTGATCAACAGATTCAGATCTGGCATCGAATCAATTCCTGTGGGAGCGAGCCCTGTGGCGAGGGGGCTTGCCCCCGTTGGGTTGCGAAGCAGCCCCAAAATCTCTGATGCACCAAAGATCTTGTGAGTGCTACGCACTCAAACGGGGGCAAGCCCCCTCGCCACAGGGCTCGCTCCCACATTTTTGAGTGTGGCGTTGTATGCACGTATAAAGTGCAAATGCTGCGTCTTCCGCCATGTTAGGTGCGGGCTTAGGCTCGAGACAACCTATTTGCGGAGTCACGAGAAAATGAAGTCCATATCGATTCGGGGCGCCTTGGCCAGCCTGTCGTTATCCATGTTGCTGTCGTCCCTGGGCACCAGCATTGCCAACGTTGGTTTACCGACACTGGCCGCAGCGTTCTCGGCCTCCTTCCAGCAAGTGCAATGGGTGGTGCTCGCTTACCTGCTGGCGATCACGGCGTTGATCGTCAGTGTCGGGCGGCTCGGCGACATCATTGGCCGTCGGCGATTGCTGCTGATCGGCATTGCGGTGTTCGCCGTCGCCTCGTTCCTGTGCGCCCTGGCGGCCAGTCTGTGGTTGCTGATAGCCGCAAGGGCCTTACAGGGCATCGGCGCGGCCATCATGATGGCGTTGACCATGGCGCTGGTGAGCGAGGCAGTGCCCAAGGCAAAAATGGGCAGCGCGATGGGCCTGCTCGGCACCATGTCGGCGATTGGCACATCGCTCGGCCCGACCCTCGGCGGTTTTTTGATTGCCAATCTGGGGTGGCAGGCGATTTTTCTGGTCAATGTGCCGTTGGGTGTTTTGGCGATTGGGCTCGCGCATCGTTTTTTACCGAAAGATTGCCGTGGGAAAAGGGCGGATCGAGCGGGTTTCGATGTCCTCGGCACCCTGGTACTGGTCTTGACACTGCTGGCCTATGCGCTGGCGATGACCCTCGGGCGTGGCGGTTTTGGTCCGCTGAACACGGCACTGTTGCTGGTGGCGATGGTTGGGGCGGGCGTGTTTGTGTTCGTCGAGCGTACAGCCGAGTCACCGCTGGTTCGACTGACGATGTTCCGCAATCCTCAGTTGAGCGCAGGTTTCGTCATGAGCATGCTGGTGACGACCGTGGTCATGGCCACCCTGGTGGTGGGGCCGTTTTATCTCACCGGCGCACTGGCATTGAATGCAGCGAGCGTTGGCCTGGTGATGTCGACGGGGCCGCTGGTCGCTGCACTGGCCGGGATTCCGGCGGGTCGATGGGTCGACGGATTGGGCGCGCATCGATCCAGCATGCTCGGATTGATTGCCATGTTGACCGGCGCTTGCATCCTGCCCGCCGTGCCGACGGGCTTTGGTGCGCTCGGCTACATCGTGCCACTGGCGGTCATTACCGCCGGTTACGCGCTGTTCCAGGCGGCCAACAATACCGCCGTCATGTCGAATATTGCGACGCCGCAGCGTGGCGTGGTGTCCGGTTTGCTCGGGTTGTCGCGCAATCTTGGCTTGATCACCGGCGCTAGCGTGATGGGCGCAGTGTTCGCCTTCGGTTCGGCCAGCAACGATGTTTTGCAAGCGCAACCCGAAGCCATCGCACAGGGAATGCGGCTGACGTTCGTGGTCGCCGCCGGGCTGATCCTCGTCGCCCTGGCGATTGGCGCAGTCAGCAAAATCGTTTCACGTCGCCTGATCGCGCCGTGCTGAAAAACGGCGCGACTGTCGTGAAAACGACCTGTTTGCGCTGAACGCGAAGCCTCGCGAGTTTTCTGTTGAACGAGTGTTCAGTCTGGACTATGTTGAGGGCCACCTTCCCCCGGCTGGTTGCGGGCTTGCGTTTCTTCAATTCGAACGAGGCACTGGCATGCGGTTTTCACCCTTTGTTGAACGGATCAGTGGCCAAGGCGTTGCTGCCTGGGATATCCACTACGCGGCCAACGCTGCGCAGCGCAATGGCGAGGACGTGATCATCCTCAGCGTCGGCGACCCGGATTTCCCCACTCCCGATTTCATTACCGATGCCGCCATCCACGCCCTGCGCGAAGGGGATACCCACTACACCGAAATCGCCGGTCGCCAGGCCCTGCGCGAGGCCATTGCCGGCCGCTACAGCCAATTGATCGACCGCGAACTGCAGGCGACCAACGTGATTCTCACGGCAGGTGCGCAGAACGCCTTGTTCGCCATCTCGATGTGCCTGCTCGGTGCCGGCGACGAAGTGATTGCCTTCGATCCGATGTACGTCACCTACGAAGCGACCCTCAAGGCGTCCGGCGCCACGCTGGTGCGGGTGCCTTGTGCGGCGGACTCGGGTTTCCGCCTCGATGCCGCCGTGTTGGCCAAGGCCATTACCCCGCGCACCCGGGCGATTTTCTTCTCCAACCCGAACAACCCCACCGGCGTGGTGCTGGGTCGTGAAGAACTGCAAGCCATCGCCGACCTCGCCATTGCCCATGACCTGTGGGTGGTGGTGGACGAGGTCTACGAGAGCCTCGCCTATGAGCGTGAACACCTCAGCCTGGCAGCGTTGCCGGGCATGGCCGAGCGCTGCGTGGTGATCGGCAGCCTGTCCAAATCCCATGCCATGACCGGTTGGCGCATCGGCTGGGTCGTGGCCAATCAAGCCCTGGTCAACCATGTCGAAACCCTGGTGTTGAGCATGCTGTACGGCCTGCCCGGGTTTGTCATGGAAGCGGCGCTCAAGGCCGTGCAGGCCCACGATGAAGTCACCCACGGCATGCGCGAGATCTATCGTCGGCGCCGTGATCTGGTGGTGTCCGGCCTGGCAGATTGCCCGGGCATCAGCGTGCTCAATCCCGATGCCGGTATGTTCGTGTTGGTGGATGTGCGCGGCACCGGCCTGACCTCGCTGGAATTCGCCTGGCGCCTGCTGCGCGAAGCCGGTGTCTCGGTGCTGGATGCCGCGGCATTCGGTGAGCCGGCCCAAGGGTTTGTACGGCTGTCGTTCACCCTGAGTGACGAGCGACTGGCCCAGGCCTGCCAGCGCATTCGCGGCTTTGTCCAGGTACTCAATGGTGAAGCGCCCAGGCCGGTGATCGGCACGGTGACCAGCACCGCGACCGTCGAACCGGCCGCGGCCAGGACCATGATCGAGGTCGATGGCCTGCACAAACGCTTCGGCAATATCGAAGTGCTCAAGGGGGTTTCCCTGACTGCCCGCGAGGGCGAAGTGATCTCCCTGATCGGTGCCAGCGGCTCGGGCAAAAGTACCTTGCTGCGCTGCATCAACATGCTCGAAGTGCCGGACCAGGGCCGCATCCTGGTCGATGGCGAAAGCATTCACCTTAACCAGAATCGCCCCGGCGCACCGCTGGTGTCGGATGCTAAACAGCTTGTGCGCATCCGTTCCAGCCTGGGCATGGTGTTCCAGAACTTCAACCTCTGGCCCCATCGCACGGTGCTGGAAAACCTCATCGAAGCGCCGACCCAGGTCCTGCGTGAAAGCCGTGCGGAGGCCACTGAACGGGCCGAAGCCCTGCTCGAACGCGTCGGGCTGGCGGCCAAGCGCAACGAGTACCCGGCGTTTCTCTCCGGGGGACAGCAACAACGGGTGGCCATCGCCCGGGCCCTGGCCATGCGGCCCAAGGTCATGCTGTTCGATGAACCCACCTCGGCACTCGACCCGGAACTGGTCGGGGAAGTGCTGCGGGTGATCCGCTCCCTCGCCGAAGAAGGCCGGACCATGATCCTGGTGACTCATGAAATGGCTTTCGCACGCGATGTCTCTTCCAAAGTCGCCTTTTTGCACCAAGGGCTGATCGAGGAAACCGGTTCGCCGGACGAAGTGTTCGTACACCCACGCAGCGAGCGTTGCCGACAATTCGTCAACGCTCATCAGACTCGCTAACTCATCATAAAAAGACGGGAAAACAACATGGGAAATCGACGTTTTGCAAACTGGTTGACCGGTGCGGCCTGCGTATTGCTGGCCGGCATGAGCGCGGCCCAAGCGCAACCGATCAGGTTCGCGGTGGCAGCCGAACCCTATCCGCCATACACCGAAAAACAGGCCAATGGTGAGTGGAAGGGCTTTGAAGTCGATCTGATCCACAAGCTGTGCAGCGAAATGAAAGCCGATTGCGAAATCAAGGAAGTGGCGTGGGACGGCATCATTCCGTCGTTGCTGGCGAAGAAGATCGACGTGATCTTTTCCTCGATGTCGGTGACCGAAGAACGGGAAAAACAGATCGCCTTCAGCAAGGCCTACTACGATTCGGCGATTGCCGTCGTCGGTCCGAAAGAGGCGTCGGTGAAGAAGTACCCGGATGACCTCAAGGGCAAGATCATCGGCGTGCAGAACTCGACCGTGAGCGCCAGCTACCTGAAGACCTACTACGAAAAAATCGCCGACGTTAAGTACTACGACACCCAGGACTCGGCCAACGCCGACCTGATTGCCGGGCGCATCGACCTGATGATGGCCGACGGCACTGCCATGGCCGCATTCATCAAGACCCCGGATGCCAAGGACCTGGCCTACCTCGGCACCGTGCCTTATGACCCGATCTTCGGCAAAGGCGTGGGTGCCGGCCTGCGCAAGGACGACACCGAACTCAAGGCCAAACTGGACAAGGCCATCCAGGAGCTGCTGGCGAGCAAGGACTACGACGACCTGTCCCAGAGCTACTTCGGCACCAGCGTGAAGCCTGCGTTCTGACAGCCAGGTCGAACGCGAACCCTTGGAAAACGCAAATCCTTGTGGGAGCGAGCTTGCTCGCGATGAGGGCATGACAGTCAACATCCAAGTTGACTGAACCACCGCTATCGCGAGCAAGCTCGCTCCCACAGGGTCTGGCGGTGCTTTCTAACCGCCAACTGGAGACTGAAATGCCGGCAATGTTCGATCTGATCAATTTCACTGAGCAGGGATGGGGCAGTGCGCTGTTGAAGGGGCTCTGGATGACCCTGCAGATTTCCGCCGGGGCCTTTGTCCTCGGGCTGGCTATCGGACTGGTGGTGGCGTGTCTCAAGCTCGGCGCGCCGAAGCCGATTGCAGCGCTGATGCGCGGCTACACCACGTTGTTCCGGGCGGTTCCGGAATTGCTGCTGATTCTGCTGCTGTACTACGTCGGCTCCATGCTCCTCAATTCGCTGATGACCCGACTCGGCTACGGCGTGGTCAATGTCAGCGGCCCGCTGGCGGCCATCGTGGTGCTGGGGCTGGTGCAGGGCGCCTATGCCTCGGAGATTTTCCGCGCGGCGATCCAGGCGATTCCCTTCGGCCAGATCGAAGCGGCCAAGGCGTTCGGCCTGAGTGGTTTTGGGCTGTTCCGTCGAGTCACGCTGCCGATCATGGCGCCGTATGCGATGGCCGGGATGGCCAACCTGTGGATCAACCTGATCAAGGACAGTGCGCTGATCAGCGTGGTCGGCACCAACGAGCTGCTGTACACCGCCAAGCAAGGCGCGGGTTCGACGCGCCACTATCTGTTGTTCTACCTCACGGCTGCCGCGTTGTATTACGCGGTGACGCTGGCGTCGAACTATCTGTCGGGTCGGCTTGAGCGACGTATTCGTCGCTGGATGCCTTTGGCTGAGTGAATGAAATGATTCCAGCGTGGATAGTTGAATACGCGGCACTGTTGGGCCGGGGGCTGCAAACCACCCTCGTCATTCTGTTGGTATCGAGTGTGTTCGGTTACCTGCTGGCGGTGCTGGTGGCGCTGGCACGGATTTCGAAAAACAAGGTGATCGCCAAGGTCAGCCTGTTCTACACCAGCGTGACGCGCGGCACGCCGTTGCTGATCCAGATCTACATCTACTACTACGGGCTGGGCAGCCTGTTTGCCCAGTTCCCGCTGATTCGTGGCAGCTTTCTCTGGCCGTACCTGCGTGATGGCTACTGGTACATCGTGTTCGCCCTGGTGGTGTCGATGGGGGCCTATGTCGGCGAAGTGATTCGCGGTGGCCTGCTGGCGGTGCCCAAGGGTGAGATGGAAGCCGCGTCGGCCTTTGGCATGACGGCGCGCCAGTCGTTGTTGCGAGTGCGCTTGCCCCGAGCCCTGCGCCTGCTGTTACCGACCCTGGCCGGGGAAACCGTGATGCTGCTCAAGTCCACGGCGCTGGCCTCGACCATCGCCGTGATCGACCTGCTCGGCGCCGCCAACGTGGTCCGCGCGCAGACCCTGCAGGTGTACGAACCCTTGTTGCTGGTGGCCGCCGTCTACGTCTGCCTGACGTTCCTGATCGAAGCGCTGTTTGCCTTTGCCGAACGGCGCGGAACGCCCGTGCGCAGGTCGGCCTGATGAGTTCGCCAACGGTTGACCGCTCGCTGCAGGGCATTGGCCTGTGCACCCTGGGCTACGCGTTCCTGGCCTTGCAGGACGCGGTCATCAAATGGCTGGTGGCCGATTATTCGGTGGTGACCATCCTGTTCTGGCGCAGCCTGGTGGTGGTCGCCGCGGTGTTGCTGGCGGGGCGCCTGCGCCTGATCCAGCGGGCCTGGCGTTCACCGAGCCGGCGCTTGCTGGTGGTGCGCGGTTTGCTGTCGATCGTCGCCTGGGTGCTGTACTACACGGCGGCCAGGGACCTGACCCTGGCCGAGATGACCACCCTGTATTTTTCCGCGCCGATCATGGTCACGGTGCTGGCCGCGGTGATCCTCAAGGAGCGCGCCAGCGGTTGGCAGTGGTTCAGCCTGATCATCGGTTTTGTCGGGGTGGTCATTGCCTGTCGCCCCGACAACATGACCGATCCGTTGCCGATCGTCCTGACCCTGTTGGCGGCGATGTGCTGGGCGTTTACCTATATCCAGCTGCGCCAGGTGGATGAGCAGACCTCAGTGCTGGAGCAGATGCTGATCACCAACGTGGTGTTCGTGATTTGCATGGCGGTTGCCCTGCCGTGGACCCACACGCCATCACCGACGCCCGCCTGGCTGGGCATGCTCGGCGCCGGCCTGGTGGGTGGCATCGGCCAGTTCCTGTTGTTCGCCAGTTTCCGCCGCGCCACCGCGACCCTGCTCGCGCCGTTCGAATACACCGGGCTGATCTGGGCGTTTGCGCTGTCGAGCCTGGTCTGGGGCACGCTGATGGACATGTCGCTGATGATCGGCGCCGGGCTGATCGCCGTCAGTGGCACCCTGGCGATGATCTTCGGCCGGCATTCTTCACAGGATGTCGTCGGTGCTGAATGCTCCGTGACGCAGCCCCTTTATCCAGCAACGGCAGATGTGGAGTCCGTTGGCGGCGCTGAAGGTCTCGGGGTTCAGGCACCACTCGAGCCAGAGCCCGTCGAGCATCGCCGATAAGCCGATGGCGGCCAGGCGCGTGTCGTGAATCACGAAACCTTCGCTGGCGGCCAGCCCGTCGAGCAACTGGCGGATCAGGTCGAGGTAGGCGCGGTAACTTTTTTCGTGGGACTGGCTGACGTGTTCGGAGTGACGGATCAGGCTCCAGAACACCACCCACACGCCGAGCAGTTTCGGGTCCATGACCCTGGGCGAGAACGAGCCTTCCAGGAAGGCATCGATCTTTTGCGCGGGTGTCTGGGCCTGCTCGATTTCCTGGAGCAGGGCGGTGGTCAGTTCGTTCGCGAGCCGCTGATAGGTGTCGGCGATCAGTGCCTCGATGCTGCCGAAATGGTGGTTTAGCAACCCCACGGACACGCCGGCTTCGGTGGCAATGCGCCGTACGGAAATCCCGGCGTGACCGTCGCGGCCCAGGCAACGCAGAGTGGCGGCCACCAGCATTTCGCGACGCTCATCGGGTTCGGCGCGGCGGTTTTTCGGGGCATCGGTTGTCACAGGGTTGTCCTTGGGTGAGGTTCCACGAATCCGAGCTTAGTTGAACGTCTGTTCAATCACCAGCTACAGCAGCGATACCACGTTTTTCAGCATTCATGACGGGAGGGAAGCCAATGCCGCAGGATATTTCGTTCAGTGTTCGCAACAACAATGGCGATGCCGTGCGGGTCGGTGCCTGGCGTTATGCAGGCGACGGCAGCGGGCCAAACGTGCATCTGCAAGCCGGCGTACACGCCGATGAAATCGCCGGGATGCTGGTCCTGCACTTGCTGATGCAACGACTGCACACCGCCGAAACCCAGGGCCGGCTCAAAGGCAACATCACCGTGGTGCCGCAGGCCAATCCGCTGGGCATCGGGCAGTTTCGCCAGGGGCGGATCCTTGGTCGTTATCACGACGCGACCGGGCATAACTTCAATCGCTCGTTCGACCAGTCGGCGGCCATGGCGCGACCTTCGACCTGCGTTCAGCAATGGCAAAAGAAACTGGTGCAACTGGCCGCCCCGGCCGATGTGATGCTTGACCTGCACACCGACGACGAGGCGCTACCGTACCTTTACGTGCACCGCAGTTTCTGGCCCCGTGGCCGCGAACTGGCGGCGGCGATGAAGATGGACGTGGCGATCATCTGGGATGACGGCGGCGATGGCTCCTTCGAGGAAACCATCATTGCCCCGTGGATACGCGACGGAGTCACAGCGGGGCGCATGGCTGCGACCCTGGAGCTGCGCGGGCAGGGCGATGTCAGCGACCGTTTTGCCGAACAGGATGCCACAGGACTGTACAACTGGCTGTGCGGTTGCGGTGTCATCGATGAGTCAGTAGCGCCTGCAGAATGGCCCGTCGAAGCCGTGGAAATGGGCCACATGGAAACCATCCTCGCCCCGCAACCCGGGGTGCTGATCTTCGAAAAAGAGCTGGGGGATTTCGTCGAGGAAGGCCAGCGCTTTGCACGGATTCTCGGGCGCCCGGGTGATCCGTCTTCCGAAGTGGTGTTGTACGCCGAACAAGCGGGGCGCCTGGTGACGCGCTATCGCGATCGACTTATCTCGCAGGGTATGGGCGTGGCGAAATTCACCGGCAGCCGGGTGTCGCGCAACTGGAGCGGCGGGTTGCTGGACCCGAACTAAGCCTCACCTTCGCAATTGTAGTGTCATGACATTTGTGGCGAGGGGGCAAGCCCCCTCGCCACAGGTTCGGTGTAAGCCTCAGCCAACATCAGCCCGGCTCAGTTGTCAGGGAATGCTGAGGGTAATCAGGTAGCTCCCCGAGCGGACAGGGGAGCCTGCATCATCCACCAACGCATACTGCTGATCGAAATAGCGACCTTCCCGACTACTGTCAGCGAGCAGTTTGACGTTGACGCTGGATTGACCAACGGCGCTCACACTGGCGGTTGGCGCGATGGCGTCTGCCTCAATCCCCATCGCGCGACTCTGGGCCGGGCATTGGTAAAGTTCGAATGTGCCGTGCGTACCCACGCGTGACTGACAGCCCGGCTCGACAATGCTGCCTTGAAACCTGATGGTGCCCGGCGCCGCCAGGCACGCACCACTGAGTGCGAACAAAAGACTCAATCCCGCTGCTATACGTTTGCCGTTCATGCTTAACGCTCCTTGAGTTGTAAGGTCTAGGTCGTCAATGAACTCTAGAAGCTTGAGGCTTTTGTTGTATCGCCGTGTATCAGGGCGCCACATCTTCGTACGGCCATACAAAACCAGCTCCCCACGGATACAGCCCGGATACACCACTGGGGCCAAATGGACCTGCCAAAGCGAGAGGCACAACGCAGCTCGCAACCAGGTTTATCAACCCTTGTGGCACGACCAATAGTGGTCCAGCCGCGCAAATGATCCGGAGTATCAACATGTCTCGTATCCAGTCGAACAAAACCCGTATTGGCCTGCTCGCTGTTGCACTGGTCGGCGGTATCAACTTCGCTTCCACTGCGTTTTCCGCTGAAGCCTTGCCTCAGGGCTATCAACTGGCCTCTGCGGAAAAGACCAGCGAAGGCAAGTGTGGCGAAGGCAAGTGCGGTGCCAGCGAAGCCGGCGCGCAAAAGACCCAGGCCGAGGGCAAGTGCGGTGAAGGCAAGTGCGGCGATGCTTCTTTCGCGCGCACCGACACCGATGATGACGGCCGCGTGTCGCTCAAGGAACTGCTGGCGGTGGCGCCCAAGGGCACTGAGGAATTCAAGGCGATGGACACCAACAGCGATGGTTTCCTGTCCGAGGGTGAGGTATACAAGTTCCGCACTAACCAGTTCACTTCCAACGGCAAGAAAGTACCGACGGAACTGTTCACCAAGTTGAGCCAGGCTAAAGACTGATCGGTCGCAAACAAAAAACCCTTCCTGTGTTGAAACGCAGGAAGGGTTTTTTGCGTGGACAGTACTGTATGGGAGAACGTTGTGAAAGTTCACTCAAGGAAGACTTATGTGTTTCTCAATATTTCATTACTTCACCGGGCAATAACCGCTTTTCAACCCCTCCTGCCCTGGAACTCTGGAGCTAGCCATGTTGCAGCGGTGGAGGGTTGGCGAATGCTACAGGGCTCATCAACACGCGGCTGCATTCGCGATAAACGGTCAGGTCAAAGTGGCGCACTTGCGTTCCCTTGGAGTTGTCTAATTAGCCTCAACCCGCTGTAACGCAGTTCACGCTTACCATCTCCATCAACGGAGGGTAGAACCATGGCTATTATCCCTGGCACCCTGGGTGATGACTTTCTGCTCGGCACCGAGGAAGACGACCAAATAACCGGCCTGGCCGGCAACGACAGCGTGTTTGCCCTTGGCGGCAACGACAATGTCGACGGCGGTGACGGCAACGATGACCTCTTCGGCGACCTCGGCAACGACACACTTCTCGGAGGCAACGACAACGATACTCTCGACGGCGGATCAGGCGCCGATATCCTCACCGGCGGTGCCGGCATCGACAGCTACTTCTGGACCGTGGAAACCGGTAACGAGTCCAGCTCCCTGAGCCAGGACCGCGTCACCGACTTCGAAGGTGCAGGTCAGGTCGGCGGCGACATCCTGCGGCTCTCCAGCTTCCCCAACCGCCTGGTCTTCCAGGGCGCTCGCAACGACGTACCCACGGTGGGAACCAGCCTCGGTTTCGGCAATAACGGCTTCACCGAAGTCTTCTTCGCCCTCGGTGCCGCCAGCACCCTGCTGTTCGCCGACTCCAACGACAACGGCATCTTCGACGCCACTGACTTCGCTGTGCAGCTGGACGGCGTCCACAACCTGGACAGGAGCGACTTCGGCACCACCGCCTTCGTCCTGCGCGGCACTGAAGGCGGCGATGTGATCAATGGCACCAACGATCCCGACACCATCTTCGGCCTGGGCGGCGGCGATGTGATCAACGGCAATGGCGGCAACGACATCATCAATGGCGGCGACGGCAACGACACCCTGAACGGTGACGCGGGCATCGACCGGATCTCCGGCGGCACCGGCAATGACATTATCAATGGTGGCGCCGACCGCGACCTTCTGACCGGCAATGAGGGCAACGACATCATCAACGGTGGCGCCGGCAACGACACCACCCTGTCCGGCGGCGCTGGCAACGACGTCGTCAATGGCGGCGAAGGCAACGACACCCTCGACGGCGACGACGGCAACGACGTCCTCAATGGCGGCGTGGGCAACGACGACTTCTTCGGCGGCGACGGCAATGACCAGATCTTCGGCGAAGACGGCAACGACGAACTGTTCGCCGGCCCCGGCAACGACATGCTCAATGGCGGCGCCGGCAACGATCTGATCATGGGTGAAGGTGGCCAGGACAGTCTCACCGGTGGCACCGGCGACGACGAATTCGAGTTCTTCACCGGCTTCAACCCCAGCTCGCCCTTCGCCACCTTCGACACCCTGGTCGACTTCCAGGGCGCTGGCGTAGTGGGCGGCGACACCCTGGAACTCAACAATGAGTTCTTCTTCCGCGGCCAGGTCAATGTCAATCCGCAACTGGGCGCCGTACTGGTGGGCGGTGGCAACGGCGTGACCGACCTGTTCTACAGCCTGCGCCCTGGCAATACCTGGCTGATCGCCGACGAAAACGACGACGGTGTGCTCGACAGCCTCGACTTCACCCTGCGCCTGCAGGGCACGCACAACCTGACGGCGGGCGACTTCGGTCGTAACACGATCCTCATCACCGCCGGCACCGAGGGGAATGACGTGCTCACCGGCACCGATGGCGACGATCGCATCTTCGGCCTGGGCGGTAATGACCAGATCTTCGGTCTGGAAGGAGCCGACTTCCTCGATGGCGGCAGCGGTGACGACGTCATCGATAGCGGCCTGGGCTTCGACGAGCTGCTCGGCGGTTCCGGCAACGACACCCTGATCGTCCAGGAATTCGCCAATGCCAGTGGCGGCGATGGCGACGACCATCTGTTCGGGGGCGACGACCCCTTCGGCTTCCAGTCCAACCTCGACGGTGACGCCGGCAACGACACCCTGACCGCGGGCGCCAGCGGCGCCGTCATGGAAGGCGGCGTAGGCGCCGACGTATTGGTGGGCAGCAGCGTCGACGACTTCATGGTCGGTGACGTCTTCTTCGAGCCGAGCCTCGGTGCGGACAAGTTCCAGTTCGGTGCGGTGTGGGGAGCGGACACCATCTTCGACTTCGAGGACGGCACTGACCTGATCGACCTGAGCAATAGCGGTTTCACCTTCGCGAGTCTCGATATTGGAGAACAGTTCGGTGAGACATTCATTACCGTCGCTGGCCAGCCGGATGTGGGAAGCATCACCTTGACCGGCGTCCCACAGGCCGCGATCACCGAGGCGGACTTCGCCTTTACCTGAGTGATCGGCGCATGCTCACGCCGGGGGATGGCGTGAGCATGCCGAGTCGCTCGCGTCTGGGCCTGGGGCTTGGCTGGAGCTTTGTGGTAGCAGTGAAACCAGAAGGGGAAAGGGGACTGATCTATTTTTTACTCCGAATGTCGGGTCGATTTCAGCCGGTCGAGGAAGGCAGAAATCGGCCAAAAGCAGCCTCTGACCACCGTGGAGAACATACTTCCACCACGGTGGACTTGGCTCCCTTGGGATCTAACTAAATGTTACTCGTAACTGATAATTCCGAGTTGCTTTGCCATGAACAGTTCGTTCCGTTCAACGATCTCCTCGACCACTTTACCCTCTTTGTTAAACCGGAAGTACGTCAGGGCCGTCCACGTCAAGCTCTTGCCTTCTACGTTAAATCCGTGCCATGTATTCGAACCGGTTGCACAATGTGTCAACGCGACTACAACAACGTCATCTGTAACAACTTCCTTGCTGAACGTAGTTTTAATTGTCTTATATCGCTCGAGAACATTTGCGCTCAAGGCTCGTTTGAAGTTTTCCAGGCCACCTATCGGAGCATCGCAGTCCGGTCGATGCACGACCACATCGACATCGAAATACTCTGAAACTCGCTCAACATTCTTGCCATCCACACAGTATTTAAAGTAGTTCTTCACCGTATCTAGATTTTTGACGTTCATGCGACACTTACCTCTCTCACATTGATAACAAGCCATAAATTCAACTGCTTTTATAAAGGCCGCCCCACTCAAAAGGAGCCGTATCCGAGAGACGTTACATCGAAACGAACAAGAACTTTTGCACACTTCGCAAGTGTTTAGTTGGAACGACCCAGCGCGTCAGGCACATTCTAGGAGGGGTTATGGTATTCGTAAATCTATAATATATTAGACATGCTATCGGCTAACGGAATACCACATGAGTCTGGAACGGTTGGAAAAATGGGCGACAGTCAGGCATTTCCGCTTGGCAATTGCATTGCTTGAATATGGCAGTGTCTTGCACGCCGCACGCTCGCTGAACCTCTCACAGCCCACGGCGAGCAAGCTATTGCAGGATCTGGAGGAGGCTGTAGGGGCTCAGCTCTACACTCGGAATCGTAGAGGGGTTACGCCTACAGAGCTTGGTCGGGACTTTGTGCAGCGCAGCCGGATGATTCTTGCCCAGCTGGATCATGTATCCCAAGCAATCGACGCTCTTGGAAAGGGGCATGCCGGGCGTGTTGCCATAGGAAGCGTGTTAACAGGGTCAAGTTATCTTGTACCTGCCGCCATCGCACGACTGTGGGCAAGCCGACCAAGCATCCGCATCAAAATAGTCGATGGGGTAAGCGGCGAACTGATACCTCGACTCATCTCGGGCGAATTGGACTTTTTGATTGGGAGACTTTCCGATGTCAGCTCAAGCGTCGTTGTCGCTCAGGAGGCGCTTTTTAGCGAAAACGCCATCATCGTTGCGCGCCGTGACCACCCTCTTGCTCAGCAACCAGGGGCTAAACTGGAAGAACTCGCGCGCGAAGCATGGATTCTGCCTCCAATAGAAACTACTTTACGGAAGCAGTTCGATGATATTTTTCATCGAAAGGACATCAGTCCACCACATGCAACCATAGAAACAGCATCATTCTTTAATATACTTTGGTTATTAAAGCAGACTGATCTTCTTGGAATATTGCCGCAATCAGTTATTTCTGACCCCGCACACAGTAAGGAGTTGATTCGCCTCCCGGCTTTCGAACCCCTAATTCTGGAGCAGATCGGTGTTTCCCGACTGGCAGACGCTACATTGTCACCTGCCGCTTGCGCTTTATTGGACGCACTAAGAGAGGTTATGCACGCCAGCGCTTGACTCTGTCCCTTAGGGCAACCCGTACCCTGCCTTATCTATTTCAGCTTCTGCAGTCAGCGGATAAGGCAATCCATGAATACGCTATCGATGGTCACTGGTGCCAATGGGCATCTGGGCAACACCTTGGTCCGGGCGCTGCTCGCCCGAGGGCAACAAGTGCGTGCGGGGGTCCGTGATCCGGACCGAAGCACAGCCCTGAACGGGCTCGACTGCCAGGTGGTACGCGCCGAACTGCAAGACCCTGACTCACTGCGCCAGGCCCTGCAAGGGGTGGACGTGCTGTACCAGGTGGCGGCAGTGTTCAAACACTGGGCGAGGAATCCACACGCCGAGATCGTCGACGTCAACGTGCAAAGTACGCGTAATGTACTGCGCGCCGCCGCAGAGGCCGGGGTCCGGCGCGTGGTCTATGTCAGCTCCGTGGCAGCGGTGGGACACAACGGCCAGCGTCTAAATGAAAACAACTGGAACACCGATCGGCAAAACCCGTACTACCTCTCAAAAATCCTCTCTGAACGCGCCGCCTGGGACACTGCTCAGGCCTATGACCTGCCGATGGTCGCAGTGTTGCCCTCGGCAATCATCGGCCCTCATGCCACGCGGCTGACCGACACTATGGGATTTCTTGCGGCCGTGCTGGCGCGCAAACTGGTGCTGGACCCGAACTTTCATTTTAACTTTGTCGATGTGCGCGACGTGGCCGATGGCCTGATCCGCGCTGCTGAAAAAGGCCGCCCCGGCCAGCGTTACATACTGGCCAATCAGCGGGCTTCATCACTGTCTGAGGTAATCGAGGCGCTCAATACGCTTTGCCCCGGCTATCGTCTGCCGCGCCGCGCACCAAAAGCCTTGCTGTTACTGATCGCCTGGCTGCAAGAGCAGCGGGCACGGTACACCGGTCAGCCAGCCGAATTGCTGCTCAGCCAGGTGCGGATGTTTTATGGGGTGCGCCAGGTTTACTGCATCGACAAGGCCATCAATGAGTTGGGCTACCAGCCGCGCTCGCCGCAGGACGCCCTCAAGCAGGCGTTTGCGCACCTATTGGCGCGCTGATACCGGGTGTAGCACCAGGCGCTGACGTGGGGGCGAATTTCTGGTTGATCTGTTGTTGCAACTGCGTCAGGTGCTGCTCCCGATTCTGCAAGGCCAGGATCTGCGCTTGCAACTCTAATCGCTTGACCTCAATGCCCTGATTGGCCAGTGCCAGGGGAAACGGTGCCTGATGTTTCTTGGCTGCCAGCAACTCACTCATCTCCCCCAGTTTGAACCCCACCGCCTGGGCGCTGCGGATCATCTGCACCAGCGTCAAGTGATGGGCCGTGTACAGTCGATAACTGCCATGGCGCTGTGGGGTCAGCAGGCCCAGTTGCTCATACAAACGAATGGCTTTGGGAGTGCACCCCGACAGCTTGGCAAGTTCACCTATGTACATACACCGCCCTCTCTCTCCTCCAGCCCGGCCCGTAGTTTACTGGCTGTGGCCAGATGTTGTCCTGGTATAACCGTAACGATCCGAACCGAAGTGAGAAAGTCCCACTTCGCTCAACCAGAAAGGAACCCCCGCGCCGCTAGTCGAGACCCTGCTACGCTGAGAGTATCCAAAGGAGGCAGAACGATGCAGTTAGATGAAGCCCACGTCGTGAATGAATTGACCAATTACCGCGAGGTGAACATGGCGTTACAGGACGGCTGGAAGCTGTTGGCGGTGATGTCAGCATCGAGTGTGACCGACCCGGCGCGCATCCAGGTGCACTACGTGGTGGGTAAGCCCAAAGACAACGCCGCGCCAAAGTCGGGCGAATTTACCGTCGCATAGAGTCCACAGTCGTTTTCTGCCGATCATGATCGAAAAGGGGACGGATTTATTTTACCTGGAGAATAAATCCGTCCCCTTTTTTGTTAAGCGTTATGAGTGCTCAACGTCATTCATCGCGTTCAGTTTCCCTATCGAGCGTTCCTCTCTTCAGCGACTGAATGAGTCGTACAAACCCTTTGGCCTGGGCAAACCTTTTGTACAAAGCCGGAGTGATCTCGGACAACTTGGCCACTGCCTCCCCCATCGTTTTCCTGAGCTCGGCAGAGTACTTGAACGCAGCGATCTGCTCAGCCCTCGCATCGAAGAATTTGGCCAAGGCCGGAGCGTTTCCAGGGTTCCGGCTGAGGTGGGCCAGGAACAGCACGACCCGTAGTACCTCATGCGGATTGGACGGCTGAATATCTGGAATCAGATTACCGTACTTCGCCAGCGGCACAGCGAAGTCCTGGGGCTCCACGGACTCGGCAAATAGCATCGCTCTCAGGCGAATCCCAATGACGCCGCGTTGCTGGGCATCAAGAACCTGCAGCAGGGCGTCCATCATGGCGTACTGAGGCTGCCCCCATGGGGCTGGTGCCGCACCGTTGGCAATAGTGTTGAGAACCTCGATCAAGGCATCGCTGACAGCGGAAATGGTCGCTACGGGGATATCCTCTTGGACTATCGCCTCGACGATAGCGAGGTGCTGCTTCGCACCTGTCGAGATGATCTGAACCCAGTCATCTTCAGTCCGCTCTTCGCTTGTCAGTTGCTTGATTACGCTATCCCGCGTTTTAGGGAAGGCAAGCGCACCCGAGCCCAGTACATGCTTGATTAATAGGGCATCCGCCTTCAAAACATCCTGACAATTTTTTTCGATGAAAGCATCCCATGGGCTAAGCCAGGACAAGACGTCATCTTCCGACAACCCATAGGTCTCAACGGCTTGGGTCAGTATGCTGAAATGTACGGCCACCCAATCACAGTGCAACGTTCCAATACGTTTCTCCTGGATAAGGTGGGCAAGGTATCCAGCGATCGATTTGCCGACTTGCTCGTCGGACAGCAACGCGAATAGGGCAGCTGTGTTAAGCGTTGCATTCGCGAGCGATCGAAAGACCGGAGTTTCGAAAACGCCGTCCAAATCGTCCAATTTGGCTAACGCCTCGGCGTCAGCCTGGCGGATATAGGTGATAGCCGCCACGGCTTTGATCAGGGGGCTGGCGTTGTTTGCAAGCAACGTCGTGATGGCACCACCGATGACCTGATCAACATTCGTGGCTAATGCCAAGCCTAACACTGCATTTTCTATTTCACCGGCAGCGCCAGTGAATTTTGCCAGCGTCGCCACATCAGTCGCCTTGATCCCACCGGACAGGCCGCTGCCAAATTGACGCTCTGCGTGCAGCCATTCCAACGCAGGCACGACGCTCTCAGCTGGCAAGGGCACTAGGTCAAGCGGGTAATCTGGGCATGATGCTAGCTGCAAATGCGCGTCTGCCAAACCTGCGTTGCCGAAGGTGAGCGCCTGGGCGCTGATGACTCGCAACTCCTTGATATCGGGCAGCAAATGCATAACATATTCTGCTCGTTTCAGGACGACCTTATCGAACTCGAGATCCTGAGCGTGTAGGTAGAGGTCATACTCCACCAAGAGCATCCGAGCCGGTTCAAGCTCTTCCTGATCGAAGCTGGAGTTGAGGATCTTCACCAGATTGGCTTTCAGCTCATCGCCATGACCCATCAGCAGACTCCCATCCAGCCCCTGGCCTTTGCAATATCGAACAGCTTCGTAGAACTCTTCAGACCCCGTCTTCGACTCGCTGAACAGATCCAGTTGCCCTGTGTTGAGCAGCTCCAGCAGCTGGCTGATCCACTCCCCACCCTGCGCTTGGTGCGCGGCGGAGATGGTTGGCAGCAGCGAGGCGAGCACCGGTCGCTGCGCGATTAGCCGCTTCATAGCATCGGAGAAACCGAACAGCGAGGTGAGCCTGGCCAAAGCGTCATGATCCTGGGTGGCGAAAGCCTCCCCAAGCGGTGTATCCAGGAGTTCTGCGATCGCAATATTACCGGTCGTCAGGTAATGGATTTGCAGAAACTGGATCTGCCACCCCGTCTCCATGGTATTCCCAAGAACGGAACTCAAAATGGCTTTAGTGTCGCCGACCAGCTCGGCCTGAGATGTACCGAGCTCCTTCTCATACTCTGCAGAAAACCCATCAGTGCGCAGGATCTCTGGCAAAGTAAGCTCCGCGTACTTGCAGAGGAGTAGATGGGCAGCAATGGCCAGGAGACTGATCTGATCCCCTACCACGAGCGCCGTCGTCGCAATGTCGTTGATAAATTTCTTCTGCAGCCGGGGAGTAACAAGGTTGTTAGCCATCGGACTATGGCGCTGCAGCAACTGGGCGCTCTGCTCGATGAGGCTTTGTCCAGCAGCCGGGAACGTATGGCTCCAGAGCTGACGAAAACCATCTTTCCAGCCGGACGTGATGACAGGAGGCGCCCGGAATACGACCGGAAATTTCTTCGCAATGAAGTCCTTGGCATCGTATCGACGATCACCGTCCGCCTTCAGGTATTCGGCAACCTTCGTCGAGCAGAACGGAACGATGACGGTCAGGTTCGCAGCTTCAGCAGCCACCGCGATGAAGATCTCAAGATCGCTCCACACTGATCGCAGGCTGTCTTTCGGCAAACGATCCAGGTTGTCCAGGATGATGACGAAATGCTTGTCCTCAACGACCTTCAATTGCTCAAGTAACGTCCTCTTGAGATCCAGTGGCGTCACCTCCTTGCCCACCTCGATCTTTTCATTGATGTGGTCGTCGCTGGAACCTTTAAAGAGGCTGAGCAGACTCCAACGCTGCCCCCCTACATCCACGCGCCAATGCCAAACCTTGGCTGCAAGCAAAATCAGCACGGGGCTGAGTAGCGAGAAACAATGAACTGCAATCAGCCAAGCGGGTGCTTCTTGGGTGCTACGAGTGAGCGCGAAGATTTCGCGAAATGAAGTGGCGGCGAAAAACAGGCTGGCGACCAGCGCCAAAGCCCACGCACTAACACGGCTGGTCGTTTTCTTGGTGTACTCGAACAGGCGTCCCAACGCTCTGTCCCGCGAAGCTTTCAGGGCCTGCGCTGCCTTGCTGACGTGAGGTACCTCTTTGAGAACCTCATCGGTGAACAGCTCGATGAAATTACTCTTCGTCGAGCCCTGATAATTTTGTTCGCAATCAAAAAACCATACTCTGTAATCGGGGTCAGCAGCAGTCAGCTTTGCCTTCAGCATGTACAGGATCGAGCTCTTACCCGAGCCGAACTCACCGTCGAGGCCGACTACCTTGGATGGTGTCGCGCTCAGCAGGTGGCCGTGGATTGCACTCGCCACCTTGTCGTGACTACCACCTGGGAAAACATCCTGGCTTGTAGGGTGTTCGGTATGGAAATTGATCAACTGCATAGAAGTCCTTTTTGTGCGGAAGAAGCGCCAAAACACCATATGTAGTATTTTGTAGACTTGCAAACACAAAATAGCGGCATATCCTGCATGTGGCAAGCTGCCACATGCGTTGCCTCGGTACAACAGCAATATCTGCGTTGGACGGTAGGAAAATGCTCCTTGGCTCAGCCTGTAGCTGACGATAGTGCGCTTAAAGCTTGCTTCATCAGGCTAAGCGCACTTAGTGGTCTTCGGTAGACGCTTTTGCGAACGACAGCTAATGGCCGGTTTCTGCCAGTATCCACCGGCAGCTATGGATCGTTTTCCGCCGATCATAGCCATAAAACGCGGCAGTCAACTCCATACAAATGGTTGCTCAGGTCGATGCAATCAGGTGAGCAAATCCATGCAGTTCCCCATCACGCCTTGACCCAGCGCTGGCGACTCCAGCTGCTCAGTCCGTCGACGGCAAACACCAGCACCAACATCGCCAGGATCACCGTGCTGGCCTGGGCTTCCTGGAACAGGCTGAGGCTGACATAAAGCATCTGCCCCAAACCACCGGCACCAACAAAACCCAGCACGCTGGCCATGCGGATGTTGTTTTCCCAGCGATACAGGATGTACGCCAACAGCTGCGGAAACAGGTTGGGCAGGGTGCCGTAACAGAAGGCCCAGACGACGTTGCCGCCCTGCAGACGGATGGCTTCGGCCGGTTGCGGCGGGGTGTTTTCCAGCGCTTCGGCGAACAATCGACCCAGCACCCCGGTGGTGTGCATGGCCAATGCCAGGGTCCCGGCGTTGGGGCCGAGTCCGGCTGCCAGCACCATCAGCGCGGCCCACACCAGTTCGGGAATGGCGCGCAGGGCGTTAAGCACGAGGCGCGACGCACTCTGCAGTGGCCAACCGAAACGACCGGCCGCTGGCAAAGCCAGCACCAGGCCGAATACCGCCGCGAGCAGGGTGCCGAGGGCCGACATGGCCATGGTTTCCACGGCGCCACGGCCGATGGCTTGCAGATGGCCGGCGCTCAGGTCCGGGCTGAGAAAACGCAGCACGTAGGCGCCCATCTGCTTCAGGTTACCGCTGCCCGTCAGTTCGCCGAGGTCGATGCCCAGGTAGCTGAACGAAGCGACGACCGCTGTACCAATGCACAGGATCAGCAGCAGGTTGAAAAGGCGATTCATGCGAACCTCCAGCGCAACAGGCGGCTGATCTGATCGGCGAACAGCACCAGGACGAAAAAGGTCAGCAACATGCTCGCCACTTCACCACCGGCGAACATGCGCAACGACAAATCGATCTGCTGGCCCAGCCCGCCGGCGCCAACGAAGCCCATCACCACCGACGCGCGGATCGCGCATTCCCAGCGATATACCGTATACGACAGCAACTCCGCCCCGACATTGGGCAGGATGCCGTAGCAGAACGCCGCCAATCGGCTGCTGCCGGCTTGCATCAGTGAGTGGGCTGGGCGCTGGTCGACCGACTCGAAAATTTCCGCGTAGACCTTGCCCAGCATGCCGCTGTAGGTGATGGCAATGGCCAGCACCCCGGCCGTCGGGCCAAGGCCGACGGCGCGCACGAACAGCAAGGCCCAGACGATTTCCGGCACGCTGCGCAGGAAGATCAGCAACCCGCGCACCGGCCAGCGCAACAACCGGCCCAAGGCGCTCGGGCGACCGCTGCGCGAAGCCGCCGACAACGAGAGCGCCCGGCTGGCCAGCAGGCTGGCGGGGATGGCCAATAGCAAGGCCAGGGCCATGCCGGCGGTGGCGATGGCCAGGGTTTGCAACGTGGCTTGCCACAGCAACTGGAGGAACTCTTCGCCATGGGCCGGTGGCCAGAAGGCCGAGACAAACCGGCCCATTTCACTCTGGCTGTCAGCCTGGAGCAGCACGCCCAGGTCCAGTTCGCTGAAATGAATACCGGGCCACAACAGGGCAAGCGCCAACAAACTGAGCAACAGGCGGGGCAGGGTGGCCGGGTCTCGTGTATCGCGGGTCAGCATCGTGGAATCTGCAGGCTCAAGGGCGCCACTGGCGCGGGCGGCGACAGCAGTTGCTCGTTGGCGTAGAGCTTGTCGAGCAAATCGTGGTCGACGTCGCTGGCGGGAAGATCGAACAGGATCTGCCCTTCACGCAATCCGATGATGCGCGAGAAGTGCGCCAGGGCCAGTTCCACCGCATGCAGGCTGGCGACCAGCGTCACCTGGTGTTCCCGGGCATGGCGGCAGAGAACTGACAGGGTGTGCCCGGCTAGCACAGGGTCCATCGCCGACACCGGCTCATCGGCCAGCAGCACTTCGGGCGCCTGGTACAGCACCCGGGCAATGCCCACGCGCTGCAGTTGGCCGCCGGACAATTGCTGGCACTGGGCGAACAGCTTGTCACCCAGGTCCAGCTTGAGCAGTGCCGCCCGTGCGCCTGGAACATCCACCGGATGCAGCAGGCTCAACAGGCTTTTGGCAAAACCCCATTGCCCCAGCTTTCCGGCCAGCACCGCCGTGACCACCCGTTGCCGGGGGGGCAGGGGTGGTGCCTGATGCACCAGGCCGATGCGCGCCCGCAACTGCTGACGCCGACGCGCGCCGAGCTGCCAGGCGTGTTCGCCGAGTACCTCGACCGCGCCGTTGTCCGGGCGCAGGGCGGTGGCCAGCACGTTGAGCAGGCTCGACTTGCCGGCACCGGACGGGCCGATGATTGCGACTTGCTCACCGGCGCCGATGTGCAGGTCGACCTCATGCAGCGCACGCACGCCGTTGCCGTGGGTGAGGCTGACCCGGTTCAGGTGCAAGGTCATTTCAGCAGGTCGGCAGCGCGCGCGGCTTCCTCGATGCCCTTGTAGTTCTCAGGCTTGGTCTCGATGAAGCGGCTGGCGGCTTGCAGGTCCAGAATCGCTTTTTGCTCCGGGTTGGCCGGGTCGAGCGCGAGGAATGCCGCCTTGATTTTGCCAGCCAGGGCCGGGTCGAGGGTGCCGCGCACGGTCCAGTTGTAATCGAAGTAGGCCGGCGTGGTGGCGAAGACCTTGACCTTGTCGGTGTCGACCTTGCCGGCCTTGACCAGTTTTTCCCAGACGCTGGCATTGAGTACGCCGGCGTCCACTTTGCCAGCCTGAACCCAGGCGACCGTGGCGTCGTGGGCGCCCGAGTAACCGACGCGACTGAAGTAGGTTTCCGGCTTGATGCCGTCCTGCAGCATGAAGTAGCGCGGCATCAAACTGCCCGACGTCGACGAGACCGAGCCGAAGGCGAACGACTTGCCCTTGAGGTCGGCCAGCGACTTGACGGCCGGGTCGGCGGTGATGAATTTGCTGGTGAACTGGGCGTCCTGCTCACGCTGTACCAGTGGAATGGCATTGCCAGTTTTCAGTCGCGCCTGCACGAAGGTGAAGCCGCCCAGCCAGGCCATGTCGATACGGTCGGTGGCCAGCGCCTCGACCACCGCCGGGTAGTCGGACACCGGCACGAACTCGACCTTCATGCCCAGTTGCTTCTCCAGATACTCGCCCAGGGGCTTGAACTTGCGCAGCAATTCGGTGGGGGCTTCATCAGGAATGGCGCTGACCTTGAGGGTATCGGCGGCCTGTGCCAGCAGGGTGGAAAAGGATAGGGTCAGGCCGACGGCCAATGCCAGGGTACGTTTGAGCATGGAAGTTCTCCGGTTCAATAGCGGAAAAATGTCGATGCGCCCCGCACAAGCTGATTGCTGCACGACGCTTCGTGAGGGTAGACGAAAATGGCGCGATTATAGGGGCTCTTGCGTGCTTGACCAGCGTTGCAACAGGAGTGATGGCCTAAAAAAACCTGTAGGAGCGAGCTTGCTCGCGATGGTCGTTAACGATGCCGCGTGTTTACTGACTGAACGCGGCGCTCTTGAGTCCATCGCGAGCAAGCCCGCTCCCACAGGTTTTGCGGTGTCCCACCATTCAGGTGATTTACATCCTTGCCAACGCCTGCGCCAGATCGGCCCGCAAGTCCTCGACATCCTCGACGCCCACCGACAACCGCACCAACCCATCGCCAATCCCCAGTTCCGCGCGGGTATCGGGCGGGATGGTGGCGTGGGTCATGATTGCCGGGTGTTCGATAAGGCTTTCCACGCCGCCCAGGCTTTCGGCCAGGGCGAAGATCTGCACGCTTTCAAGGAAGCGTTTGGTACCGGCCAGATCACTGTTGAGGTCGAGGGAGATCATCCCGCCGAAACCGCGCATTTGCCGTTGGGCCAATTCGTGTTGCGGGTGCGACGGCAGGCCAGGGTAGTAGACCCGTGAGACTTGTGGCTGGCGCTCCAGCCACCGCGCCAGCTCCAGTGCGTTGCTGCAATGTCGCTCCATGCGCAGCGCCAGGGTCTTCACGCCGCGCAGGGTGAGGAAGGCATCGAACGGGCCGGCGATGGCGCCGACGGCGTTTTGCAGGAAGCCCAGGCTCTCGGCCAGTTCGGCGTTCTGCCCGACCACGGCGATACCGCCGATCACGTCGGAGTGACCGTTGAGGTATTTGGTGGTCGAGTGCAGCACGATGTCGAAGCCCAGCTCCAGCGGGCGCTGGATCCACGGGCTGGCGAAGGTGTTGTCGGCCACGCAGATGATGCCGCGGGCGCGGCAGGTGCGGGCGATGGCGGAGAGGTCGGTGAGGCGCAGCAGCGGATTGCTCGGGGTCTCGACCATGACCATGCGTGTGTCGTCTTGCAGGGACGCCTCGAACGCCGCCAGGTCGGTCAGGTCGACGAAGCTGAAGCGGTGCCCGGCGCTGCGCTGGCGCACCTTGTCGAACAGGCGGAAGGTGCCGCCGTACAGGTCGTTGCCCGAAACGATGTGCGAGCCGGCGTCGAGCAGTTCGAGCACCGTGGAAATGGTCGCCAGCCCCGAGGCGAAGGCCAAGCCCCGGGTGCCGCCTTCGAGGTCGGCCACGCAGCGTTCCAGCGCCCATCGCGTCGGGTTGTGCGAACGCCCGTAGTCCAGGCCTTTGTGCACCCCGGGGCTTTGCTGCAGGTAGGTGGAGTTGGCATAGATCGGCGGCATCAACGCCCCGGTCGAAGGGTCCGGCGCTTGCCCGGCGTGGATCACCCGGGTGGCGAAGCCCTGTGGCGGGGCGTTTTTATCCTGTTGACTCATGGCAGGGATCTCCGCAAATGGTTGAGCATGTCGGTTCGGGTAATCAGGCCGTGAAAGCCCGAGGCATCCTGGATGATCGCCACCAGTCCACGGCCCAGCTCGGCTTCCAGTTCAGCCAGCGTGGCATCGGGGGACAGGGTTTGCAGTTTGTCGGTCATGGCGCTGGAGACGGCCCTGCGAAAGTGCGCAACATCTTCATGCACGCCCAGCAGGATGTCGGACTCGTCGATCACGCCGACCAGTTGCTGCCCCTTCACCAGCACCGGCAGCTGCGAGACATCCGCCAGGCGCATGCGCTGGAAAGCCGTCAGTAGCGTGTCATCCGGGCCGACGCTGATCACTCGGCCATCCTCGAAGCGCCGCGCGATCAGGTCGCGCAGGTCGCCGTAGTGCTTGCGTTGCAGCAGGCCCTGATCGTTCATCCACTGGTCGTTGTAGACCTTCGACAGGTAACGCGTACCGGTGTCGCAGACGAAGCTGACCACCCGTTTCGGCTGGGTCTGTTCGCGACAGTAACGCAACGCCGCCGCCAGCAAGGTGCCGGTCGACGAACCGCCGAGAATCCCTTCGGCGCGCAGCAGTTGGCGGGCGTGATCAAAGCTTTCTTCGTCGCTGATCGAATAGGCGTGGCGCACGCTGGACAGGTCGGCAATCGACGGGATGAAGTCTTCGCCAATGCCTTCCACCGCCCAGGAACCGGGGGTGGGGAGGGTGCCACCGCGGCTGTATTCGGCCATCACCGAACCGACCGGGTCGGCCAGGACCATTTCCAGGTCCGGCTGTACTCGTTTGAAGAAACGGGTCAGCCCGGTGAGGGTGCCGGCCGAACCGACGCCGACGACGATGGCGTCCACATCATGCTGGGTTTGTGCCCAGATCTCCGGCGCGGTGCTGCATTCGTGGGCCAGCGGGTTGGCCGGGTTGTTGAACTGGTCGGCGAAGAACGCATCGGGAATTTCCGCTGCCAGCCGTGCGGCGACGTCCTGGTAATACTCGGGATGGCCCTTGCCGACGTCGGAGCGGGTGATGTGCACCTCGGCGCCCATGGCCTTGAGGTGCAAGACCTTCTCGGTGGACATCTTGTCCGGCACCACCAGCACCACTCGGTAACCCTTGGCGCGGCCGACCAGGGCCAGGCCGAGGCCGGTGTTGCCGGCGGTGGCTTCGACGATGGTGCCGCCGGGGCGCAGGCGGCCATCGCGTTCGGCGGTGTCGATCATCGCCAGACCGATGCGGTCCTTGATCGAGCCGCCGGGATTCTGGGATTCGAGTTTGAGAAACAGCGTACACGGGCCGGTATCGAATCGGCTGACGCGTACCAGAGGTGTATTGCCGATCAGTTCGAGCACGGCAGGGCGGGAGTTGTCAGTCATGTCGTCACTTCCTTGCGCTATTCGCACTGGGTGGACATCGACCGGCGCTGTGCCATCAGGCGTCAATCGCCGGCATTGCATCGCTAGGACCATAGGCCGGGATCAGGCCTCCCGCAACTTTGCACAGCCGACCGGTCGGCTCGACGCTTTTTCCTCGCCAGCAACCACAAAAAACATAATTTCGCTATTTCCCGGCTCCGAACAGAATGCGGCCAACACCCTGACACCGATAGCCGAAGCAGAAGAACAACAGTGATCAGAATCGAGGCGGCAGCCATGACCGACCTGAATCAAACCACCTTTCAGAAGTGCACAGCCATGACAGTTGATAAAACCGAAATTGATACGCTTGTTGTTGGCGCCGGCCAGGCCGGCGTGGCCATGAGTGAACACCTGAGCAAGCTCGGTGTGCCTCATCTCGTTGTGGAGCGCAATCGTATCGCCGAAGCCTGGCGCACCGGTCGCTGGGATTCGCTGGTCGCCAACGGCCCGGCCTGGCACGACCGCTTCCCGGGGCTGGAGTTCGACGGTCTGGACCCGGATGCCTTCGCCGGGAAAGAGCAGGTGGCTGAGTACTTCGAAGCCTACGCCCGCAAGTTCAACGCGCCGATCCGTACCGGCGTGGACGTGAAGAAAGTCGAACGTAACACCGACCGTCCCGGTTTCACCGTTGAAACCTCTGATGGCGTGATCGAGGCCCGGCATGTGGTGGTCGCCACCGGTCCGTTCCAGCGTCCGGCCATTCCGCCGATTGCCCCACAAATCGCCGGCATCGCGCAGATTCACTCCGCCCAATACTACAACCCGCAGCAACTGGCCGAAGGCGCGGTGCTGGTGGTGGGTGCAGGTTCCTCGGGCGTGCAGATCGCCGATGAACTGCAACGTTCCGGCAAGCAGGTCTACCTGTCGGTGGGCGCCCACGATCGTCCGCCGCGAGCCTATCGCAACCGTGATTTCTGCTGGTGGCTGGGGGTGCTTGGCGAGTGGGATGCCGAAGCTATGCAACCGGGCAAGGAACACGTGACCATCGCCGTGAGCGGTGCCCGTGGCGGCCATACCGTGGACTTCCGCCGGCTGGCTCACCAAGGCATGACCCTGGTTGGCCTGACCCAAGCGTTTAACGGTGCTGTGGTGAGTTTCGAAAACAACCTCGCTGACAACATCCAGCGCGGCGATGAAAACTACTTGGCGTTGCTCGACAAGGCCGACGCCTACATCGAACGCAATGGCCTGGACCTGCCACTGGAACCCGAAGCCCGGGCCATGCTGGCGGACCCGGATTGCGTGACCAATCCAATCCTGGAGCTGGATCTGCTCAAGGCCGGTGTCACCACGATTATCTGGGCCACTGGTTACTCCACCGATTACAGCTGGCTGAAGGTCGATGCCTTCAAGGAAAACGGCAAGCCGCAGCACCAGCGCGGTGTGTCGGCCGAGCCGGGGGTGTATTTCGTGGGGTTGCCTTGGCAGTCCCGTCGTGGCTCCGCGTTTATCTGGGGCGTTTGGCACGACGCCAAGCACATCGCCGACCACATCGTTAAACAGCACACCTATCTCAACTACCGGGATGCGACCCAGCGTCAAGCCGAAGCCGCCCGTGCACCTATTCACAAAGCCAGCCTCATGGGAGTTCGTTAATGCCTACTCATACCCGCATCCGCATGTTCAACACCAAAGACACCTACCCGAACCAGACGCTGGACAACGATTTGTGCCAGGCCGTGCGCGCCGGCAACACCGTGTATGTGCGTGGTCAGGTCGGTACCGATTTCAACGGCCAACTGGTGGGCCTCGGTGATCCGCGCGCCCAGGCCGAGCAGGCCATGCGCAACGTCAAGCAACTGCTGGAAGAGGCGGGCAGCGACCTGAGCCACATCGTCAAGACCACCACCTACCTGATCGACCCACGCTATCGCGAGCCGGTGTACCAGGAGGTCGGCAAGTGGCTCAAGGGCGTGTTCCCGATTTCCACGGGTCTTGTGGTCAGCGCCCTCGGCCAGCCGCAGTGGCTGATGGAAATTGATGTGATCGCTGTCATCCCTGAATAAGGAATTCGCCATGACTTTTTCCATCGTGGGTCGCTGCGCCGAGACCGGCCAGCTGGGCATTGCCATCAGCTCTTCGAGCATTGCCGTCGGCGCGCGCTGCCCGTGGCTGCGGGCCGGTGTCGGCGCGGTGTCGAGCCAGAACATCACGCTGCCGGCCCTCGGCCCGCAGATCCTCGATGAACTGGCCAACGGCTCGGCGCCGCCCCAGGCGCTGGACCACTCATTGACCCGCAACGGCTACAGCCAATATCGCCAGGTGGCGGTGGTGGACGCCCACGGGCGCACGGCGGTGTTCAGTGGCAACCATGCCCTGGGCATCAATAACGCTGTGGCCGGTGACCAATGCGTGGCGGCCGGCAACCTGCTGGCCAACAGTGGGGTGATCGAGGCGATGGTCGCGGCGTTCGAAAGCAGCGAAGGCTGCCTCGCCACCCGGCTGATGAGCGCCTTGCAGGCCGGGCAGGACGCTGGCGGCGAAGCCGGCGCGGTGCACTCGGCAGCGCTGTCGGTGGTCGGTGACCTGACCTGGCCGATTGTCGACCTGCGGGTGGACTGGGCCGAGGAAAACCCGATTGGCGAGCTGGGCAAACTGTGGACGGCCTACGAGCCGCAATTGCAGGACTATCTGACCCGCGCCCTCAATCCGACCCTGGCCCCCGCGTATGGAGTGCCCGGCGATGAGTGAGTTGCGCAGCCGCGCCATGCTCGCGCGATTGATCGGGTTCGCCACGGTCAGCCGCGATTCGAACCTGGAGCTGATCGAGTTCGTGCGCGACTACCTGCACGAACTGGGCGTGGATTGCGAACTGATCTACAACGCCGAGCGGACCAAGGCCAATCTGTTGGCCACGGTCGGCCCGCGTGTGGCTGGCGGCATCGTGCTGTCCGGGCACACCGACGTGGTGCCGGTGGACGGCCAGGCCTGGACGGTCGAACCGTTCTGCCTGAGCGAGGCGCACGGCAAGCTTTACGGTCGCGGCAGCGCGGACATGAAAGGCTATCTGGCTTCTGTGCTGGCCGCTGTGCCGATGTTTCTCTCCAGCCCTTTAAAGCGCCCGGTGCATTTGGCGCTTTCCTATGACGAGGAGGTCGGTTGCCTCGGCGTGCGCGGCTTGCTGGAAGTGCTGCCCCAACGCATCCCGGCACCAGCGCTGTGTTTGATCGGCGAGCCGACCGAACTCAAGCCGGTGCTCGGTCACAAGGGCAAACTGGCGATGCGGTGTCACGTGCGCGGCGCCGCCTGTCATTCGGCCTACGCACCTTACGGGGTCAATGCCATCGAGCAGGCCGCGCGCCTGATCGGTCGGCTGGGTGACATCGGCGCCACACTGGCTCGCCCGCAATTGCACGACAAGCGCTTCGACCCGGCGTTCTCGACCGTGCAGGTCGGAGTGATCCAGGGCGGTACGGCGCTGAACATCGTTCCAGCGGACTGCCGTTTCGATTTCGAGATCCGCGCCTTGCCGGACTTCGCCCCACAAGTGGTCGTCGATGAGTTGCAGGACTACGCCGAACAAACGTTGCTGCCGGCCATGCAGGCCGTGGACACCGATACCGGTATCCGCTTTGAAAAAATCTCGGCCTATCCCGGCCTGGCGACACCCGCCGACAGTGCAGCGGCCCGCCTCATTGCCCAGCTGTGCGGCAGCGACGAGTTCAGCACCGTGGCCTTTGGCACCGAAGGCGGGCTGTTCGATCAGGCCGGGATTCCATCGGTGGTCTGCGGTCCCGGCAGCATGGACCAGGGGCACAAGCCCGATGAATTTGTCAGCGTTGATCAGATGGCGGCCTGTGACCGCTTGATGGATCGCCTGGCGGCTTACTTGAGTGAATCCGAACACCCATAACAACAACGGGCCGACAAGCCCCGAGGAAGCGATCCATGTCCAGATCCTTGCGTTGCAGTGTTCCGTTTGCCCTGGCGTTGTTGAGTGCCAGTGTGTGGGCGGCCCCCCAGGACCTCACCGTGATTTCCTTCGGTGGTGCTACCAAACAGGCCCAGGATAAGGCCTACTTCCAGCCCTTCAACGCCAGCGGCGCGGGCAACATCATCGCCGGGGAGTACAACGGCGAGCTGTCGAAGATCAAGGCCATGGTCTCCGCCGGTCACACCAGCTGGGACGTGGTGGAAGTCGAAAGCCCCGAGTTGTTGCGTGGCTGCGAAGAGGGCCTGTTCGAGAAGCTCGATGCGGGACGCTTTGGTGATTCGGCGAACTTCGTGCCGGGTGCGCTGACCGAGTGCGGTGTCGCAACCTATGTCTGGTCGATGGTCATGGCCTACGACCAGAGCAAGCAGGCCAAGGCGCCGCAGTCCTGGGCCGACTTCTGGAACGTCGCCGACTTCCCGGGCAAGCGCGGCCTGCGCAAGAGCGCCAAGTACACCCTGGAAATCGCGTTGCTCGCCGACGGCGTCAAGGCGGACGACGTGTACAAGGTCTTGAAAACCCCGCAAGGCGTGACGCGGGCTTTTGCCAAGCTCGACCAGATCAAGCCGAACATCCAGTGGTGGGAGGCGGGCGCGCAGCCGGCGCAATGGCTGGTGGCCGGTGACGTGGTGATGAGCGCGGCCTACAACGGCCGGATCGCTTCGGCGCAGAAGGAAGGCATGAAATTGAGCATCGTCTGGCCGCAGAGCCTGTACGACCCGGAATACTGGGCGGTGGTCAAAGGCACGCCGAACAAGGCATTGGCGGAAAACTTCATCGCCTTTGCCAGCCAGCCGCAGACGCAAAAAGTCTTCTCGGAAACCATCCCCTACGGGCCGGTGCATCGCCAGACCCTGCCATTGCTGCCCAAGGATGTGCAGGACCAACTGCCGACCGCAGAGGCCAACCTGGCCGGCGCGCGGGCCGTGGACGCGGAGTTCTGGGTTGACCATGGCGAGGAGCTTGAGCAGCGCTTCAATGCCTGGGCTGCGCGCTGATACAGGCACCGCATAACCCCTGTGGGAGCGGGCTTGCTCGCGAAAGCGGTACTTCAGTCACATCGATGTTGGATGTGCCGCCGCCATCGCGAGCAAGCTCGCTCCCACAAAAAGCGCAGTGCAATACCTCGGGTTCATGCTTTGCCGTCTTCACGGAATGACGATGGTAGTCAATTCGGACGAAGGACCCTGTGGGAGCGAGCTTGCTCGCGATGAGGCCGTCAGATTCAACATCTTCGTTGGCTGACTCTCCGCCATCGCGAGCAAGCTCGCTCCCACAGGGATTTCGTCGTTCAGTTGTCATGGTGTTCTGATCAGTATTTTATTTTTATTGGTTTTTTCTGCCGGTTATTCCGGAAAACCGCGCAATCTTTTTTAAGGTTTAAAGGCACAAATTAACTAATTTTCCTCCTCTCGCTCTTTGTCCATGATCGCCTCCAACAAGAAATGCGCAGGTATGCCCGCGCACACCGAAGTACGAACACGTACTCATCCTTGCCTTGGAGTTCGTCATGTCCACCACCGCTTCATCCGCCCCGCTCATCGAGAAACACACGATCGGGTACGTCCCCCCTGAGGATCGCCACGGAAAGGTCAAAGATCTGTTCACCCTGTGGTTCGGCGGCAATATCGCGCCGTTGCCCATCGTTACCGGCGCGCTTGGCGTGCAGTTGTTTCACCTGAATCTGGTCTGGGGCATCGTCGCGATCATTGTCGGCCACCTGGTCGGCGGTGTGCTGATGGCGCTGCACTCGGCGCAAGGCCCGCAGATGGGCATTCCGCAGATGATCCAGAGTCGCGCTCAGTTCGGTTCGCTGGGCGCGTTGCTGGTGGTGGTGATTGCCGGCGTGATGTACATCGGTTTCTTCGCTTCCAACATCGTCCTGGCCGGCAAGTCGCTGCATGGCGTGGTCGAGAGCGTGCCGGTGTCGGTCGGCATCGTCCTTGGCGGCCTTGGCTCGGGGATCATCGGCATCATTGGCTACCGCTTCATCCACGTGCTCAATCGCATCGGCACCTGGGTGCTGGGCCTCGGCATCGTGCTCGGCTTCGGCTACATCCTGACCCACGTGCAGACCGATGACTTCCTGACACGTGGCAGTTTCAACATCTCCGGCTGGCTGGCCACGGTGTCGCTGGCGGCGCTGTGGCAGATCGCATTCGCGCCCTACGTGTCCGACTACTCGCGCTACCTGCCCAAAGACGTGAAGGTCAGTTCGACGTTCTGGGCGACCTACCTCGGCTCCTCGCTGGGTTCAATCCTGTCCTTCGTGTTCGGTGCCGTCGCCGTGCTGGCCACGCCGGTGGGTATGGACACCATGGATGCGGTGAAACTCGCGACCGGCGCCATCGGCCCGCTGATGCTGGTGCTGTTTCTGCTCAGCGTGATCAGCCACAACGCCCTGAATCTGTATGGCGCCGTGCTGTCGGTGATCACCTTGCTGCAAACCTTCGCCCACCGCTGGATTCCGACTGCTTCGAGCCGGGCGGTACTGTCGCTGATCATCCTGGCCGGTTGCTGCGTGGCGGCCATCGGCGCCTCGGCGGATTTCATCGGGCATTTCGTCGACCTGGTACTGGCGTTGCTGGTGGTGCTGGTGCCGTGGACCGCGATCAACCTCATCGACTTCTACGCGATCCACAAGGGTGAGTACGACATCGCCTCGATCTTCCGCGTCGACGGCGGCATCTATGGCCGCTTCAACCCGCAGGCGCTGTTGGCCTACGCCATCGGCATCGTGGTGCAGATCCCGTTCATGAACACGCCGATATACACCGGTCCCGTGGCCGTGCACATTGATGGTGCGGATTTATCCTGGTTGGTCGGGCTGGTGGTCACCACACCGCTGTACTACTGGCTGGCGAACCGTGATACGGCTTATCGTCGGCGCCAGAACATGGCCAGTCTGATGCCGACCAACAGTTGATCGGGCCTGTGGCACAGGCGTACCGGGTTGAAATGATTGTGTAATTCGGGATGGTCGTTTGCCGGGCGTATGGCTATGCTCAGCAAGTTTGCCAAACGCCAATGATAACAATCATAGTGAAACCATGAGCCAATCAGACACGCGTGCGACTGTTCTAGCGCTGTATCCAGAAGACTCCCGCGAGGCGGCGGCATTGCTCAAGCAGGCAGTGCCGCTGATGGTTCGTCACAACATTCCACCCAACCCGGTGCACTACGCGCTCTGGTACACCTACAGCAAGGGCCAGGAGCCGGAGCTCAATCGGCACCTGGACCGGGTGGTCAACGACTTCGACTACTTCCCGCCGGAGTCGGCCGCCAAGCTGTTTCGCGAGTACATCATCCGCGATGAACTGGCGGACGCCCGCTCCGGGCAGCAGGACGCGATCAATCTGGTCGACGACATGGAGCGCGATGTATCGCGCAGCGTGAAGGGTAACCAGGATTTCCAGGCCAGCCTCGGCCAATACCTGCAGATGCTCGAAGAGCCAGCCAGCGAGCGCTTGCCGAGCATCCTGACCCAACTGCAACAGAGCACCCGGCTGATGCAGGGGCAGCAGGAACACTTCCTCGCCCAGTTGCAATCGGCACAGCATGAAATCAAAAGCCTGCGTGACAAGCTGGAGCGCGCCCAACTGGCCGCGACCCTCGATGGCCTGACCGAATTGCTCAACCGCACCACCTTCAACCGCCAGCTTGAACAGGCCTTGAGCAACGTGGCGACGGGCGTGGCGCTGGTCATGCTGGATATCGACCACTTCAAGCAATTCAACGACCAGTACGGCCACCCCTTGGGCGACCGCGTACTTCAGCATGTCGCCCGGGTGTTGCGCGATTCGCTGCCTGGCGAAGCGTTCGCGGCACGTTATGGCGGCGAGGAGTTTTGCGTGGTGCTCAAGGATTGTCCGGACCTGGCCGCCGCGGGCGCTTTTGCCGAGCGCCTGCGTTTGAAAATCCAGTCGCTGCGGGTCAAGGCCCGGGGCACCGACACGGTGCTGGACACCATCACCGCCTCGTTCGGCGTGGCCCATGCACAACCCGGCGATACACCGGAAAGCCTGGTGACCCGCGCAGACGACGCGCTATACCAGGCCAAGCGCAACGGGCGCAATCAGGTGCGTCAGCAGCCTGCCGTAGCGGTCGGGTCGTAGATTTCAGTTTCACGGGGGTCAAGGTCGCTGGCGAAAGTCTACGCTGCTTCCTGGGCATGGGTTAGCGACATACCCATCAGGGTGCAGAACAGCACATCCCGGTGACACGCCACTCAACTCAGAGCCAGTACTCCCAAAGGCGCGCCATCTGCTCCTTGGCTTTCACACCGAGCGAGCGGCTCTGCCACTTTTCCATCTTGATTTCGTTCGACTTGGCGAGATCGGCCAGGAATGCCGCCTGCATTTTTTTTCCAAACCCGGCGCCCAGCACAACAACGTTGACTTCATCGTTATGCAGGAAGCTACGCCAGTCGAGGTTGGTGGAGCCGACAGTCGACCACACGCCATCGATTACTGCTGTCTTGACGTGGAGTAGCGCGTCTTTGCGTTCGTAAAGCTTGACGTTGGCTTTCAGCAGCTCGCTGTAGTAGGCGCGTCCAGCATGGAACACCAGCCACGAATCGGTGCTGCTGGGCAGCACCAGCTTGACGTCGACGCCACGTGCTGCAGCCTCCTTGAGTGCCGCCAGCAACTGCGGGTCGGGAATAAAGTAGGCGTTAGTCAGCCATATCTCGGATTGCGCGCTACGCAGCGCCGAAATCAGCGTGGCATAGATCAGGCTGAACGGCTCATTTGGCGAGCTTCCGATGGCCCGCACCACCTCGGTGCCTTTGCGCTCGGGCGGCGGAAAGTAGTGGCGAGCTGCGAGTGGTTCGCCTTTCTGGGTAGCCCAGGTTCCGATGAACAGCTTCTGGAGTTCCGCAACCACAGGCCCCTCGATGCGCAAGTCGGTATCGCGCCAGGGCAAATCACCATTTGGGCGAGTCTTTGAGTAAGAGTTGAACGAGCTCCCCGAATAGACGCTGCTGATGTTGATCCCGCCGAGAAAGGCAATACGGCCGTCCACGATCAGCAGCTTTCGGTGATCGCGCTGGTTCACGTCCCAGCCCGCTTTGGCCGTCACCGGATTGACTGGGTTGTACTCCAGCACCTTGACGCCCGCGTCGGTCAATTGAGAGAAAAACGCTGATGATGTTTTAAGGGTTCCGACGCTGTCACGGATCAGATTGACCTGTACGCCTTGCCGTTGCCGAGCGATCAGCGCGGTGGCGAAGCGCTGGCCGACTTCATCATCGTCGAGGATGTAGGTCTCCATGTTGATGTGGTCGCGCGCTGCTTCCACGGCTTTGATCATCGACTGGTAGGTGGTGGGGCCGTCCTGCAGCAAGTCGACCTTGTTTCCTTCCGTCAGCGGGCTGCCGACGATGGACTCTTCGATTGCGAGGTGCACGTCGAAGATGTCGGTCTCTGCGCCGGTGGACTCGAGTCGATCGAGAATGGCCTTGCTGCGCTCGGCTGACAGAGGCCCGTGTACCCCGTCGAGCTGCACTGGCGCAGAGGGCGCGCGAGCCATATCGGGCACTATCCTGGGCAATGTACTGCAGGAAACCACAAATGCCAGGAGCACAGCCATGCACAGAGCCAGAGGAACACACACACCCTTACATGTGGCAAAAAGATTCATCAGGCCCCCTCTTTGTGAGGACGGTGATAGCGAGTGGCGATGCCGTCACTTGCTTTGACTACTGCGCAAGGGCAGGGTTCGTCGTCAGAGAGTGCTTTTGGCCGATTGTTGCTTTCGGGAATGGGTCGTTTGCTGCCGAGTAAACAAGACCGCCAGTGCGATCTTGCCAGTTCCTTACATCTCCACCTGTGTGCCCAGTTCTATCACCCGATTCAACGGCAACTTGAAGTACTTAAGGTTGCTGTTGGCGTTCTTGAGTAAAAAGGCGAAAAGGCTTTCTCGCCAACGGGCCATACCGATGCGCTTGGTCGGGATCACCGTTTCCCGGCTCAGGAAATAGGTGGTGCGCATCGGGCTGAAGTCCAGCTCGGCCAAGTGACAGAGACTCAACGCCAAGGGGACATCGGGCTCTTCGATAAAGCCAAAGTGCAGACTGACCCGGAAGAACCCTTCGCCATACGCTTCAACCTCAAACCGTCGATCAGCACTCACACGAGGGCTGTCTTCAGACACCACCGTAAGCAGTACCACTTGCTCATGCAAAACCTGGTTATGCAGCAGGTTGTGCAGCAGCGCATGCGGAACGGCATCGGACCTGGCTGTCAGAAATACCGCCGTACCCTGTACCCGATGAGGGGGCTGCGTGCGGATGCTACCGATAAACAGTGGTAGCGGCAGCGCGGTTTCGTCCAGCCGTTCAACAATGATCTTGCGGCCACGTTTCCAGGTGGTCATCAAAATGAACAGGCCAATGCCAGCAATCACCGGGAACGCACCGCCCTGGAAGATCTTCGGAGCATTGGCCGCGAAGTACAGGCTGTCTACCAGCAGAAAACCGAGCAGCATCGGAACGGCCAGCCAGCGCGGGGTTTTCCATAGCAGCAGGACGACGGCCGAGGACAGGATGGTGGTGATCAGCATGGTGCCCGTTACAGCGACCCCATAAGCGGCGGCCAAAGCACTGGACGACTCGAAACCAAGTACCAGCAGCACAACACCGACCATCAACGCCCAGTTAACGGTACCGATGTAAATCTGTCCCTGCTCCTGGCTGGAGGTATGCTGGATAAACATGCGAGGGACATACCCAAGCTGGATGGCCTGGTGTGTCAGGGAAAATGCGCCGGAGATCACGGCTTGAGAAGCGATGATGGTTGCCAGTGTAGAGAGTGCGACCATCGGCAGCAGTGCCCAGCCCGGCGCGAGCAAATAAAATGGATTGCGCACCGCCTCAGGGTTTTCCAGGATCAAGGCACCTTGGCCAAAATAATTGAGTACCAGTCCTGGCAATACCAAAATGAACCAGGCGCGGGCAATGGGTTTGCGACCGAAGTGCCCCATGTCTGCATACAGTGCTTCGGCGCCCGTCAGCGCAAGCACCACTGCCCCGAGGATGGCCACACCGATTCCCGGATGGGCGATGAAAAAATGCGCTCCCCAGTATGGATTGAGCGCTTGCAGCACTTCCGGCCGCTGTAAAATGCCATAGACCCCCAGCGCACCCAGCACGACAAACCACAGCACCATCACTGGGCCGAACAGAATGCCGATGCGAGCCGTGCCGTGTTTCTGTATCAAGAACAGCGCCACCAGCACGATCACTGATAAAGGCACGACCCAGTGTTCAATTCCGTCAAACGCCAGCTGTAACCCTTCAACCGCAGAGAGCACCGAAATAGCCGGGGTGATCATGCTGTCCCCGTAAAAAAGTGCCGCACCAAACAGGCCAAGCAGAACGAGTATTTTACTCATGCGCGGATAAGGGGCGGCTGCGCGGCGAGCCAAAGCCGTCAACGCCATGATGCCGCCTTCACCCTGGTTGTCGGCACGCAGGATGAACAGCACATATTTGATCGAGACGACCCAAATCAGTGACCAGAAGACCAACGACAGAATACCCAGCACGCCGTCGTGGTTGGCCTGAACTCCGTAGTGGCCAGAAAATACTTCTTTCAGCGTGTAGAGGGGGCTGGTGCCAATGTCCCCGTAAACCACTCCGACCGCGGCGACGAGCAAGCCCACTCCTGACGCTTTGGATTGCGAGTTTTCATGTGCTCCGATTGCTGTTTCACTCAAGGGTCGCTTCTCTCGAATTACGGGGAGGAAATACATGCCATCCTTGGGCAAAACGATGTGCCTGGGCCACTGAAGCTTCAAGGCGCATGGACGATCTAAAAAGTCGCGGCCAGTATCTTTGAGGGCGCAAACAGCAGTCGTAAAGAAAGCGTAAAAAATTTACGGCAGATATTCGAAACATCAGATCCAGTGGCTTGGGCCTGTCCCGCCCCGGCCCGACGCGTCGTGCGAGCAATCAGACCTGCGCCTCGCCTGGGAACGTCGTCAGCCCGTACGTCAACGCAAGTTCCAAGGCCGGTTACAAGGGGTATAACTATCAGAACAAAAGGCGGGTCACCCAGAATAGGCCCTCCAAAGGCAGCGCCCGGTCCGGGCGCCCCAGGCCTGATCGGCGCCTGCGGTGCGGAGCGATGTGATGAGTTCCAGAGCATGGCGATGGGCTCGCAAGAGCTTTCTTGGCTGCATCGAGCTGGCCGTGCTGGTCACTCCACTGTGCGCCAGCGCCATGTTCAAGTGCCAAGCCAGGGACGGAGCCATCAGCTACACCAGCCAAGCCATCGCCAGCGCCCGCTGCACTCGCCTCAATGGCATGGCGGGCGCCGGTGTCGGCGCCAAGGCAATGGCCCTGCCACGGGTTGTGCGGGACGACACCCCAGGCGCGGTGCGGATTCGGGTGTGGACTTTCATCCACAAGGGTAATCGTCAATATGTGAGCCGGCGCCCCGTCGGGATCTCCGCACGGGTCGATGTCCTTGAGCTCTATTACATCAAGGGCTGCTATCTGTGCATGGCGCCGAAGGATTTCAAGGTCGCCTCACTGCGCCTGGACACCCATTCCTATCGGCGGGAGATCGAAGCCGCTTCGGGTCATTATGGTGTCGACAGGGCGCTGGTCCGCGCTGTGATACATGCCGAATCGGCGTTTCGCCCCAACGTCATTTCCGAAGCCGGCGCCCAGGGGCTGATGCAGTTGATGCCCGCCACCGCCGAGCGCTTCGCCGTGGACGATCCGTTCGACGCACGACAGAACATTCGTGGCGGCGTGCGCTACCTGGCCTGGCTGCTCAAGCGCTTCAACGGCAACCAGATGCTGGCGTTGGCAGGTTACAACGCCGGCGAAGCGTCCGTGGTCCAGTACAACGGGGTGCCTCCCTACGCCGAAACGCAATCCTACGTCACCCTCGTGCAGTCCTTGACCGAACGCTATCGCAACCATAGCGGCCGTCCGTGAGAGGCAGAAACCGGCCAGGAGCGGACCTCGAACACATCACCTGATCGGCTGTTTTTATAGGACGAAGCGGTCACCCGTGTTCCGCTGCCAACATTGACCTGAACTGCGAAATGATCTCTGAAGATAACCCGGCAGCTTCGAACACTGCGCAGGTAAAGCTAACGGGAGCAGGACCTGGAGCAGTTATGATGCGGTCGGCAACCACCGCTACTTGACTGCTTCGATAAAGCGTAGCCCCGTCATAACCTACGGCATTCTGTTGTAAGAAGTCAGCGCTGTTCGAAGTATGAGGGACCGTGTCGAGAAGCCCGGCCCTCGCAAGTGCCAGCGTCCCCCCACAGATACCGGCAATGGTCGCTCCACTTGAACGACTAGCATGAAGAAAGTCCCGAATATCCGGTGCATCTGCACGCTCCCAGATCATTCCACCGATGACGACAACAACGTCCGGCTTCCAGTCCAGGCATTGTTGCAAGCTGCTATCCACAGTTACAGCCAATCCGCCCTGCGAGCGGAACTGCCCCGTAGTAGAGGTGAAAAACCTGACGTCGATCCCGTAAAACGGGGATGCGGTTCCTGCAATGAAAGCGTATTCCCAGTCCGCAAAACCGGGTGTCAGTATCAAGCCCAAGCGTGCCATCAGTCCGAATCCTCCATGAAAACGAACAACATAAAGCGACAACAAACAGATCTCAACGTCCGCTTCGGGTCTATTGTGTTGAAAAAAATCCCAACGCCATCCTGACTGTTACTGGACGTGAGAAAAAATCAATGAAGTTGCCGTTGCCTCTGTAGTTACCTCTTCAACCAGGTACTTGCCGGTTCTTCGCCTGCCCTCCATCCACATCCGCATGATTCATCCTCGTCTGAAGGTGAAATGAGTGGAGCTACCTCCAACAGATACCGTAGAGGACAACCACTAACTTGCCTCTGGCCGCTTGATACAGGGAAATGGGATGACTGGAAAAACGGTGGGCAAGTCTGTGCAATCACCCAGCCGGTGGAACTGCAAACCATTCTGGCAATCGAAACCTTAAAGGGCGAAGCGGGCGTAGTATGGGTTACGCATTCGCATTGAACGCCCTGTAGGGCTGTAAAGCCGGGAGGGTTGCGTGGAAAGGGACGCGATGTTCAAGTTCCTTGCGGGCTACCTGTTGATGTGTGCCCTGCTGGCATGGGGGGTAATCCAGGCGTCGCACTGGATTGCTTCTCGCCTGCTGCTGTATTGGATTATTTAGCGCCGACCCTCGCTGCTTCGCTCCTCCTTGTCGATTCTTCCAGTACCACAATGGTGCGATCCACTGTCTGACCTTCTCCCTCTGACCCTCAGCCTGCTCGATCAGTCGCTGCAATAACGCGATCAGGCCGGTTCGCTGAACCGGCAACTGGCCCCAGTCAAGGATTGAGCCAGTTGCCGATGCTGCCAGGTTAGTGGAACGGAAAGATGTAATTCATCCATGCCGCCATGCGCAGAAGGATTTTGCGCATCATCGCGATGTGGTGGAAATGCTGGCTGTACAACGCCGCCTGGCCGTAGGCGCCGCCGGGCATCTGGTCGGCGTACTGGGCATAGTCGGGATCGGTGATCTCAATGATCACCGGAACCCGGCCGGCCGGTGGTGAACCGGTGAAGCTGATCAGTGTGCCCGACGGTTGGATCTGGCCTTCGGCGATGACCGAAACGACGGTCTTGACCTTGCCTTCGAAAACCTTGCCTGGAATGCCGTCGAAAGCGACCTCGGCCTCGTCGCCCTCGGTCAGGCGCAACAGGCTGTTCTGGCGCATCCACGCAGAGAAGTAATGCCCTTCGGCGGGAATGAAGACCATCGAAGGGCGCAGCGGCAACTTGGTCGCCATCATGCCCGGACGCAGTGAAACATGGGTGACGAAGCCTTTGCTCGGCGCACGGACGGTGGTGTTGTCGAGTTCGTACTGCGCGTTGTCCAGTTGTGCCTTCAGGTCATCACTGCGAGCGACCACCATATCCAGTTCCCGTTGGGTACTGAAGTTACGCTTGATCAGCTCGGTGATCCGGGCGCGATCGGCCTGGGCGGCAATCAGCTGTGCCTTGAGGGATTTCACCCGGTATTCGAAAGGCGCAGGGTCGATGCGAAACAGCACATCGCCTTTTTCCAGGGGCTGGTTGGTCTTCACCGATACATCGATCACCTGGCCGCTGACCACGGGTATCACCGGAACCGATACGAAATAGGAACGCGCCACCTCGGAGTAGGGGTGGTTGTAGTTCATCGTGAAAATCAGCGTGCCGATAATCACGATCCCGCCCAGCACCGCCGTGGGCACCGTCCATTTGTTCAGGGGGATGCGGAAGATCTTGAAGATGGCTACGCAGAGAGCGGCATACGTCAGAATGAGTAAGAGATCCATGGCTCAAATGCCCTCGCCGAGATTGTCCGTTGGCACACGGTTCTGTGCCGTACCCATCGCTGACTCCAGGCGCTCGATCCGGCCTTGCAGCTCGGCGACCTGTTGTTCGAGGTGAACCACATGACTTTTGGGTGAATGTCCGTCACTGAAACCCCAGCCCCGGTCCTCCCGATAGGCCATCGCCCAGATCCACAGGAACGGCCAGAGTGCGTGCAAGGTGAAGAGGCTGACCCAGCCGGTGGCGTGGATCGCATCCTGGTGAGGGTGGTTGCGGTGGACGGCAATTTCATAGGGGATGTCGTGGAGCAGGATGATCCCGTAGAACAAGAAGAGTCCTACAAATATCAGTACGCCCAGGGCGAAGTATTCAAGCATGAACCAGTCCTCTTGAAGCAGATAGCGTGTGCGCCTGAGTGTAGCCGTTCAATCTACACTTGACGGGGATGCGGATATCCAGCCGGAACAACCGGTGCCTGGCCGAAGCGTCGACCGATATCGTGCAAGCACACTCCGACGAGGTGAGTTCATGCCAACCAAAGCTCAATTCGAGAGGGCGCCTGTACTTGACCCTGTCGAGCGCATTACCGAGGTGATCTTCGGCCTGCTGATGGCCATGACGTTCACCGGCACCATCAGCGTGGCCACGGCAGACCAGGCCGCCGAACGCACGATGATGATTGCCGCGCTCGGCTGCAATCTCGCCTGGGGACTGGCCGATGCGGTCATGTACCTGTTGCGCGCACTGGTCGAGCGCACGCGCAGGATCAAGCTGTACATGGCCTTGCGTAATGGCACGGACGCCGCGGCCGGTCAGGCGCTCGTTGCGCAAGTGTTGCCGTTGCAGTTCGCGACGGCGGCCGGCAGTGAGGGCCTGGAGTTGTTGCGCCGTCGGCTGCTCGAGCAGCCCCCCTTGCCGATCAGGGCCGGCCTCGGCTGGAGCGACTTCAGGGGCGCCCTCGGTGTTTTCCTGTTGGTCGTGTGCTCGACATTTCCGTTGGTGGTGCCGTTCATACTGCTCGATCAGACGGCGCTCGCCATCCGCCTGTCCAACCTGATCGGGCTTGTGGTGCTGTTCATCGCAGGCTGGCTGCTCGCCAGATACGCTGGCGCCACGCAATGGCAGGGTGGGGTGATCATGGCCGCCACGGGGGGCGTGCTGATCCTTGCAATCATTGCGCTGGGTGGATAAAAACCGGGCATCATTCAACACACTAAAGACTCGTTCTCATTTACAATTGCTCTTCCATTTACGTCGGGCAGCCCGGTATGGATGTTCTCGCCGCAATCCATCTTCATTTATCCCAGTGGGTATTCGAGCCGGTCACCCGGCAGTTCCTGGGCATTTTCGACTTCAACGGCAGACTCGGTCTAGCCTTTCTCTGCATGTCTTACAGCGTCGCCTATTGCCTGTTCCGCTACCGCAAATCCCGGGGCTTGACCGACGCGCGCTCATTCGGGCAGTTCATCGGCGGCTGCCGGGTGTACCTGCATCGCTCGGCGCTGCTCGACTACCGCTACTACTTCGTACTCGCCATCCTCAAGGTTGCCCTGGTGCTGCCCATCGTCGGCCTGGTCGATCCGTACGTCTTGCGTTCAGCGGACTACATCGCGTTCTTCACCCAGCTGTGGGGCGCGCGTACGCAAGTGGAAGAGAACCTGGCGCTGACCCTGCTCTATGGGCTGGGCGTATTTCTGGTCAAGGATTTCAGCCATTACTGGGGCCATCGCGCCTTCCATTCGCGGTATCTGTGGGCCTTCCACAAAGTCCATCATTCGGCGCCCGTGCTGGTGCCGGCGACGGCCAGCCGCGTGCACTTTCTGGAAGAAGTGGTCGAAAAGCTCACGGATATCATCTGCGTCGGCGCATTTGCCGGGGTCTTCTGGTACGCCTGCGGCGGGGAGATCAGCCGCTATACCTTGTTTGGCGTGACCTACATGGTGTTCATCTTCAATGGCCTGGCGGCCAACCTGCGTCACAGCCATGTCTGGTTATCCTTCGGGCCGGTGCTGGAACGGGTGCTGAGCAGCCCGGCGCAACACCAGATTCATCACAGCGATGCGCCGCGACACTTCAACAAGAACTTCGGCATCAATCTGTCACTGTGGGACTGGATGTTCGGCACGCTCTACGTCACCCGGTCCACACCCGAGGCCATTCACTTCGGCACCGGTGAACAGGATCACGAGCGTTACCTGACGCTGCAAGGGTTGATCGTCACGCCTTTCGTGGACATCGCCCGCAAACTCCTTCCGGGAAAACCCCCGAAAGCACAGCCTGAAAACGGATCTGATCCGTATTTTTCAGCGCAATCTGCCTCTGTAACGGATACAGCCGCCAGCCCACAATAAGTCTTCGGTACGCCGCTCGGGCAGCACACGCCGCCCCTGTACCGCCAATTCATAGTGTGGGAGGCCCCATGGCCAAGATGACGATTTTTCTCGGCGGTTTTCTGCTGTTGACCATCCTGATCGGTATGCTGGCGACGATTCCGCCGGCGTGATTAGGTGCGGCGTTGACCTTGGGAAGGTTCATGGTGTCCAGTGCTTGAAATGCTCAATTGCTATCGATTTTCTCACGCACCGAATTTACCCAGAAGTTTATCGAGAGGGACGAAGTCAACGACGTACGTGCCGTGAAGGAAATGGGTCTGACAAGCTAGATTTCACCGAGCCAGTTAGCTTGTCGCGAGGCCAGCGCTTCAAGTCGGAACAGCGGAGTCTTTGATGTCACACATCCAACCCTAACCTTTTGTTTGGTATCAAACTGGTTGCGCCACTTTCTCTCGGCTTGGCAAATCTTCGCTTGAATAATAATTGGTTTCGCAAACGGTTACAAAGTCACGGTAAATTTTTAATTCTTCCGTTCGTCTCGTTCGTAGCTATTTGGCTTCAAAGCAATAGCAGGAGCAGTGCACCTGTTCTTGAATTTTGAAGTTGCAAGGCGCGATTTGAATGAGTTTGTACGGAGCAATAAATGAAAATAACAAGAAGGGAGCGTGATGTGATGCGATTATTGGTCAATGGTCTGACTAATAAGCAAATCGGCCAGCAGTTGGGGATCAGTAACTACACTGTCAGGGATCACATATCTTCAGCATTTAAAAAATTTAATATAGCAAGTCGTGTTGAGCTCGCGCTAATAGCCGCAGAGATGAAAGATGAACAATAGCTTTGACTCTCAGGGGGTTACTGTTTTTACTTGTGCAGCGGTGCTGCACCTATGGTCACAGCTATAGATGCAGTGCCGTCGTTTGGTCGTTGGCAGGGTAACGTAATTAGTAGGTGTGGCTTGTGTCGTGTCTTGTATAGAGTGCTCAGTTGTATGCATCTCATGCGATTATATTTGAAAGCTTTAGTAGCTTGTTGTGTGGTCCCGTAAAGATAGTCGCTTCATTGTTGGATTTGTAAGTGATGATCTCGGATTTACAGAAGTAAAAAATACTAAGCGTTTTTTTCTTGGGGTAGTAAGCGCCGTCTTTTTTTCTGAATAATCGATGGCGAGCATTGTGCTCTTCAGTTTGTCTGGATTTACATTGGCATGGTTTGTTAGTTCGGAAAGGGCTTCGTCATGATAGATTTGTTTGGTTGCTATGACTAAATAGCCTATGGTTCCGCATGCAATGTTGATGCTCAAGTTTGCTTCTATTAGGCCTATTTTATTCATAACAATAAAAACCAAACCTATCAGTATGTAAGCTAATACAGATTTTTCAATTAATGAAAAGAATTTAAGAGGGTCTGCTGATATTTGGTCTCTTAGCTTAAGTCTTTTCAAAGTATCCCTGTTCATGTACTTCATCTCTCTATCATGTTTTATTATGGTTTGAGTTCTGTCCGGCGTATTCGTACTGAGCTAAGGTACGTCCAATAGATCCTGGGTTGTTTAACTATCAGAGCCAGATTGCGTTTGAGGGGGAAAGAAGGTTCCTGAAAGCCACTTGGAAAGGCGCTTGGTTGCCATGTGTTATAAATCTCTTCTCCCGCCATGGCTGCGAACTCACTCCGCTCACTGTATTGTTGTACGTTAGAAATTAGTTATCAAGGTTGATAGCCTATAAAAACCGTCAATTTTGGAGCGGAGTAAATTATAATGGAGACGATAATTGGTGTGGCGAATATGTGGAGGTGTTCGCTTCGAATGTTGTCGCCGAATTTTGCATTTATAAGTAATGCGCAGCCCTTTGTCGCGAGTCCTAAGAATAAAGCCATTGCGAGCGAAGTAATTATTAACATGGTATCGCCTGTGTCAATGAGGCCGTTTTACTTGCAAGTGATAACTTTGCAAGATGCATTTTTTTGCGTTTGCAAGTAAAGCAGAATCGACATCGGCGATGATTTTCATTTGCTGTGATGATGTTTCTGTACTGGCCTCGAAAACATCGCATTGTCACTAGTGTGACAACCCGCTTGCCGTACTTGCTGTATGCCGAGGATGAGTTGTTATTGTTCATGGAAACCAAGAAGAATCATCAATCTTGGAACAAAATAAACTACGGCTGAAATGATAGTTGGTAAAATTACGGACTGTATGTGCTTGCGCTGGATGATGTTGCGGCCGAGTTTTGCATTTATAAATGATGCGCAACCCTTTGCCGTGAGCGAAATGAATAAAGCAATTCCGAGTGAAAGAGTCATTTTCACGATATCATCTATGTCCAAAGCACATTATCCGAGGTGGATTTGAATTCCAGTTGTAAAAATACAGTACCTACTATTAGGTGTCGTATTGTTAAAGATGGAGCTTTATGTTCTGCTTTGAATCTTCTGCTCTACGCAGTAGTACCTAGCAATATGAACTCAAGGGTCTATTTATACTGTCATGAAAGAGGCGAAATACCATCCTGCATGTGTAGGGGGTACGTATTTGTTCGAGGTTGATTTGAGTTCGTCTATGTAAGGAAAGCGTTGTGTGAAATCCTTTGAACTCGCGTAGGGCGTTTGTCAGGTAGGCTTCGTCTTACAGCTTAAGTAATTTTTCCATTTTTCAATTAAGATAATTCCTACGGAAAGCGTTCCTGATTCAACTTTCCAAGCTGGCAAATGCGCGAGCTCCTCATTGCTTATATTCAATTTGCATTGGTCCGCAACCTGGAAACCAAAGTTTGGTTATTATTTCAAATTGTTACATGTAAAAAAGCGCTCGTGTATAAGTCAGAAAACCATGCCGATAGTAGTGGCCCTGAAGGGTTTACTAGTGCAAATAGCTAACGCCGACCATGAAGTGACGCTGCACAACCTCGGCCGCTTCCTCGGCGACTTCGTGCCGCGATACACGCTTAACCGTGCCGAGGAATGGCAGGAATGGGCGACCCGGCGCTGGATCTCACAGACCAAGCTCGTGCTAATGGACAAACTGGCGGACGTTTTCATCGGCGGTCAGCGACACCGCGGGCGCTCACCTGTACTCATCATGCCGACGCCACCAAGGCCCCGTTTCATTGCGTCCCTTGGGCGCGCGGTCGAGCCATTGGTACATGCTCCACAATCCGTCCAGGCCCCGCGCGTAGGTGGAGTAGGTGTGATAAATCTCGCCGTCCTCCAGCACAAACGTACTCAACCCCGGCCGGTCGCGGGTATAGGTCGGCGCATCGGTGCCACAGGTCGCGGCGAACTGTTTCACCGGTTCCGGGATCTGGCTGGCGTCCATGGCATGGCCGCCACGCTGGTAGTTGTATTCGATCAAGCCTTCGCACTGCTGCGCTTCGGTGAAGTAGACATTGAAGTCGGCGGTGAAGTCGCTATCGGCGGTCGAGGCCCAGGGGAAGGTCCAGCCCATTCGGCGCTTGTAGGCCTGCAGTTTCTCCAAGGGTGCGCGGGATATCGCCATCAGGGTCACGTCGTGGTTCGCCAGGTGGACGACGACGGGGTCGAAGCCATCGGCGATGGCTGAGCAGGAAGGGCAGCCGGCCGTGTAGTCGGGGCCGAACATGAAGTGGTAGACCAGCAGTTGCGAGCGCCCTTGAAAGAGTTCGGCCAGAGTGGCGCTGCCGTTGTCGGTATTGAAGCGGTACATCTTGTCGAGGCGAAACCATGGCAATGCCTGGCGTTGCCTGGCCACATCATCGCTGCGTCGGGTCAGCGCCTTTTCCGCTTCAAGCAGTTGCAAACGTGCCGCCAGCCACTGTTCCCGGGTCGCGGTTTTGTGGGTGTTCATCGTTGTACGCTCCTGGTGAAAGGTCGTGATTTAGACTAAACCCGGGTATCGAATGATGGGAGTGACAAGCGTGGCGGGATTTCGATGGACTCGATGATCACGGCAGCTGCACAGGCGCTGGCGGCGGGCAATCCGCTGGGCGCACTGGACCGCGTGGCCTTGCGCGACGATGCGCCGGCCCTGGCCCTGCGCGGTATCGCCATGGCGCAACTGGGCGATCTGGTGCGGGCCAGGGCGCTGGTCAAGCGGGCGCAACGGGCCTTTGCGCCCAAGGAAGTGCTGGCCCGGGCGCGCTGTGTGGTGGCTGAGGCCGAAATCGCCCTGGCTTCGCGGGAGCTCGGGTGGCCGGTCAAGGCGCTCGAAACGGCGCGGGTCACCCTTGAACACCACGGTGACCGGGTCAATGCCGCCCATGCGCGTTATCTGCAAATCCGCCGTCTGCTGCTGATCGGTCAGCTCGATGAGGCACAGCAGTTGCTGGCCGGACTCGACCCCGGCCCATTGCCACCGGCCTTGCGGGCAACCCATGAACTGGTGCTGGCGGGGATTGCCATTCGGCGCCTGCAATCGCACGCGGCGCGGGAGGCGTTGAACAGGGCCGGGCAGGCTGCCGGTCAAGCCGGGATTGCCGCCCTGATGGCTGAGGTCCAACACGCTGTGTTTCTGCTCGATGCCCCCGCGGCACGCCTGATTGCCCAGGGTGAAGTACGGCCGCTGTTGCTCGATGATGTTGAAGCGTTGTTCTGTTCAACGTCACTGGTGGTGGATGCCTGCCGGTACGTTGTGCGCGGTTGTGGCATGTCGGTGTCGCTCGCGACGCGGCCGATCCTGTTCGTGCTCGCCCGTGTGTTGGCCGAGGCGTGGCCTGCCGACGTTGAGCGGGAAGTGTTGATCGCCCGGGCGTTCCGTCTGAAGCTTTCGGATGAATCCCATCGCGCCCGGCTTCGTGTGGAAATCGGCAGGCTGCGTAAAGCACTCAGGCCGTTGGCCGGCGTCATCGCGACAGCGCGCGGTTATGCCCTGCAATCGCCGGTGTGTACGCAGGTGGTGACGCTGGCGCAACCGGTCGAGGAAAAATTTGCCGCGGTGTTTGCCTGCCTCGCCGATGGCGAGTCGTGGTCCAGTTCCGCCCTGGCACTGGCGCTGGGTACCAGCCAGCGCACGGTGCAACGGGCGCTCGATAAGCTGACGGAGCAGGGCAAGGTGCAGTGGTTTGGCCGTGGTCGCGCGCGGCGCTGGATGACGCCGCCCGTGCCGGGATTCGCGACGACCTTGTTACTCCCGGCACCGCTGCCCGGTGGCTAGGATGAACGGCACCAACCCCATCGAGGAATGCCAGATGAAACACGCAACTGCTGAAATCATTCGTGAATATGGCCCGTTTGCCGATGTCGACCACGTGTGCGGCGTCACCTGGGACGGCGAAAAGGTCTGGTTCGCATGCAACAGCAAAATCAACGCCCTGGACCCGGAAAGCGGCAAGTTGCTGAGCTCGATCGATGTCGCTGCCCATGCCGGCACCGCGTTTGACGGGGAGCACCTGTTCCAGATCGCCGAAGACCGCATCCACAAGATCGACCCCCGCACCGGTCGCATCCTCTCGACGATTCCTGCTCCCGGTGCAGGCGCCGATTCGGGGCTGACCTGGGCCGAAGGGACGTTGTGGGTGGGCCAGTACCGCGAACGCAAGATTCACCAGATCGACCCCGAGAACGGCAAGATCCTGCGCACCATCGAATCCAACCGTTTCGTCACCGGCGTGACCTGGGTGGACGGCGCGCTGTGGCACGGTACGTGGGAAGGCGATGAAAGCGAACTGCGCCGGATCGATCCGCAAACGGGCGAAGTGCTGCAGAGCCTGAAAATGCCCGAAGGCGTGGGCGTGTCGGGGCTGGAGTCCGATGGTGGCGAGCGGTTGTTCTGCGGTGGCGGCGATAGCGGCAAGGTGAGAGTGGTGCGCCGGCCTGCATGAGTGTGGCCGGGTTACCAAGTGCAACCTGTGTGGGGGCGAGCCTGCTCGCGAATGCAGAGTGCCAGGCAACATCAATGTTGACTGATTTGACGCCATCGCGAGCAAGCTCGCTCCCACAGGGTTAGTGGATGTACGCAAAATCTGCGAGCAACCGAAATCACTGTGGGAGCGAGCTTGCTCGCGATAGCGGTGGGTCAGTCGATATCAATGTTGAATGTGCTGACCTCATCGCGAGCAAGCTCGCTCCAGTCACTCAGTCCGTTCGTGGATGCTGATCGTTGATGTCGTACCAATCCGCTTTCGAGCTGACAAAAACATGTTTTTGCTTGTTTGGTCGGAACGGCGTATCCAGCGTACCGAGGGCAATCGAAATCCACTCGGAAAACGCTCCGGTCGAGTCAGTCCAGAACAGTGAAGATCCGCAGTGAGAACAGAACTGCCGTGTGACACCCCTGGACGATTCATACGCCTTCAGCGAATCTGCACCGGTCATGATGCCAAGCGCCGAGGCGGGTGCGCTGGCATAGGTTGCAAATGCAGCCCCATGGCCCTTTCGGCATTGGCTGCAATGGCAATGGGTGACGGCTTTCAGCTTGGTCGACAAGCGATATTTGACGGCGCCGCAGAGGCAACTGCCGTGGTGAAACTCATCCATGTAAAGTCATCCGTGGATCGATAGTATTTTTCCGTCCTGCCATGTTTTCTGCTGGTCGAAATCGGTCTAAAAGCCCGGTTGGCAAATGTGTCTGTTTTGCTATCCTCAAAACTGTAGGTGAAGACGCAGACTGATGCGCAAAAGGATAGCAAGGAGACGTGGGGCGCGTTCCGAAGGGTACACGGTTAGAAAGATCCCCGCGCTGGGATCCAGCCCTTATGCCGTGTGAAGCAGAAGAGTTCCATTACAGTTTCACGACTCTTTTGTGGGAGGCCTGATAAACCTTGTAAGCCGGAGACCAGCACCGGCCACCTACTTGTTACATTCACCCACAAAGCCCGCTCAGTGCGGGCTTTTTAATGCCCGCAAGGTGGGTCCGGTCAGCGGCTCAAGGCGCGCCAAACAGCATCGTCCAGTAAACACCGTTGTCGCTGCGCGCGTTGGCGGCGTAAGCGGCACCGACCTGGGTGAACATCGGGTTCATCAGGTTGGCGCAGTGCCCGGGGCTGGCGAGCCAGCCGGCCATGGCCTTGCTGGGTGAACCTTGCCCGGCGGCGATGTTTTCACCGATCTGCCGGCCACGGTAGCCAGCGGCCCTGGCGCGGTCGGAGGGCATGTCACCGTCGGCGTCCTGGTGGGCGAAATAGTTGCCGTAGGCCATATCCTTGCTGTGGCTTTGTGCTGCGGAGCCCAAGGCTGCACTCCAGGACAGCGGCCGTGCGGCGGCGAAACGCTGGCGACCACACAGTCGCGGTTTAGCCCGGGCTGCGTTTACCTGCGCCAGCAACGCCTGAGCGGCGCTGCGTGGATCGCCGGTTTTCCCGTCGAGCACCGGCCGTGCCAGCACCACTTGCCACTCACTTCCGGCGCGGCTGACGCCGATGTCGGCGTATTGATTGTCGAGCAGTGCCGCGCAGTGCTCGTCCTGGAACATATCGAAGGCTTCTTCGGCATCCCGTGCACCCACCACGCGGATGGACCGCACCATGGTGGCCTGATAGCCGGAAGCCTTTAACCGGTCCCGCAACCCACCGCCATAGCCAACGGGCAGGGCCAGGTTCGACTTGAGCGTCAGGGGTGATAAGCGTTGCGTCGGCCGCCGGTCGCAGCGTTGCGGATGGGCGCGATAGTCATTGATGGCGTCTACCAGTTGCCGTTGCCCATCGGCGTGGGCGGGGCTTGCAAAAACAGGGAGCAGAGAAAACAGGCACAGCGAAGAAAAGCGCAAGGCAACGACAGTTTGGCGCATGGACGGACAACTCTGATGAGATGACAACGAAGAAAGTGGGGAAAAACGCTGGGCTATGACTGGTGCCTTGAAACAAGGTTCACGGCGGGCACCTGTCTATTTGCGGGCGAAGCCATGAGTCCGACGAAGGGTGTCAGGTCGTCGGCAACCGGCAGCAACGGTTGTCACGCCAGCGCTAGGCTGGCTGATCGGTATTGCCTGAAGCAGGCTCTGTCGCGACGTCCGGGGTTTCGCTCGGACGCAGCCTGAAGCGACAGACATGCCCGCCGCGCACCATGCACTCGCTGTGCTCGACTTCACCGCCGCCCAACGCGCCAATCAAGGCCAGGTCCAGTTCGCAGACCACCGGGTGGGCAGCGGCCAGGCGATGGAACACGCAGTTATGCGCGACGATTTCCGGGGTGCCGCCTGAGCGAAAAAACACCTCGGCTTCGTAGCCCGCCTGGTTCATGTGCTGCACGATCCTGGCTTCATCCACGACTTGCTGTTCACGGTCCGAAGCCAGCTTGCGGCCCATGCTGCGCATCAGCGAGGCCAGGGCTTCAGGGCCGATGATGGCAGCGACTTCATCAATCAATACGCTGGCCAGTAGCTGATAATGGCGAGGGAACTGCTCCCGCGCGTGGTCGGTGAGCTGATACAACTGCTCGGGGCGACGGCCCGTCGGCCGGGTGTCGCCGCGCAGCACCAGAGCGTCACGCTCCAGCGCCGCCAGGTGTTGGCGGATCGCCGTGCGCGTGACTGCCAGGTGCTCAGCCAACTCGTCAATGCTCATGCCGCCCCCATGGTGCAGCAGTGCGTTGAGCAGGTCCTGCTGTGTTCGGCCCAGTCCTTCCAGCATGGTGTGCCCTCGCGCGATATCAGAACTTGTCCGGGAATTGCTTGACCAGCGCGCCGGTCAAGGCGTCGGCCAGGGCCAGGATGTGCGTGCGCATCATCGCCCAGGTGCGGGCTTCGCCGGTGTAATCGTGTGCCGAGAATTCATCGATCTGGGCGACGTGGTGACCGCCATGGGCCGACAACATGTTGACCAGCGTGGCTTCAGGCAGATTGGGGTTGGCGGTGGCCAGGAAAGCCGCAATCGCCTTGGCATTGCCGGTCAACTCGGTGACGGCAGCCTGCTTGCCTTTCGCGTCTTTCGCGACGGTGGCATCGCTGTAGTGTTTCACCGCGCCCCAATGACCGGCAAGCAGCTTGAGCAACTGATCGGCTGCCGGTTGGCCGTAGAGCGGGGCGATGCTGTTGGCGATTTTGGTGGCGTTGTCGACCACCTGGTCCGCCGCCACTTTGGCTTGCTTCTGGTCGGCGGATTGATTGGCCAGCGCGTAGTTTCTGATCCAGAAAATGTGTTCGACCCAAAGGTCGCGAAGGGCCAGGCGCGTGGTCAGCGCGGGGCTGTCGGCAGCGGCAGGTGAGGCGGCAGGCGTCTGGCTCCAGACCGGTTGCGCACAGAAAGCCAGCAGGAGCAAAGCCAGGATCTTGATATTCATGACGGCACCCTCTGAGAGTGGGAATGTTCGACAATATCAATATAGGCATAAAAATATGTTTTTATTGGGCGTGGGTGAGCTCTCGGATTAACGGTCGTATTTCGTCATGGGAAAGGCACGTTGCACTCAGGTTTTACAACCCTTCACGCAGACGTTTGAGGTAGTCGGGGCTGTCACTGATCGAGTTATGGCCCGTCCCCGCAATGACCTGCAATGACGCCACACCACGGGTGAAGTGACTCAACAGGCGCTCGGTGCTTGAGCGCGCAATCACCTCGTCATGCTCGGCCGCGATCAACAATGTCGGCACGGTGATGCGGGCGGCGTACCGCCAGGACTGAAACTTGTCCTTCAACAACCAGCGCACCGGAAACCAGCGGAACTGACGGGCGGCGAGCCCTTCGAGGCTGTTGTAGGGCGTGATCAGCACCAGTCGCGCCGCCGGGCGCTCGCTGGCCAGGCGCACGGCCACCCCGGAACCCAGGCTGCGTCCGACCACTGCCACATGCGGATGGCTGGCATGTACCTGGTCGAACAAGGTGATGGCATCGCGGGCAATGGCCTCTTCGGAAGGCGAGCCGGAACTCCCGCCATAACCCCGGTAATGCAGCAGATACAGGGCGTAGTTAGGGAATGCTTGGGAGAACCCGGGCAGGTTGCGCGAGACGTCTTCGGCATTGCCGCCAAAATAAATCAGCGCGTTGGGACCCTCGTGCGGTCGGATGGACACCAGCACCTGTGCGTCGGCAGTCGGCAGGGTGAGCAGCGTCGCGGCAGTCCCGACGGCGCGCGGTTGCGGGTAGTAAATCAGCGCTCGCTGGAAAACGAACAGCGCCACGCACAGCGCCAGGTACAACGCAGCGACGATGACGACGAGTAACAACAGGGTGCGCGACATTCGACTAACGTTAGTGGGCGGCATTGACTGCTCGGGGTTTGAAAATGGCTGGCGTCACAAGGCTTTCTGAGTGTAGTCAATCGATCCTTTGCGAGGGTTATCCGTATTGTCGGCGCAACAGGCCGGACCCTGGCGACTGGTGAGAAGCGTTTTATGAGCCATTCTGTGGGGTACACCCGTAGAGCAATACTCACGCTGGCTGCCGGTGCTTCGGCGGTCTTCACGTTCGGTCAGGCGGGGGCACAACCCGTGCCGTCGACGGGAACAGGAGGCAAGACCATGCAGACCCGCGCCATTCCTTCCAGCAACGAGTCCTTGCCGATCGTAGGGTTGGGCACTTACCGAGGCTTCGATGTCGAGCCTTCGGCCTACAAGGACTTGCCCGCAGTGCTGGACGCGTTGTTCGACAAGGGTGGCAAGCTGATCGACAGTTCGCCGATGTACGGTCGCGCCGAACAGACCACCGGCGACCTGCTGTCGATCCATGAGCCGCGCTCGCCGGCCTTCCTGGCCACCAAGGTGTGGACCCGGGGCCGCGAAGAAGGCATCGCGCAGATGGAACAATCCTTCGCCCTGCTGCAGACCGACCGGATCGACCTGATGCAGATCCACAACCTGCTGGACTGGCGGACGCACCTGCCGACCCTGCGCCACTGGAAGGAAGCTGGGCGCATCCGCTACATCGGCATCACCCATTACACGGCGTCGGCCTATGAAGAAGTGGAAGCGGTACTCAAGGCCGAGCCAGTGGATTTCTTGCAGATCAACTACGCCCTGGATGATCGCGGCGTAGAGAAACGCTTGCTGCCGTTGTGCCGCGAGCGGGGAGTGGCGGTGATCTGCAACCGGCCGTTTGGCGGTGGCGGCTTGCTGGCCAAACTCAAGGATAAGCCGCTGCCAGGCTGGGCGGCGCAAGTCGGGGTCAAGAGCTGGCCGCAACTGGCACTGAAGTACCTGCTGTCACATTCGGCGGTGACCTGCGTGATTCCCGGCACCGGCAACCCGCGCTACATGGCGGAAAATGTCCGGGCCGGTTTCGGCCCGATGCTCACCGATGCCCAGCGTCAGCAACTGATTGCGCTGGTGGGCTAGCGACGTGTTCAACCCGTTGCGGCGAGTCGCCGAACCTCTCCTATACTGAGTCGCGTCCATGCCGCGGGAAGTGCATTCGCTGCCCTGACGGCGTCCCTGTCCATCACTGCAAGGAGATCGAACATGGCTATCCGCATTGGCGACGAAGCACCGGATTTCACCGCCGACACCACCGAAGGCACCCTCAATTTTCACCAATGGATCGGCGACGGCTGGGCCATCCTGTTTTCCCATCCCAAGGATTTCACCCCGGTGTGCACCACCGAACTGGGTTACCTGGCCAAACTCAAACCGGAATTCGACAAGCGCAACACCAAGGTCCTGGGCCTCAGCGTCGACCCTGTCAGTGACCACAACCGTTGGGTCGGTGACATCGCCGAGACCCAGGGCACGGCGGTGAACTACCCGCTGATCGGCGACGAAAATCTGGTGGTGGCCAAGCTCTACGACATGATCCACCCCAATGCCAGCGGCGGCGCGCGCACGGCAGTGGACAACGCCACGGTGCGTTCGGTGTTCATCGTCGGCCCGGACAAGAAGGTCAAGGCCATGCTGATCTACCCAATGAGCGCAGGGCGCAATTTCGATGAAGTGTTGCGTCTGCTTGATTCCCTGCAACTCAATGCCAAACACACCGTCGCCACGCCAGTGAACTGGCGGCCGGGTGAAGACGTCATCATCCCGACCTCGGTGTCCGATGAAGACGCGAAGAAGAAATACCCGGATGGCTTCAAGACCCTGAAGCCGTATCTGCGGACCGTGGCTCAGCCGAAGTAGTCACCAACAGTCATACCGCCATCGCGAGCAAGCTCGCTCCCACAGGTTCCTGAGTCGTTCACAGATATGTGCTTCGACTCGAACCCTGTGGGAGCGAGCTTGCTCGCGATGAGGCCAGTCCTGCCGGCCTCAACTTCTGGTCAAACCAGATACTTTTTAAACCACCCCAACGTCCGCTCCCACGCCAGCTTGGCCGCCGCCTCGTCGAAGCGCGGCGTCGAATCATTGTGAAAGCCATGATTGCAGCCCGGATAAATGTAGGCCTCATAGGTCTTGCCCCCGGCCTTCAACGCTTGCTCATAGGCGGGCCAGCCTTCGTTGATCCGCGTGTCCAGTTCGCCGTAGTGCAGCATCACCGGGGCCTTGATCCGGGGCACTTCCTCGGCCGTTGGCTGACGGCCATAAAACGACACGGCGGCCCCCAGTTCCGGGTAGGCCACCGCGGCGGCGTTGGTCACGCCACCGCCATAGCAGAACCCGGTGATACCGACTTTTCCCTTAGCGGCAGGGTGTTTCATCATCCATTCGACGGCGGCGAAAAAGTCGTTCATCAGCTTTTCCGGGTCGACCTTGGCCTGAAGCTCGCGGCCCTTGTCGTCATTGCCCGGATAGCCGCCGACCGAACTCAGGCCGTCCGGGGCGAGGGCGATGAAGCCGGACTTGGCCAGCCGCCGGGCCACATCTTCGATGTACGGGTTGAGCCCGCGGTTTTCGTGCACGACCACCACTGCTGGTACTTTGCCGGTGGCTTTGGCCGGACGCACCAGATAACCGCGAACCTGGCCGTGGCCCTTGGGCGACGGGTAGGTGATGTACTCGGCAATAATCTCCGGATCGGTGAAGGAGACCTGCTCGGCCAGCGCATAGTTGGGGCTTAGCGCGGCGAGCAGGGCTCCAGCGGTCAAACCACCGAAGGTAAACAGCGCCGCACGGTCGAGAAACTCCCGGCGGTTGATCTTGCCGTGGGCGTAGTAGTCGTACAGTTCCAGCAGTTGCGGGGAAAAGTCTTTGGCAGTTAGACGGGTCATTGCTGCAACTCCTCATGACTGGTTTAACACGGACCCTGTGGGAGCGAGCTTGCTCGCGATGGCGGAATGTCATTCAACATAGATGTCGACTGGTCTGCCACTATCGCGAGCAAGCTCGCTCCCACAGGGGGAAGTGGTGATGCCAAAACCTCATTTCACGCTCTGCGCCCCGGCCTTCGCTACCTGCGCATCCTGTTCAGGCTTGACGCCCGACACCCCGACAGCGCCTATCACCTGCCCATCGAAAACAATCGGCACGCCACCCTCAAGCGAAGTCAGCAAGGGTGCCGAGAGGAAAGCGTAGCGCCCGGCGTTGACCATGTCCTCATAGCTTTTCGATTCGCGTCGCCCGAGGGCTGAGGTGCGTGCCTTTTCGGTAGCGATATACACGCTGGCAGGTGCGCAGCCGTCGAGGCGTTCGAGGGCCAGCGGGTGGCCGCCGTCATCGACCACCACTATGGTCACGGCCCATTGATTGGCCTGTGCTTCGGCGCGGGCGGCTTTGATGATCTGGCCGACTTCGGCCTGGCTCAGGACAGCTTTGCGGTTCATGGGCATCTCCAGGGTTCGGTTAAGGCAAGTTGGCTTCGACCAGTTCGATCCAGTGCCGCACCGGGGTTCGCCCTGCGCCGTCGAGGTGTGACTGGCAGCCGATGTTGGCCGTGACAATGACCTCCGGATGGCCGCTTTCCAGGGCGTCGAGCTTGTTGTCGCGCAGTTGTCGCGACAGTTCGGGCTGGGTCAGCGAATAGGTGCCCGCCGAGCCGCAGCACAGGTGCCCGTCGGGGACGGACGTCAGGTTGAAACCGAGTCCGGTCAGCAGCGCTTCCACGGCACCGCCGAGTTTCTGCCCGTGCTGCAAGGTGCAGGGGCAATGGAAGGCCAGACGTTGCGAGGCGTGAATGCCGAGTTGCTCCAGCGGTTCGTCGCGCAACACTTCCACCAGATCCCTGGCCAGCGCACTGACCTTTTTTGCCTTGTCGGCATAGGCCGGGTCGCTGGCGAGCAGGTGGCCGTAATCCTTGATGAAGGCGCCGCAACCGCTGGCGGTCTGCACAATCGCCTCGGCGCCTTTTTCCAGGCTCGGCCACCACGCGTCGATGTTGCGCCGGGCACGATCGAGGCCGGCGACCTGGGCGTTCAGGTGGTAGTCCACGGCGCCGCAGCAACCGGCTTCGCGGCTCGCGATGACGCTGATCCCCAAGCGGTCCAGCACCCGCGCCGCCGCGGCATTGGTGTTGGGTGACAGACTGGGCTGCACGCAACCTTCGAGCATCAGCACCTGACGCTCGCGCAGAGTCATGGGTCGCGGCTTGGCCGGGTAGACATTGCGCGGCAACTTGCTTTGCAGGTTGCCGGGCAGCAGCGCGCGGAACACCTGACCGCTATTGACCAGGCTCTTGAATAGCTCTGGATGCGGCACAGTCTGCCGCAAACCCTCGCGCAACAAGCGCTGACCGAGCGGGCGTGGCACCGCCGCATCGACCACCGCCCGCCCGATGTCCAGGAGGTTGTGGTAGTCGACGCCCGACGGACAGGTGGTTTCGCAGTTGCGGCACGACAGGCAGCGGTCCAGGTGCTGCTGGGTCTTTTGCGTGACGTCGTTGCCTTCCAGCACCTGCTTGATCAGGTAAATGCGACCCCGTGGTCCGTCCAGTTCATCGCCGAGCAATTGATAGGTCGGGCACGTGGCATTGCAGAACCCACAGTGCACGCAGGTGCGCAGGATGCTTTCGGCTTCTGCGGCGCGGGGCAATTGGCTGGCGCGTTCACTCAAGGTCGTCTGCATGGTTCAAAGCTCCGCGTACAGGCGTCCGGGGTTGAAGATACCCCGTGGATCGAGCTGTTGTTTCAGGTTGCGGTGATAGCGCATCAGGGCCGGGGGCAGAGGCTGGAATGGAGTGTCGGTCAGGCCGTGGCTGAAGCAGGTGGCATGGCCACCGACCTCGTCGACGACCTGGCGGATGTACGCCGCTTCGACATCGGATTTCAGCCAGCGCTGGGCGCCCCCCCAGTCGATCAACTGGCGCCCCGGCAACGACAGAAGCGGCGTGTTGTGCGGCAGTGACAGGCGCCAAAGCGGTTGGTCTTCATCGAAGAAACTCAAGCGCTGTTCGTTGAGATCGTCCCACCAGCAAGACTCCAGCCGTTCGCCTCCGAGGCGCTCATGGGCTGCCGATACCGAACCTTCACCGCCCTCAAGCCGCAGGTGCAGGCGTGAACCGTCGTGACAAGCCGCGCTGATCGGCAACGGCTGCTGGCCCCATTCCGCCAGGCGCAACAAGGCCCGTTCGGCGTCCATTTCCAGGCTGATACTGAGGCACTGCCGGGGTTTGGGCAGCACTTTGAGGGACACTTCGGTAATCAGCCCGAGGCTGCCGTAACTGCCGGTCATCAGGCGCGACAGGTCGTAGCCGGCGACGTTTTTCATCACCTCGCCACCGAAGCGCAACAGCTTGCCTTGCCCTGTGATGACCCGCGTGCCGAGGACGAAATCGCGCACCGAACCGGACCACGGGCGCCGTGGCCCGGACAGCCCGCAGGCGATCATGCCGCCGACGGTGGCGTTGTCGCCGAAGGACGGTGGCTCGCAGGGCAGCATCTGTTGCGCGGCGTCCAGTACCTGAGTCAGTTGCGACAACGGTGTGCCGCAACGGGCGGTGATCACCAGTTCAGTCGGGTCGTAACTGACGATACCCCGGTGCGAGCGGGTGTCGAGAATTTCCCCGGCCGTGGTGCGGCCGAGAAAGGCTTTGCTGTTGGAACCCTGGATGCGCAAGGGCGTGGCGTTTTCCAGCGCCTGATTGACTTGTTCCAGCAGCGACTGGCTGTCATCGAAATCTTCAGGGCCGTGCATCAGAAGCGCTCCAGCTCGGGGAAGGGCAATTGACCGCCATGTATGTGCATGGCGCCGAATTCGGCGCAGCGGTGCAGGGTCGGAATGTTCTTGCCGGGGTTGAGCAGGCCGCTGGGGTCGAAGGCGGCCTTGATGGCATGGAACAGGGTCAGCTCATCGCTGTTGAACTGCGCGCACATCTGGTTGATCTTCTCGCGGCCCACGCCGTGTTCACCGGTGATGCTGCCGCCGACCTTCACGCACAACTCCAGAATCTTGCCCCCCAGGGCTTCGGCTCGATCAAGTTCACCGGGTTGATTGGCATCGAACAGGATCAGCGGGTGCATGTTGCCGTCGCCGGCATGGAACACGTTGGCCACCCGCAGGCCGTATTCGTTCGAAAGCTCGGCGATGGCGTGCAGTACGCCAGGCAGTTCGCGACGGGGAATGGTGCCGTCCATGCAGTAGTAGTCCGGCGAGAGGCGACCCACCGCCGGGAAGGCATTCTTGCGCCCGGCCCAGAACAGCACGCGCTCGGCTTCGTCCTTGGCCTGGCGTAACTCGGTGGCGCCGGCCTGTTGCAGTACCTGGCGCACCCGGTCGCAGTCATCTGAGACATCGGCTTCAACACCATCGAGCTCGCACAGCAGAATGGCCTGGGCATCCACCGGATAACCGGCGTGGATGAAGTCCTCGGCGGCGCGGATGGCCAGGTTGTCCATCATTTCCAGGCCTCCGGGGATGATGCCGGCGGCAATGATGTCGCCGACGGCGCGCCCGGCTTTTTCCACGGAATCGAACGCCGCCAGCAGCACTTTGGCGGTCTGCGGCTTGGGCAGCAGCTTGACCGTGACCTCGGTGATCACCCCGAGCAGGCCTTCGGATCCGGTGAACAACGCCAGCAGGTCGAAACCGGGGGAATCGAGGGCGTTGGAGCCCAGGCTCAGGTGCTCGCCATCGACGGTGAGGATGTCGACCTTGAGCACGTTGTGCACGGTCAGGCCGTACTTCAAGCAGTGCACGCCACCGGCATTTTCCGCGACGTTGCCGCCGATGGAACAGGCGATTTGCGACGACGGATCCGGCGCGTAATACAGGCCGAAGGGTGCCACTGCCTGGGAAATCGCCAGATTGCGTACGCCGGGCTGAACCCGTGCGGTACGGGCGGCTGGATCGATGTGCAGGATGTTGTTGAAGCGCGCCATCACCAGCAGCACGCCTTTCTCCAGGGGCAACGCGCCGCCGGACAACCCGGTGCCCGCGCCACGGGCCACGACGGGGACGCGCAGTTCATGGCAGACCCGCAGCACCCCCTGGACTTCGTCGATGGATCGGGGCAGCACCACCAGCATCGGCGTGGTGCGATAGGCCGACAGCCCGTCGCATTCGTAGGGCTTGGTTTCCTCGCGCTGATGCAGGATCTCAAGAGCTGGCAAGCGGGTTTTCAGGGCGTGCAACAGCGCCTGTTTGTCGACGTCGGGCAAGGCGCCGTCAACGCGTTCATCGTAGAGAATGTTCATCGGCGCTCGACACTCGTTTTGTTGATGCGTGAGGTCTGTATTCGCGGTCCACTGTCTTAATCATTGGCCCGTCAGGCTCAGCTGTCCATGGGATCGTTGTCTGCTCGACGTACCACCATCCATAGATGTGGGAGCGAGCTTGCTCGCGATAGCGGCAGACCAGTCGACATCTATGTTGAATGACACTCCGCCATCGCGAGCAAGCTCGCTCCCACAGGGATCAATGTCCGCCCACCACCATATGGCTGAACGGTGCGACGTAGGCCTGCAGCGTCACCAGGCCACCGACCAGGATCGCCAGCACAATCGAGTGGAAGAACACGTAGCGCAGGATTTCCCCTTCATGGCCGTACCAGCGGGTGGCGGTGGAGGCGACCACGATCGACTGGGCGTCGACCATCTTGCCCATGACCCCGCCGGAACTGTTGGCTGCAGCCATCAACACCGGGCTGATACCCAACTGCTCGGACGTCACCCGTTGCAGGCCGCCGAACAGCACGTTGGACGCGGTGTCTGAACCTGTCAACGCCACGCCGAGCCAGCCGAGCAGGGTGCCGAACATCGGGTAGAAAATGCCCGTCGCGGCGAAAGCCAGGCCCATGGTCGCATCCAGGCCCGAGTAGCGCGTGAGGAAGCCCAGCGCGAGCATCGCCACTATGGTGATCAGCGAATAACGCACCACCCACAAAGTGCGCAGGTACTGGTGAATCAGTTGCGGGATCGAGTACCCCATCAGCAAACCGCCGACAATCGCCGCCAGCAGAATGCCGCTGCCGGTGGCGGTGAACCAGGTGAACTTGTACACCGCTTCTTCGGTTTTCGGCGCGGCCACCACGGGCGGGACTTTCTCGACCTGCAAGTGCAGGGTGGTGAAGGTCACGACCGGCGCAAACAGCGGGTTCGCCTCGCGCATCGGCTTGCCCTGAGGATCGAGCTTGGCGGCACTGGTTTGCGGGTCGATGGCGGGGCGGGTGTCGAAGGTGTTCTTGAAGCCCTGGGTGCCCCAGATGAACACGAAGACCGTGAGGATGAGCCACGGCATCCACGCCCGCATCACTGCCGGTTTTGCTTCATTGGCAAAGGTTGCAGTGGGTACAGGCTTTTCGTCGTGCTCGGCGTCGATCTTCGAGTTGTCGACCCGGCCGGACAGGGCGGCGGAGGTATGCACGGTGGCCGGTTTCCACATCTTGAGGAAACCGGTCAGGCAGGCCATGGAAATCAGTGCGGCGATCACGTCCACCAGCATCGGCCCGTGATAGTTGGACACCAGGAACTGCGGCACGGCAAAACTGACCCCGGCCACCAGGATCGCCGGCCAGATTTCCACCATCTTGCGCCAGCCGGCAAAGGCCCAGATCAACCAGAACGGCACCAGCACCGAGAAGAACGGCAACTGCCGGCCGACCATCATCGACAGCTCCATTTCATCCAGTCCGGTGACCTTGGCCAGGGTGATGATCGGTGTGCCGAGGGCGCCGAACGCCACGGGGGCGGTGTTGGCGATCAGTGCCAGCCCTGAAGCGGCGAGCGGCGAAAACCCCAGCCCGATCAGAATCGCCCCGGTCACCGCCACCGGCGTACCGAAACCGGCGGCGCCCTCGAAAAACGCCCCGAAGCAGAAGGCGATCAGCAGCAATTGCAGGCGCCGGTCATCGGTGATGCGCGCCAGGGAGTCTTGCAACACCTTGAACGAACCGTTCTCGGTGGTCAGGCGATGCAGGAAGATGATGTTCAACACGATCCAGCCAATCGGCAGCAGGCCGTTGGCCGCACCGAACAGCGCCGCGGAACCGGCCATGTTCGCCGGCATGCCGAAGGCGAAGATCGAGATCAGCAAGGCCGAGACCAGGGCGAGCAACGCCGCCAAGTGCGCCTTGATATGAAAAAACGCGAGGGCCGCCAGCATCACCACCACCGGCACAGCCGCCATGAGCGTTGAAAGCACCGGGTTACCGAACGGATCGTAGACTTGCTGCCAGACCATGTTCCACCTCTGCTTTTTATTGTTGGACGTGCAGATCCCCTGAGGGAAGGTGGCCTTGAGTATAGGTGGCGTTGCGCCGCTGTCAGGGCCGGCCTCCGGTCCTGCCAATCGGCGCATTCCGGAGGGCTGAGCTAGCATGGCCAGTAGGGTTTGAATTCAGTCAGGGGAGCAATGCAGTCATGACCGAGCGCCATATGGAGCACAAGGAAACGCTATCGAACGGATGCAACATCAAAGTCAAGGCAGAGATATTGAAGGACGGTTCGTTGGGCATGTTCATCGGTGTCTATCGGCCGGACGGCTCGGCCATCGATGAGAACCACGACCCGCGGCCGCACATGCTGGACATGGAAGCGGCGATGGATTGGGGGATTGATATTGCCAAGGGGATCGGCAATAGCCAGCGAACGTTGTGAGCGGTTGCCGTCCGTGCCCGGGCGACCGGCGGTCGCTGTCAGAACCCGAACGAACGGGCCGAGCCTTTTGCCAGTTCGACGTCCAGCAGATGCTCGACCAGCACGTCATTCAAAAAACGGAACTGATCATTGAGCCCGACCACTTCGTTGCTGAAGTGAAGATCGGCTGCCGGGATCAGCAACGCCTCGAACTTCTCGTCGAACAGAAGAGTCAACTCTTTACGTGACTCGAATTCCTGCGCGTAGAAATTGTTGCCGAACACCGGAAAACGTACGGCGAGGGTGACAGTGTGAATCATGATGTTTGTTCCTCGCTCAGGACGTACCAGGCAAACACACTCAATGTGAACGCCGTCAGGGTCAGGCAGGTCAGCAGATGGATCAGCATGAGGTTCCCCTCCGATTCGGGGTTTCGTGTTGGCTTGGAATTGATCCTACGCTGACGGCGTTCAAGCGGAAGGCAATCGCGGCGATGGTGAATATCGACGCAAGTGATGGTGGTTTTTGTGTTGTTGATGCGGACCCCTTCGCGAGCAAGCCCGCTCCCACAGGTTCACCGCCGACCAGGGTGGGAGCGGGCTTGCTCGCGAAGGCGGCCTCAAGGGCACCGCCACCTATACTTAAACCGATGGTTTCGAGTGTCGGGCATTTCGTCCGGTGCACACTGCGGGAAGTCGCAATCTTGAGCCTGCGTTCGCTGATCGTCGCCGTGCTGGTGGTGTTGGCGGGGTGCGCCACACCGCCGCGTGCGCCAGTGGAAGTGGCGCCGGTCATCGTCTCAACGAGCACCTGGCAGCAAGTGGACCGGGAGATCGTCGCTGCGTCGCAGTCAGCCACCGAGCAAACCAGAATCTACGCCCGCGGCGCCATGGAGTACTGGCGCACACGGGTCTATGAGTTGACCGAACAGAATTTCATTCCGTGGTTCAGCAGCTACTGGACCCAGGAATGGCTGTCGGTGAAGGTCAGCTGGTACACCCTCAGCGCCAAGGGTGAGCAGGACGCATCGGAAAAACGCCTGGCGGCGTACCTGCTCGAAGCCTATCAGGAGAAGGTCCTGGCCCCGGCGGCATTGGAAGTCGATCCCGATGCGATTCTCGGTCTGGCAGCGGCGTTCTACGTCGACATCCTCAAGGAAGAGCTGCAGAAAACCTCCACCCGCCACGGCGTGCCGATGGCCCAGCTCAACGGGCGCATCCAGAAAATCCCGGCCATCGCCCTCGGGCCGCCGCCAGCGCGGGACGCCTCGTTGTACCAGATCGTGCACACCGAATCGCTGATCACCTTGCCGGCCTTCGCCGCGCTGGTCGACAAAATCCACAAGGCCGGTGGCGACAAGGGGGTGGGTTCGACTGACACCGCGATGGCGCCGGTGGCCAGGCGCGCCAGCCGGCGGATGGAAGCCGAGATGGCCCCGCGCGGGGCCGCCAGCGCCGTGGCCGCGGCAGCCGGGAGACTCGCCGGTGGCTTGATCACGATAGGGGTGGCGGGCATTCGCGCACTGATTCAGGCCAATGACCGGCCCGACAGCGAGGCGCTGATCCGCAGCAGCCTGGGCAATACCTTCGACAAGGCCTGGCTCAAACTGGTGCAGAACCCGACCACCGGCGTCATGGCTGGCACGCTTTACATGGCGGGGCAGATCGAAGGCAGCCTGGCGGTGAGTACTGAACCACCGGTCGGTTTGAGTACCGGCGCTGTCGATTGGACGCCAGCGCAATCGACTACCCAGCAGAACACCCCATGACCCAAGGAGAAATACTCATGTCTTATGTCGATGGTTTTATCGCTGCCGTACCCACCGCCAACCGTGAGCAATACATCAAACACGCCGAAATCGCCGCCTCGATTTTCAAGGAAAACGGTGCCTTGAGCGTGGTCGAATGCTGGGGCGAGGATGTCCCGGAAGGCAAGGTCACCTCGTTTCCAATGTCGGTGAAGCTCAAGGAAGGCGAAACCGTTGCCTTTGGCTGGATCGTCTGGCCGGACAAGGCCAGGCGCAATGCCGGAATGGACAAGATGATGCAGGACCCGCGCATGAAGCCGGACGTCAATCCGATGCCCTTCGATGGCCAGCGCATGGTGTACGGCGGGTTCGAATTGCTCTTCCAGGCCTGACGCCGCACGCGGGGTCACTCCGGCGTCGGGGTGATCCTGCAACTCTTGCGCTGGCGGATCTCGTCGTCCGTCGGCCGCTCGCGGATGAACTCGAAGCGCGGCTCGCCTTCGCTGTAGTGCACCAGCCAGCCCCATTCCAGCTTGAGTTCATCCTGGCCGGGCTCGGGCGGTCTGGCCCACCATGGTTCCTTGCTGATGATCTGTCGCATGGCCCCCTCCGGTTTTTCGGGATGCTAAAACTATAACGCGCCTGCCCCACGATGACAGAAATGCGCTGGTCGGCAGGCGGGTGTTGAGTACACTCAGGCAGTCTTCCCACGAGGTGTCCGGCATGAACGACGAATCCCGCGAGCCGTTCAAGCGTCTGTTCTTTGCGCTGAACTGCGCCCCGGCCCAGCGCCGGGAGATAGCGCAGTGGCGCAGTGCGCTGCAACTGCGCAACGGACGGCCGGTGCCGGTGGAAAACTTTCACCTGACGCTGAAGTTTTTGGGGGCGGTGGGCACGGCGCAGATTGCTGATATCTGTACCGCTGCGGCGGCGATCCGTACACCGGGCGAGCGCTTGACGGTGGTGCTGGATCGGTTGGACGTGTGGCGCAGGGCAGGGGCGCTGGTGCTCGCACCGGAGCAGGCGCCCCCGGCATTGTTGCGCCTGGTGTATGCCCTGGAACAGGCGATGTTGCCGTTCGGCCTGGAGCAAGCCCCAAGGGAATACCGTCCGCACCTGACCCTGGCGCGGGACTATCGGGCACCGGTGCCGGAGTCCGCAACGGCGCCGGAATTCTTCCTGCGTGCCGACCGGTTCACCCTGTTCGAATCCCACAAGGGCCGCTATCGGGCGCTGGCCGAATGGCCTTTGATCGATCCCCAATAAAAAAGGCGCCCGAGGGCGCCAAAATTCACCTGAACCGAGGGAGCCAGGTGAGGCCGTTCTACTTGCAGGAGAGGCAGCGGTGGTAAGGCGCTGCGTGAACGGAAATGGGTAAAGCTGAAATGTGTGCTGGCTGTTCTGGCCTCATCGCGAGCAAGCTCGCTCCCACAGGGGGGGAGCGTCGTTCGCACATCATTGGTTCAACACGGACCACTGTGGGAGCGAGCTTGCTCGCGATGGCAATCTCAGGCTCAGCAGATCAACTGAGTGAATTACTGGCCCAACTTCACCTTGGTCCAGCCACGGGTCATGATCCGCTGGACGGCAATCGGCTGGTCCGGCACGGCATAGAGCGTGGCCATCACCGCTTCCGGCGGGTAGGAGCCCGGATCGTTGCGGATCGCTTCATCGACCAGTGGCGTGGCCGCAGCGTTCGCGTTGCTGTAGCCGATGTTGTTGGTGATGTCGGCAATCACGTCGGGGCGCATCAGGAAGTTCATGAACAGGTACGCGTTCTCGACGTTGGCGGCATCGCGCGGGATGGCGAGCATGTCGTAGAAACTGGCGGCGCCTTCTTTCGGGATGATGTAGTCGATCTTCACCTTGTCCCCGGCTTCCTGGGCGCGGGCCTTGGCCTGCAGCACGTCGCCGGAGTAACCGACGGCCACGCAGATGTTGCCGTTGGCCAGGTCCGAGATGTATTTCGACGAATGGAAGTACGCCACGTTCGGGCGAATCTTCATGAACAGCGCCTCGGCTTCGGCGATGTGCTGTTTGTCCTGATCGTTCACCGGGTAGCCCAGGTAGTGCAGGGCGGTCGGGATCATTTCAGTCGGCGAATCGAGGAAACTGATGCCGCAGGCTTTCAGCTTCTCGGCGTTTTCCGGTTTGAACAGCAGGTCCCAGGAGTTGGTCGGGGCGTTGGCGCCGAGCACTTCCTTGACCTTCTGGGGGTTGAAGCCGATGCCGATCGAACCCCACATGTACGGGATGGCGTGGGCGTTGTCGGGATCGCTCGCGGAGGCGTTTTTCAGCAGCACCGGGTTGAGGTTTTTCCAGTTCGACAGCTTCGACTTGTCCAGTTCCTGATAGACACCGGCCTTGATCTGCTTGGCCAGGAAGCTGTTGGACGGCACGACGATGTCGTAGCCGGATTTGCCCGCCAGAAGGCGTGCCTCAAGGGTTTCGTTGCTGTCGAAGACATCGTAGGTGACCTGGATGCCAGTCTCTTCCTCGAACTTCTTGACGGTGTCCGGGCCAATGTAATCCGACCAGTTATAGACGCGCAGAACCTTGTCATTGGCCTGGGCGCCGGTGGCGATTGCGCCCAATAAGGACAGTGTCAGCAGAGTCCTGCCAAACATTTTCATCGGTACAACTCCATTTTTTTATTCAAAAACACAAAACAGTGAACACAACACCTGTGGCGAGGGGGCTTGCCCCCGTTGGGTCGCGCAGCGGCCCCAAAACCGGATTTCGCGGTGTTTCAGTTACACCGAACGCACTGGTTTTACGGTTGCTGTGCAGCCGAACGGGGGCAAGCCCCCTCGCCACAAAGAGCAAACCACAGCGTCTTAGGCGGTGGCTTCCAGCATTTTCTTTTCAGGTTGCTGCCAGGATTCGCTGGCGGTCTGGTCCATGGCTTCCTGGATCGCGCGCTTGCGGGTGGCTTCGGCACGACGGCTGAAGTACCAGACCATGAAGGTCACGATCGACACTGCCAACAGGATCAGGCTGGCCACGGCGTTGATCTCGGGCTTTACGCCCAGACGCACCGCCGAGAACACCTCCATCGGCAGGGTCGTGGAACCCGGGCCGGACACGAAGCTCGCCAGCACCAGGTCATCCAGCGACAGGGCGAACGACATCATGCCGCCGGCCGCCAGTGACGGCGCGATCATCGGAATGGTGATCAGGAAAAACACCTTGAACGGCTTCGCACCCAGGTCCATGGCCGCTTCTTCGATGGACAGGTCCAGTTCGCGAAGGCGGGCGGAGACTACCACCGCCACATAGGCGGCACAAAACGTGGTGTGGGCGATCCAGATCGTGACGATGCCACGCTCCATCGGCCAGCCGATCAACTGCGCCATGGCCACGAACAGCAGCAACAGCGACAGGCCGGTGATCACTTCAGGCATCACCAGCGGCGCGGTGACCAGGCCACCGAACAGCGTGCGGCCCTTGAAGCGTGTGACGCGCGTCAGGACGAACGCCGCCAGCGTCCCTAGTGCGACTGCCGCAATCGCGGTGTAGCAGGCGATTTCCAGCGAGCGCAGCACCGAACCCATCAACTGGCTGTTGTCGAGCAAACCGGCGTACCACTTGATCGACCAGCCACCCCACACCGTCACCAGCTTGGAGGCGTTGAACGAGTAGATCACCAGAATCAGCATCGGCAGGTAGATAAACGACAGGCCGAAAATCAGCATGAACTTTGAAAATCCGAAGCGTTTCATCCCCGTGCCTCCATCTCTTTGGCCTGGCTGCGGTTGAACAGCAGAATTGGCACAATCAGGATCAACAGCATGACCACCGCCAGGGCGGACGCCACTGGCCAGTCGCGGTTGTTGAAGAACTCTTGCCACAACACACGGCCGATCATCAGGGTTTCCGGGCCGCCCAGCAGTTCCGGAATCACGAACTCACCAACCACCGGAATGAACACCAGCATGCAACCGGCGATGATGCCGTTCTTGGCCAAAGGCACGGTGATTTTCCAGAAGCTGTTGAAGGTGCTCGAACCCAGGTCCGATGCGGCCTCCAGCAGGCTCTGGTCATGTTTGACCAGGTTGGCGTACAGCGGCAGCACCATGAACGGCAGGTATGCATAGACGACGCCTATGTAGACGGCGATGTTGGTGTTGAGGATCTCGATCGGGTGCGACGTCAGCCCGGTCCACATCAGGAACCCGTTGAGCAGGCCGTTGTTGCTGAGGATGCCCATCCACGCATAAACGCGGATAAGGATCGCGGTCCAGGTCGGCATCATGATCAGCAGCATCAGCACGTTCTGCGCTTCCTTGCTGGCCTTGGTGATGGCGTAGGCCATCGGGAAACCGATCACCAGGCACATCACGGTGCTGAAAAATGCCACCTTCAACGAGCCCAGGTAGGCAGACAGGTACAGCTCATCCTCGCCCAGCAGGGTGTAGTTGCCGATGTTGAGCAACAGCTGGAATTTCTGCTCGGCGAAGGTGTAGATCTCCGAGTAGGGCGGAATGGCCAGGGCTGCTTCCGAGAAGCTGATCTTCATCACCAGGAAGAATGGCAACATGAAGAACAGGAACAGCCAGATGAACGGAATCCCGATGACGAACTTGCGCCCGCTGGGGACCCACCTCAGGAATTGCTGATTGAAGGTTTTCATGCGCGCAGTACCACGCCGCTGTCGTCTTCCCACCACACGTAGACCTGATCGTCCCAGGTCGGACGCGCACCACGGCGTTCGGCGTTGGCCATGAACGACTGGACGATCTTGCCCCCAGGCAGTTCGACGTAGAACACCGAGTGCCCGCCCAGGTAGGCGATGTCATGCACTTTGCCAGCGGACCAGTTGTAGCGGTTATCCGGCTTGACGGTGCTGACCAGCAGTTTTTCCGGGCGGATCGCGTAGGTGATCGACTTGTCCTGCACCGAAGTGCTGACGCCGTGACCGACGTAGATCTTCTGCTCCAGGTCCGGGCTGTGGATGATCGCGTGACCTTCCAGGTCCTCGACCACGGTGCCGTCGAAGGCGTTCACGTTGCCGATGAATTCGCAGACCATGCGGCTGACCGGTGCTTCATAAATGTCCACCGGACTGCCGATCTGGGCGATCCAGCCCAGGTGCATGATCGCGATGCGCTGGGCCATGGTCATGGCCTCTTCCTGGTCGTGGGTCACCATCACGCAGGTCACGCCCACGCGCTCGATGATCTCCACCAGCTCCAATTGCATCTGCGAACGCAGCTTTTTATCCAGTGCGCCCATCGGTTCGTCGAGCAGCAGCAGCTTCGGACGCTTGGCCAGGGAACGGGCCAGGGCCACGCGCTGACGCTGGCCGCCGGACAGTTGGTGCGGCTTGCGCTTGGCGTACTGGGTCATGTGCACCAGGCGCAGCATCTCCTGCACCCGGGCGTCGATTTCGGCCGCTGGCAAACGGTCCTGCTTGAGGCCGAAGGCGATGTTCTGCGCTACCGTCATGTGCGGGAACAGCGCGTAGGACTGGAACATCATGTTGATCGGTCGTTCGTACGGCGGCATGTCGGTGATGTCGACACCGTCGAGCAGAATCCGGCCTTCGGTCGGGCGCTCGAAACCGGCGAGCATGCGCAGCAGGGTCGATTTGCCGGAACCGGAACCACCGAGCAGGGCGAAGATTTCACCCTGGTGGATTTCCAGGGACACATCGTCCACAGCGATGGTTTCGTCGAACTTCTTGGTGACGCGATCGATTTTCACCAACACCTTTTTCGGTGCCTGGTGACCCTCAAGAGCCTTCCTGTAGATGCTGGAGGCGTTTGCCATGTGAAACTCCCAACAGGTTTCAGTCGCCCGGCCAACACGGCCCGGCTTAATAGTGGATTGCAAACCCGTATCGGGGACTTCGGTCAGAACGCAGACCCTGTGGGAGCGAGCTTGCTCGCGATGAGGCCGGCACAATCGACATTGATGTCACCTGACACATCGCTATCGCGAGCAAGCTCGCTCCCACAGGGATTTGCGTTTGCTGATCGAACTCACCCATACCGCTCGGGTTTATTCGGCGCCGCCATCCTGGCTGCCTGGTCGTACTTGTTGTTATTGCAGTGTGTTGTTTTCGCGAGCGGGGCACGCACAAGCGCCTGCCCGCTCGCGTTGGGCAGTCAATCGTTGAATGTGGGTATCAGGTCGTCAGCTCGAGTGACGCAGTGCCGCCCGTTGCCGGCAGGCTTCGCCGAACGCCTGGAAAATACTCAAATAAGGAGGGTTGTTCAGCACTTGCCATTCCGGGTGCCATTGCACGCCGAGGGCAAAGGCCTTGCTGTGCTCGACGGAGATCGCCTCGATCAGGCCATCGGGCGCGACGGCTTCGGCGCGCAGGCCGGGCGCGAGGCGGTCGATGCCCTGGCTGTGAATCGAGTTCACCTGGAACACCGCAGGCAGCTCCAGCGCTTCGAACACACCGCCGGGCTGCACATTCACCTCATGGGCGGGTGCGTATTGCACGGCCAGGTCCGGATGGTCGGCCTCGCGATGGTCGAGCAAGCCAGGCAGCTCATGGACCTTCTGATGCAGGCTGCCACCGAACGCCACGTTCATTTCCTGGAAACCACGGCAGATGCCGAGCACCGGCACGCCCGCTGCAATAGCGGCGCGGATCAGGGGAAGGGTGGTGGCATCCCGCGCCGGATCATGATCCGTGCCGGGGGCGCTGTCGGGGCCTTGATAGTGGAAGGGTTCCACGTTCGACGGCGAGCCGGTCAGCAACAGACCGTCGAGCTGCGGCAGCAGGTCATCGATTTCGGTCAGGTCGCCTAAGGAAGGAATAACGACAGGCAGCCCCCGCGCCGCAACGCTGACAGCACGCAAGTACTTGTCACCGCTGATGTGGTAGGGGTGCAGGCCAATCTGTTTGACGCACGCAGTAACGCCGATCAATGGCTTGAGTGCCATTTTTATCACCTCGAAGTTTCACACTTGAACGAGCTTTTCCGGAGCTTAGCCTTGTTGATTTTAATTAACAACTCTCATGTAAAAAATTCTAAACGCCGCACGTCCGATCTTCAGGGTTTACGCGTGTTTGAGGGCGTATCTGGCACTCTCGTCCCCCTGAGAGGCCCGAAAATAAACGTTGAAAGGCCAGGTGTTCGCTATTGACTTCACTTTGCCTTTCGGATTGACTGGGCTCGTGAAAGGGCGGTGAACATAATAATTAACAGTAAAAAAATAGGTGCATCATGTCGGTCCCTCTGCGTGCCGTTCAACTCAACGAAGCAAACGCATTCCTTAAGAAACATCCTGAGGTTTTGTACGTCGACCTTCTGATTGCGGATATGAACGGTGTGGTGCGCGGCAAGCGCATCGAGCGCACCAGTCTTCATAAGGTTTACGAGAAAGGCATCAACCTGCCGGCCTCTCTGTTTGCTCTGGACATCAATGGTTCCACGGTGGAAAGCACCGGCCTGGGTCTGGACATCGGCGATGCCGACCGGATCTGCTACCCGATCCCCGGCACCCTCAGCATCGAGCCATGGCAGAAGCGCCCGACCGCGCAACTGTTGATGACCATGCACGAAATCGAAGGCGAGCCATTCTTCGCCGACCCGCGTGAAGTGCTGGCCAATATCGTGCGCAAGTTCGACGACATGGGTCTGACCATCTGCGCCGCGTTCGAACTGGAGTTCTACCTGATCGACCAGGACAACGTGAACGGTCGTCCGCAATCGCCACGTTCGCCGGTGTCCGGCAAGCGTCCGATGTCGACCCAGGTGTACCTGATCGACGACCTCGACGAATACGTCGATTGCCTGCAAGACATCCTCGAAGGCGCGAAAGAGCAGGGCATCCCGGCTGACGCCATCGTCAAGGAAAGCGCCCCGGCGCAATTCGAAGTCAACCTGCATCACGTGGCTGACCCGATCAAGGCGTGCGACTACGCGGTCCTGCTCAAGCGTCTGGTGAAGAACATCGCCTATGACCACGAGATGGACACCACCTTCATGGCCAAGCCGTATCCGGGCCAGGCAGGTAACGGTCTGCACGTGCACATTTCGATTCTCGACAAAGAAGGCAACAACATCTTTGCCAGCGAGGATCCCGAGCAGAACGCCGCGCTGCGACACGCGATCGGCGGTGTGCTCGAGACCCTGCCGGCGCAGATGGCGTTCCTTTGCCCGAACGTCAACTCGTACCGTCGTTTCGGCGCACAGTTCTATGTACCGAACTCGCCGAGCTGGGGAATCGATAACCGCACCGTGGCCGTGCGTGTACCGACCGGCTCCAAGGACGCTGTGCGCATCGAGCATCGTGTAGCCGGTGCCGACGCCAACCCGTACCTGCTGATGGCATCGGTATTGGCTGGTGTTCACCACGGTCTGACCAACCAGATCGAACCGGGCGCCCCGGTGGAAGGCAACAGCTACGAGCAGAACGAGCAGAGCCTGCCGAACAACCTGCGCGACGCACTGCGCGAGCTGGACGACAGCGAAGTCATGGCGCGCTACATCGACCCGATGTACATCGACGTGTTCGTGGCGTGCAAGGAAAGCGAGCTGGCCGAGTTCGAGAACTCCATCTCGGACCTTGAGTACAACTGGTACCTGCACACTGTCTGACGGCGTTGGCGGCACACACAAATCCTGTGTGCACCGCCAAACCCTGTGGGAGCGAGCTTGCTCGCGATGAGGCCATCACATTCAACATGGATGGCGTCTGACCCACCGCTATCGCGAGCAAGCTCGCTCCCACAGGGATTGCGGTTCTTTTCAGATTCTTATTCCCCTGCGTCGAGTCACAACCATGACAAACACTCGCAGCGATTGGGAGCAGCGCTTCCAGTCCCTAACCATCGAAGGTCGCGCATTCATTGACGGCCAATACTGCGCAGCCGCCAGCGGCGCGACGTTCGAATGCATCAGCCCCGTGGACGGTCGTTTCCTGGCGAACGTCGCCAGCACCGACGAAGCCGACGCCAATGCAGCGGTCGCCGTGGCGCGCCGCACCTTCGAGTCCGGCGTGTGGGCCAACCTGGCCCCGGCCGAGCGCAAGCGTATCCTGATCCGTTTCGCCGACCTGATCCTGGCGAACCAGGAAGAACTGGCCCTGCTCGAAACCCTCGACATGGGCAAGCCGATCAGTGACTCCATGAGCATCGACATTCCGGCGACCGCCAACGCGATCCGCTGGACCGCCGAAGCCATCGACAAGATCTACGACGAAGTCGCCGCCACGCCCCAGGATCAACTGGGCCTGGTGACCCGCGAAGCGGCCGGCGTGGTCGCGGCCATCGTGCCGTGGAACTTCCCGCTGATCATGGCCAGCTGGAAATTCGCCCCGGCCCTGGCGATGGGCAACTCGTTCATCCTCAAGCCTTCGGAAAAGTCTCCGCTGACCGCGATCCGCATCGCGCAGCTGGCGCTGGAAGCGGGCATCCCGAAAGGCGTGTTCAACGTTTTGCCGGGCTACGGCCACACCGTCGGCAAGGCACTGGCGTTGCACATGGACGTCGACGTGCTGGCCTTCACCGGCTCCACGGCGATTGCCAAGCAGCTGATGGTCTACGCCGGGCAGAGCAACATGAAACGCGTCTGGGCCGAAGCCGGGGGCAAGAGCCCGAACGTGGTGTTCGCCGACGCGCCGGATCTACGCGCGGCAGCACAGGCGGCGGCCAGTGGCATCGCCTTCAACCAGGGTGAAGTCTGCACTGCCGGTTCTCGCTTGCTGGTGGAACGTTCGATTCGCGAGCAATTCATTCCATTGTTGGTGGAAGCCCTGCAAGCCTGGAAACCGGGCCACGCCCTCGACCCTGCGACCACCGTCGGCGCGGTCGTCGACCAGCGTCAACTGGACAACGTACTGCGCTACATCGGCATCGGCAAAGAGCAGGGCGCCGAACTGATCGCCGGCGGCAGCCGCACCCTCGAAGACACCGGTGGCCAGTACGTGGAACCGACGATTTTCGACGGCGTGACCAACGCCATGACCATCGCCCGGGAAGAAATCTTCGGCCCGGTGCTGTCGGTCATCACCTTCGACACCTTCGATGAAGCCCTGGCGATTGCCAACGACAGCATCTTCGGCCTGGCCGCTGGTGTATGGACCAGCAACCTGAGCAAGGCCCACACCTTCGCCCGTGGCCTGCGTGCCGGCAGCGTCTGGGTCAACCAGTACGACGGCGGCGACATGACCGCGCCGTTCGGCGGGTTCAAGCAGTCGGGTAACGGTCGGGACAAATCGCTGCACGCGTTCGACAAGTACACCGAACTCAAGGCGACCTGGATCAAGCTCTGATAACAATAAAGCGACGGTCGCCGGCTCTGTCGGCGGCCATCGGAGAACTGTATGAAACAAGCACATGTAAACAGCTACTACGCCGCCACCCGCAACTTCACCGGTGATTTCCCGCTGCTGGAAGGGGCGGTGGACTGCGACGTCTGCGTGATCGGCGCCGGCTACACCGGCCTGTCCTCGGCCCTGTTTCTCGCCGAAGCGGGCTACAGCGTGACCGTGCTCGAAGCGGCCAAAGTCGGTTTCGGCGCCAGCGGTCGCAACGGTGGTCAACTGGTCAACTCCTATAGCCGCGACGTCGATGTCATCGAAGAGCGCTACGGCGACAAGACTGCCGAAGTCCTCGGCAGCATGATCTTCGAAGGCGCCGACATCATCCGTCAGCGCATACAGCACTACGACATCCAGTGCGACTACCGCCCCGGCGGCATCTTCGCGGCGATGAACAAAAAGCAACTCAAGGGCCTGGCCGAACAGAAGAAGAGTTGGGAACGTTACGGCAACAAGAACCTGAAAATGCTCGACGCGGCCGACATCAAGCGCGAAATCGGTTCCGATGCCTATGTCGGCGGCCTGCTGGACATGCAGGGCGGCCACATTCACCCGCTGAACCTGGCCCTGGGCGAGGCCTCGGCCATCATCGGCCTGGGCGGCAAGATCTACGAGCAGTCGGCGGCGGTGGAAATCACCTACGGCGAGCCGATCACCGTGCGCACCGCCAAAGGCGTGGTGAAGGCCAAGTACCTGCTGATCGCCGGTAACGCCTACCTGCCGCAAGGCCTGGACAACCGCGTGACCAGCAAGAGCATGCCGTGCGGTTCGCAGATCGTCGTCACCGAGCCGTTGTCTGAAAAGCAGGCCCGAAGCCTGATCACCAACAACTACTGCGTGGAAGACTGCAACTACCTGCTCGACTACTACCGCCTGACCGCCGACAACCGCCTGCTGTACGGCGGTGGCGTGGTCTACGGTGCTCGCGAGCCGGACGACATCGAACAGTTGATCCGCCCGAAGATCCTCAAGACCTTCCCGCAATTGAAGGACGTGAAGATCGACTACCGCTGGACCGGCAACTTCCTGCTGACCATGTCGCGCATGCCGCAATTCGGCCGTATCGAGAAAAACGCCTACTACATGCAGGGCTACAGCGGCCACGGCGTCACCTGTTCGCACCTGGCCGGCAAACTGATCTCGGAAATGATCCGTGGCGACGCCGAACGCTTCGATGCGTTTGCCTCGCTGCCGCACATGCCGATGATCGGCGGGCGTACCTTCTCGGCGCCGTTGACCGCCCTCGGCGCGGTGTACTACTCGCTGCGTGACCGTTTCGGCATCTAAGCTTTACCTCGCCGGCGGCATCTCCCCAAAGGGTGCCGCCGGCTTTTTAATACCAGAAACACCAAATCCCCTGTGGGAGCGAGCTTGCTCGCGATAGCGGTCTGATATTCGACATTGATGTTGACTGACCCGCCGCCATCGCGAGCAAGCTCGCTCCCACAGGTCTTGTGTCTTGACCCAGAATTATCATCAACAGGTTCTTTTTTTCAGCCGTTTATCGAACCTGCTGAGCATTACCAACAAACGTGATTTAATAGCCGCCTTTCACGTTTCCGGGACCGGAAAACGGCGTGATCCGCGCCTGCACTCCACCCCTCCATTATCCCTGTAGGAGCGAGCCTGCTCGCGAAAGCGTTGGTTGAGTCGACATCAATGTTGAAGGTCAGATCGCAATCGCGAGCAAGCTCGCTCCTACGGGTTGGCACATAAGGCTGTCATGGACACGGGCTCACGACTCAAATTAGTACGCGAAAGCTACAAACTGTCCCAGCGCGAGCTGGCCCGGCGTAGCGGCGTCACCAATGCAACCATCTCCCTGATCGAACAGAATCGGGTCAGTCCTTCCGTCAGCTCCCTGAAGAAATTGCTGGAGGGCATCCCCATGTCCCTGGCCGACTTCTTCACCTTCGATCAGCCGCCGCGCGAACACCAGTACGTCTTCCGCGCCAACGAACAGCCTGACCTCGGCCGCCATGGCCTGCGCTTGCTGCTGATCGGCGCGTCCGTGCCAAGCCGGCAGATGCGCCTTCTGCGCGAGCAATACGCACCGGGCGCAAGCTCCGGCGAAGAGCCGATCGTGCATTCCGAAGGCGAGGAGTGTGGGTTGGTGACCCGGGGTACCGTGGAGTTGACCGTGGATGGCCAGGTGAGTGTGCTCAACGCCGGGGACGGCTATTACTTCCCGACGACCTTGCCGCACCGGTTTCGCAATATCGGGGCAGATGAGGCGGAAATCATCAGCGCCAATACACCGGCGAACTTCTGATAACCGCTTTTCGGGCAGGGATCATCAGGATCCAGCCGTTAAAACCCGCCTCTGATGCGGGTTTTTTTATAATTTGAATCTGGTTTGGCCGGGCATCTTGAATGTGCAGTGTTGGTCATTTCCAATGTTCAAGACGAAATACTGCACCCTTTGCGGGTTATTTCGATCTGTTGGTAGTCGGCACGCGTTTCTTTCTGCAGGGTGGCCAACAGAGATAAAGTGGCTTGCGGGTCATTGAGCGGTAATGTCTTGAGTACCTCGACATCAACATCCCACCACTTGCTGTTGATCAGCGCCTCAATCAACTCGGGTGTATGCCGATACTTGACAACTTTTGCCGGGGTGCCAGCAACAATGGCGTACGGTGGCACGTCATGGGCAACCAGGGCGCGGGTTGCGATGACAGCGCCGGTGCCTATGGTCACGCCTTCCAGGATCATCGCGCTATGGCCTATCCAGACGTCATGCCCTATCGTGATGTCCGCAACCTCCGGGTCGTAAACCAGCGCAGTGTCGGTATATTGAAAGGGATGTGAACTGAGCCAGTCCAGCGGATGCGAGCTCTTTTGTTGGCCGATAAAACAGCTGCTGCCAATGGAGCAAAACCTGCCAATGGATGAGACCGCCGAAAGGACGCAGTCACTGCGGATATAAGTATGCGCACCGATTTCCAGCTTTTTTGACTCTATGACCACATGCCCAAGCGTCACGCCTTCTTCTAGGGTCACTGTCGATCTTTTGTGCAGCGACAATAAACCGCCCGCCACTTTGCATTTGTGTTTGCGGATCCATCTTTTCCAGTAACTATTTCGCAAGTAACTAATTATTGTTTTCATGAACCGCTGTCTTGGATATCCGTTATCGGGCATGGCCCGGCCCCATGAGCCAACGGCGAGTCTAAATGAATCGGCCGGGGTAGATGAACTTTTTAGACGTTACTCAAAAACGGTTTTTGCGCGTTTCAGTCTGCTGATGGCTGCTGTAGCCAACTGAACGGTGGCCATTGAAAACCCGCAGAAATGCGGGTTTTTTTTGCTTGAACAATGTCACTGCTTCTTCGGCCCCTCAAACCCTCGCTGCTCGATCACCCCAAACACATCCCGCACATCCTGAAGCAGAATCCGCGAAATGTTGGTCACGGTGTTGATGTCGTTTTCGGCGTAGTCGGGGAGGCTGGTGCAGGCCATGAGGTTGAGGTATTGCAGGACGGCGTTGAGGCGTTCGGCGGCGCAGTTGTGGAGTTCGCGCAGCGGGGCGTCGCTGTCGATGAGGAGGACGGGGTAGCTGGTGGAGATTTGTTTCATGGGGGTGAAGCGGGGATCCGGACTGTTAGTCGTCATAAGTAAAACTTCCTCGTATCTGTAAGAAGAACTACTCCCGGTCGCTGCGATTCGAATGGGGTGGTAGCTATGTGCGGGTTCGCAGACCGAGGATACGAGGAACCCGGCAGACCCGAAGATCTCCCACACACAGCCACCATAAAGCGACATGCGGGCGCAGATGCGACCGTCATCGGCTTGATGGACTGCAAGGTTACTACACGTATCTACAGGGCTGCGAAACCCTGTCGCCAATTCAAGTCAGCGACGGGCGCACATTAGGTGTCGATCTCCAGCACTGCAACCGGCCTGTAGGACGCCAAATGCCCCCTGTGGCGAGGGAGCTTGCTCCAGTTCGACGGCTCTGCCACCGTAAAACCGGGCACTGCGATGGGTCTGAGGAAATGAGTTGCAAAGGATCAGGGCCGCTTCGCAGCCCAGCGGGAGCGAGCTCCCTCGCCACAAAGGGACAAGTCCTACAAATTTTCCAGACGTCAAGATTGAACGTTCGTCGGATGGCGGGTTGCTACCATCGCAATTGCCTGCCGATATCAACACGGCTGCTACGCTTGGTCGTTGCAGTGCCCGAGTTCCATTCCTGCTCACGCTGCAAGGGTAATCACGGAGTGCGACATCCATTCCTGTCGGCAACCTGCACGGAGGCAGGCGATGGTGATCAAAAGCATGGCCGATTCGACTGCGGCGGGGAGACCCGAGCCGCTCGATCGGGAAGAAATCGAGCGGGTGCTGGCGCTGTTGCTGGTCAGCCCGTTGTTTGCCAAGTCCAGGCGCATGGGCAGTCTGTTGCGCTTTCTGGTCGAGCACGACCTTCAGGCTTGCAATACGCCGCTGACCGAACACGCCATCGGCATCGCGGTGTTTCGTCGTGACCCGGCGGTGTATTGCACGGGCGACGATCCGGTGGTTCGAGTGCAGGTGGGGCGCTTGCGGCGCAAGCTCGCAGCGCATTACGCCGGCAACGGCCAGCAGGACCCGGTGCGCTTCAGCATTCCACCCGGGTGTTATCGCTTGACCTACCAGCGGCTGCGGCCCAAGGGCGTCGGCACTCGCCATCCTGTGGTCCAGATCCAGCCGTTTACCTGCCTTACCCGCGATGGCGATGACTTTACCCGGGGTTTGTGCGAGGAGTTGAGCTGCCGACTGTTCGAGTCGTTCGAGCAGGCGCAGACCGGGACCAATCATGTGTTGATGCGGGTGGCACGCAACAGCGAGCCGGTACCGGACTTCAAGCGCGGCGGGCGTTACAGCTATTGCCTGGAGGGAAGCGTGCGGGTCGAGCCTTCGCGAGTGCGAGCGTCATTGCGCCTGGTGGATGTGGCGCAGGGGCGGATTCGCTGGTCGGCGCAGTTCGATCGTGATCGACCCCATGGCATCGCCACCCAGGAGGACCTCGCGCAGTCGATCTGTCGCTCGCTGACGGGCTACTTCGCCACGGCGGGCAAAGAGGAGTGAAAGGGCAACCGCAAGGTTGCCCCGGCATGACGGTTACACGGTTTTCCACTGACCGCCTTCGTAAAGGCGACCTGCGGTGTTATCGAACGTCAAGTCGATTTCGATCGCCTTGGAGCGTGAGGTACTGAACATGGTGCTGGTCTGTACGTTCTGTTCGAACCACACGAGGATGGTTTCCACCGGCGTCAGCACGGTTTCACCGGTGACCACCTGATCCACCGCAACGTAAATGGGGGTGCTGACCTGATTGCCATCAATACCGGTAGATAACTGGTTGATACCCGGATGGATGGGGGCGTAGTCGTTTACAAAGGTCATGGAAATGTTCGGTCCCCCGGTAACCGCCGAACTCAGCAGACCGTGCTCATCGAGTGTCGATGTTTGCCCCAGGCCGATATTGACGATGTTGGTCGAGACTTTGACCTGCACATTTGCCTTGAACAGGTTGGACGCAAACAGCTGATATTGAGGCGTCCAGCTGAACTCGTTGTTGCTCAGGTAAGCGTCATAGGACTGCCAGACCACGTTGTAGTCGGCGTCACCCACCTTCTTGGCGAAGCACAGCTTGTAGCCGGACTTCTTGAGCTGCGCCAGGTCGCCGGCGGCGATTTCGATGGTGACGGTTTTTTGCGAAGCCGCCAGGGCCGACCTCAGTACCCGGCCGTAATCCGCCGCTTTCAGTTGCGTTGCACCCATGATCGACTTGACGGCTTCTTGCACATCATTGTGAAGCTGCTGGCTCTTTTGGCTGACAGCGATTGATTTGCTCATGGTTTCCCTCTTCCTTGGTGGTGTGTTGGGCAAACAATGGGCTGCTGGCGCTTGGCGCTGCAGTCCATTGACGGCTTCACTCTAGGGGCGAGGGGCAGGGCGGCTAAGTGTCTTGGTGTTACAAGCGGGTATCGGGGGTGTATCAGGGGCCGAGTCAGCGGGGCAGCCGATCGGCCGCCCCGCCTTGACCTCAGGCGGCCCGGGCATCGGCCCAGACGAAGTTCCAGCTGGTGCGTTTGCCCTTGGCGATCTCGATCAGCTTGTTCTCGTACACCGTGTGATTGACCACGCCGGTGTAGGTCAGGGTGCGGGCGGCATTGGTCCCGGTGACCTCGCCCGGCTTGCCGCCCGACTCGACCATGGCTTTTTTCATGTCGGCATCCGACGGGGCGCTGCTCTGGTTTTTTTCCACTTTGACGAAACTCATGATTCACCTCTTCCGTGATGGGGGGATCGGTGCCAACGCGGGCCGACAAGTCGGCGACCCAGTTCCACACTGACGGCCATACTCTATTGGCCAGTTCGGCGGCGCAGAAGTGACAACTGCGGCGCTGAGGTAACAATCGGGCAACAGCGCCACGCATTGAAGTATCTGCGACGTATCAAGCGTGGATTCACATCGAAGAACGTTGCGGCGAATGCCCGGACGTGAAACCTGGCTTCGAGCGGATGAGCGCAGACGGTTCATGGCTCTGTGACTCGATGGAACCAACTACGTCAATAGCGTCTAAATTTCAGGGAACATTTCCCACCACGAAGGAGTGACTCATGTTCAGGTCTCGATCTTTGATTGCAGCAATCACCTGTTTGACCCTGATCAGCGGCTCGGCGACGGCGCTGGCTGATCCCGGTAACGGCCAAGGTGGCGGGAAGGCCAACCATGGCAACCAGGGCAGTCATGGCAACAAGAACAAGAATTCCGGCGGCGGGGACTGGAGCAATGGCCCGAGCATCAACCGCAGCAGCGTGCTCCAGATCATTGGCGTGAACACGGGCTACTGGAGCCCCGGGCCTGATTTGCCACCGGGCATTCAAAAGAACCTTGCCCGTGGCAAGCCGCTTCCACCCGGCATCGCCAAAAAACTGGATGGCCGGCTGGTCGGCAGGCTGCCCCACTACGATGGCTACGAATGGCAGCAAGTCGGTACGGACCTGATCCTGGTTGCGCTGGCCACCGGGCTTGTCTATGAAATTCTCGACGGTGCGTTTGATTAACGTGTGGAAGGTCTTCCCGTTGACTGAGGGTGCTCCAGCCGTCTGTCGTGGCACTTGAACTGTTCCAGGGATATCGCGTCATACGTCACGCGATATCAACCTCCTACGGAAGCAATCATGCTTTTTAAAAACAAGAGTCTCGTTGCTGTAATGTCATGCGCCATGATGCTTGCAGCCGCTCCGTTACTCCCTGATGGCCTGTCGATCATGGGTTCCGCATACGCGAAGGATGGCGGTGGCGGTGGAAACGGTGGCGGCGGCGGTGGCGGAAATGGCGGTGGTAATGGCGGTGGTAATGGCGGCGGAAACGGCGCAGGCCACGGCGGCGGTATGGGGGGCGGACACGCCGGTACAGGCCACTCCGGCAGTAACGGCCGCGGCAACGGGCTGAACAGCGACCATGCCGGCAAATCCGTGCGCGACCATGGCCTGAGCGGGAACCACTACGGTAGTGAGCGCAACGATGATAACGGTCATGGCACCACGACCTCAGGCATCGCCCATTCCAAAGATACTCGCGGCATCTCCAAGGCCAGGGCTATTTCGGCCTCGACGCCGGGTGAGCACAACACCAAGGGCTTGAGTAAAGCCGGGCAGTCGACCTCAAAAAAAACCCATTGAGTTCGCGGCGACAGAGACAGATCAGTTTCTGAAAAGCAAAAAACCCGCTGGAAGGCGGGTTTTTTTATACCTGGAAATTGACCACCGGCCACCACACACCTCGTTCCCCGCCAGGCACATCACTCACAACCAGCCCCCCAGCGGGCATTACACGGACAGAAAACGAGCCGCCGGGACATATCGCGCAGTGATTTGCGTTCGTGGGCGATTTGTCATGTTCAACGCCATTTCATTGTAGATATTAGTCAGCCCAACGCGATTTCAATGAGGCTGCACTGTGTTCCAACGACTTGTGTGTTCGCTGTCTGTTTTGAGCCTGTCCATCGCTGCCGCCCAGGCGGCCGAGACTGTCCCCCTCAACACTCCTCGCCTGAAGAGCATCGATAACTTGCGCGATGTCGCCGGTCTCACCACCGCGTATTCGACGGCCAATGACGGCACGATGCGTGGCGGGGTGTTTTACCGCTCCAACGCGCTGACGCCATCGGCGGCGGATCTGGCAACCCTCAACGGTATGGGCATCAAGGCGGTCTACGACCTGCGCACGCCAACCGAAATCGCCGCCACGCCCGACACGATGCCCACGGGTGCGACGTACACCAACATCGACATCATCGGTGGCTCCACGTCGGGTGCGAACATCACCAACGTTGCGTTCCACAGCGCCGCCGAAGCCACCGCCATGATGCAGGACACCAACCGTGATTTCGTCCGCAACCCTGGGATGCGCAGCGAGTTCAACCAGCTGTTCAATGAGCTGGCCACGGTCGACGGCGCCGCGCTGTTCCATTGCACCGCCGGCAAGGACCGTACGGGCTGGACCGCTGCTGTGCTGCAAAGCATCGCCGGGGTCGATGATGCCACCATCATGAGCAACTACCTGGCGACCAACGACTACACCGCTGCGCGTATCCAGGCGACTCTGGCGGCGCTGCCACCGAGCCTGGCGACCATCTATGGGCCGCTGATCGGTGTGGAGGCCAGTTATCTGCAAGCCGGCCTGGACGAGGTGACTGCGCAGTACGGCACGATGGATAACTACCTCAAGCAAGGCCTCGGCCTGTCCCAGGAAACCATCTACGTGCTGCGCGGCAAGATGGTGTTCTACAACAGCCTGCCTGGCGCAGCGGACCTGGCCGGCAACGCCGCGGCCGGCGCGCAGTTGTTGCAGCAACTGCAGAACAGCAACCTGTCGGGCACCTACAGCGCCTACAACTACTACCTGCAGTCGGCCATCGATGCGGGCAGCCTCGGGGGCGTGGAGTCCACCGTCGGCGGTCAGGTGCACGCCGACGCCGCGAGCTACCTGCTGCGTCAGGGCGCGATGATCGAACAGGCCGCCGCGCCGTTCACCAGCGGCATCGACCTCAAGGCCGGGCAATATCGCCTGTGGAGCACCGCCCTGGCGGGGTACCTGGGCACGGATGGTTCGTCCCAGGCCTCCAGCAGCAACGAGCATAGCCAGGGCATGATGATTGGCCTGACCCAGCGCTTTTCCGAACAGCTCAGCGCCCATGCCGGCTTCGGCTACAGCAGCGGCAATGTCGGTGGTGCAGGTGGCGAGGCCGATACCGACCTGACCTTCTTCAGCGTCGGCGCACGCTTTGCGCCGAACGCTCTGGAACGTGGCCTGTTTGTGGATGCCAATGCCAGCGCGGGCTATCTCGATTACGAGAGCAAGCGCGAACTCGGCGGCGGTCTGGGCACGGCCAGGGGCGACAGCCATGGCAACCTCACCGGCGCGACCCTGGCGCTCGGTTACCGTGTGCCGGTCAACGGCGTGACCCTCGAGCCGAGCCTCGGCGTGCGGGTCAGCCACGTCAACCTGTCGGGCTTCCAGGAAAAGGGCAGCGAACTGGCCCTGGACGTCGGCGGCATCCACGAGACCCGCAAGAGCGCGGTGGCCAACCTCAACGCATCCTTTGCACCTGTCAGCCTCGGTGCCTGGCAAGTGGTGCCGGGTGTGCAAGTGGGCTACGAGCATGTGTTGGGCGACCATGAAGTCGACAGCGAAGGGCAACTGCTGGGCCTGGACATCGAACAGCAAGCCGCCTTCGACAACCGTGACCAGTTCACTGGTGGCGTCAACGTCATGGCCAACCTTGGTCCGTGGAGCGTAGGGGCGCAAGTCGGCGCCAGTGGTGGCGGCGACAGCCACGGCTTCAATGGCGGCCTGAAGGCCAGTTATCTGTTCTGACGATCAGATCAAACAATCTGTGGGATCGAGCTTGCTCGCGAAGGCGGACTAGCAGCCGACGAAGAGGGTGGCTGACATACCGCCATCGCGAGCAAGCTCGCTCCCACAGTGGTTTTTTGTCGTACGTGGGATTTGTGTTCGACACCGATCAATGGTGGGAGCGAGCTTGCTCGCGAAGAGGCCGTGTCAGTCGACATGGATGTTGAATGTCACTACGCCATCGCGAGCAGGCTCGCTCCCACACATCCTCAATTGGTCGCCATGGGTCGCGTTCTCCGGCCTTTTCTCACGTCTGCGGGACTGATGCCGTAGGCACTCTGGAAATACTGGCAAAACCGACCGACATTGCTGAAACCGTGTTGCAAGGCCACGTCCGTGACCGAAGGCGACACACCCTGGGACAGCGCGGCAAAGGCGCGTTCCAGGCGTACCTGGCGCTGATAGGCAACGATCGAGGTGCCCATGAAACGCTGAAAACCCTCCTGCAATGCGCGCAGGCTGACGTTGGTCAATTGCGCCAGTTCGGTACCGCTGGCCAGTCGGTCGGGATGCGCCTGAATGTACTCGACGGCCAGTTTCACATGTCGCGGCGCTATCAGTGGGGAGGGGCGCTGAAGGGCCTCGGTGAAGTTGTGCGGCCAGGTTTCGAGCACCGCGTCGACCAGCATTTCGCGAAGGCGTGAGGGCATCAGCGAGCCCGTATTGATCAGCAGGTCGAACTCGGTTCCGGTGGCCAGGTCCACCAGCGCCTTGATGCCCTGCAAGGCGGTGACGCTCAGATCCACCACGGGCTCAAAACAGATTTTTTGCAGGATCGGCTTGCCGAGCAACATCGACAGTCGTTCGGTGATCAGCGCCCGACTGATCGAAATCCCGTGCTGCGCATGATTGTCGACAAAGCGCGCCGAGCGGACCTCGGCCTTGTCGATGGCCAGGCCGATCTGGGCGAAGCCAACCGACTCGGTGACGTGGTTGAAGATGATCTTGCCGGCGGTGGGAATGACGAACGTGATTTCATCAAGGGGGGCGGGAAATGCCACCGTGAAGTCACCGTGAAAGTGCATGCGACGAAAGCTGACACCTTCGTGTCTGCCGTAGACCCCGCCGATGCTGATGCTTTTTGGCGGCGGCGCAGAGTCGGAGTAAAGGTTGCCGAACAGGTTCAAGAACAACGCGCCAAAGTCGTCACAGCTCATGTCGTTGGACCTGATGATGATTTGCTTGCGCGTCGTGCTTGAGTACACCTGTAGTGTCACCTTGAGCGGTTGGGCAAAGCCCGGTACGGGGAACTGCCGATCGGAGTTCGAACGGATGCGGTTCGGGAAAGCGCTAGGACGTTATCAGTGACTAATGACAGGTTTGTTACCGGTTGTTGCCACTGTCGCCGCCGGCTCCGTTCACCCGACGCCACCGCTCGCACCGGACAACGGGTGGCACGAGCGGTACCGGGGCGTGGGCGGCCTGCAATGGCCGCGGCTATTTCACCGGTTCTGTTGCCTTGATATCCCCGCAAAAAATATCGACGTTGCCATCGGTCGAAGCCGTTCGCACGACCACCGAATACTTGCCGTCAAGCAGGGTTTGCAACGGCACAGGCGCGGTTCTGGTAAAAGACCAGCCGCGTACGGGTTGGCGTTCGGTGTTGACGGTGTCGTTCATCGCGTAGGCGACAGACCCGGGTTGCTGGCAGGTGCCGTTATTGATGAAAGAGTAAAGACGCAGGGGCAGCGTAACCCCCATTGGAGCACCGCTGATGAAGAAACTGAGCCCCGTTTTCTTGTCCCAGTCGGTCAAGGTGACGGTGCCGATCTGACCGGCGTTTTGCCGGGTGGCGACCAGGTTAACGTTCACGCCGTGGGTCGAAGAAGTGGTGCAGCCGAAAAGGCTTGCCGCAACCACGAGTGCTGCCAGTGAGGTTTTGAGCTTCATTGCCAAACTCCTGAGTTGAAGAACTGCAATGGGGAGAATTAGCGGGTATAGCTCATTTATCGCTTTCATGACGTCGTCCATACGAGGCTTCCACTTTCAGGAAGGACGTGTTGGAGGTATTCGGGCTCAATCAACGAATCCCTTCATCGCCGCGCAAACCGGCTACATTTGTAATCTACCGAGCCCGATTGCCCGGACGTTTGCCGGTGTATTCAACCCATGCCCCACCCTTGGAATTTCCTCAACCTGAGCTGATTGCCCGCCGGCACACGCGCTTCGATGCCTTTGAGGGTTTGCAATGGTTGCGCGTGCAGTTAAAGGATTGTGCGGTCTGTCGAGCCCACTCATCATCCGCATGGAAGATTTGCCACTGGAGTGACCGATGAATCAACAAGGCAGCCATCCGCAAGAGCGGATTCCAGGCACTCCACAGCGGAGAACCTTGCGCAGCCTGTTGATCCCGGAGTGGCTCGGCAGCTACCGGCCAGACTGGCTGCGCAGCGATGTGGTCGCCGGGCTGACGGCAGCGGCCGTGGTCATTCCCAAGGCGCTGGCGTACGCCACCATTGCCGGCCTGCCGGTGCAGGTCGGGCTGTACACGGCGCTGGTACCGATGGTGATCTATGCCGTGCTCGGCACGTCGCGCCCGCTTAGCGTCAGCACCACGACCACCCTGGCCATTCTTGCCGGCTCCGCGTTGGGCGAGATCAGCCCCGAAGGCGATGCGGCGACCTTGCTCGCCGGTTCCGCCACGCTGGCCCTGATGGTGGGCGCGATCCTGATTGTCGCGGGGCTGCTGCGCCTGGGTTTCGTCGCCAATTTTATTTCCGAGCCGGTACTGGTGGGTTTCAAGGCCGGCATCGGCGTGGTCATCGTGCTCGACCAGTTGCCCAAGCTGTTGGGCACGCACATCGACAAAGGCGGCTTCCTGCACAATCTGGTGGCCACGGTCCAGAGCGTCGGCCATGCCTCGCTGCCGACCGTGGCGGTCGGTGTGTTCATGGTCCTGCTGCTGGTGGGCATGAAGCGTTTTACGCCCCGGCTGCCCGCACCTTTGATTGCGGTGGCGCTTGGCATCATCGGCATGAGCCTGTTTGGTCTGGAGCGCTTTGGTGTGTCCGCCGTGGGCGTGGTGCCGATCGGATTGCCCGCACCGACCCTGCCGGTTTGGTCGATGGCCGAAACCCTGTGGTCCTCGGCGATGGGTATCGCGCTGATGAGTTTCACCGAAACCATCGCGGCGGGGCGCGCTTTCGCTCGCAGTGACGAGCCCGCGCCACAACCGAATCGGGAACTGCTGGCCACAGGCGTTGCCAACATCGGTGGCGCGTTTCTCGGGGCCATGGTCGCCGGTGGCGGGACCACCCAGACGGCAGTGAACCGCCTGGCCGGCGCCCGTTCGCAACTGGCCGCACTGGTCACCGCCGCACTGGCGCTGGGCACTTGCCTGCTGCTGGCACCGCTCATTGGCCTGATGCCCAACGCCACGCTCGCCGCCGTAGTGATCGTGTATTCGGTGGGCCTGATCGAACCGGCGCAATTTCGCGAAATCCTGTCGGTTCGCCGTACCGAATTTGCCTGGGCCGTGGTGGCCATGATCGGCGTGATGCTGCTGGGCACGCTGCAAGGAATCGTCGTGGCGATTATCGTCTCGTTGCTGGCCCTGGCCTACCAGGTCTCCGACCCGCCCGTGCACGTACTTGGACGCAAGCCCGGTACCAACGTCTATCGTCCGCAGGCCACCGACAACGAAGACGACGAACACTTTGACGGATTGCTGTTGCTCAGGCCCGAAGGACGGGTGTTCTTCGCCAATGCCGAGCGCATCGCCGACAAGATCCGGCCGCTGATTGACGTGGCGAATCCCAAGGTCGTGGTCCTGGACCTGCGCAGTGTGTTCGACCTGGAATACACCGCGCTGAAAATGCTCACCGGCGCGGAGCAGCGCATGAGTGAGAAAGGCATTTCACTGTGGCTGGTGGGCATGAGTCCGGGCGTATGGGACATGGTCATCAAGGCACCCCTGGGCCATGTGCTGGGCGAGGCGCGCATGTTCCTGAACCTGGAACAGGCGGTTGAATATTATCAGCGCAGTCGACGCGCAATGAACGCGGCCGGGGGCACTCCGGACGCTATGTGACGCATTGAAGGAGGTAACGGGCATGGCAAAGAAGAAGGCGGCAACCAAAAGCAAACCGATCGAAAGCGGCAAGCTCAAGAACAAGGATTATCTCGAGGAACTGGCGCGGCTGCATGTCGAGCTGGTCAAGCTGCAGGAGTGGGTGCAGCACTCGGGCGCTAAGGTCTGCATCGTCTTTGAGGGCCGTGATGGCGCCGGCAAGGGCGGGACAATCAAGGCGTTGACCGAACGGGTCAGTCCGCGGGTGTTCCGGGTGATGGCGCTGCCGGCACCGACCGAGCGGGAAAAAAGCCAGATGTATGTGCAACGTTATCTGCCGCACCTGCCGGCGGCCGGTGAAGTGGTGATCTTCGATCGCAGCTGGTACAACCGCGCCGGTGTCGAGCGGGTCATGGGGTTCTGCAGCGACGAGCAGGTGCACACCTTTCTCACCGGGGTGCCGCGCGTCGAGCAGGCACTGGTCGAATCGGGAATCATCCTGATCAAGTACTGGCTTGAAGTGAGCCAGGAGGAGCAGACCCGACGCCTCAAGTCGCGTATCACCGACGGGCGCAAGATCTGGAAGCTGTCACCCATGGACCTCAAGTCCTATAACCGCTGGTACGACTACTCCCGTGCCCGGGACGACATGTTCAAATTCACCGACACCGAATTCGCCCCGTGGCGGGTCGCCAACTCGAATGACAAGCGACGGGCGCGACTGAACATCATCAGTGATGTGCTGAACAGTATTCCTTATGAAGAAATACCGCGGGCAAAAGTGAAACTGCCCAAACGCCAAAGTCCCGGAAACTATCGGGATCCGAACTATCCGTTCAAGTACATCCCGGAAAAATTCTGATCGATGCATTGGGCAGGAGCCGGCCCACGCCAGCTCCTGCTGCATGCCATCAGGCCTTGATCACGTACCCATACGCTCGGGTACGACCGCCTTCCTGCTTCAGGTACACGCCCTGCAGCTCCGGTGTGAACCCGGGCAAGCGGTTGATGCCTTCCTCCAACGCCAGGAAGTACTTGAGCACCGCGCCGCCCCAGATTTCACCCGGCACCACGCACAGCACCCCCGGCGGATAAGGCAACGCACCCTCGGCCGCAATGCGTCCGTCGGCATCCGCCAGCGCCACCAGTTCGACGTTGCCGCGGATGTACTCGATTTGCGCTTGCTGCGGGTTCATGGCCTTTTTCGGGAAGTGTTCCTTGCGGAACATGTCCTTCTGCAACTGCTGCACATTGTGGTGGCGGTACAGGTCGTGCATTTCCTGGCAGAGCTGGCGAATGGTGTAGTTGCGATAGCGCTCCTGATGCTGCGCGTAGATGGCCGGCAGCACCCGGCTCATCGGTGCGTCATCGCTGATGAAGCGCTCGAAGCGGGCGATCTGCGCGGCCAGGTGGGTCATCTTCGCCCAGTCTTCGGCCGGGGTGAGCAGGAACAGGATGGAGTTGAGGTCGCATTTTTCCGGAACGATGCCGTTCTCGCGCAGGAAGTTGGCCAGGATGCCGGCGTGAATGCCGAAGTCGGTGTAGCTGCCATCCACCGGGTCGATGCCCGGCGTGGTGAACAGCAACTTGCACGGGTCGATGAAGTACTGCTTCTCGGCGTAGCCGGCAAAGGCGTGCCAGCGGTCCTTGGGATGGAACTCGAAGAAGCGGATGTCATTGGCAATGTCTTCGGTTGGATAGTCTTCCCAGGCGCGCCCTTCAATGGTATCCGGCACGAACGGGCGGACCATGGTGCAGGCTTCGAGGATCAACTTGCGCGCTTCGATGCCGAACTTCACGCAGTCTTCCCACAGGCGCAGGCCGCTGCGGCCCGAGTGAATGCGCGCATTCACATCCAGCGAAGCGAACAGCGGGTAGAAGGGGCTGGTGGACGCCTGGGCCATGAACGCGTTGTTGAGCCGGTGATGGTTGCAATAGCGCGCCTGGCCTTTGATGTGGCGGTCCTTCTTGTGCACCTGGGAGGCCTGGGAAAAACCGGCCTGCTGTTTGTGCACCGACTGGGTGACGAAGATGCCCGGGTCGTTCTCGTTGAGGTCGAGCAACAGCGGCGAGCAGTCTTTCATCATCGGGATGAACTGCTCGTAGCCGACCCACGCCGAGTCGAACAGGATGTAGTCACACAGCTTGCCGATGCGGTCGACGACTTGCCGGGCGTTGTAGACGGTGCCGTCATAGGTGCCCAATTGAATGATCGCCAAGCGGAACGGCCGTGGCAGTTGCGCCTTGTCCGGGGCGACTTCGGCGATCAGTTCGCGCAGATAGTCTTCGTCGAAACAGTGGGCGTCGATGCCGCCGATGAAGCCGTAGGGGTTGCGCGCGGTTTCCAGATACACCGGTGTGGCGCCGGCCTGCAACAGCGCGCCCTGGTGGTTGGATTTGTGGTTGTTGCGGTCGAACAGCACCAGATCGCCGGGGGTCAACAGGGCGTTGGTCACCACCTTGTTCGACGCCGAGGTGCCGTTGAGCACGAAGTAGGTCTTGTCGGCGTTGAACACCTGCGCGGCATGTTTCTGCGCCAGCAGCGCCGGGCCTTCGTGGATCAGCAGGTCGCCGAGCTTGACGTCGGCGTTGCACATGTCGGCGCGAAACAGCGTCTCGCCGAAGAAATCGAAAAACTGCCGCCCCGCCGGATGCTTGCGAAAGAACTGGCCGCCCTGGTGGCCGGGGCAGGCAAAGGTCGCGTTGGCCGCCTCGGTGTACCGTTTGAGCGAATCGAAGAAGGGCGGCAGCAGGCTTTCTTCATAGGCTTTGGCCGCTGTCTCCAGTTGGTTGCCATGGTATTCGACGTTACTGGGGGACAGGTCGAAGATGCCGTTCACTTGCAGCAGCACGTCATTGAGGTGTTTGTAGACTTCCCGGGGGCGGGTGCTGGTGCCGGGGGAAGGCACCAGGAAAATCGGCACATCAAAACCGGTGCGCTGAATGACGTCCAACGCTCCAGCCAACACATCATTGACCGACACCACGGCCACGGCGACGTCGGTGAAGTCGGTTTGACTGAGCGGGACTACCTCCCGGGCGTTCAGGAAACATTCGGAGGCGCCATCACTGGCGGCGATTTTCAGAGCTTTCATGGGTGGTGTCTCCTGGCGGGCACTCATTTGTCCGCGGCTTTTTTAGAGAGCAACTTCCGAGGGAGCCTTCCAGTTCCCCTGATCGGAAATCATGTCACCACTGGTTATAGAGCATATTTCTGATCTGTCAGGCGTTTTACCGCGACCTTGCACAACTTGACGTCTCACGACCTGTCGATCAGGCGTGTACCAGCGCAATCGTGAACGAGACCACGATCATGCACGCAAAAGCAAAATTGATATTCATGAGGTTTCCATCCGAAACATGAGTGACGGCGCCATCTTGAACAGGTCACAGCAAAATAAAAAATTCGGCGTAATGATTTGAAAGATCGAAAAAAATGATACTTGGAGGTGTTTGCCCGGCCGCCCGTTTGTGTTTGTCCCGTGCTTTGGCTAATCTCGCCGAAGAGCGCAATTTCACGCATAAACGGGCAAAAACATGCACGACAACCATTCCGCTGCCGAACTTCCATCCGTACGCCGGCAAAAAATCCTGTTGATCCTCGAACGTGACGGCAAGGTCATGGCCTCGGAGTTGAGCCAGCATTTCGCGGTGTCCGAAGACACCATCCGCCGGGATCTGGCGGAACTGGCCAGTGTCGGCCTGGTGCAGCGGGTGCATGGCGGGGCGTTGCCGCGTCCCAAGGACACGGGCAAGGACTATTTCACCCGGATCAGTGAAACCGATGAGGTGAAAACCCATCTGGCGCAACTGGCTGCGCGACGGGTGCAAGACGGTCAGATCGTAGTGTTCGACTCCGGCACTACCACCTTGCAGATCGCGCGTTCGCTGCCGGCGGACATCGCCATTACCGCGATCACCGCGTCGCCGATGACCGCCATCACCTTGTCCGAATACAAAGGCATCAAGGTGATTCTGGCGGGCGGCCAGCTCAACCCGGCGACGATGTCGGCCAGCGGTCACGAAACCCTGCGGTTGCTGGCGGGCATCAAGGCCGATCTGCTGTTTACCGGGGTTTGCGCGATTCACCCGCAGGTGGGCTTGAGCTCACTGCATTTTGATGAAGTGCCGGTGAAACAGGCGATGCTCGACTGTGCCTCTCACGTGATTGCCGTCACCACGGCGGACAAACTCGGGGCGGTGGAACCCTTTGTCGTCGCGCCTTGCAACCGCGTGCACACGCTGATCACCGAACGGCATGTGGCGTCTGGCAATGTTGAAGATTACCGGGCGCTGGGGATCGAGGTGGTGCAGGCTTGAGTGGGTCTTTGTGGGAGCGAGCTTGCTCGCGATGGCGTACTTTCAGCCGACATCACTGCTGAATGAGACACCGCCATCGCGAGCAGGCTCGCTCCTACAGGAATCGATGTCGACCACAAATCTCCAGGCCAGCACAAACAACATCCATGTTGAATGTATTGGCCAGTAACCTCAGCGCAGTCGCTCAAGCATCTGGTAGTACCACATGCCGGCGGCGAGCATCGGGTTGCCGAGCAGGTCGCCCATGGGCACGCGGATGTGCTGGCAGGCGGCGAAGGTGTCGAACTGTTCCAGTTTTCCTGTGATCGCACGGCCCATGATTTCGCCCATGATGTGGGTGGTGGCGATGCCGTGGCCGGAGTAGCCCTGGCAATACCAGACGTTGTCCGACAGCTTGCCCAGTTGTGGGATGCGGTTGATCACGATGCCCATCGCGCAGCTCCACTGGTAATCGATGGCCACGCCTTTGAGCGCCGGGAAGGTCTGCTCGATGCACGGACGCAGCTCGGCGGCGATGTCCCGCGAATCCTTGCCGCTGTAGTTGGCGCCGCCCCCGAACAACAGGCGACCGTCAGCGGTGAGGCGGTAGTAATCGAGCACGAAGCGGCAGTCATAGACCGCCAGGTCTTCGGGGTTGATCTGTCTGGCCAGATCGCCCAGAGGCGCAGTGGTGACGATGCCGCCCATGGCCGGAAAAATCTTGCCCTTGAGCTTGCCCGGTTCCAGCTTGTGGTAGACGTCGCCGGCCAGCAGCACCTGGTTGGCGTCGATGTGTCCGTGGGCGGTGCGCACTCCAGGCGTGTCCCCGTGGATGATCTCCAGCACTTCGCTGTTCTCGAAAATCAACGCACCGAGGCTTTCGGCTGCGCGGGCCTCGCCGATGCACAGGTTGAGCGGGTGCAGGTGCATGTTGCGGGTGTTCTTGATCGCGCCGTGGTAGAGGTCGCTTTGCAGCAGGTCGCGCACCTGGCTGCGGTCGAGCAGGCTGACCTCGTCGCCCATGCCACGGTGCACCGCCTCTTCGTAATCCTTGCGCAAGCCGACCATGTGCGCGGGTTTGTACGCCGCATGCAGGTGGCCGTGCTTGAGGTCGCAGGCGATGCCGTATTTTTCCACGCGCTGCTGGATGATCTGGTGCCCGCGCCAGCGCAGGTTCCAGATGAAATCATCGACTTCATCACCAATGGTGCGGCGCATCTGTTTGCGCATGGCTTCATCGCCCGACAGGCTGCCGGTGACCTGGCCGCCATTGCGCCCGGTGGCACCCCAGCCGATCTTGTGGCTTTCGACGATGGCGACCTTCAGGCCTTTTTCCGCCAGCTCGACGGCGGTGGCCACACCGGTGAAGCCGCCGCCGATGATCACTACGTCAACCCGGTGCCGGCCTTGCAGCGTCGGGTAATCGGTGTCCTGGTTGAGGGTGGCGGTGTAGTAGGAATTGCAACGTTGAGTCATGTCGGTGTCCACACGAAATTGAAAGAAACTCAATGCCTGTCAGTCAAAGTGCGCAACCTGTGGGAGCGAGCCTGCTCGCGAACGCGGTGTGCCATTCACAGTTGATTTCGAATGACACTCCGCTATCGCGAGCAGGCTCGCTCCCACAGGGATTGCATACGCTGAGCAAACGCAGGGATAGCGAAGGAGGGGGCTCGCCGATCAGGCGAGCAGGGCGCTATCCGGCGGACGTGCGGAGTGACGCAGTTTGGAGCGGCGCAGGGCCATGGGCAGGTTGACGATGCGCTTCATGCAATGCCGTCCACGGCCAGCAGCGAGGTGGCCTGGATCGAGAGGTTCAGCAGGTGCTGTTCTGACGGCAAAGTACGCATGGCGCAGGTTTCCGGCGGCGGAAATCGTCGGTGGCCAGTAGCACAAGCCATCCGGGGGATGGCTGGATACTAGGGAGGATTGCGGCGCGTGTAAATGTTTGATTCAGAACATCAGGTGCACACCCAGGCCGATCAACCCGCAGCCGATCAACACCTCGATCACCCCGCGCTTGAATCCAAGCAATGCAACGCCCGCGACTATCGCGATCAGCAGCGAAGGCCAGTCCAGTGCTCCTTCGAAGCCTTTGGGCCACAGCACGTGGTAGGCAAAGAAACAGGCCAGGTTGAGAATCACGCCCACCACGGCGGCCGTAATGGCCGTCAGTGGCGCGGTGAACTTGAGTTCGTTGTGCGTCGATTCAACCAACGGCCCGCCCGCGAGGATGAACAGGAACGAGGGCAGGAAGGTGAACCAGGTCACCAGCGATGCGGCGATGGCGCCGGCAACGAAGGCCTGATCCGGGCCGAAGACCTGATGCACGTAGGCGCCGATAAAACCGACGAAGGCGACGACCATGATCAACGGACCTGGCGTGGTTTCACCGAGCGCCAGGCCGTCGATCATCTGCGTCGGCGTCAGCCATCCGTAGTGGCCGACCGCGCCCTGGTAGACATACGGCAACACCGCGTAGGCGCCACCAAAGGTCAGCAGCGCGGCCTTGGTGAAGAACCAGGCCATCTGGGTCAGCGTGCCTTCCCAGCCGAACAACGCGGTGAGCATGGCCATGGGCAGTGTCCACAAGATCGCACCGATCACGGCCAGACGCGCCAGTTTCCAGCCACTGAAGCGGGCGTGTCCGGGGGTTGGGGTGTCGTCGTCGATCACTGCCGGGCCGTAGGAGCGTTTCGCAGCGCTGTGGCCACCGGTCCTGAATTTTTCCGGTGCCAGTCGCCCGCCGAAATAACCGATGACCGCCGCGCCGAGCACGATCAACGGAAACGGCACATTGAGCACGAAGATGGCCACGAAGGACGCGGCGGCGATGCCCCATAACCAGCCGTTCTTCAGCGCCCTCGAGCCGATCCGGTGAGCCGCCTGCACCACGATGGCCGTGACCGCAGGCTTGATCCCGTAGAACAGTCCGGCGACCACGGGCACGTCACCAAAGGCGATGTACACCCAGGACAGCGCAATCAGGATGAACAGCGAAGGCAATACAAACAGCACGCCAGCGATCACACCGCCCCAGGTCCGGTGCATCAGCCAGCCGATGTAGGTCGCCAACTGCTGAGCCTCTGGCCCGGGCAGCAACATGCAGTAGTTGAGGGCATGCAGAAAGCGCCGCTCGGAGATCCAGCGCCGGCGTTCGACCAGCTCCTGATGCATGATCGAAATCTGCCCCGCCGGCCCGCCGAAACTGATGAAACCAAGCTTGAGCCAGAACAGGAAGGCTTCGCGCAGGCTGATGGACCGGGGTTGCAGTACATCCTGTTGCGTGATCGGGGAGGGCGTGGGGCTCAAGCGGAAACTCCTTGTGCAGAAAAGCTTTGAGCCGATGACTGTAGCTAGGCCGGAGCGCGTTGCATAGCCGCCTCATGTGGCCTATCTGCCCAGCGCTCGACGGCTGACCGGTCGCTGTCACGGGCATCGACCCAGCGTGCGCCGGACGCCACGTCTTCGCGTTTCCAGAACGGTGCGTCCGTTTTCAGGTAGTCCATGATGAATGCACAGGCTTCGAAAGCGGCTTGACGATGGGGGCTGCTGACGCCGACAAACACGATCGGCTCGCTGATCGCCAACGGGCCGATCCGATGCACGATCTGCACGGCCCTCAATGGCCATCGGGCCCTGGCATTGTCGACGATTTTTTGCAGCGAACGTTCGGTCATGCCCGGGTAGTGCTCCAGAAACAACCCGCTGACCGCCTCACCCTGATTGATGTCGCGCACATAGCCGACGAAGTTGACCACGGCACCCACCCCCGGATCGTTTGCCTGCAGGCTGTCGATCAGCCGGCCGACGTCGAACATTTCACGCTGGACCCGAACCGTCATGTCTCAACCCCCGGTGACCGGTGGAAAAAAGGCGATCTCGTCATAGTCCTCGATCACCCGGTCTGGATGGCACAGCTCCTGGTTCAGTGCACACATCAGGTTGCTTTCACCCAGCACTTGGCTCCACACCTCACCGCGAGCCATCAGCAGTCGGCGCACGTCCTCGATGGTCTTGAGGCTGTCGGTCAGGGGCAGTTTTTCACCGCCCAGGTTGAGCTGCTCGCGGTAGCGGGCGAAGTAATTGATCAGGATCATTGTGCGTCCTCGAACTTGAAATGACCGGAGCGGCCACCTTGTTTACTCAGCAGGCGGATGTCATCGATGACCATGCCCCGATCCACCGCCTTGCACATGTCATAGAGGGTCAGCGCCGCCACGCTGACGGCGGTCAGGGCTTCGAGTTCGACCCCGGTCTGGCCCTCGACGCGGCACGTACCGAGGATTTTCACGCTGTCCGGAGTGCAGGCCTTGAGTTCGACGTGGATCGAACTGAGCAGAAGGGTGTGGCACAGCGGGATCAGCTCATGGGTTTTCTTTGCCGCCATGATTCCGGCGATCCGCGCCACGGCAAATACGTCGCCCTTGGGGTGTCCGTCGCTTTGAATCAGCTTCAGGGTTTCCGGGCGCATCCGCACCCAGGCCTGGGCCTGGGCTTCACGCAGCGTCGAGGTTTTTTCGCTGACATCGACCATGTTGGCGCGACCCTGGCTGTCGAGGTGGGTCAGGCCATTGGGCGATGCATCTGAAATGTCTGTCATGGGAGTTTCCTGCGCTTGCCAGCGCGGTGATCAGGTGAAGGCATCATGCCGGGCTGTAAATGCGTGGTGCGTTGCGGTGGGGGATGTGAATCAGGTTGAGGCGATGTTTGATTGCCCATTGCACGGTCAGGGCGGTGGGTGCCGACAGACTGACCAGCGTACCGAGCCTGGCCCTGACGGCCTTGTGGATCAGTTCGAGGCTGCAACGGCTGGTGACTACGGTGAAGCCGTAACGGCTGTCGATGCCGGCGTGTTGCAGGGCACCGATCAACTTGTCCAGCGCGTTGTGGCGGCCAATGTCTTCGCGGCAGATCTGCGCGTTGCCTTGGGGGTCGAAGTACAGCGCCGCGTGCAGCGCACCGCTGCTGCGGGCCATTTGTTGGGCCTGTTCGATGCGGTTGCGGATGTCGATGAAATGCTCGGCGGGCGGCAGGGCAACCGGATCGAGAATCTGCAGTTTCGGCAGGGCCTGCTCCAGCGCTTCCACACCGCACAGCCCGCAACCACTGGTGCCGGCCATTTGCCGACGATGGTTCTTCAGCGCCCAGAATGCGCGGCTGGAGATCTGCACGTCGGCTTGAACGGCCTGGTCGAATCGGGTGAGGCGCAAGTCGTAGATTTCGCTCTGGTCCTCAACGATGTCGTTGCTGACGCTGAAGCCACGGATGAAATCTTCGAGGTTGCCCGGCGACACCATCATCACCGCCTGACTCAGACCGTTGTAGGTGATTGCCAGGGCAATCTCTGATGCCAGCGCCGCCTGACAGACTGACGCGGCGTTGTCGTACTCGCGAAAGTTCACACTCAACGGTTGGGGCGCGGGGGCATTGGTGTCGCTTCGAACATCGGTTTGTTCAACTTGGCACAACATGAAAAGAACCTCGAAGCGCTGAATTAAGTTCAGGCTACGGCTAACTTTAAACAGCGTCCAATCGCTTGTTCCGATGTGCCGATTGGTGATGTCTATCAAACTCGGCAAACATGTCCGGTTCGGTTTTATTTAAAGCTGAAACTTGATCAGTCAGTCCGGCTGAATAACGTTCGTGCTTCGGCGAAACACTTTTCGGCAATCGCCGAACGCGGTTCGGTCTTGCGCATCACCAGGCCCAGGGGCGCGAGTACGCTGGCATCCGGCAATTCGATGAACGCCAGGTGTTCGATGGGCTCTTCCAGGCCACTGTCCAGCGGCATGATCGCGCAGCAGAAACCCTCGTGAATCGCCTGCAGCAACTGGTAAGTCGAATCGCTTTCCAGGATCGGTTGCGGGTCCAGTCCGCGGCTGCGAAAGCTCAGGTCGATGGATTTGCGGTAGTGCATGCCGTTGCTGAGCATCCCCAGCGGCAGTTCGGCGGCGTCCTCCCAGCTCATTTGCGTACCGTCGAAATGGAAGTGGCGATTGTCGTACAGCAGGCCGACGCGGGTCTCGCCGATCTCGAAAAACTCGAAATAGCTCGGGTTGACGTGATCGAGGTAGCACACGCCCAGGTCCAGCTGATTGTTGCCAAGGCCCTCGATGATCTGGTCGGAACTCAAGGACGACAGGCTGTACTTGAGCTCGGGAAAGCTGCGGGACAGGCCCTGAATGTAGGTGACCGGGTTGAAGCTGCTGAGGGGTACCAGCCCTAGGCGCAGGTTGCCCACGAGCTGGCCCCGGCACGCGGCGGCCTCGGCGAAGAGCCCGTCGTGGGCAGCCAGCAGGGTCCTGGCCCATGCCAGCACCCGTTCGCCGGCCTCGGTAAAACCCTCGAAGCGCTGGCCTCGGGTGACCAGCACCAGGTCCAGTTCATCCTCCAGGTTGCGCAGGCGCATCGACAGCGTGGGCTGGGTGATGTGGCAGCGCGCGGCCGCCTGGCCGAAGTGGCGGGTCTGCTCCAGGGCGATCAGGAACTTGAGTTGTTTGATGTCCATGACGGCACCTGCTGGCGGGGGAGTGAAGGGTTAAGTATTGACTCAGGCGCGCAAGACACAAGGCGAGGCAGAAATCGTGAGCCGAGACGATCTCATTGTCTTCGGTGTGCGTCCAATCACTGCTATCTAAGGTGTTATCGACGGGCTCTATCATTGCTGTTGTTTCTGGTCTTTTTATATTGATAGATTGGCTCGATAGTCTGGTTGGTTAGAGTGATTAGACACGGCTTGAATTATCGAATTAGTCTCCGGAAGTCATTTAATCAATATCTGCCGGAGAACCCCATGAGCGTCAAACCGGATGCATTGTTTATACCCCTGAATATTGCCGTGTTGACTGTTAGCGATACCCGCGAATATGCCAATGACACTTCTGGCCAATTACTCGTCAGTCGTTTGCTGGAAGCCGGCCACACCCTCAGCGAGCGCAACCTGCTCAAGGACGACCTGTACAAGATCCGCGCGCAGGTGGCGAACTGGATTGCCGACGACGGCATCCAGGTGGTGCTGATCACGGGCGGCACCGGGTTTACCGGCCGCGACAGCACACCCGAGGCGGTGGCCTGTTTGCTGGATAAACAGATCGAAGGCTTCGGTGAGCTGTTCCGGGCGATTTCGATCCTCGACATCGGCACCTCGACGGTGCAGAGCCGGGCATTGGCCGGGCTGGCCAATGGCACGCTGGTCTGCTGCCTGCCGGGTTCCACGGGCGCCTGCCGCACCGCGTGGGAAGGCATCCTCGCCGAGCAACTCGACGCGCGCCACCGGCCGTGCAATTTCGTACCGCATCTCAAGCCTATGCAGGCTTGCGGGACGCGGGGATGAGCTATTCACCCTTGATGCCGGTGGAGGATGCCATCGAACGGTTGCTGACAATGGCCGAGGCACAGTGGATTGAAGACAGTGAAGCGGTGCCGCTCAGTGCCGCACGGCAACGGGTGTTGGCCAATGACCTGGTGGCGACCCTCGATCTGCCGCCGTGGCCGAACAGCGCCATGGACGGCTATGCCCTGAATGTCGACGGTTGGGACGGGGCACCGCTGACCGTGTCGCAACAGGTATTTGCCGGTCACGCCCCCCAAGCACTGGCACCGGGAACCTGCGCGCGCATCTTCACCGGCGCCCCGGTTCCGCCGGGTGCCAACGGCGTGGAGATGCAGGAGAACACGCAAGTACTGGATGACGGACGTATCCGCTTCAAGCAGCCATTGAGCGCCGGCAGCAACATCCGCCCGCAAGGTCAGGAGAACCGCGTCGGCGATGTGCTGCTGCGCGCCGGCAAGCGCCTCGGTCCATTCGAACTGGCGGTCGCGGCAGCGCAGGGCTGCACCCATGTGCAGGTCGTGCGGCGACCACGGGTGGCGTTGCTGTCCACCGGCGATGAACTGGTCGATCCGGGCACACCGCTCAAGCCCGGCAGCATCTACAACAGCAACCGCACATTGTTGAGCCATTGGTTGAATGCGTTGGGTTGCGAGGTCATCGAGGCCGGCATTCTCCCCGACGAGCCACGCCAGACGCGACTCAAGCTCGAACAACTGCAACACACGACGGACCTGATGCTCAGCACGGGCGGCGTGTCCGCCGGTGACGCCGACTGCCTCGGCCAGGTACTGCGCGAGTGCGGCAAGCCGTTGCTGTGGAAACTCTCGATCAAACCCGGCAAGCCATTGACCGTGGGCCACTTCGGCCGCGTGCCGGTGATTGGCCTGCCGGGCAATCCGACCTCGGCGTTGGTCACTTTCGGTCTGTTGGCCCGGGCTTATCTGTTGCGGATTCAGGGGGTCGAAGACGTCGAGCCTTTGAGCTTCCCGGTCAGGGTCGGCTTTGCCTGGCCCAAACCCGGAAGCCGCCGCGAGTACCTGCGAGCGAAACTCGAAGCCGGTCGCGCGGTGCTCTATCCGAACCAGAGTTCCGGCGTGTTGCTGGGCGCATCCTGGGCCGATGGGCTGGTGGAAGTGCCGGAAGGCTGCACACTGGAAGCGGGCGACACGGCGCGGTTTATTCCCTTCAGCGAGCTGTTCTGAATTCCGCAAACAAACTGTGGGAGCGAGCTTGCTCGCGATGAGGCTGGCAAATCCAACAGAGATGTTGGCAGGCAGACCGCTATCGCGAGCAAGCTCGCTCCCACAGTTTTGATCTTCAGTGAATGTCAACCTTGCGACCGGCCACAATCCCTGTGGGAGCGAGCTTGCTCGCGATGAGGCCGGCAAATCCAACAGAGATGTTGGCAGGTAGACCGCTATCGCGAGCAAGCTCGCTCCCACAGAATTTGTGTGTTTCTTGAGTATCAGTTCAACACAAAATCCACAGGCTCCAGTTGCGGTGGCAGTTCCGTCACACCCAGGGCCGCCAGCACATCGCGCTCGATATTGCGCACGATGGCATCGGTGGGCAGGTCGTTTTCGTCGCGGCCGAAGGGGTCTTCCAGTTCATCGGCAATCGCATCCAGGCCGAAAAAGGTGTAGCTGACAATCGCGGTGAAAATCGGTGTCAGCCAGCCCAGGGGTTCGGCCATGGCGAACGGCAGGAGGATGCAGAACAGGTAGATGGTGCGGTGCAGCAGCAGGGTGTAGGGGAAGGGTAACGGGGTGTTCTTGATCCGTTCACAGACGGCCTGGGCATGGGTCAGGCTGGTCAAATGGTTGGCCATGAGCGTGTAGCGCCAGTCGTTGATCGCCCCGGATTCGTTGAGTGACGAGCACTGTTGACCGACCTGCATCAGTATCTGCCCGCTGATGTCCGTGGTGTTGCCCTTGGGCATCGGGTGCAGCCAGTCGCCACTGGCGGCCATTTCGTTTTCCTGGCGCAGGCGCGCGTTGAGGGCATGGGCGAAGCCGCAGAGGTTGCTGAGGATCGTGTGGCGCTCAGCGGTGTCCTTGATCACCAGGGTTTCACGAATCATCGAGCGGATCTCCACGATCACATCGCCCCAGGCCTTGCGCGCTTCATACCAGCGGTCGTAGCAGGCGTTGTTGCGAAAGCTCATGAAGATCGACAACGACAAGCCCAGCAGCGTGAAGGGCGTGGCGCTGACCTTGGAAAAGTAGCTGGGATGCAAGGTTTCGATGAGCACGATGGCCGAGGCGAGCAGTGTCACCATCAGGCTGCGCCAGGCGATGCGTTTGGCAATCGAACCCTTGAGGGACGTCAGCACGCCGATCAGGTTGGGTTTGGGTCTCACGATCATGGGTTTCAGCCGCCCGTCATGTTCATGAAGCGAATGACCTGAACATCGTCGTTCACTTCGAAGTTGTGTCGATAAGGCTTGAGTTTCATCGCCTCGATAATGGCTTTTTCCAGGCGCTCGGGCTGTCCGGGGTGGCTGCGCAAGACCGCCTTGAGATCCACGGAGTGTTCATTGCCCAGGCACAGCAGCAGACGTCCCTCCACGGTCAGCCGCACCCGATTGCAGGTGCCGCAAAAGTTGTGGCTGTGGGGTGAGATGAACCCCAGGCGAATCTGCGGCGCCTCGGCCAGGCGCCAGTAGCGCGACGGCCCTTGGGTCGACTCGGCGGAATCAATCAAAGTGTAGCGTTCGGCAATGCGTTCGCGGACCTGGCTACTTGCGAAAAACGATTCGGCGCGGCTGTGCTCGTCGATGGTGCCCAACGGCATTTCCTCGATGAAGGAGATGTCGAGGTTACGGTCGATGGCGAAGCTCACCAGATCATTGATCTCATGGTCGTTGCGGCCTTTCATGACCACGCAATTGAGCTTGGTGTTGCGAAATCCCGCCTGGTTGGCAGCGTCGATGCCTTTGATCACCTGCGCCAGGTCACCGGTGCGGGTCAGTTCGCGAAAACGTTGCGGGTCCAGGCAATCGAGGCTGATGTTGAGACGCTTGACCCCGGCTTCGAACAACGGCCCGGCCAGTTTGGCCAGCTGCGAACCGTTGGTGGTCATGCACAGTTCACGCAGGCCGGGCAGGGCGGCGATCTTCTCGCACAACTGCACCACGCCCGGACGGATCAGCGGCTCGCCACCGGTCAGGCGGATCTTGCGGGTGCCCAGCGCCACGAAGCTTTGTGCAAGTTGATAAATCTCTTCCAGGGTCAGCACCCGTTGGCGGGGCAGAAACTGCATGTCCTCGGCCATGCAATACACGCAACGGAAATCGCAGCGGTCGGTGACCGACATCCGCAGATAGTCCACGCGCCGGGAGAATCCATCGATCAAGACTTGTTCTGACATGACACCCTCGCTTGGCACGCATTGAATGAATGTTCCGTGTAGGAGCGAGCTCTGCTCGCGATGGTCGTTAACGATTACGCGTGCTTGCTGGCTGAACGCGGTGCTCTGGAGTCCATCGCGAGCAGAGCTCGCTCCTACAAATATTGCGCCGATAACGGATTTATTGAGCGCAGGTGTAGGAGCGCTGAAAACGGATTTGTTGTGCGCAGGCTAAGAGCAACTTGTCGGCCCGTCCAATCACTATTAGTAACCGGTTGATCGAGTACATCTATGATGGATAAAGTTGCAACGTTAACGGCTGTTTAGATCTTATAAGCTATTGATAAACAACAATAAATATCGATGATAAATATCCTCGATCATGTGGTCGTAAATAGCGATTAGACAATAATTAATCCCTATTCATATGCTTTCTCCGTCAAACGATCAATGGCCTGAATCAGGTCACGGAGAAGTACCATGTCTCAAGTCGACCGCTACAAACCCTACAAAGGTGCCGCCGCTGGTTGGGGCGCGCTGATTGCTGTTACCAAAAACTGGCTGGGCAGTGAAAACGCGCTGAAGAATATTCGCGCCATGCTCAAGACCAACCAGAACGGCGGGTTCGATTGCCCCGGTTGTGCCTGGGGCGAGTCGCCGGAAAACGGCATGGTCAAGTTCTGCGAGAACGGCGCCAAGGCGGTTAACTGGGAAGCCACGGGCCGTTTGGTCGACCCGGCCTTCTTCAACAAATACAGTGTCTCGGCGCTGGCCGAGCAGAGCGATTACTGGCTGGAGTATCAGGGCCGCCTGACCCACCCGATGCGCTATGACGCGGCCACCGACCGTTACGTGGAAACCACCTGGGACGAAGCGTTCGCGCTGATCGCCCGGCACCTCAACGCGCTGGAATCGCCGGACCAGGCCGAGTTCTATACCTCGGGCCGAGCCAGTAACGAAGCCGCCTTTCTCTATCAGCTGTTCGTCCGGGCCTACGGTACCAACAACTTTCCGGACTGCTCCAACATGTGCCACGAAGCCAGCGCGGTGAGCATGATCGAAAGCCTCGGCGTGGGTAAAGGCACCGTGGTGTTCGACGACCTGGAACATGCCGATGCGATTTTCGTCATCGGTCAGAACCCCGGCACCAACCACCCGCGGATGCTTGAACCGTTGCGCGAAGCGGTCAAGCGCGGTGCCCAGGTGATCTGCATCAACCCACTCAAAGAGCGCGGGCTGGAGCGCTTCCAGCACCCACAGCACCCGATCGAAATGCTGCTGAACGGCTCCGAGCCGACCAACACAGCCTACTTCCGCCCGGCACTGGGTGGCGACATGGCGGTCATGCGCGGCATGGTCAAGTTCCTGCTGCAGTGGGAGCGCGAAGCTCAGGTCAGCGGCGGCGAACCGGTGTTCGACCATGAGTTCATCGCCGAACACACCTCGGGGATGGGCGCCTACCTGGGCGAAGTCGACGCAACCAGTTGGGAGCACATCGAGCAGCAGTCGGGCATGCCATTGGCGGACATCGAACTCGCCGCCCGCATGTACGCCCGGTCCAAGCGGGTGATCATGTGCTGGGCGATGGGCCTGACCCAGCACACGCACTCGGTGCCGACGCTGCAGGAAGTCATCAACCTGATGCTGCTGCGCGGCAACGTCGGCCGCCCCGGCGCAGGCCTGTCACCGGTTCGCGGTCACAGTAACGTGCAGGGCGACCGCACCATGGGCATCAACGAACTGGCACCCACCGATTTGCTCGATGCCCTGGAAAAACGCTTCTCCTTCAAGCCACCGCGCGAGCATGGCCACAACACCGTGATGGCGATTGGCGCGATGGAGCAGGGGCGTTCGAAAGTGTTTATCGCCCTGGGTGGCAATTTCGCCCAGGCCACCCCCGACACGCCACGTACCCACGCCGCGTTGCGTAAATGCGACCTCACCGTGCACATCGCCACCAAACTTAACCGCAGCCATCTGGTCACCGGCCGTGAAGCGCTGATCCTGCCGTGCCTGGGCCGCACCGACATCGATATCCAGGCCGAAGGGCCGCAAGGCGTGACCGTGGAAGACACCTTCAGCATGATCCACATCTCCCACGGTCAACTGAAACCGAAGTCGAAACACCTGCGCTCCGAGCCTGCGATCATTGCCGGCATCGCCGCCGCGACACTGGGCAAGCATCCGATCGACTGGAACTGGGCCATCGGCGACTACGGCCGCATCCGCAACATGATTGCCGACACCATTCCCGGCTTCGAAGATTTCAACCAGCGCTTGCTGCATCCGGGCGGTTTCCACATGCCCAACGACGCGGCCAGGCGCATCTGGAAAACCGCCAGTGGCAAGGCCCAGTTCACTCCGAGCGTGCTGCCGGAGCACCTGATCAGCGAGGGCGTGCGCAACCTGACGGTCAAGCCACACCTGATTCTGCAGACCATGCGCTCCCACGATCAGTACAACACCACGCTGTATGGCCTGGATGACCGTTATCGCGGGGTGTACGGCATGCGCGACGTGGTGTTCGCCAACGAGCAGGACATTCGCCGGCTGGGTTTTGAGCCTGGGCAGAAGGTCGACCTGGTGGCGCTGTGGGACGACGAGCGCGAGCGTCGGGTCAGCGGTTTCACCCTGATCGCCTACGACATTCCGGCCGGTCAGGCAGCGGCGTACTACCCCGAGACCAACCCGCTGGTGCCGCTGGAAAGTTACGGTGACCGCACCTTCACCCCGACTTCCAAGTTCATCGCCATCCGGCTGGAGCAGGCGAAGGCCAGCAACCTGATTTCGACTTCCGCCGCGTAGCACCGGGGGCGGCCCGGTGCCGCTCACCTAACCCTTTCGACTTGTGTTGGCTGCAGGCCTCCGGCCTGACGGTGGCCCGGCCGTGTGCCGCCGTTTTTCAGCCGCAATGAGGATATCGACATGTTTAACCTGGAGGCACTGGACCTGGCGCGCATTCAATTCGCGTTCACGGTTTCGTTCCACATCATCTTTCCCGCCATCACCATCGGGCTGGCCAGTTTCCTGGCGGTGCTCGAAGGGCTTTGGCTGAAGACCCACAACGACACCTACCGCGATCTCTACCATTTCTGGTCGAAGATCTTCGCCGTCAATTTCGGCATGGGCGTGGTCTCGGGGCTGGTCATGGCCTACGAGTTCGGCACCAACTGGAGCCGTTTCTCCGACTTCGCCGGCAGCATCACCGGGCCGTTGCTGACCTATGAAGTGCTCACGGCGTTCTTCCTTGAGGCCGGTTTTCTCGGGGTCATGCTGTTTGGCTGGAACCGGGTAGGGCGCGGCTTGCACTTCTTCTCGACGGTCATGGTCGCCATCGGCACCCTGATTTCGACCTTCTGGATTCTTGCGTCCAACAGCTGGATGCAAACGCCTCAGGGCTTCGAGATCGTCGACGGTCGGGTGATGCCGCTGGACTGGCTGGCCATCGTGTTCAACCCGTCGTTCCCGTACCGCCTGGCGCACATGGCGATTGCCGCTTTCGTGGCCACCGCGTTCTTTGTCGGCTCGTCGGCGGCGTGGCACCTGCTGCGCGGCAACGACACCAAACAAGTGCGCAAGATGCTGTCGATGGCGTTGTGGATGGCCTTGATCGTCTGCCCGATCCAGGCGGTGGTCGGTGACGCCCACGGCTTGAACACCCTGGAGCATCAACCGGCGAAGATCGCTGCCATCGAAGGGCACTGGGAAAACAACGGGAGCGAAGCCACGCCCCTGGTGCTGTTCGGCATCCCCGACATGCAGGCCGAGAAAACCAGGTACGCCATCGAGATTCCGTACCTGGGCAGCCTGATCCTGACCCACAGCCTCGACAAGCAGATCCCGGCGCTCAAGAGCTTCCCGAAAGAGGACCGACCCAATGCGACGGTGGTCTTCTGGAGTTTCCGCGTCATGGCCGGGCTGGGCATGTTGATGGTGCTGGCCGGCGTGCTCGGCCTGGCTCTGCGCCGCAGCGGCGCCATCTACCGCAATCGCTGGTTCCTGCGCCTGATGTTGTGGATGGGGCCAAGTGGCCTGATCGCCATGCTGGCCGGGTGGATCACCACCGAAGTCGGGCGCCAGCCGTGGGTGGTGTATGGCCTGCTGCGTACCGCCGATGCCGCGTCCAATCACAGCGTCGCGCAGTTGAGCATCTCGCTGGCGCTGTTCGTGGTGATCTATTTCTCGGTGTTCACGGTGGGCATCGGCTACATGATGAAACTGGTCGGCAAAGGACCGCAGCCCCATCACGGGCATCCGGTTGACGGGCACTCCGATCAGCTGGTCACACCGCGCCGGCCGCTGTCCGCCGACGCTGAAATTCTCGAAACCGACGCCCGCGTCAATTGAAGGAAGGGAGTTGAGTCATGGGTATTCAAGGTATCGATTTATCGCTGATCTGGGGCGTGATCATCGCCTTCGGCGTGATGATGTACGTGATCATGGACGGCTTCGACCTGGGGTTGGGCATTCTGTTTCCGCTGATCCCGGATGCGAAGGAGCGCGATGTGATGATGAACACCGTGGCACCGGTCTGGGATGGCAACGAGACCTGGCTGGTGCTGGGCGGCGCGGCGCTGTATGGCGCTTTCCCGCTGGCCTATTCGGTGATTCTGGAAGCGCTGTACCTGCCGCTGATCCTGATGTTGTGCGGCTTGATCTTTCGCGGTGTGGCGTTCGAGTTCCGTTTCAAGGCCAGCCCTGAAAAACGTCACATCTGGGACATGGCGTTCATCGGCGGTTCGCTGCTGGCGACCTTTTCCCAGGGCGTGGTGATCGGCACTTACATTGCCGGCATCCCGGTGGTCGATCGCCAGTTCGCCGGTGGTTCGCTGGACTGGCTGGCACCCTTTCCGCTGTTCTGTGGTGTCGGTCTGATCGTCGCTTATGCGCTGCTCGGCAGCACCTGGTTGCTGGTCAAGACCGAAGGCATGCTCGAATCGCGGATGCGCTTGTTCACCCGGCCCCTGGCCTGGCTGCTGTTGGCGGTGATCGGTGTGATCTGTGTGTGGACGCCCATCCTCCATCCGGAAATCGCCACGCGCTGGTTTGCCCATGCGCACCTGGCTGTGTTCGGAGGCCTGGCGCTGCTGGCTTTGCTGGCGATGTTCGGCCTGCTCAGGACCCTGCGCCAACGTCACACCCATTGGCCGTTCGCCTTCACCCTGATGCTGGTGTTCCTGGGTTACATCGGCCTGGCGTTCAGCATCTGGCCGAACATCGTGCCGCCGTCGATCAGCCTGTGGGCAGCGGCGTCACCGCCAACCAGCCAGTTGTTCATCCTGATCGGCGCGCTGTTCATTCTGCCGATCATCCTGATGTACACGGTCTGGAGCTACTACGTGTTCCGCGGCAAAGTGAGGATTGGCGATGGCTACCATTGATTCTTGTGAACGGGCACCTTGGTACAAGCGACTTGGGTGGCTGGTGGTGATCTGGCTGGGCAGTGTGGTTGCGTTGGGAGTGGTGGCGGGGGCATTGCGGATGTTGATGCATGCGGCCGGGATGAGTAGCCACTGATGGCCAGTCATTAAGGAGTTCCAGTTCACGTTGATGCGTATGCATGGATTGGATTGGGTGAATATCCATTCCTGCGGTAACGGCCACCTATGGTTCTGCTCTTACAGCGGGTCACTTGGAAAAGCCCCAAGTAACCAAGGGCTCTTGCCCCTGACGTTCGGTGCCTCGCTGTGGCTCGGCATGCCCTCGCTCCGGTCCTGCTCCGTGGGCCCGCCGCCATCGGCCATCCATGGCCGGCGGCGGCTAACCCGGCATCCATGCCGGGTTGCCCACTACGCAGAACCTCCACTCGGCCTCACGAGGGGGCGTGTACCGCAAAAGCGCCCGAGGCGGCCTATCGGCCGGCCTGATCGCAATTGAGCTCGTTTCCGTGTAGGAGCGAGCTTGCTCGCGAAAAACGTCTGAACAACGCGGGCATTCAGACAACCCGCGTTATCGTTGACGTCCATCGCGAGCAGGCTCGCTCCTACAGGTACGAGGTCGCTCTGGCTTTTGATCTCGATCTGCCCCATCGGCCTGCCTGCCCGATCGCAATTGAGCTCGTTTCCGTGTAGGAGCGAGCTTGCTCGCGAAAAACGTCTGAACAACGCGATCAAGCAGACAACCCGCGTTATCGTTGACGTCCATCGCGAGCAGGCTCGCTCCTACAGGTACGAGGTAGCTGGGGCTTTTGATTTTGATCTGCCCCGTCGGCCGGCCTGATCGCAATTGAGCTCGTTTCCGTGTAGGAGCGAGCTTGCTCGCGAAAAACGCCAGGACAACGCGGGCATTCAGACAACCCGCGTTATCGTTGACGTCCATCGCGAGCAGGCTCGCTCCTACAGGTACGAGGTAGCTCGGGCTGTTGATTTTGATCTGCCCCATCGGCCTGCCTGCCCGCAATTGAGCTCGTTTCCGTGTAGGAGCGAGCTTGCTCGCGAAAAACGCCAGGACAACGCGGGCTTTCAGACAACCCGCGTTATCGTTGACGTCCATCGCGAGCAGGCTCGCTCCTACAGGTACGAGGTAGCTCGGGCTTTTGATTTTGATCTGCCCCATCGGCCTGCCTGCCCGCAATTGAGCTCGATTCCGTGTAGGAGCGAGCTTGCTCGCGAAAAACGCCAGGACAACGCGGGCATTCAGACAACCCGCTTTATCGTTGACGTCCTTCGCGAGCAAGCATCGCTCCTGCAGGTGCCCCGTTGGATGGCCCGTCCGCGACACATTCAGAGTCTTGTCATTACTGCGCCCCAAACATCGCCGTCCAGTAAATCCCCGCATCGCTCTTCGGATCGGTCGCGTAAGCCGCGCCCAGTTCGCGGAACTGTGGGTTCATCAGGTTGGCGCAATGGCCGGGGCTGGCCAGCCAGCCTTCGACCACCTTGTGCGCGGTGTCTTGGCCGGCGGCGATGTTTTCGCCGATCTGCTGGAAGTCGTAGCCGGCCAGTTCCGCGCGGTCGCCCGGGGTGCGGCCATCGCGGTCTTTGTGATCGAAGTAGTTGTTGTTGGCCATGGAGCGGGAGTTGCCTTCGGCGGCGGTGGCCAGGGTGGCGTTCCAGGCCAGCGGTGGCGCGGCGGCGAAGGATTGCGCGCCGCATTGGCGTGGTCGGGTGCGTGCGGCGTTGAGTTCGGTGAGCAGCTTCTGGCCTTCGGCCTGCGCGTCGCCCAGGCGTGCGCTCAACAACGGCCGTGCGACCACGATGCGCCATTCACGGTCCTGGCGGCTGACGCCGACATCGACGAATTGCGGGTCGAGGACGATCTGGCAAAAGCTCTCCTGAATCGCCTTCATCGCCGAGGCGGCATCGCGAGGCCCGGACAGGCTGATGGCCTGCACATTCTTCATGGGATAACCGGCAGTGACCATGGCCTGCTGCAGATTACCGATGTTCGGGGCGGTCAGCACCAGGCGCGGGTCGGCCGACAGGGGTGGCAGTTCCGATGAAGCCTGGCCTGCGCAGCGCTGCGGTTGGCTACGGTAGACGTTGATCGATTCGATCAATTGCGCTTCGTCGGCCGCCACGGCGTTGGCGGCGAATACCAGGCCCAGTGATACACCGGCCAAACGCATTGCGGATGAAATGAAACCCATGAAAATCCCCCTTGAGCAGATTGCGCCCATGATGCGCGAAGTTGGCCCATCTAAGACAACGGATTTATCCAGAGTGTAGTGGGGTGGGCGAAATCATTTCACTACTAGACTCAATTGAACCACTCACCAAGTGACACCGACCATGCGCTTCGACTGGATCGCCACCTGCCTCGCCCTGACGTTGCTTGCCGGCCCGGTATCCGCTGCGGATCAAGCGCAAAAACAGGAATCGGCCGAGAACAAGGCCGAGGTGTTGGAACAGAAAGCCGCCGAGAGCAACAACCCGGCACCAGCGCCCAAGGCAGAAGCCATTACCCCGTCAGAAGTCCAGGCCGTCGACCCGGCCGGCGCCGCGCCGCTGGACGATGCGATCACCTGCCTGGCCCGGTCCATTTACTGGGAAGCCAAGGGCAAGGACGCCGCCGACATGGAGGCGGTGGCCAACGTGGTCATGAATCGCCTGGGCCACGAGGGCTTTCCGGACACGGTGTGCAAAGTGGTCAAGCAGGGTTCGGAAACCAAGAGTTGCCAGTTTTCCTGGTGGTGCGACGGTAAGTCCGACTCGGTCCAGGAAGAAGTGCCTTACGCGATGGCCAAGGAAATCGCGCGCAAGGCCCTGAACAAGGAGCTGCCGGATCGCACCCAGGGTGCCCTGTATTTCCATGATCGTACCGTCAAGCCGGATTGGGCCAGGCAATACATCAGGACCGTGGATATCGGTTTGTTCCGGTTTTACAAACCCCATGGCGGATCGGCCAGATAACCGCGGTGTTTTCGGCCGGATATTTTATTTTTTCGAGGTGGCGCGAGGCGTTATCCAAACTGAAATGTGTCTGTTTTATAAGCTTCATAACGCAACCGTGCGCGAATGAAGCCATAAGCAGGGACTACACATGAAGTTGACGAGGGTCCGGATCAGTCATCTCGCGTCGATCGCGGCGCAGTCGCCGGCGCGCTTCCCATGACCGTCCTGGTCACCGGTGCGGCCGGTTTCATCGGCTTTCATACGGTCCAGCGCCTGTGCCGCGAGGGTCAGGAGGTCGTTGGTATCGATAACCTCAACGACTATTACGACGTGGAACTCAAGCACGCACGTCTCAAGGTGCTGGAGACTCTGCCGGGTTTTCGCTTCCGGAAAATGGACATCGTCGATAAACCTGCCCTGATGAGCCTGTTTCAACAACACGCTTTTACCGAGGTGGTGCACCTGGCGGCCCAGGCCGGGGTGCGTTACTCGCTGGACAACCCGGATGTCTACGGGCAATCGAACATGGTGGGTTTCCTCAATGTGCTCGAAGCCTGTCGGCACCATCGCCCCGAGCACCTGATCTACGCCTCGAGCAGTTCGGTGTACGGCGCCAACAGCAAGATGCCATTCAGTGTCGAGGACCCTGTCGATCATCCCGTTTCGCTGTACGCCGCCAGCAAGCGCGCCAATGAACTGCTGGCTGAAAGTTACTGCCATTTGTATGGCCTGAAAGCCAGTGGCCTGCGCTTCTTTACCGTCTACGGCCCGTGGGGTCGTCCGGATATGGCGCTGTTCAAGTTTACCGACGCCATCCTCAAAGGCCTGCCCATCGACATCTACAACCAGGGGCAGATGTACCGCGACTTCACCTTTGTCGACGACATTGTCGAAGGGATCGCCCGACTGCGGCCAAGGCCTCCGGTGCCGGAAGGCTCTGTCGCCGGGGTCAACCGGCTCTTCAACATCGGTCGCGGCATGCCGGTGGCGTTGCTGGATTTCGTCGAGTGCCTGGAATCAGCCCTGGACCTGCAGGCCCGGCGCAACTACTTGCCAATGCAGGCCGGTGACGTGGTCAAGACCTGGGCCGATGTCTCGACGCTGGCCGATTGGGTGGGTTTCAGCCCGCAGGTGACGCTGGAAACCGGCGTCGGTGAATTCGTGAAGTGGTATCGGCAGTTCTATCAGATTTGAAGCGTTCGCCTCTGATCTCGAACAATCAAAAAAGGCGAGAGAGACCCCATGAGCCAAGACATTTTTGTATCCGTAGTGATTCCCGCCAAGAACGAAGCGAACAACCTCAAGCCATTGCTTGAAGAAGTCCGCGTGGCGCTGGCCGATGAGGCTTACGAAATCATCGTGGTCGACGATGGCAGCACCGATTCGACCCTGCAGGAACTGCGGCAGATCCGCCATGACGGCTTGAACACCTTGCGCATCCTGCATCACGAGCGGTCGCTGGGGCAGAGCACCTCGCTGTACCACGCGGCCCGTGAGGCACGCGGGCAGTGGCTGGCGACCCTCGATGGCGACGGCCAGAACGACCCGGCGGACATTCCCGGCATGCTGGCGCTGGTGCGCGGCGAACCGGGCAAGGTCGATGTACAACTGGTGGCCGGGCACCGGGTCAATCGCCGTGACACCGCGAGCAAGCGCTACGCCTCGCGGTTCGCCAACAACCTGCGCCGGCGCCTGCTCAAGGACGCGACCCCGGACACCGGTTGTGGCCTGAAGCTGATCGAGCGCGCGGCGTTCTTGCGTCTGCCGTACTTCGACCACATGCATCGCTATATTCCGGCGCTGATCCAGCGTCATAACGGGCGCATGATCGTGCACCCGGTCAACCACCGTCCGCGCACGGCCGGGGTATCGAAATACGGCAACCTCGACCGTGCGCTGGTCGGCATTCTTGACCTGATCGGCGTCTGGTGGCTGATCAAACGCACACGCCTGAACACCCAGGCCCAGGAGCTCGAAGGATGATTCTGACCCGTGAAACCCTGTGGTTGCTGGTCGGCTTTGCCGGGCAGGCTGCCTTTACCGGGCGGTTTGTCTTGCAGTGGTTGTACAGCGAGTACAAGAAACGCAGCGTGATCCCGACCAACTTCTGGTACCTGAGCATCGTCGGCAGCACCTTGTTGCTCGCCTATGCCATTTACCGCCAGGACCCGGTGTTCATCGTCGGGCAGGCGTTTGGCTCCCTGGTCTATTTTCGCAACCTGCAATTGATTGCCAAAAGCAGAAGCGCAAAGGAATAAGCAATGCGTAGATCGTTGTCGCCCAGGGTCGAGTGCCTGGGTCTGATGCTGCTTGCCCTGTTGCTGATCGGCGCGGGCATGGGGTTGCGTCAGGCTCAGAATGTGGACGAAGAGCGTTTCCTCGGTGTCGCGCTGGAGATGCTGCAGAACGGCTCGTGGCTGATCCCGCACCGGGCCGCCGAGATCTACGGTGACAAGCCGCCGATTTTCATGTGGACGGTGGCGTTCTTCACCTGGCTGACCGGCAAACCCAACATCGCGCTTTATATCCCGGGACTGTTTTCGGCGGTGACGGTCACGGCGATGGTCTATGACCTGGGCCGTCGCCTGTGGACCCAGCGTACCGGGCGCAACGCCGCGCTGTTGTACCTGGCGACCTACCAGACCTACAGCATCCTGCGCACCGGTCAGATCGACAGTTTCTTGATTCTGTTCACCTCCCTGGGCCTGTACGGTCTGGCACGGCACCTGCTGCTGGGACCTGCGTGGCGCTGGTTCTACGCGGGCTGCGCGGCCATGGGCATTGGCGTGATCACCAAAGGTGTGGGTTTCCTGCCGGCACTGTTGCTGATTCCCTACGCCTATGGGGTGCGCAAAGGCTGGCCCGGTGTGGTGGCGATGCCGGGCGAGGCGCGCAAGTGGTTGCTCGGGTTTGCGCTGATGCTTGGCACCATCGCGATCTGGCTGTTGCCCCTGGCCTTGTCCATCCTCTTCAATGGCAGCGCGGACGAAGTTGCCTATGCACGGGAGATCCTCCTGCGCCAGACCGCGGGCCGCTATGCCGCCGCGTGGCATCACCGCGAACCGTTCTGGTATTTCTTCACCAACGTAATCCCGCAGTATTGGCTACCACTGGTGCTGGTGCTGCCATGGCTGGTGCCGGCCTGGCGCCGTCAGTTGCAAAAACGCGACGGCCGGGTCTTGGTGTTGCTCGGTTGGGTGGTGCTGGTGGTGCTGTTTTTCTGCATCAGCACAGGCAAGCGCAAGTTGTACATCTACCCGGCGCTGCCTGGGCTGGTGCTGGTCGCCGCGCCGTTGATCCCGTGGCTGCTCACGCGCTGGTTCAAACGGCACCCGCGTATGCGTCGGGTGTTCCCGGCACTGGTGGCGACCTGGTTCGCGTTGTGGTTCGCCCGTGGTTTCATCGAACCGCTCAAGGACGGCACCAACGTTGATCAGGTGCTCATGACCCAGGCGGCGTCCATGACCCGGGGCGCCGATCTGGTGCTGGTCAACTGGGAGGAGGGGCACTGGTTGTTCGCCCGGCAACCGATCGTGCATTTCGGCATGGACAATTCGACCATCGAAAAGGCCGCGCTGTATCTGCGCGAACACCCCAAGGCCTACGCATTGGTGCCGGATGACGTACTGAACCAGTGCTTCAAGCCCGAAGCGGCCCGTGAACTGGGGGAAAACGCCCGGGCGAACTGGTCGATCGTGGGCGCGGATGCCGATAACGGCAAATGCCTGCCGCAAGAGGCCGGCAAAGCCTATCGGTTCACCTGGAATGACCCGCACATGCCATTGGCGCCTGCGCAGGTAGCCAATCCCTGAGGGGATTTGTAGGAGCCGGCTTGCCGGCGATGGACTCAAATGCGCCGCGTTTATCCAGTTCACACGCGTTATCGTTAACGACCATCGCTGCGATGCGGCGACCCGACAAGCCAGCTCCTACAAGGTCACTGACTGGCGTCCAGCACCACGCGGTAGCGCGCCTTGCCACTGCGCAAGTGATCGATGGCCTCGTTGATGCGGCTCATGGGAAACATCTCGACCTGCGGCACAATCTGGTGGCGTGCGCAGAACTCCAGCATGGTCGCGGTGTTGGCGGGCGAGCCGACCGGTGAGGCGGACATGGTTTTTTGCTGGGGAATCAGCTCGAACACGTGCATCGGTATGGCATCGGGCACGACGCCGACAAAGTGCAGGCGACCCTTGCCGCGCAGGGTGGCGAGCATGGCGCTCCAGTCGAGGTTGGCGTTGGCGGTGACCAGCAGAAAGTCCAGGGTGCCGGCAATGGCATTGAGCGCATTGGTATCGGTCGAGGCGACCACCTTGTGTGCGCCCAGGCGCCTGGCTTCGTCCTGCTTGCTCAGCGATGAGGTGAACGCCGTGACTTCGCAGCCCCAGGCGTTGAGAAAACGCAACGCCAGGTGACCGAGACCGCCAATACCCACCACGCCGACCCGGTCAGTGGGCTTGATGCCGAATTCCAACAGCGGGTTGAACACGGTCGAACCAGCGCAGAACAGCGGCCCGGCCATTGCCGGATCGAGTCCGGCCGGGATCGGCAGGGCCCAGGCCCAGTGCGAACGAATGCGGTCGGCAAAGCCGCCATTGCTGCCGATGATGGTCGGTTGCACGGTGCGACACAGGTTATGGGAACCTTCGATGCACGAGGTGCAATGCATGCAACTGCCCTTGTACCAACCGATGCCCACCCGTTGCCCCATTTCCAGACCGCGAACCTGGTCGCCCAGCCGCACGATACGGCCGACCACCTCATGGCCGGGGATAAACGGGTAGTGGCTGATACCCCAATCGTTGTCGATCAACGACTGGTCGGAGTGGCAGACGCCGCAATATTCCACGGCGACTTCCACCTCGTCGTTGCCCAACGGACCGGGATCGTAGCTGTAGCGTTCCAGTGGCGCGCCCGCTGCGGTGGCGGCCCAGCCGGTAAAGGTGGTGAGTTCGCTGCTGTCGCTCATGGGATACCTCCAGATCAGAAGTCAGGGGTCTTGACCGCTTTGGTGCCGCGGCGGAGCGAGGAAAGTGTAGCGGGTTGCCGGCGTTCCATCGGGTGCGAGCCTGGATACATGAAAATACAAAGGCGCCCGATGTGGACACAGTGCAGATACATGAACGCGGTTTCATGGGCCAGGTCCCACGCATACAGAGAGATCAGTCATGTTCAGCAAACTGCAGCAGATCGCCAGATTGTTCAGCCAGAGCGCCCGATTGATGGTGGGCGTTCCCGAGTACGACAACTACGTGGCACAAATGGCCCGCAACCGTCCGGGCGAGCCAGTCATGAGCTATGAGATGTTTTTCCGCGAACGCCAGGAAGCGCGTTTTGGCCGGGGCAAATGCAATACGCGGTGTTGTTGAAGGCGTTGGGCGTATGCGCGGTTTGAAAGAATCCGACGCATACGCCCGTCATGGTCACAACGGCCTAATCGAGTGGCTTGCCGGCCGTTTCCTTGACCATCGCCAGCCCGATCAAGGTCAGGCACAGGCACGCCATGACATACAGCGCCGGGGCGTTGTTATTGCCGGTCAGGCCGATCAAACCGGTGGCGAAAAACTGCGCGAAGCCGCCGAACACCGAGACACCCAGGCAATAGATGATCGATAACCCGGTGGCGCGAATCGCCCTTGGGAACAGTTCAGTGACCAACACCAGGGTCGGCACGGTGATCAACACCAGCAACAGGGTGGTGACCAACGAGACGGCCAGCAGCATGCCGAGCGTCGGGAACTGGTTCATCAGCATGAACGCCGGATAGATCAGCAACAGCATCGGGATACTGCCCAGAGCGATGGTGCGGCGCCGGCCGATACGGTCGCTGAGCCGGCCGGCCCAGATCGACAGGCTGATCTGCACCAGCGCGCCGAGGCAGGCGGCGGTGGTGCCCATGGTCATCGGTAGGTGCAGCACCGTGACCGTGTAGTTGGTCATGTAATCGAGCACGATGTAGCTGGACGCGGTGCTACCGATCACCAACAGCACCCCGGTCACGATCAGGCGACGGTAGCCGGTGAAGATCACCCGCACGCTGGAGAACGCTTCATGACCTTGTTCTGCGGCGGTTTCCTTGAGGTGACGACGGATATAAATGCCGACCGGGATCACCAGCATCCCGAGGGCAAACGGCACCCGCCAACCCCAGCTCTCCAGCGCCTCGGGCGGCAGGGACGAGCTCAGTGCCAGGGCCACCAGTGCGCCGAGCAGAAAGCTCAAGCCCTGGCTGAACAGCTGCCAACTGCCGTAGAACCCGCGGCTTCTGTCATCGGCGTGTTCCATCAGCATTGCCGTAGAGGCACCGACCTCACCGCCGATGGCGAAGCCCTGGATCAGGCGTGCCAGCACAATGATCAACGGTGCGAAGACGCCGATCTGCGCATAGGTGGGGGCGATGGTGAACAACAGCGAACCCAGCGCCATCAGCCACAGGGTGAGCATCATCGCCGGTTTGCGCCCGACCCGGTCGGCATAGGCGCCGAGTACCAGGCCACCGATGGGGCGCATGCCGAAACCGACACCAAAGGTCGCCAGGGACAGCAGCAATTGCCCGAGCGTGCTCTCGACCGGGAAAAACTGGCGACCGATCAGTGTGGCGAAGAAGCTGTAGACGGAAAAATCGTAGAACTCGAGACCGGAGCCGATGGTGATGGCGGCGATGGCTTTCGCACCAATCGGCTGCCGGGTCGCAGCGGTATCAGGCATGGCGGTAGAGACGGGAGTGGACATTTGACGAACTCCAGAAGACGAGGGCGATAGGGATGAGGTCAGGCCAGGAAGGTCTCGACCAGCCGCACCCAGTAGCTCGCACCTGTCGGCAGGCAGTCATCGTTGAAGTCGTAGCCGGGGTTATGCACCATGCAGCCGCCTTCGCCATCACCGTTGCCGATCAGCAAATAACAACCGGGGCAACGCTCCAGCATCACGGCGAAATCCTCACTCCCGGTCAGCGGTTGCATGTTCGCGATCAAGCCGTCTTCGCCCACCCAATCAAGCGCTACTTGCCGGGCGAACTCGGTGCTTTCGGGATGATTCAACAGAGCCGGGAAGCGTTGCGCCTCGTCGACCGTCACCGTGGCGCGGGCGCCGAAACTCGTAGCCTGGGCCTCGGCCACGGCGGTGATCCGTACAATCAGCTCGTCACGCACCTGCGCCTTGAGCGCACGCACGCTCAACTGCAACTCGGCGTGATCGGGAATCACGTTGGCGGCAATCCCGGCGTGGAACGCGCCGACGGTCACAACCGCTGTGTCGAGCGGCGCGACATTGCGCGATACAATGCTTTGTAATGCCATGACGATGGCCGAGCCGGCCAGTACCGGGTCAACGGCCTTGTGCGGCATGGCGCCGTGACCGCCAACGCCGTCGACCCGAATGGTCACGGTGTCGGTCGAGGCCATGAACGGGCCAGCGAGGAAGCCCAGTTTGCCCACCGGCAGTCCTGGCATGTTGTGCATCGCGAACACCGCGTCGCAGGGGAACAGCTCGAACAGACCGTCATCGAGCATGCGCCGAGCGCCGCCGTCGCCTTCCTCGGCCGGCTGGAAAATCACCACCAGCGAGCCGTCGAACTCTCGGCTCTCGGCCAGGTAACGGGCGGCCGCCAGCAGCATCGCCGTGTGCCCGTCGTGACCGCAGGCGTGCATCACGCCTTCGTGGCGGCTGGAGTAGGGCAACCCGGTCTGCTCGATGATCGGCAGCGCATCCATGTCGGCGCGCAGGCCGATCGTTTTGCCGCTGGAGCCTTGGCGCAACAGCCCGACCACACCGGTGCCGCCCAGGCCGCGATGTACCTGGTAACCCCAGGCCTGGAGCTTGCTCGCCACCAGGTCAGCGGTGGCGAACTCTTCAAAGCTCAATTCCGGATGGGCGTGGATGTGTCGGCGCAGGGCGATCATCTCTTCTTCGAGTGCACGAATGCCGGGCAGGGCGGGCAAATCGGTCATCAGATTCTCCTCGTTTTTATTGGTCGTTTTCGGCTGTTGGACTGATACCCTGTGATGCTAATGAGTTGGCGAATGTCGCGGCAGTCGCAAAAAAGGTGGGCTGAAAACCGCTGGTTTACACCCTGGTGCATCAGGAGGAAGGGATGAAGCTGCATCAATTGCGGGCGCTGGTGATGATTGCCGACTGCGGCAGCATTCGTGCGGCGGCGCGGCAACTGGGGGTGTCGCAGACGGCAGTGGCCAAGGCGTTGCGCGAACTGGAGGAACACTTGAACCTGCCACTGCTGTTGCGCAATGCCAGCGGTGTGGTGCTGACCACCTACGGTCAGTCACTGTTGCAGCATGCGCGGCAGATGCTCAGCCAACTCGAACGCGCGCAACTGGAACTGGCACACCTGAGCGACCAGGCCGAAGGGCAGTTGCGCCTCGGCATTTCGCCGTGGATGGGCATGACCTTGTTACCCGAGGTCGTGACGCTATTCCGCCAGCGCATGCCACGGGTACGCCTGGAGATTTTCGAAGGCTTGATGGCGGTGACGTTGCCGCGATTGCGCGACGGCACCATGGAGTTTGCAGTGGGGTTGGTGTCATCACTGCTGCCGCGCCCGGAGTTCGTCAGCGAGCAGATTCTGTCTTACCGCATGGCCGTGGTGGCCCGCCATGAGCATCCACGGCGCGACAGCCGCTCGATCCACGATTTGCTGGATCAGGATTGGGTGGTCAACTACCCGGATGCCAGCCATGAAGGTTTGATGACCGAGTTGTTTTGGCAACACGGTGCGCAGATCGATATGCAACACATCCACCGCGCGCATTCACCGCAGTTGACGCTTTCATTGGTGGAGCAGACAGACATGCTCAGTTACTTCCCGGAGCCGATGCTCACCATCCCGGGCTACCGCGAACGGGTGGGGCGCCTGGCGCTGGCGGAAACCTTCGCCACCGACACCATCGGCATCGTCACCCCGCGCAATGCCCAGTTGGGGGTCGCCGGGCAATGCTTCGTCGACTGCCTGTTCCAGGTCATCCGCCGCCGCGCCCGGTCGACACGGCCGGAAGATGTCGAACTGTTCGATACGCTGGAACTGTTGATTTGAGGGTCGCTTCACAGATCCAGATCGATCACGAAGGCATCATCGAAATCAGGATTTTCATTGATGCCATTCTTGGCATAGCCCCGGGGGTTGCAGATCACGCGGGTGTTACCCACTCGATAATCAAAGCTGCCATGGGTATGGCCATGCAGCCACAGTGCCGGCTGCCAGTCCTTGATCCGCGCTTCGAGGTCCGAGACAAAGCTTGAGTTGATCGGCGAACCGGCAAAGGTCGGGCTGATGCTCGACTTTGTAGGAGCGAAATGAGAGACCACCACCGTGGGTGTGCTGCTGTCGCGGGTGAAGCAGTCTTCCAGCCAGGCGACCGTCTGCAGAAACACCAGCTGGGAAATGGCCGGCGTGAACAGGTCAGGGAAATCGGGGGCGATCTTGATGTGGCTGAAGTCACGAATCAGCCGGGTCGCCAGATCGATGCCCAGCGCCCGGTCCTCGGGGCTGTCGAGAAGGCGATAGTCAGACCACAAGGTGCAGCCGAGAAAACGTACGCCGTCGTGGACGTACTCCGAACGTTCCAGAATGTGGATCTGCGTACCTTGCGTCAGGCTGTTCAACTGTTCGTAGGTGGAGACCAGGTCACTGCCATAAAACTCGTGATTGCCTGCCACGTACAGCAGTGGAACCGGGCAGGCTCTGGCCCACTCGATAGCCTTGGCCGGCCGGGCGATGTCCCCGGCGAGCACGACAATATCGGCATCCACGACGGGAAACGGGATCGTATTGACGGACAGGTGCATGTCGGACAGCAAGGCGATGCGCATGGATCAACTCCGGCGTGTCGTTAAGGGCAGGTCATCAACTTACGCGTTGATAACCCGTTGCCACAAGTCTGCCGCCCACAGTTTTGATCTTCAGTGAACGCTGATCCAACGACCTGCCACCATCCCTCTGGGAGGCGTTCAAACGCTTACCTGACTGGCATTGCTCTCCAGGGGCCACTTTTGTGAGCAAATGCCCTGATCAGAAGTATTTGAGCCATCTGATATCGCGACGGCGTGCCTTCAATGCCGCGAACCAGCGCACGGGTAGATACAGGGATAAAGCCAGGAGCACCGCCGTCAGCCACACAGCCCAAATGCTGTCGAAACCGAAAAAATTTCCCTGGTTCAATCCGAACAACGCCACGCTGAGCAGATACAGCGCCTTGAGTACGTAAAGGTGGAGCAAGTAGAAGAACATCGGCGCCGCGCCAAAGACTGCCAATGCATTGACCCACTTGCGTTGTTGAGCCTGTTCCAAGGCACGAAGCAGTAACAGGCCCATGCCCGACGTCAGCAAAAGGAACAACAGGGAGGGCGGGTATTTTGTAATGTTGAAGAAGCTCATGAGGGTTTGCGTGATGCCTTCATGGGCGACCCAATGCACCTCGCCATAACCATTGACTGCTCGCAGTGCGACAAATCCGACCAATGTTCCGGCCCCGGCAAGCAGCAGAGTACGTTGACGCTCCGCGGCCAGAACCTGGCCAGAAAACCAGGGGCCGATACTGTATCCAAGGGCGATCACACCGATCCAGGGAAGCACAGGATAAGAGGTGCGCAGACGTAAGCTGTCGCAGACATCGATCCAGCCGCGATCATGCAGAATGGCCCAGGGTATATGCATGGGCAAGCCTGTCGCGAAGTGCAGATTATCCAGCAGATTGTGCCCGGCCACGATCACCAGGCCCAGGCAGCACAGCATGGGCCTGGGTAACCAAATCAGTCCGGCCAGGGCAATCATGCAGATGCCAATGGCCCAAATCACTTGCATGTAGATCGCCGTAGGTGGGAGCTGAAATGTCCAGGCGAAATTCACCAGGGTGAACTCCAGCAGTACCAGCAATAGACCGCGCTTGAACAAAAAGGCTGACACATCGCCCTTGCCCTGGTGCTTTTGGCCATACAGGTAAGCGGAAAGTCCAGTGAGCAGTATGAACACCGGCGCACACAAATGAGCAAGTGTGCGACTGAAAAACAGCGCCGGCTCAGTGGATTCGATGTCCATGGGGTCTGCTACTTGTCGGTGCAAAAAGAACGTTTCGCGCACGTGATCCAGCAGCATAAGGAGGATTACCAATCCCCTCAGGGCATCAATGGACAGCAGGCGTTGGTTCAAGCTTGTGATGGGGGGGATGTGAGTAGAAGTTGTCATCGAATGTCGCAAGCAGGGAGTGGATGGCTCTGCCAGTGGCGACTGACAGTTCATGTTTATATAAGATATAACATAACATGTATGTCTGCCTCGTGTGCATTCGCATGGGGTGGCTCGGCGTCATCGGAACTGGAGGAGGGCGGCAGCATAACCATGATCGTTTGCATATTGCCTTCAACGCCGGCGAGGAGGGCGAAAAGGAGTCGCTCGTACCTCGTCGACGTTTCTAGCCAGCTTCTACAACCCGATGAGCGAGTACAGCTGTTTCGGGCCGGTTTCGCAGGTTGGCGGTGCATCGCCCGTGTTGCAGGCGAATTGCCCTTGGCGTCGCACTAGCGACGATAGTAGCGGCGATCGTCCTCATAGCGGTGCCGCATGGCCCGATCATGGTGGCGTTCCCAATAACGTTGGCGTTCTGCTTCGCGGCGGGCCTGCTCTCTGCGCCAGTTATCTCTACGCCAGTCGTCACGGCGCCAATCGTCTCTACGAGAGTGCCAGCGGCCGTCATGCCAGTATCGGTCGTCATGGGCAAGCAACGGCCCTGGTTGCTTGCCGGCCATGCTGGCCAAGGTCGGCCAAGGATTGCCGGCAGTCTGGGCCGGCACCTGAACGACTGCGACTTCAGGTGCGAAAACAGGGGTTGAGGTCTTCATCTGTGTTGCTGATGCCGAGCCCACTGCCGCGAACGCGAACAGGCCGAAGAGCACCATCCGTGGGTCATGGAATTTCATGAGCGAAGACAACCTCTGGTTGATTTGTGGGGGAGCCTGCGGGTTCGCGTTTACCGAACGGATGTGGCTATCCACATAGACCGATAAATAGAGAAAAGTTCTAGGGGCCACTGCTTAAATAGCTAACGACGCCAGTGTGCGGCCCCTTTGAGGTTTGCTATCTCGATAACCGTTCCTGGCGGTTTACAGCCTTTAGTGAACGCCAGTAAACGACTGTGGATTCAACTGGTCATGCGTCCAGTAAATCGGGGCGACTCAAATGTAACGCGCTGACAGTGGGCTTTCGGTCGAATATCGGCGACGGCGACCGGCAGCGTTCAGTCGATTCTGTTGAAAAAGTGGACTCGGCCAAGTAGGGGGATGATGGCATCCAGGCGTATATTGATAGTGTCGATCCAGATAGTTGAGGCGATAGTAAATCGTCGGTGGTGTGACAGGCGACAACGCTGGGGGAGCTAGATATCCCGAAGCATTTGGAGGTGTTACATGAGCCAGTATCAACGACTCTTTCTGATAGCCGGTCCAGTCATGCGTCACACCCCGGCGTTGGAGCGAGCTGTCGCCATTGCCGAAGCCACTGGCGCAGCGCTGCATATCACGGTGTTTATCGAAGACTCCAACCTCTTGGGTTTGATGAGCGCCGGTGCGCGTTTTCGTGAGGCCTGTCAGCAAGAAAACGAAAAGTGGCTGAAGGATGAGGCCGGTCTAATCCGCGGACGCGGAGTTGCAGTGAGCACCGAAGTGCTTGTTACGCGCACCGCGCTGCAAGAAATACTTCGGCATGTGGCAGAAATGCAACCGGATCTGGTTATCAAGGACGTGCAACACGAGTCAGCGCTCAAACGCGTTTTCATTACACCTCTGGATTGGCACTTGTTGCGCGAATGTCCGGTGGCTGTGCATCTGGTCAGCGAACTCAGGTGTCCACTTCCACGGGTGGTAGTGGCGGCAGTTGATCCGTCACAACCCGAGACCCAGATCACTGGCATCAACGACCGCATCATCCAGGCGGCGAACGGGTTGTCGATGCAATGCAATGCGGAGTTGCATCTGCTGTATGCCTACGATCTATCGCTGACACATATATCCGACGCAGGCGCTGGTGCAGTGACGATGCCAGGCTTCAGCAGCGATGTACGCAAGTCACTGCAAAAGTCGTTTATCGCATTGGCCGACCACTATGGCGTACCCACTGAGCGGCAACACTTCGTTGCAGGACCGCCTGGCAAAGCGCTGGCCGACTTTGCAGCGCATCACCGGGCCGATGTGATCGTCATGGGAAATGCGCATCGCAAGGGACTGGGCAAATGGGTGGGCAGTACGACGGAGCATGTTCTGTATCAAGTGCCCTGCAACATTTTCGCCGTTACGGGTTCTGCGGATCAGTGATCGAGAAGACACCGCAAGGCGTAGGTGACTGGAATATTCCCACTGACGCATGGTTATGACGGAGTTTGGTTGATTGCAGCCAGTGACCATGGGAAAGGCTCGGGCAAAGCGCATGACAATGCCAAATGAGTCGCAAGCCCCGAAGCGAAGTGGGGTTTGCGACTTTTTTTCGAGATCTGTCGCACAGTCCGAAACACTGGCACGGGGTATCGGTGCCGACGCTTTCAGCGACTTCGAGACGATGGTCAAGGCATAGGTTGGAGGCTGGTTTTGAAGGTAGTGACCACACGGTTACGGCCTTCGTGTTTAGCGTGATACAGGCGTTGATCGGCTGTACGCAGAATTGCCTCGATGGTGTCGCCATCGCGACCGGATTGCGATACGCCGATGCTCACTGTGACCACGGTTGACCGCTGCTGGCCATGGAAAACACTATTTGCAACGGTGCTTCGCAGACGCTCAGCGATTTCGTGCGCGCCTTCAAGTGAAGTCTGAGGCAGCAGTATCATGAATTCCTCCCCACCCACTCGGGCTACACCGTCATACGGGCGGATCGAATCGAGGCATTTCTCCACGAAACTCTTCAGGATGTCATCGCCAACCTGATGCCCGAAGCGATCGTTGATGGACTTGAAATTATCCAGATCGAGTGCCAACACGGAGAACGGCGCACCGCCGCGTTTGGTCCGGCCAATTTCGACTTCGACCCGCTCCATGAACCGACGACGATTATCAGCGCCGGTCAGTGGATCGGTCGCCGCAAGGTGCCCGAGTTCTTGATTGGTGCGCTGGAGTTCCTGCAGGGCGCTCTCGGCATACGCCATCGCTTCGGCAAGACGCACCATCAACTCCTCTTGGCTGTAAATCTTCGAAAACGACCGCGTGGTGAGGAACGCTTGCACTACCCCATAGCTCAACATGAAGAATCCGCCGGCGAAGATCGCGTGAGCGAGCCACCACATATGGTTCCACGGACGTGCAAGGATGAAGGCAAGAGATGACAGCGCGAACGCGGTGACCGAGATGATAAAAATGGTCATTAGCGGCGAACGGATACGGCGCAGCAGGAGTATTGTCACGGTCAATGTGGAAAGAACGAGGGCACCACCTTCCATCGATAGGCGCACCGCGAGATTGCTGGCGATCGGCGAATTCGCGACGTACGCCACTGCCACGTCGACCAGCAGGAACAGTCCTATCCAGGTCAACCACGGGCGGGCCTTCATTCGTTGGTCCGCGGCAACAGGTGGGCGGTGGTACGACAGCAGTCCGACTAACAGCAGAATCGACATGACCAGGCGAGAGGCGGGTCCATAAAGCAGGAAGAGCCAGATATTGTGGTGTGCTTGCCCGGTGAACGCACCATGCAACGCATAGATCAGTACAAAGCCGAGAAAACCAAGCGTCATCCATCGCAGCAGCGGATCTCCCGATGACTGATAGCAGCGCCACGTTACGTACGTAACAAACGAGCCGGTCAGGGTGGCTGTCGTGATCGCAACTATATGGAACAGGTGATTCTCGAATGTAAGCGTGGGGTCCTGAAAAAAGTACAAGTACCCAATCAGATAGGCCGGAACAAACGCAAATCCTGCGAGCAGCAAGTAGGCGTAAACCCTGACCATGAGGCGAACGGCTTCAGGTGACTCGTCGGTGGCGATGAGATTGTTCATGGTTCCCTCCAGTTTTAAATCAATTCAGAGTTCTTTCAGGAAGCCCAACAGCAGCTCATTGACCTCTGTCGCGCGCTCTTGCTGTATCCAGTGGCCGGCACCTTCGAGGATATGACACCCGCGCAGTCCCGGCAGTGTCTGCGCGAAGGCTTCGATCTGCCGCGGGGAACTCGGAAACTTCAGCACGCCGTCGCGGCTCCCGGCAATGAACATCGACGGCTGCCGGATAATGCAACCGCGCCAAGGTGCCAGAAGTGCCCATGAGCGCGTCATGTTGCGGTACCAGTTCAAGCCGCCGCGAAATCCGCTGCGGGTGAATTCGCGGGTGTAATAGGCAATGTCCTCAAGGCTTAGCCAGACTGGCAGGGTTTCGGGCTCGACCATCGCGCCGAGGAAGCCCTGGCCCGGCTGCAGCCGGCCGAACACCGGCCAATCGGGTCCGTCACCCGAGCCACTGAAGTAGATGCGCCGGATCGACGACTCGACGTCCATTTCCAACTCGGCCTCGGCCACACCCGGCGTCTGGAAATACTGGATGTAGAAGTCGCTGATACCCCGCGAGGCAAGCGTGCTGAGGAGCTCCACGCGCGTCGGTGGCGAGAAGGGAACGCTCATGCCGACCACCGCGCGGAACAGATCGGGTCGCATCAAAGCTGCGCCCCAGGCTACCTGCGCGCCCCAGTCATGGCCGACGATCACGGCTTGCTGTTCGCCGAGTGCGTTGACCAACTCGACCATGTCGCCTACCAGGTGGAGCGTGGTGTAGGCGTCGGGTTCGGCCGGCGCATCTGTGCCGCCATAGCCGCGCATGTCGGGCGCTACCGCTCTGTAGCCGGCGGCCGCCAGCGCAGCAAGCTGGTTGCGCCACGAGTACCCCAGCTCCGGGAATCCGTGGCATAGCAAGACCAAGGGACCGGAGCCCTGGATGGCGACCTGCATGCGGATGCCATTGATGTCGAGCAGTTCGAGGTGTGGCTCGTTCATGTGCGCTTCCTGCGATTCAAGCGATGACCTCCAGCAAACGCGGCAGATTCGTCAGAGCCTGTTGCCTGCTGACAGAGAGCCGACGCAGCTGTGCCAGTTTCTCGGTGTCGGTTTCTTGCAAGCCCCTGACCACCGCCGTCATGAAGTACAAACGCGACTGCCTGATCCAGCGGGACAGACCTTCATGTTCTCCCCAGCGTAGCTGGTTACCCAGGTAGACGGCCCAGATTCTGATCCAGTCCGTGGGGACGTGAGGCGGGGGGACCATTGTGCAAAACGCGTTCATTTGCGCTTGATCGTCCAGGTGGCTTTCCACATAAGCGATCAAGGCCGCGCTGAACAAGGGTTGGCAGCTGCTTACCATCACCAGGTTGATCTTGCCGCCGTCGAACACCTGCATTTCAGGGAGTGTCGGGATGGCACTGGCGCTGCAATCAATGTGCAGAGCATTTGGGCTCGTGGCGATGCTGCCCTGCTCGAGCACGATGCGCGTTGGCTCGATAACGCTCACTCTCCCCAGGCGCACAATGTTGTCGATGCGTCGAAGCTCGCGTAATTCCGCTTGAGTGACGGTGGCGCAGCGGTAAGCAGTGGGTTCGACGGACGTATCCAGGCGCAAGAGCTGGCCCGCCGCCTCAAGCCTGGAGAACAGGTCCGGGATCGAGTCCGCGGCTGCGATAGCCTCGAGCTGTGCCGTGAGGCCGCCGATTGTTCGTTCGAAGCTGTCGAGGCCGGGTTGCAAGTTGGCCCGGTCGATCAACCACGGATCGTTCGGCATGATCCAGCAGATTTTTTCGGGCGCAACACCGTTTTGCAGGCACCACAGGCAGGCGTCGATCCCGGTCTTGCCCGATCCCACCACAACGTAGCCAGTGTGTGGGTGCTGGATCTTCGGCAGGTCGTTCAGTGGCACGCATTGCACGCCGGGTTCCACCTTGTATCTGGGTGGGTGGGTCGAGGGCACCGCCGTCTGGGCATGGGTGGCGTCCACGACCTTTTTGTGCACCCGCACCTGATGGCTTACGCCGCTGATCAGCGAGGTAAACCGGTGGTCGTCAATGCGGTCGCCGGTGTAGTCGCACATGGGGAAGTAACGGACCCGACCTGACGGCAGAAACTGCTGATTCATCACCTGGTCGAAGTAGCTCATCACCTCGGCGCCGGAGGCCAGCTCATACAAGCCCTCGTTCAGTGCCGTTGTGTCTTTCGTTCCGCTGCCCAGTTCCCGTGAGTTGACGCCATAGAAGGCCGAGGGCTGGTGCAATCGGACAAAGGGGTAGGCATCATTCCAGTGCCCGCCAGGTCGACCGTGCCGATCCACCATCACGATACGTGCATTCGTTTCCTTGAGTAGCGTATCGACGAAGGCCATGGCCGTCGCGCCAGCCCCGATGATCAGATAGTCGGTTTCGATCGGATTTGCGTCCATATGGTTGCACCTTCCTGACGGTTGCCCCCCTCAACCTCCGTAGATTAGCCACCCATGCCGCGCGCAATAGAACGAATGCTCCTCACCCACATAACCAATGGAATTAATGGCTGCAGCCTGAATGTCCATACTCAAGTCGGCATGCGCGAAGAAAAACTACACGGCCTGGATTACAGTTAACCGGTGGTCATGACATTGCCGAACAGATGGCAACTGGCGTAATCAGGCAAGGTCGGATCGCCGCACGCTACCGTGCTGGCGCTATTCGTCCATGCTGACGCCCGATCCCCCTGATTCGCTGGGGACATCCTTCAGCTTGGGCAACCCGTCTTTGATGTGCAGCCTGGCCTCTTGATAGTGCACGTGAACTCCTGGCGAATACGCGAGATCCGGGATGACAGCGGCATACACGTCGATGAGCCCCATCCCTGGGTGTTCGGTGAAGAGGTGCCCGCCGCAACTCTTGCACCATTTGCGATAACTCTGCGGTGTCTTGTTGTAGGTGCCGATGTTGTCAGCCCCCCGAGTTACTTGCACCGCCTCGGGTTTCCACAGCGTGAAGGCATTGACCGGCGCTGCTGACCAATGTCGACACGACTCGCAATGGCAATAGCCCATTGCGGCCGGCTCTCCGCTGACGGTGAACTCGACTGCGCCGCAAAAACAACTGCCTTTGTAAGACTTTTGAATGTTCATGGAATGACTCCTTCATCAGTTATTACACATACCGTCGAAGTTGGGATGGATCGCCTGAGCGTTGGTTAGCTTCACTCGTCGATGAAGTGCACCGCTGTCGCCGGCGTGCGTCGCACCTGCAGTTCGAAAATGTCAGGGCGCGCATAGTGCCCGGTGACGTCGAGCGTCCGTCGCGCTGGCGCCACGAGTGAGGTGTCGATGTCCGCATACAGAATGCCTGCCTCACGGTGTAATGGACCGGCTGTGATCCGGCCTTGAGGGTTGACCACCACCGAGTCGCCATCGTTGATCCACTCTTGCGGATCGGGAAACAGTTGCATGCGAGCCGGAAAGTCATCGGGAATGTCGCTGCCGCGCAGCAAAGTGCCGCTGCCGAGCACCCAACAGCGGCCTTCGAGTGCAATGTGACGCATCGTGCTGATCCAGCCATCGCCACTGTCATACGTGGGTGCGATGTAGATCTCTACCCCCTGGGCATACAGTGAATAGCGTGCCAGCGGCATGTAGCTTTCCCAGCAGATGAGTGTTCCAACACGGCCGACCGGTGTATCGACCGTACGTAACCCTGACGCATCACCGAAACCATGGACCATGCGCTCGGGGTTCGTTGGCATCAGCTTGCGATGCCGGTTGAGCACTTCGCCGTTCGTACCGATAACGACTACGCTGTTGTAGAGCGTGCCGCCGCCATGGCGCCGGTCGCATTCATTTATGCCGCATACGATCGTCACGACATGAGTGCTGGCGGCCTCGCACAATTCGTTCAGGTCACCGTTCGCGATATCAACGGCGTTGGCCAGCAGACGCGTGTGTAACTGGCCCATTAAAGCCCCGTCTTTTCCCGCCGCCAGCCGCCAGATCCACGACGGGTAACCTGGAATGAACTGTTCGGGCAAAACGATCAGCGAGGCTCCCGCCACCGCCGCCTCAGCGACCGATTGCACGGCTCGGGCGATCGTCGCGCTGCGATCGAGCAGCACTGGCGGCCGCTGAATGATGGCTATCTTGGTCATGGCGTTCTCCTGAGACGGTGGCTTTCGCAGGTTTCAGCGTGCGCGTGGCGATACCGCGAGGCTAGTTCAGAATCTGAAGCGTTGTATGTGCGGAGTACGGGCGATGGATGAAAGCTACGGTCAGTTCTGTACGGTCGCGCGCGGTGCTGAAGCACTGTGCGAGCGCTGGACGCCTTTGGTCGTGCGCGAGCTGCTGTGCGGCAGTAAACGCTTCAATGAACTGCACCGCGGCGTACCACGTATGTCCACCAGCTTGCTGGCACAGCGGCTGCGCCACCTGGAAGATATCGGTGTCGTACATCGCACGGCCACGGGCAAAGTCTGGGAGTACAGCCTGACCGAGGCAGGCGAGGAACTGCGCCCCATCATCATGGCGCTAGGGCATTGGGGCGCGCGTTGGATAGGTAGTCGCCTTCGCGATAACGAACTCGACGCGGGCCTGCTCATGTGGGACGTGCGCCGGTTCGCGCGCATCGAGATGTTCCCGTCCCGGGCGGTGGTCATTCACTTCAGGTTTCGCGACGCGCGGTCCGGCGAGCAAGAGTGGTGGCTCGTGGTCGAACATGGTGTGGCAGATCTGTGCCGCGACGACCCCGGACGCGAGCTCACGCTCGTCGTGGACTCTAGCGTGCGTGCGTTGACCGAGGTGTGGACTGGCGACCGCACACCAAGGGAGGTTCTTCAGTCGCGAGAGCTGCGTGTAGACGGCGCTGTGCAGGATGCGGAAAACCTGTGGCGCTGGCTTGGCACGAGTGCGTTCGCCGGTACCCGGAGCGCTGCAATCCAGCCTTTGCAATAGCCATCTCGAGATTGCGATAGAGCATCAGCAGCTTGTCCGCCTCCGGATGGCCCGGCGCCAGGGGATGAGCTTCCAGTTCGCCGAATGGCGCGGCGAAGTGCTGTTGCTGCAGGGGGCTCGCAGGCTGCAGTGCTCAGGCAGTCTGCATCAGGCTGCGCAATTGGAGAATCGCCTGCGCAATCGGGGAGGTTGGCAGGCAGGGCAATCGCTAGCTTAGGGCCCATCCAACAACAAGACCTCGCTTAAGGAAGGCTTATGCAATTCAGGCTTGCCATCTCCCACCGTGTGCCCTGCGCTTTTGAGTCGACTAAGGGAAACCTTTAGCCGGGTTGAAGTTTTCCCCTCAACGGATGCTGTTCATCTCGATATCGGCGCGGCGCCTACTCACTTACCTTGGGTAGACAAGAGGCGTGTCGTCTTGGCTGGCTGTTCCACTGAGCCCGCCTGGCGCTTTACCCCATAACAACAATAGGTCTGACAATGCTCGAACCCATCGTTCTTTATATCCCTGATGCAATCCGCCTTGCTGTGCAAGAAGGCTCGGTGTTCGGCTGCCGGCATTTTTAGTTTTTAGTTCGAATCTGCTCCTATAAATACAGTGCCCAGCACATACAGATGTGGAGAAGTTAGATGTATCAGGTAAAGCAATGTTGCCGTGGGCTCGGTATTGCCGGCGTGTTGGGAGTTATCTGTTCGCCATTGACAGCCTATGCCGATGTTGTTGATGACAGTCACTTGAAAGTGGATACGCGAAACTTCTACTTGCACCGTAACTACACCAATACCAATGCACCGGTTTCTGAAGTGCATAGTTGGTCCCAGGGTTTCGATGCGCAGTTTACCTCCGGTTACACCGACACGGCCCTGGCAATCGGCCTTGATGTGGATGCACAGTACGCGGTGCGCCTGGATTCGTCGGGCAATGACGGTTCGCTGCCGTACAGCGTCCGCGACCAGCAGACGGCCGATGACTACAGTCGCGCCGGTGCAACTTTCAAGATGCGCTACAGCAAGACCGAGTTGAAGGTCGGTGACCTTCGTCCACAACTGCCGGTGGCGTCCGATGACCCCAGTCGGCAACTGGATACGATCTATCAAGGGGCCGTGGTCGAGTCCAGGGAAGTCGATGGGTTGATGATGACCGGTGGCCGTTTCTGGTCCGCCGTGACACGGGAATCTTCCAACCACGAGAAGCTATACAAGTTTGGCTCCACCGATAATCTCGACAGTGACGGCCTGGACTTCGGCGGCGCAACTTACGACATTGCCAAGAACTTGCAAGCCAGTTATTTCTACGGCGTGTTGCACGATATTTATCAGCAACACTATTTCGGCCTGATGCATATGGCTGACCTGGGCAGTGGCTACAAACTTAAAACCGACTTGCGCTACTTCAATAACAATGAAGATGGCAATGCCTTGAACGGTGAGATCGACAACCGTTCCTACGGCGCCTTGTTCACCTTGCTCAAAGGCGCCCACATGTTTGGCCTCAGTTACCAGCGCATGCTCGGTGACAGCGTGTTCCCGACGATGAACGGTTTTATCCCCCAACCTTACCTGGTGCACTGGTCGTCCCTGGGGTTTGTCCGCCCGGATGAAAAGTCCTGGGGGGCGCGCTACAGCTATGACTTTGCCGGGATGGGCGTGCCTGGGCTGAAGCTCTACACCCGCTATATCAAGGGTACCAACTGGGACCGAGGCAACAACCTGAGCGACAACCAGGAAAGCGAACGCTTTCTGGGGCTCAGCTACGTGGTCCAGAGCGGGGCGCTGCAAGGCCTGGGGCTGGACCTGCGCAACATCGACGTGAAACAGAAGTACGGCTACGACTACAACGAATTCCGTGTCGCCACGACCTACACCTGGAAGTTCTGGTAAGCCGCGTCCACCCGGGATTTGCCCCCATAACAATAAGAGGCCTGACCATGTTCGAACCCTTTGTCCTTTGCATCTGCCCCGCAACTTTCCAGTCGTTGTTCTGCGCACCGCTGCGCGCATGAGCGGATTCCAAGAGGAGCAAACACTAGTGAATATCCAGGTCGATAACGCGGTCCTGCAGAAGAAGAAAACCTACATTTACGAGTGGTATGTGGTCGGCCTGTGCATGATCGCCTACATCTTTTCATTTGTGGATCGGCAGATCCTGGCGCTGATGATCGAGCCGATCAAAGCCGACCTGCAGATCAGCGACACCCAGTTCAGCCTGCTGCACGGGCTGGCCTTTTCGTTGTTCTACGCGTTCATGGGCATGCCCATCGCCTATCTGGCCGACCGCTTCTCGCGACCGAAGATCATCGCCGTCGGCGTGGTGTTCTGGAGCCTGGCGACGGCGGCCTGCGGTCTGAGCAAGAACTTCCTGCACATGTTCCTCGCCCGCATTGGCGTCGGTGTCGGCGAGGCAGCCCTGTCGCCCTCGGCCTACTCGATGTTCAGCGACATGTTCCCCAAGGAGAAACTCGGCCGCGCGGTGGGCATCTACTCGATCGGCTCGTTCGTCGGTGGTGGTCTGGCCTTCCTGGTGGGCGGCTATGTGATCGCGATGCTCAAGGACATGAACACCATCGAGGTCGCCTTTCTCGGCGCGATGAAGGCCTGGCAGTTGGCGTTCTTCATTGTCGGTCTGCCCGGCATCGTGGTCGGCCTGTTGATCTGGCTCACCGTGCGCGATCCGGCGCGCAAAGGCCTGCAGGTGGATGCGCAGGGTCGGGCCAAGAAGGTCGGGATGGGTGATGGCTTGCGCTTCCTCGGCCGCCACCGCGCCACCTTCACCTGTCATTACCTGGGCTTTTCATTTTACGCCATGGCCCTGTTCTGCTTGATGAGCTGGAGCCCGGCGCTGTACATCCGCAAGTTCGGCCTGTCGCCGATGGAGGCGGGCTACATGCTCGGCACCGTGCTGTTGGTGGCCAACACCGGCGGGGTGCTGTTCGGTGGATGGCTCACCGATTATCTGGCCAAGAAAGGTCATCAGGACGCTGCCATGCGCACCGGTGTCATCGGTGCCCTCGGCATGGCGGTGCCGGCCGTGCTGTTCTCTCAAGTCGATCAACTGTGGCTGTCGGTGACCCTGTTGGTGCCAGCGATGTTCTTCGCCTCGTTCCCGATGCCGGCGTCCACGGCGGCGATGCAGATCCTTGCACCGAACCAGGTGCGCGCACAGGTCTCGGCCGTGTTCCTGCTGATCAGCAATCTGCTGGGGTTGGGCCTGGGCACCACGCTGGTGGCGCTGTTGACCGACCGCTATTTCGGATCGCCCGCGGCGGTAGGGTCGTCGATGTCGCTGGTGATCGCCGGTGCATCGGCGTTGACCGTGCTGCTGCTCTGGCGTGGTTGCCGTCGTTTTCGCGAAAGTTATGCCCGGGAGTATCCGACCCGGGCTTGATTGGTCATAGTCCACGATCGGCGCCCCGGCCTCGCTCCTGTCAAAGGGAGCGGGGCCGAGACGCTCCACGTCAGGAGAACCCTTGATGTTGAATGACGTACACCTGCTGGAACGGCACAGCCTGCTCAGTTCGGCCGATTACCGCGAAATCAAGGACAAGGTCAGCCAATACCTGTGCCCCCACAGTTTCAATGTGCTGCGTGACGAGCCGATCTACACCCGGCTCAACGGCGTATTCTTCGGCGATTCGGCGCTGCTCGACCTGCGTTATGGCGCGCCGGTGGAGATCATCATCGGCGACATTGCCGATCAGTATCTGTTTCGCATCACCTTGCAGGGGCATTGCGAGGTGGCCCACGGGCGGCGCAGCGCGGCGATGCAGTCGGGCTACCTGAGCGTTTCCTCGCCGTTCGCGCAAAGCCGCATCGTCACCGATGGCGAGTGCCGCAACCTGATCCTGCGTGTCGACCGTGATGCCCTGGAGACGCAGCTGCAACGCCTGCTCGGCCGCAGCCTGCGCCAGTCGGTGATCTTTGATGTCAGCGTCGACCACCTGGGCGCCGGCGTCGTCAGCCTCTATCACACCCTGGACTACATCTGCCGGCTCTACGGCAGCGGCGTTGACGGTTCGCGCCTCGCCAGCGGCCTGTCCGAATACCTGATGCAGTTGCTGCTCACACAGCTGCCGCATAACTACTCCGCGGATCTGTTGATCGATACGCGCGCGCCGCTGCCGCACCACGTGAAAAAGGCCCGTGACTACATCGAGGAACACCTCGACGAACCGATCAGCCTGACGACCCTGAGCGAACTGTGTGGTGTCTCGGTGCGCACCTTGCAGAACGGCTTCAACCAGTTCCTCCAGCAGGCGCCGGTCGAGTACATCCGCGACCGGCGCCTGGCGGTCATCCACGAGTCGCTCAAGCAGGGCAGGGCCGGCGAAACCGTCACCGATATCCTGTTGCGTCATGGCATCAACAGCTTCGGGCATTTCTCCAGCGCTTATCGGCAACGCTATGGTTGCCTGCCGTCGGACACCCTGCGGCGGCAGAAGCATTGAGACACCTGCGCAATCGGTCATTCGGCTGCGCAATCGGAGGAGTCTGTGGCGGTGCGGCTCGATAGGATCGAGTCTCTGACAAAAAGGAGTATCTGCATGAATATTACCGTGCTGGGTGGTGGTCACGGCTGTTACGCCGCTGCTGTCGAAATGGCTGAAAAGGGGCACCAGACCCGCCTGTGGCGTCGAGATTCCACCGCGCTCAAAGAGCTGCTGGCCATCGGCAGGCTGACCATCAAGGACTACCGGGGCACTCGCCAGTTGTCAGTCGGCCAGAAGGGCGACAAGCTGTCGTTAACCGACGACCTGGCCGAAGCCCTGGGCGACGCGCAACTGGTGATCATCCCGCTGCCGTCGACCTCCCACGAAGACCTGGCCAAACATGTTACGCCGCACCTGCACGACGGTCAGGTGGTGTTCCTGCCGCCGGGCACCTTTGGCAGTTTCGTGTTTGCCAAGGCCATGGCCGATGCGGGCAACCGGAGCAAGGTCGCCTTCGCTGAAACCGGTACGCTGCCGTACCTGGTACGCAAGCATGGCGCCAGCGACCTGGTGATCAGCGGCTATGCCACCCGCCTGCCGACCGGTGTATTCCCCAGCAACCTGTCCGAGCATGCTTTTGCGGTGCTGCGTGAAGCCTACCCGAGCGTCGAACCGATTGAAGACGCCCTGAGCGGTGCGTTGATGAACGCAGGCCCCATCATCCATCCGCCGCTGATCATGATGAACGCCGGGCCGCTGGAGCATTTCGAGGCCTGGGACATTCACAACGAAGGCACCCAACCGTCGATTCGTCGCGTGACCAACCAGCTTGATGCCGAACGCATGGCCGTGCGCGAAGCACTGACCTACGGCGCGCCGCACTTTCCCCTCGCTGACCACTACAACACCACCGAAGGTGATGAGTGGATGTACGGTCGCGGTGCCCATGGCAAGTTGACCGACAGCGGTGACTGGCGCGAGGACATCGACCTGCAGAAGCATCGCTACATGCTCGAAGACACCCGCCTGGGCCTGTCCTTCCTGGTGTCCGTCGGCCGCTGGGCCGGTGTGCCGACGCCGGTCGCGCAGGGCCTGCTGAGCATTGCCTCGGTCGTCGCTGCACGGGATCTCTACGCCGAAGGCCGCACCCTGGAAAACCTCGGTCTGGCCACACTGAGTCGGGCGCAGATGACCGAACTGCTGACCAGGGGCTACAACTGATGAACGCCGCGCTGCCCCAAGTCAGCGTGGTCGGCGCCGGCCGGATGGGCGAGGGCATTGCCCTGGCGTTCATCCATGCGGGCCTGCCGGTCACCCTCATCGATATCAAGGATCGCGCCGAGGATGAGCGGCAGGGCTACTTCGAACGTGTGCGCAACAACATCCGCAGCGAATTGCAGATGCTGGTACGCCTCGGCATGCTCCGGCTGGAACAGGCCGACATCGCGATAGCCCGGTTGACGCTGCAATCCAGATCCCAGGCCGTAGAGGTATTGCGCAGGTGCGACCTGGTGTTCGAGGCGGTGCCGGAAGTCATCGCGGTCAAGCAGGAGACCTTCGCCTGGGTCAGCGAGCATGTGCCGGTGTCGACCATCATCGCGTCGACCACCTCGACTTTCCTGGTCACCGAGTTGAGCGAAATGGTCAGCACGCCTGCGCGCTTCGTGAACGCGCACTGGCTCAATCCCGCGTACCTGATGCCGCTGGTGGAAGTCAGCCGCAGCGAAGCGACCTGCCCGCAGGTGGTCGAACGGCTGCTGCAACTGCTCAAACGCATCGGCAAGGTGCCCGTGGTGTGCAACCCGGTGGCTGGCTACATCGTGCCGCGCATTCAGGCATTGGTGATGAACGAAGCGGCACGGATGGTGGAAGAGGGCGTGGCCAGCGCAGAAGATATCGACACGGCGGTACGCGTCGGCTTTGGTTTGCGCTTCTCGGTGCTGGGCCTGCTTGAGTTCATCGACTGGGGCGGCGGCGACATTTTGTACTACGCCTCGCGTTACCTGAGTGGAGCGCTGTCACCGCGTTTCGAGTCACCACAAGTGATCGCCGACAACATGCAAAACGGCCGCAATGGCTTGCGCGATGGCCAGGGTTTCTATGACTACCGTGACATGGACGTGGAAGCCTACAAGCAGCAGCGTCTGGGCGACTTTGTCCGCAAGTTGGAGTTGTCGGGGCTGACGCCTGCGTTCGATGGCGCCTTGAAGCAGGCCTGAGCATCAGGGCCCGGATGCCGGGCCCTGACACGCTTGACGATTTTCCGGTCCTACAGGCAGTACTGGCTGGTGGGCAGCACGTCGATCTTGTCGAAATCGATGAAGCGGCTGCAACTGTCCATCATCGCCGCCAGGTTGCGCTGGAATTTCCCTTCGTCGCCCGCCGCATCGAAAAAGGCCATGGGATCGGTCATGGCCGCTGGCGGAAAACATTCTTCGACGATGGCATCGATCCGTGGCGCGCCGTGGGTCAGTGCCGACACCACCAGGTTTTGCACGTACTGGAAGTTGGCTTGGGTGTCCACGGCCACCGTCGTGTGATGGTTGCGCCAGATGTCCAGCCAGGCCTCGGGAGTCAGGCGTGGAGGGCGGGTCAGCAGGGCCAGTTGGGCAAACCCGTGGGTACGCTCACCGGGTGTTGCAGGGAAGCGGGTATTGGCGATGGCGACCGACTCGCAGACCAGGTAGGCGGCCAGGCGCGCCGTTGCCGCGCTGATCAGGTTATCGAAAGGGCGGCGAGCCGGCCCGTTGGCACTGTCCAGCCACAGCGACAGGCTGCCATCGGGCAATGGTCGGTTGTTTTCCTGGCGCAGGCCGGCGGCGGGTTGCACATCGGCATCGGCCAGGTTCAATTGCACACCACGGGCGCCGAGTGCCTGCAATTGCCCGGCGACCTCACTGCGCAAGCGATGGGCGAAGGAATCAGGACTGACTTGGGTATCACGCCACAGCAGATAGAAGACTTTTTCCATAGCTATCAAGCTCCTCGTTGCGGTTGATGGATGGAGCGGCGGTCGTGCTGCCAGGTCCATCCGGATGACCGAAAATCCCTGGCGTCATAGTCAATCAAGGTCAGCTTTGGGTAATACCTCAAACAGACTACTGACCCACACGATGAGGGCGGCGGCTGACACTTCTGGTTCGGGCTCGGCGCCGGGCAGCCCTGGAGAACAGCAGCTAAGCTTTCTTGCGCCGGGGCGGCAGTGGAAGTGTTGCCTCGGGATGTCAACGTCTGGCATGGGAGCCACCCGCCATGAGTGCCGAACACAGTCATTACAGTCCGCCGACCCTGCTGGTGGTCGATGACACGCCCGACAACCTGATGCTGATGACGGATCTGCTCAAGGATCGCTACCGGGTCAAAGCTGCCAATAGCGGTGAAAAGGCTTTGCGCGTACTACAGGGCGACTCACTCCCTGACCTGATCCTGCTGGACGTGATGATGCCCGGGCTGTCCGGCCATGAAGTGGCGCAGCAGCTCAAGCGCGACCCGCGTACCCGTGACATTCCCATCATCTTTCTGACGGCCATGGCCGACACCGAAGACGAGATCCATGGCCTGGAACTGGGGGCTGTCGACTACATCACCAAACCAATCAGAGCGGCGCTGGTCCTGGCGCGGGTGGATACCCAGCTCAAGCTCAAGGCGGCTGCAGACTTCCTGCGTGATCACAACGACTATCTGGAGAAGGAAGTGGCGCGTCGGACCCGCGAGGTGATTGCGATCCAGGATGTGGCCATCCAGGCCATGGCTTCACTGGCCGAGACTCGCGATAACGAAACGGGCAACCATATCCGACGGACCCAGCATTACATCAAGGTGCTGGCCGAGCATCTGCGTGCTCATCCGCGCTTCAGTCACTTTCTCACCGAGGACACCATCGAATTATTGTTCAAGTCGGCGCCGCTGCACGACATCGGCAAGATCGGCATCCCCGACCATATTCTCCTCAAGCCGGGACGCTATACCGAGGAAGAATTCGAGATCATGAAGACTCATACGACGCTGGGGCGTGACGCCATCCAGCATGCCGAGGATCAGCTTGGCATTCGCGCCGAGTTCCTCAGCCTGGCCAAGGAGATTGCCTACAGTCACCAGGAAAAATGGGACGGAAGTGGGTATCCGCAAGGGCTGGCGGGTGATGACATCCCCGTCAGCGCCCGGTTGATGGCAGTGGCGGACGTCTATGACGCATTGATCAGCCGTCGGGTCTATAAAGCGGGGATGCCCCACGCGCAGGCCGTCGAGATTATTCGTCAGGGACGAGGCACGCACTTCGACCCCGATATCTGCGATGCCTTCCTCGATTGCCTCGAACAGTTCCAGACCATTGCCGAGCGCTTCGCCGATACCGACCAGGACATGGCCGGCAAGCGGGCTGCCCTGGAGCGTATCGGCCAGGCTCCGTGAACCCGCGATTGTCTCTTCGTCAGTGTTTTCATCAGGTCCACGAGGATAGTCATGGCCGGATTGCGTACCCTGCTTGAGCGCCTCGCGCTGCTTCACAAACTGATCCTGGGTTTCTCGGCGCTGCTGCTGTTGGTGCTGGTGCTCGGCGTGCAAAGCCTGCGCACCCAGCAATCGCTGAAGCAGGACATGCAGAACCTCTATCTGCAGGAACTGGTCGGCATGGAGCACTTGCAGGAAGCCCGTGTGCAATTGCCCCATATGATGCAAGCACTGCAGCGTGCGGTGGGCACCGACAGCGCGCAGATTCGCGTCGAATCCCTGCAGCAACTGCATGATATCCGCGAAGGCCTGCAGCAGGCCGTGGCCCGCGCCAAAGTGACCTTAAGGCGCGCGGATAATCTGGCGCGCCTCGCCGAGCTCGACCTGCTGCTGCAACAGTTGCAGCGTCATAGCGACCAGGCCTTTCTATCGATCGACCAGGGCCAGCAGAACAAGGCGTTGGTACTGCTCAATAGCAGTGAATTCCAGCAACTTGCCCGGCAGGCCGACGGCCTTTTGTACGCGATCGTCCAGATCAAGGAAGCCTCGATTCGCGACACGGCCAAGGACATTGCCGAGTTTGCCGAACACAGCACCAGGCTGACCTACGTACTGTTGTTCGGTGGTTTGTCGCTGGCGTTGCTGTTGTCCTGGGTCGTCAGCCAGTCGATCCGCAATCCACTGAACCGGGTGCGGGTGGCGGTAGACCAATTGGCCGCGGGGCAGCTCGATCAACCGATTCCCCACACCGACCTGAACAACGAAACCGGCGATCTGGCGCGGGCCATCGCCAAACTGCAGACCGAATCCCAACAGCTTGAGCGCCAGCGCTGGATCAAGGCCCATACCGCCCAATTGCAGGTCGATCTGCAGCAGGCAGAAACCCCGGCCGAACTGGCGCAGGTGTTCCTGCAGTGCATGGCCAGCCTGCACGGAATCTGCCAGGGGGTGCTGTACAGCGCGCAGGAGGATTCCGGCACGCTGCTGTTGATGGGGCGTTATGCCACCGATTCCGAGCGGCCACCCGAGGCGCAAGTCATGTTCGGCGATGGCCTGTTGGGGCAGTGCGCGGTGGACCGCGTGCCGCGTCAGTTTCAGGCGATGCCGGAGCAATATTGGCGTTTGTGCTCGCCCCTTGGTGAGGTCCCGGCCCGTTGCCTGCTGCTGCAACCTATTGTCCGTGGCGAGCGGTTGCTGGGGGTGCTCGAACTGGCCGGGCTGGAGCCCCTGGGCGAGCGTGAACTGCTGCTGTTGCAGGAAGCCACCCCACGTTTGGCCGCAGCCATGGCGATTCTGGAGCGCAATCAGGCGGTCAAGACCCTGCTGGCGGAAACCCGTCGCCAGGCCAATGAAATGGCGGAACAGGCGCTGCAACTGGAGCAGCAGGCGCAGGCACTGGAAACCCAGCAATCGGCGTTGCGTGCCACCGAAGCCTGGTATCGCGGGATTATCGAAGCGGCGCCGGACGGCATGCTGGTGGTCGATGCCCAAGGACAGATCCTGCGCACCAATCGCCAACTGGATCAGCTGTTCGGCTATAGCGCCGGTGAGCTGATCGGCGAGTCCATCGATCGTTTGGTGCCGTTGGCCAGCAGAGGGCGCCACGAGGCGCTGCGCAAGGGCTTCATGGCCCACGGCGCCACTCGCCAGATGGGGGCCAACCTGGACGACCTGCAAGGCGTGCGCAAAGACGGAAGTCTGTTCTCGGCGGAGATCAGCTTGTCGCATCTGCCGAGCCTGGAAGGGGACGGCGTATGCGTCTGCGCTTCGGTGCGCGACGTGAGTGAACGGCGTCAGCTGCAGGCGGCACTCAAGACCAGCGAGGCACAGTTGCGCGCAGTACTCGACAGTAGCCCGGTGGCCATGGTGATCAGGGACGTCGATGGCCGTCCGACCTACTGCAATCCGCAGTTCGACAGTCTGTTCGGGACTCGTCTGGCTGAACTCGAAGGTGCGGATCCGGCGCAGTTCTGGGTCGACCCGCAGGCACACCAGCGCTTTCTCGAAGCGGCAGCGCAAGGTGCAGTGCTGAACTTCGAGACCACCCTGCAGCGCGCTGGAGGCGAGCGCTTCGACGTACTGGTTTCGGCCGTCACGATGACGCTGGGGGAGCGGGGCATGGGGGCCAACTGGTACTTTGACATCACCGACCGCAAGACCGCCGAGGCCGAGGTGCAGCGCGCACGGGAGGCCGCAGAAGAGGCGACCCGGGCCAAGAGCAACTTCCTGGCCACCATGAGCCACGAGATCCGCACACCGATGAACGCCATCATCGGCATGAGCTACCTGGCATTGCGAACCGAGCTCGACCACCGCCAGCGCAATTACATCGAAAAGGTCCACCGCTCGGCGGAATACCTGTTGGTGATCATCAACGACATCCTCGACTTCTCCAGGATCGAGGCCGGCAAGATGCACCTGGAGCACATTCCCTTCCACCTCGAGGCCGTGCTCGACGGCTTTGCCAGCATGATCGGCCTCAAAGCCGAGGACAAAGGCCTGGAATTGCTGTTCAGCACCGATGCCGAGCTGCCGACCGCCTTGATCGGCGACCCGTTGCGCCTTGGCCAGGTGCTGATCAACCTGGGCAACAATGCGACGAAGTTCACCGAGCAGGGCGAGATCGTGCTCGGCGTAGAGCACCGGGGCGCGGCAGGAGAGCAGGCGCAGCTGCATTTCTGGGTGCGCGACACCGGGATCGGCATGAACGCCGAGCAATGCTCGCGCCTGTTTCAACCCTTCAGCCAGGCCGATAGCACCACCACCCGCAAATACGGTGGCACCGGGTTGGGCCTGGCCATCTCTCGGCATCTGGTGGAATTGATGGGCGGGCGCATTTGGGTAGAGAGCGAGCCGGGCCTTGGTTCCACTTTCCATTTCGAGGTGAGCCTGGGGGTGCAGCGCGACAGCCATTTACGGCGCATGGTGACCGCCGACGAATTGCTGGGCAACCGTGTGTTGGTGGTCGATGACAACGCCAGCGCGCGGGAGATCCTGTCCAGCATGGCGCGCAGTTTTGGCGTGGAGGTGGACGTCGCGCAAAGCGGCCGGGCCGCACTGGCCATGCTGGTGGACGCCGAAGCGAAGGTGCTGCCCTATGATCTGGTGCTGATGGATTGGCGCATGCCTGGCATGGACGGCGTGGAAACGGTGCGGCAGATGCAGGCCGCCAAACTGGCGCAAACGCCGTCGGTGATCATGGTCACGGCGTTCGGTCGCGAGGAAGCCCGCGAAGAGGCCAGTCGGTACGGCATTCATTTGCCGGTGGTGCTGACCAAGCCAGTGACGCCGTCCACTTTGCTTGAGGCGCTGGGCACGGTGCTCGGCAAGATCCCCCAGGCCGATACCCGGGCCAGCTCGCGACTTGGCCAGAGTGCCAATGCCATGGCCAGCCTGCGTGGCGCGCGACTGCTGTTGGTCGAAGACAATGAGCTGAACCGCGAGCTGGCCTGTGAACTGCTGGAGAGCGCCGGGATCGAGCTGTGCCTGGCCGTTCACGGCGCAGAAGCGCTCGACCAACTGGAGCGTGACGCAGACTTCGATGGTGTGTTGATGGACTGCCAGATGCCGGTGATGGATGGTTATACCGCGACCCGCAAGATACGTGAGCAGCCACGCTGGGCGAATCTGCCGGTGATCGCCATGACTGCCGACGCCATGGCGGGGGACCGCGAGCGGGCGCTGGCCTGCGGCATGAACGACCACATCTCCAAACCCTTGAACGTCGACGACATGTTTGCCACGTTGGCCAAGTGGATACATCCGCGAGCTGACCGTGGCGCGATGTCGGCCGACGTTTCGCCGGTCACCACGGAGTCAGCGGCGAGCCTGCCAGCCAGCCTTCCCGGCATTGATTTGAAAGCGGGCCTGGGCACCTGCATGGGCAAGGTCGAGCTCTATCTGCGACTGCTGCGCAAGTTTCGCTCCAGCCACCAGGCTTTTTGCGCCGAGTTCCTGGCTGCCCGAGGCCAGGGCGATCGTTCGACGACGGTCAGGCTGGCCCATACCCTGCGCGGAACGGCGGGCAACATTGGTGCCGTTGAAGTGGCGAATGCAGCCGCCGCACTGGAGCAGGCGTGTCTGAACGGTGGGACGAACGATGGGGCGGAGCAGGACCTGGCTGACCGGCTGGTGCAGGTCGAGCGTTGCCTGACAACGGTGCTGGAAGGTTTATCGGTACTCCGCGAGCCGACATCGTGCGCAGACTCATCAAGCGTGCCACCGGGCAGCGAATGGCATGCGCAATTGGCCCACGTCCGATCTTTGCTGGCCGAGAGCGACACCCAGGCGCTGACAGCCTTGCTCAAACTGCAGGGGCTGGCTTCAGACCCGCGGATGACCGAGCAATTGCTTCGGGTTGTGCGGCAAGCGGAGTGCTTCGATTTTGATCAGGCGCTGGAGCTGCTTGAAAACCTGTCCTGAGGAATCAACGCAACTTCAGCGGATCGACCATCTGCGCCGCGATGGCCATGCCCACCAGGTCCGGCAGCGTGTTGGCCTGCATGCGTTTCATGACGCGCGCGCGATACAGATCAACGGTTTTTGCACTTACGCCCAGTTGCTCCGCGATTTCGCGGGTGGTGTAACCCTGCACCAGTGGCAACAGGATATCGCGCTCGCGCGGGGTCAGGGTCAACAAGCGCGCCTGCAAGGCTTCGTGGCCCTGGTTGCCCGAACGGTTGGCGGCACAGTTGCTGAGCGCCTGTTGCACGCTGTCCAGCAACAGCTGTTCGTTGTAGGGCTTCTCGATAAAGTCATGGGCACCGGCCTTGAACGCGCGCACCACGATCGGCACATCCGCATGCCCGCTGACGAAGATGATGGGCAGGTTCAGTTGGCGCACACGCATTTCTTCCTGCACGTTCAACCCGCCCATACCGGGCATGCGAACGTCCAGCAGCACACAAGCATCGAGGCTTGCATCGCAGGCATCGAGGAACGCGACGCCACTGGTAAACGGCAAGGCCTTGAGCCCGACCGACTCCAGTAACCAGACCGTCGATTCGAGCATGCCCTGGTCATCATCGACCACGTACACAACGTGCTCCGTTACACCTGCCATTACCTGATTCCTATTGTTGTTTTGTTGGGCCGGCAAGCGGCAAGCGGCAACACATCAGCAGCCCGACAGGCTGGCGCCGGGCATTCAATTCGCCACCGAAACCTTCGATGATGCTGCGGCTCATGGACAGACCGAGCCCCAGGCCATCGGCCTTGCTGGTGTAAAACGGGGTAAATATCTGTTCCAGTTCCGGCTCGCTGACGCCCGGCCCCTGGTCTCGCACACTGATTTCCACGCAGGCGCCACTGCCATGCTCTACGGCCATCACGATCACAGAGGGTTGCCCGGGATGTTGCTCACGGTTGGCATCGATGGCATTGCGCAACAAATTGAGCAGCACCTGTTCCAGCAACACGCGGTCGGCATAAACGGGTGGCAGATTATCCGGCAGTCGATCCTCGATTGTCACTTGGCAATTACTCGCCTCCCAGGCACACAAACGCACGGCTTCGCGGGCGACGTCGGTCAAGTTCAGCGCCTGCATGCGACGCTGTCCCTTGCGCAAAAAGGAGCGTAACCGTCGGATCACTTCGGATGCGTGGGTGGCGTGATGGGTAATGCGTTCCAGGCCCTGGGTCACTCTGGCAGCGGCCTGGGGATTGGAATCCAGCGTTTGCAGGTAGCGCTGGCTTGCATTCGCATAGTTGACCACGGCAGCCAGCGGCTGGTTGATTTCGTGGGCGATCCCCGAGGCCAGTTCACCGAGAGTGACCAGCCGTGCGGTGTGTGCCAGTTCGTCCTGATGACGGCGCTGTTGCACTTCCCGCAGCTCGCGCTCGGTCATGTCGCGCGCGACCAATGAGTAATAACGCTCACCGCCGGCGGAACGGTGCGCCAGCAGTACCAGCGACACCGGCACCGATGTGCCCCCGCCCGGTGGTTGCAAACGCGCATCGGTGCTCCAGACACCGTCGCGCTCGGCGCGCCTCCAGCCATCGCGTTGCAGGCGCGCAAGGTCGCCGCTTGCGAACAACGTGGCCAGGGCCGGCATGGGTTGTTGCTCATCAATCCCGAGGATGCGTCGCGCGGCTGGATTGAGGTAAGTGACCTGGCCCTCGGGAGCGATGAACAACACCGGGTCAATGTTGGCCTCGACCACTTCGGCCAGGCGTCGCTTGTTCTCCTCGGCCTGCACCCGGGCCGTGATGTCCCGGGATATGCTGACGATTTCGACCACCGCCCCGGTGTAGGTTTCGCGGATCGCCCGGCTGGCGGTTTCGAACCACAGGTAGTGGCCGTCGCGATGGCGAATGCGATAGGTCATGGTGTGATAGCCATCCTGCTCCAGCGCATCGCGCGCGCGCTGCACCAGAGCGGCCAGGTCCTGGCTATGAAACAGGCCCTGGGCCATTTGCCCGCGCAACTCTTCAGGCCAGTAACCGAGCAGGGTCCAGGACGCCGGTGATGCATCGATAACGCGACCTTCGGGGGTGTGACGGGATATCAGGTCAGTCGTGTTTTCGATGATCAGCCGGTACAGCCGTCGTGCGGTGGCCGCTTCACGCTCCGCCAGCACTTGCGCCGTGGCGTCGCGGCAACGGGCGAGCACTCGGTTGTCCTGGGGATCGGGAATGAACGTCCAGATCAGGATCTGCGTTTCAAACTGAGCCTCGACACCTTCGACGGCGCGTTGCTGGTCCAGGCAGGCACGCACCAGCACCCGATGATTGACCGGTAAAAAGCCCAACACATCGGTCAGTGACTTCTCGGCGAGCAGCGCCATCAGTGCCGCGTTGAACTCCAGCGGTCGACCTTGCGCATCGAGCAACAGGCTCGGTTGCGGATCGTGACCCAACAGTGGCGAACCACGCAGCAGGCCGTTGACGCTGCTCAGCAGCGTCGTCAGCAAATCCTGTACCCAGCCCAGCCAATCGAGACTCACGCCCTCGCGCACTTCCACCAGCAACAAGCCCGGCTGCCCCGGCTGCAAGGCCAGATCAAATACCTGGCCATGGCTGATCGCGGCCCGGCGCAACCGGCCGGACAACCAGCAATCGAGTTGACGGACTTGAGCCAGGTCCAGGCGGCCTGCCTCGACCAGATGCTCGAAGAGCAACTGGTCGCTGGCCAGCGCCGGGTCGCCAAGTCCCGGCGGTAAATGCTGGGCGGCGCCCTCATGGCTGTAGATCCGCGCATTGGGCTGCCAGCTCAGGTAAACCGCCCGCTGCACCTCAGGGCAATCCTGCAGCGCCCGACACAGCGCATCGGCCCGGGCGGCCAGAGACACACCCTCGCGCTGCAGGCGCAACCAACTGTGCAATCGAACGGGCGTCAGGGTCATTGCGGGTCCACTTTCTCAGGGAAACCAAGCATATACCAGCCTTGGAGCGTTGGCGGCATTGATTCGGACTTAACAGAAATATATATAGTACTAATACTATACGACGTAGGTTCTACTTCCATATCAATGACGCAGTGTTATATAAAGTCATCCGGACTTTGAAGGTGACTGCGGCGACTGCGCTGCAAGGTCAACCATAGAGCTAACAATCAGCCATCGAGTACCCGCACATGTCTATCTATGACCAAGGCCTAGGCCCTTCGGCTGTCAACCACATTGCCTTGTCTCCGCTGAGTTTCATCGAGCGCACCGCCAGCACTTATCCCGATCACCTCGCCGTAATCCACGGTTCGATTCGCCGCACCTGGGCGCAGACCTACACCCGTTGCCGACGCCTGGCCTCGGCGCTGGCCGGTCGCGGTATCGGCAAGGACGACACGGTGGCGGTGATGCTGCCCAACATTCCCGAGATGCTTGAAGTGCATTTCGGTGTGCCGATGATCGGCGCCGTGCTCAACCCGCTCAACGTGCGCCTCGATGCCGAGGCGATCGCATTCATGCTGCAGCATGGCGAAGCCAGGGTGTTGATTACCGACCGCGAGTTCCATGATGTGATCCAGGCAGCGCTTGGCATGCTGGATCACCCGCCTTTGGTGATCGACGTCAATGACCCGGAATACGGTGAAGGTCAGGCCGCGAGCGACCTTGACTACGAAGCGCTGTTGGCCGAAGGCGACCCGGCATTCGACTGGCAATGGCCGGGCGACGAGTGGCAGGCCATTTCGCTGAATTACACTTCAGGCACCACCGGCAACCCCAAGGGCGTGGTCTACCACCATCGCGGCGCTTACCTGAGCGCATTGGGCAACCAGATGACCTGGGCCATAGGCAACCATCCGGTGTACCTCTGGACCCTGCCGATGTTCCATTGCAATGGCTGGTGCTATCCATGGACCATCACTGCCCTGGCGGGTGTGCACGTTTTCCTGCGCCGGGTCGATCCACAGAAAATCCTCACGCTGATCCGCGAGCATCAGGTCACTCACCTGTGCGGTGCGCCGATCGTGCTCAATGCACTGGTGAACATGCCCGAATCAGCGAAAGCGGCCATCGATCACCCGGTCAATGCCTTGGTCGCGGGCGCTGCGCCACCGGCCAAAGTCATCGGTGCCGTCGAAGAGATGGGCATCAAGGTCACCCATGTGTTTGGCCTGACCGAAACCTATGGCCCGGTGACGGTCTGCGCCTGGCACGCCGAATGGGATGAGTTTTCCCTGGAGGAGAGGGCGCAGATCAAGTCGCGACAGGGCGTGCGCTACCCGACGCTGGAAGGCTTGATGGTCGGCGATAGCACAACGCTGGAGCCAACCCCGCGTGACGGCCAGACGATCGGTGAGATCTTCATTCGCGGTAACACCGTCATGAAGGGCTACCTGAAGAACCCGAGCGCCACTGCCGAAGCGTTCGAAGGCGGCTGGTTCCACACCGGTGACCTGGCCGTCTGGCATCCTGACGGTTACGTCGAAATCAAGGACCGGCTCAAAGACATCATCATCTCGGGCGGCGAGAACATTTCCACCATCGAACTTGAAGGGGTGCTCTATCGCCACCCGGGTGTGATGGAAGCAGCCGTGGTCGCCCGTCCCGATGAGAAATGGGGCGAAACACCCTGCGCCTTCGTCACCTTGAAGGCTGATCACCAGGACGTTCGCGAGGCTGACATCATCAGTTTCTGTCGTGAGCATCTGGCCGGATTCAAAGTACCGCGCACAGTGATCTTCACGCTCTTGCCAAAAACTTCCACAGGCAAGATCCAGAAGTATGTGTTGCGTGACCGGGCCAAGGCGCTCTGACCCGATCCGACATTGCATCCATCTGGCAGCAGGTGTTTGACCTGCTGCTGCGGGTTCGTGCAGGCCGAATTCGGCTGTGCCCTGCCCATGACACAACCGTGCCAACGAGGTTTACGTTATGCCCGAATTCAAAGTCCCGCTGCGCGACATGCGCTTTGTGCTGCACGAAGTGTTCGATGCTCCGGCCATGTGGGCGCGCCTGCCGGCCTTGACCGACAGCATCGACACCGATACGGCAGACGCCATTCTCGAGGAGGCGGCCAAAGTCACCTCGCACCTGATTGCGCCCCTCAATCGCAGTGGCGACGAAGAAGGCGCGCAGTGGCATGAGGGCCGGGTCACCACCCCCATCGGTTTCAAACAGGCTTACGCAACCTACATCGAAGGCGGTTGGGTGGGACTGTCCGGCAACCCCGGGTTTGGTGGCATGGGCATGCCGAAAATGCTGGCCGTGCAGTTCGAAGAGATGCTCTACGGCGCCAACTCAAGTTTTGCGCTGTATTCCGCATTGAGTTCCGGTGCCTGCCTGGCGCTGGACGCCCATGCCAGCGACGCCCTGAAAAACCTCTATCTGCCGCCGATGTATGAAGGCCGCTGGGCCGGCTCCATGTGCCTCACCGAGGCCCATGCCGGTACCGACCTGGGGCTGATCCGCACCCGCGCCGAACCTCAGACTGACGGCAGCTACAAGATCACCGGCAGCAAGATTTTCATCACCGGGGGCGATCAGGACCTGACTGAAAACATCGTTCATCTGGTACTGGCCAAACTGCCGGACGCGCCTGCTGGCCCGAAGGGCATTTCGCTGTTTGTCGTACCTAAAGTCCTGGTCCATGCCGACGGTTCCCTCGGCTCGGCCAACGCCGTGAGTTGCGGTTCGATCGAACACAAGATGGGCATCAAGGCCTCGGCCACCTGCGTGATGAACTTCGACGGCGCCAGTGGCTGGCTGGTCGGTGAAGAGAACAAAGGCTTGGCGGCGATGTTCACCATGATGAATTACGAACGCCTGTCGATTGGCATTCAGGGCATCGGCTGCGCCGAGGCGTCCTACCAGAGCGCCGTCACCTATGCTCGCGAACGCGTTCAAGGTCGGGCGCCCACCGGTGCCGTGGCCCCGGACAAGCCGGCCGACCCGATCATCGCTCACCCGGATGTGCGGCGTATGCTGCTGGGCATGAAAGCCATGACCGAAGGCGGTCGCGCATTCGCCTGCTATGTCGGGCAACAACTGGATCTGTCGAAATTTTCCGACGATGCCAGCGAGCGCGATTGCGCGCAGATCCTGGTTGCGCTGCTGACGCCAGTGGCCAAGGCGTTTTTTACCGACACCGGCCTGGAAAGCTGCATCAACGGCCAGCAGGTTTTCGGCGGCCATGGCTACATCCGCGAATGGGGTCAGGAACAATTGGTCCGTGATGTGCGCATTGCACAGATCTACGAAGGCACCAATGGCATCCAGGCATTGGACCTGCTCGGACGCAAAGTGCTGGCCAACGATGGCGTCGCGCTACGCCTGTTCGCTCGGGAAGTGCGCCACTTCGCACTGCACCACGAAAGCGCGTATGGCAGCGAACTGCTGAAGGCCCTGGAACGCCTGGAGGGCCTCAGCAACTGGCTGCTGGAGCGGGCCAAAGCCAACGCCAACGAAGTCGGCGCAGCCTCCGTGGAGTACCTGCACCTGTTCGGCTATGTCGCCTACGCCTACATGTGGTCGCGCATGGCCGCCGTGGCCCGGTCCAGACTTGACCGGGACCCGCCGTTCTACGCTGCCAAACTGGCCACCGCCGAGTTCTACTTCGCGCGCCTGCTGCCACGGACGCTGAGCCTGGAAGCCAGCATCCGCGCCGGCAGTGCACCACTGTACGGCCTTGCTGACGAACAGTTCTGACGATTAAGCGTTGCGCGGCGCCTTGCCACTCCCCGGGCCCGCGCTTTTTATTCACTGGCCCTCTCAAAGTACGGCAGGAAAGCCTGATGAATATGCAAACAAGTACAACGCAAGGTCACTTGAACTGGGACGACATGCGCTTCTTTCTCGAGGTCGCTCGTGCCCGCACCGCCAGCGGTGCAGCCCGCCGCCTGGGGGTGGACTACACCACGGTAGCGCGACGCATCCGCGCCCTGGAGCAGAGCCTGGGCGCCATGTTGTTCGAGAAATCGCGAACCGCAGGCTTCGTGCTGACCGTGGAGGGGCAGCGCCTGGTCTGCCACGCCGAAACCCTGGAAAGTACACTGCTGGTAGCCTGCGAACAGGTTTTCGGCACCACCGGAGGGCTTGCCGGGCACCTGCGCATCGGCTGTACCGAAGCCTTCGGGTCCTGTTTCATCGCAGCGCAGATGAGCCACTTCCTCGAGCACTATCCGAATATCTCGGCGGATATTTTGCCGGTCCCGCACTTCGTCAACCTGTCACGGCGTGAGGCGGACATCGCCATCACCCTGGAACGGCCCGAGCGCGGTCCGTACGTGTGCTCGCGGCTGTGCGATTACCGCCTGCGTGTGTATGCGACGCCGGAGTACCTGGCCAGTCATCCGCCGATTGGCTGTCGCGAGGATCTGGCCGGTCACCCGTTCGTGACCTACGTCGATGATCTGGCCTTCAGCTTCAAGCTGCTCTACCTGAACGACCTGATGCTCGGCGCGCGCAGCCGCCTGCGCAGCACCAGCGTGGTCGCCCAGTACCATGCGGCTCTGGAAGGGCGGGCGTTGGCGATCCTGCCTTGCTTCCTCGCCGGTCCCGACCCGCGCCTGTGCGAGGTGCTGCCGGATCAGGTGGAGGTCACGCGACAGTTCTGGATGTACTACTGTGAGGACCTGCGCAACCTCAAGAGGATTACCCTGGTGGCCGACTACCTGCGCACTTGCGCGAAGCTCAATCGTCCGCTGCTGATGGGCGAATCACACCAGATGGTCTACCCGCCGTTGCTCTGAGTTGCAGGTCTGGCCATCGATTGGACCCTAAAAAAATAAAAATCAGGTGTCTCTATGCTTCTTGAACATGCGTTGTTAACCGATGCCAGCGGCAAGCCGATTCACCAGCATCACAAAAGTTTTTCAACCGAGTGGGATGAAATCAGCGACTGGTCGGATCGCATGTATATGCCCTACCGTGTGGCACCCAAAGGGCAGGCCATCAAGCCGCACGCCACCATGCATTCGTCCAGGATTGGCGAGTTGACGCTGACTCGTTTTGCCTATGGCGTGCCGGTGAGCGTCGATGAATTTTCGCCCGAAGCGGGGAATGCGCTACTGCTCACCACTATTCGCGGCAATGCCCGGCACTGGACCCGGCGTTCCGTCACTGAGGATACGGCAATGGGTGAATCATTCGTTGCCGATTGCAGTCGTGTCGAGTACCGGATCGACCTCGACCCTGATCACTTGCAACTGAATCTGACCATTCCTCATGCCGTTTTGGAGCGGATGGCGCTGCAGTGGTTTGGGTTCGTGCCCGATGATCAGTTCTGGAGACACAAGTGCGTCATCGGCGGAGTCGGGTCGAGCTGGCTGAGTTTGCTGGAGTACACGGTTCGTTGTATTGCCGAAGCTCCCGCACACATGGCTGAAGGGCGAATGGGTACTCACCTGGAGCAAAGTCTTTGCGTTCATATGCTGCAAGAATGGGCTGGCCGCGCCGGGCGGGCAGGGCTTGATTTGAATAGTCCACTGAACCGGATTGCACCCCGTTATGTCAGGGCTGCCGAAGAGTTCATGAGTGCCAATGCTGCGAGCCTGCCGACGATGGGTGAGATTGCCAGTGCGGTAGGGACCAGTGTGCGGACATTGAGTGGTGCCTTCGCGCGTTTTCGCGGCATGACGCCCGGTGCGTTCCTGCGTGAGCAGCGATTGCAGGGGGCGCACCGCGATTTGCTGGCGGCGGACCCGCAATCGGGAACCACCGTTTCGGCCATCGCCTTTCGCTGGGGTTATCTGAACCTGGGTGAATTTGCGGGGATCTATCGCAAGCGTTTCAGTGAATTACCCTCCCAGACCTTGCAGCGCCGGCTGCGCTAGCGATTGGAGGCGCTACGAGGGCACCGAGAGCGGTGTCCAGCCCGCTCTCGGTGCCATTCACTGTGGGTCAGAACACCCACAACAGCCTTAGGTTAACCCGCTGGTTTTCCTTGAAACCGTTGTCGACCGAGACGTCCTGGCCGTAGTTGAGCAGGGCCTGGAAGGAGGGGGTTATCCAGTATGACGAGCCGACACGGTATTTACTGGTGTCGGGTTCATCGTTCTGATCCTGACCGTCAATGCGCGTCTCACCGCCCCAGAGTCGAGACGCACCGACATGCACCGAAAGTTTTGGTGTCACGGCGTACCTCAGGTAGGTCTGGGTTTGCCACTGCGGCTTCTGGCGCAACGTCAGGTCTTGACTCGTGAGGTCGTCATTTTTGCCAAAGAAGGTCACATCCGCGGTGAGGTCCAGGGAAAGTTTTTCAGTGAGACCGGTCACATAGCCTGTCTGCAATGTCATCTTCCAACGGTTTTCGCCAAGGTTGAGTGCATCGTTGCGGTCATAGTTTCCGGTCGGCACGTACAGGTAGGGTGCAATACCCCAGTAACGATTTTTCGCCGGGTCATTCACGAGCCATAGAGTGGACGCCAGAATCAGATCGCCCATGCCACTGGTTTGTCCCAGCGAGTCGTTATCGCGTGTTCCTTCCAGGCGGCCGAAGGGCAGCAGGAACTGTGTATTGATCGTGTAGTCGCCCAACTGCTGGTAATGCGCGGCGCGCAGTATGCCGATATCCGAGTCGAGCCCCGCTTTGATCGCAACCTTGTGACCATCACTGTAAAGCGAGCGCCGCTGCGCATGCTGCAGGTAAAGCAAACCGATATTGCTGCCGGCTGGAAGCGCAGCGGTGTATTCGCCGGCGTCCACATCGATGGCCTGGGCATTGCCCGCCAGAATCGCCAGCACGAGGCCGGCACCGATCGTTGAAGTGTCAAGTGCGCGCACCAGGGGCCGAACGCGCGCAGGGGTACGTGTGGAGATCTCCATGAATCACCTGTTTTGTTTTTGTTGGTTTTTGGAGAGGAATTTTTTTGTGCAGCATCGCCTGGAGCCCCGGGGGGCTCTCATGCGATCTGCATCGAATCAGTGCCGGGTCAGCGGGTCAGATAGCGGTAGGCCGCCGTTTCGAAATCCAGATAGGCATTGACCGAAACGGAATCGGCGAACGGCAATATCTGGGTGGCCCAAAAACCGCCGATGCCGTTCTTGCGGTCGATCCAATAGAAAAGATTGGCCAATCCGGCCCACGCCAAAGAACCCGCAGGGCGACCGGTGGGGGCGTCTTGATCGTTGATCATGAAACTCATCGCCCACGACTTGGGCATGCCCGGGAAGAACTCTGCGGTATTGGTGAGACTGGGGATAACGCCGGGAAGGGCTTTTACTTTCAGGTTTTCGAGACCATTTTTTTCCGCGAAACGAATCGTTTCCGGTTTGAGAATCCGTCCGTGATCCCCCTGCCCATCGTTGAGCCAGGCACGGATAAACTGACAGTAATCCTTCACGGTCGAATACAGGCCATGGCCTCCCATGTGCACTTCGGGAGCCTGTGGAAGGATGAAATCCTCGAGTGCGCAAAGCGATCCATCCTCTGCGCGTTGGTGCATGCTGGCTCGCCGCTGGAGCATCGACGGGGTCATGGTAAAGGCGGTATCGGTCATGCCCAGCGGCTCGAAAATACGCTGCTGCATGACTTCACCCAGACGCTTGCCGGTGATGGCCTCGACCACCAGGCCGGCCCAATCCATGTTGGAGCCGTATTCCCACTGTTCACCAGGCTCAAACAGCAAGGGTGTTTGAAGCGCCGCCAACGACCCGCTGATGATGCTGGGTTGTCCTTGTTCCTGGGCTAGTCGGTTGTAGTTTTCGTTGAAGAACTCATAACCCAGACCGGCCGTATGAAGCAGAAGCATTCGAGTGGTGATGTGTTTTCTGGGGGCGCGAAGGCGAGGTGTTCCGTCGCTATCAAACCCCTCGAGCACCTTCAGTTCGCCGATCATCGGCACATAGTTCCTGGCAGGCGCATCGAGATCCAGTCGGCCCTCTTCGAACAACTGCAGCACCGCCGTGGCGGTTATCGCTTTGGTCGTGGAAAACATGGCGAAAACGCTGTCGGTCGTCATGGCAGGGGCTTGACCCTGCGTCCGTTGACCTGACGCACCCTCATAGACCAGACCGTCACGCCCGACTATTGCCGCGACTACGCCTGGGACGCGCTGCGATCCAGCCGTGGCAGCATCGAGCAAGTGGTTGAGTGATGATGTAAAACCTGGATTCATTATTTTTATTCTCCTTACACCCGACCCATAGCCCGCTGGGCTGGAGCTTATGGTGGGGTGTGCAGTGGCAGGACTGATTGGCCCGACGTGAAGCGATGAACATCGGGGCCAGTGGAGAGTAAGAAAATAAAATCCGAGGGTTTGTCGGCTGCCGGCAGAGGGTGTCGGAATCAGGTACTTATTTAAGTGCCAGGGAGGAGGGCGATGCGTGAATGACTGCCGCCTCAGTTGCCCGCAATGCACCCTGCAGGGTACTCATCACCATCTCATGCAGCAGCTTGCGGCGTGCTCCAATGCCGGCCTTGGGCTGCCCAACCCAGGCCGGTAGTTGATTGAGCAAGGACACGATGCCGCTTACGGTCGCGCGCCGGGTGACGCTAGCCGGTTTACCGGTGAGTTGGTCTATGGTCTCCACCAGATGCTGCTCGTAGCGTCGGCGCAGGGTCAGAATCGAGGCTTGCTGTTCGCAGCTCAAACAATGGAGGTCGTACTCAGCCAGGCGGAAATGCGCGGCCATACGCTCGTGGAGCCGCAGGTGCGCCTCAAGCAGGCCGTGCAGTCGTACAGTGGGGGCGGATTTGCGACGGGTCACCAGGCTGGCGCCGTCAAGCAACGCTTCGTAGAGCTCCTCGATCAACTCAAACAGCAGTTCCTCTTTGCTATCGATGTGGTTGTAGAGGGAGCCAGCGGTGATCCCCAGGCAAGTGGCCAGGTCGCGCATGCTGACTCGGCTGAAACCATGCCTGGCGAACAGCTCGACAGCCTTGTGCCGGGTTTCCAGGTAACGCGTATTGCGTTCTTCGTCGACAGGCACGGCAAAAAGGGTTTTGGAGGGCTGCATGTGACTCATCGACCTCATACGCGAAACTGTCCCAATAGCCGATTGAGCTGACCCGCAAGTTGGCCCAGTTCCTGGCTCGCCTCGTTGGACCGGTCTGCTGCCTGGGCACTTTCGTGGGCCAGGGAGGCTGCGCGGGTCACGTTCTGGTTGATGTCCTCGACCACGTGTGACTGCTCCAGGGTGGCGCTGGCGATCGAGGCGTTCAGTTCAGTGACATTGCGCAGTGCGCCGAGTACCTGGTGCAGGCTTTCAGCCGTTTGGTGGGCCTGTTCCACGGTTTGTCGAGCGGCTTGGCTGCTGGCATTGATGACATCTACTGCAGCTTGCGAGTTGCCGTGCAGGCGTTCGATCATGTCCTGGATTTGCGCGGTGGACTGCTGGGTGCGCTGGGCCAGCAGGCGCACTTCGTCTGCTACCACAGCGAAGCCGCGACCCTGTTCGCCAGCGCGCGCCGCCTCGATGGCGGCGTTCAGCGCGAGCAGATTGGTCTGCTCGGCGATGGCGCGGATCACTTCCAGCACGCTGCCGATCTGGGTGCTTTCCCGGGCCAGGCTCTGGATCACCTCGACGGCCTGGCCGATGGTATCGGACAACTGGTCGATCTGGAGCAGGCTGATGTCGATGTTGTGCTGGCCCCGACGTGCCTGTTCTTCGGCCTGGCGAACTTCGTTGGCAGCGTGCTCGGCGTTCTTCGCCACTTCCTGCACGGCGTAGGAGACCTCGTGGATGGCGGCGGCCACCAGTTCCATCTGCTGCGATTGCTGCTGGCTGTGGTTCTGGCTATCGGCGGCGATTTCGCCGAGCGACTTCGAAGCCTGGTCCAGGCTGTCAGCGGACTGTATGGACTGACCGATCACGCCACGCAGCTTGTTGGTGAACACGTTGAAATGGCCGCTCAAGTCTGTCAGTTCATCGCGCCAGCGGTTATCCAGATTGCGGGTCAGGTCGGCTTCGCCGCTGGCGATGTTCTCCATCGCATCGACCACCCGCGCCAGTGGCGAGGCGATACTGCGGGCAATCAGCAGGATCAGCGCACTGAGCAGCAGGGCGATCGTCAGCAATATGACGCAGGCCTGAATCAACTGGCGGCGGAACTCGACTTGCACGTCGTCTATGTAGATCCCCGAGCCGACAATCCAACCCCAGGGCTTGAACAATTCGACGTAGGAAACCTTTTCCACCGGCGCGTCGGAACCCGGTTTGGGCCAGCGGTAGTGCACCAGGCCGGCGCCATCGCGTTTGGCCGTGGCGACCATTTCGTCGAACAGCGCCTTGCCGTCCGGATCGAGTGTACCGGCCATGCGCTTGCCCTCGAGCCCGGCATTGGGGTGCATGACCATTCGCGTGTCGAGGTCTTCGAGCCAGAAGTAATCCTCGCGGTCGTAGCGCAAGTCGCGCATGACCGCGATGGCCTGCTGCTGCGCCTGCTCACGACTGAGGCCCTGGCCTTCCAGGCTTTGGAAGTGACGCAGGATGCCGCTGGCGGTCTCGACCACGTGGCGGGTTTTCAGCGCCTTGGCGGTATAAAGGTCGTTATAGCTCTGCTTGAGCATCAGGCCGGCGAGTATCAGCAGCATCAGGATGGATGTCAGCAAAATCAGCCACAGACGGCGGCTAATGGAAATATTGCGCAAGCCGGGCATGGGCAGCTCCACAAGGGGCAAGACAGGGAAAAGCCGGACGCGGCAGTCGCGTCCGGCTGGAGGAGGTCAGAGCGCGTAGTGGCTCAGTTCGCGGGCGATCAGCAGGCGCTGGACTTCGCTGGTGCCTTCGTAGATCTGGGTGATGCGCGCGTCGCGGTAGTAGCGCTCTACCGGGTAGTCTTCCAGGTAACCGTAGCCGCCATGGATCTGCATGGCGCTGGAGCACACGCGCTCGGCCATTTCCGAGGCGAACAGCTTGGCCTGGGAGGCTTCGGACAGGCACGGTTGCCCGGCGCTTTTCAGGCGCGCCGCATGCAGGATCAGCAGGCGGGTGGCGTTGAGTCGGGTGTGCATGTCGGCGAGCAGGTTGGACACGCTCTGGTGCTCGATGATCGGCTTGCCGAACTGGACGCGTTCGCGGGCATAGCCCAGGGCTGCCTCGAAGGCGGCGCGGGCGATGCCCAAGGCCTGGGCGGCGATGCCGATGCGGCCGCCTTCCAGGTTGGACAGGGCAATGGCCAGGCCCTTGCCGCGTTCTCCCAGCAGGTTGGCCTCGGGGATGGTGCAGTTGTTCAGGGTCACCGCGCAGGTATCGGAGGCCTTGATGCCCATCTTGTGTTCGCTGCGGTCGACCACGAAGCCGGGGTTGTCGGTCGGTACCAGGAAGGCCGACAGCCCCTTCTTGCCCAGTTGCGCATCGGTCACGGCGAAGACGATGGCCAGCCTGGCGCGCTTGCCGTTGCTGACGAACTGCTTGGCGCCATTGAGTACCCATTGACCGTTGCGCAGTTCGGCACGAGTGCGCAGGTTGTGCGCCTCGGAGCCAGCCTGTGGCTCGGTCAGGCAGAAGCAGCCGATCGCTTGACCACTGACCAGCAGCGGCAGCCAACTGTCCTGCTGCGCGGGGGTGCCGTATTTCAGCAGGGGGCCGCAGCCTACCGAGTTGTGGATGCTCATCAGCGCGCCGAGGGCACCGTCGCCGGCCGAGATTTCTTCCACGGCCAGGGCGTAGGCCACATAGTCGGTGTAGCTGCCGCCCCAGGTGTCCGGCACGACCATGCCCAGCAGGCCCAACTCGCCCATCTGCGCCACCACGGCGTCATCGATCCAGCCGGCCTTCTCCCAGGCCTGGGCATGCGGCGCGACTTCGCTGCGGGCGAAGTCACGCGCCATGTCGCGGATCATGCGTTGTTCTTCGGTCAATTCGATATCGTGCATTGCAAAGTCTCCTGCCGATCAGGCGGTGCGTACGGGCTTGCCGCAGGCGCGTTGAAACTCGTTGAAGAAGGCCTGCACCCGGGCAGGTTCCAGCTCTGCCAGGGTTGGCGGGTTCCAGCGTGGGCGCTTGTCCTTGTCGATGATCAGGGCGCGTACACCCTCCATCAGGTCGCCCTTGTCGAACCACTGGTAGTCCAGGTGCAACTCCAGAGCGAAGCACTCGGCCAGGCTCAGGTAACGACCACGGCGCAACAACTCAAGCGTCGTGGCCATCGCCAATGGCGAGCGGCTGTCGAGCAGTTTCACCGTCTGCTCGGCCCAGTCTTGCAGCTCGGGGCGTTGTTCACGCTGCAGCGCGGTACGAATGGCCTGGACATCGGGCAAGGCGAAATACTCGTCGATCGCCTGGCGACAGGCCTTGAGCTCGGACCCGGCAAGACGCTCTGTGGCCATGTCGGCAAGCAAGTCCTGCAAGTCTTCGTCGGGCGCAGCGGTCCAGTTCAGGTGGTCGAGACAGGCATCCAGCTCGGCCAGCCGTTCGCTGGGCAGGTAGTAGTCGGCAAGGTTCGCATAGAGGGCATCGGCGGCACGCACCTGGCAGCCGGTGATGCCCAGATAGGTTCCCAGTTCCCCCGGCAGGCGCGGCAGGAAAAAGCTGCCACCGACATCGGGGAAAAAGCCGATGCCGACTTCCGGCATGCCCATCCGCGTGCGCTCGGTGATCACCCGCAGCGAGGCGGCCTGGGCCAGGCCCATGCCGCCGCCGAGGACGAAACCATCGAGCAGCGCCAGCACGGGCTTGGTGTAACCATGCAGGTATTCGTCGAGGGCATACTCTTGCTCGAGGAACAGCTCGTGCTGGTTGTCGCCGGCCTTGTAGCTGTCGTACAGCATGCGGATATCGCCACCGGCGCAGAAGGCCTTTTCACCGGCGCCGCGAATGGTCACGGCGACGATCTGCGGGTCCTGTTCCCAAGCCCACAGGTGCCGGCATAGCAGGCGCACCATGGGCAGGTCCAGGGTGTTCAACGCGCTTGGCCGATTCAGTGTCAGGTGGCCGACGCGGTTGCGTACGCTGGCCAGCACCGGGGCTTGCTGCTCGCTCATGCTCAGGCTTCTCCGCGGAACAGTTGGATGATGGCGGAGAAGTCCAGGCCGCCATTACCTTGCAGGCTGAAGGTCTGGTACAGCTGCTGGGCTACAGCACCGAGCGCGACCGGTTGACGCGCGTGCCTGGCCGCTTCGGTGGCCAGGCCCAGATCCTTGAGCATCAGGTCGCTGCCAAAGCCGCCGCTGTAGCCGCGTGAGGCCGGCGCGTTTTCCAGTACATCCGGGAACGGATTGTTGACCTCCGAGCTCCAGCAGCGACCGCTGGAGGTATTGATGATCCCGGCCAGCACCTTGGCTTCCATACCCAGGGCCACACCCAGGGCCATGGCTTCGGCGACGCCGACCATGGAGATGCCGAGCAGCATGTTGTTGGCGATCTTGGCCACTTGGCCGTTGCCAGCTGCGCCGCAGTGCACGATGTTCTTGCCCATGGCCGATAGGATCGGCAGGGCCTGGTCGAACACACTGTCCGGGCCACCGACCATAAAGGTCAGGGTGCCTGCCGCCGCGCCGCCGGTGCCGCCGGATACCGGCGCGTCGAGCATCGGGTTGCCTTGGGCAAGGGCATATTTGGCCACTTCGCGGGTGCTCAGCGGGTCGATGGTCGAACTGTCGATAAGCAACACGCCTGGGCCGATATTGGCCAGCAGGCCGTCCTTGCCGCGATAGACCTGCTTCACGTGTTCGGCGGTCGGCAGCATGGTGATGATCACCTCGACCCTGGCCTTGGCCACGGCGGCGGGCGAGTCGGCGGAGCTGGCGCCGGCCTCCACCAGGGCGGCGACCGCCTGGGGGAAGGGATCAAAGACGGTCAGGCTGTGGCCAGCCTTGAGCAGGTTACGGGCCATTGGGCCACCCATGTTGCCGAGGCCGAGAAATCCGATATGCATGTTGGCTACCTTTTACGATAGGGGGCAGTGGCGCAGGAAATCCTGCGCGCGCTTGTCGTCGGCCGACGCAAGGCGCCGGCCGGCAAAGGTCATTTCAGGGTGATGGTGGTGTTCACCGCGCCGCTGGTGTCGTCCTCGTCGAACCAGCGCTGGGTGATCGTCTTGGTCTGGGTGTAGAAGGTCACCACTTGCTTGCCGTAGGGACCTAGGTCGCCCAGCTTGGAGGCGCGCGAACCGGAGAAGGAGAACAGCGGGACCGGTACCGGGATCGGCACGTTGATGCCGACCTGGCCGACGTCGATCTCTTCCTGGAAGTGACGCGCGGCAGCGCCGGAACGGGTGAACAGGGCAGTGCCGTTGCCGTTCGGGTTGGCGTTGATGATCTCGATTGCCTCATCCAGGTTGGCGGCGTGCATCACGCACAGCACCGGGCCGAAGATCTCTTCGCGGTACACGGACATTTGCGCCGTGACGCCGGAGAAAATGGTCGGGCCGACGAAGTTGCCGTCCTGGTAGCCCGGCACGCTCGGGTTGCGCCCATCCAGTTCAAGCTTTGCACCTTCTTCGATGCCGCTGGCGATCAGGCCGTTGACGCGGTCCAGGGCGGCGCAGGAAATCACCGGGCCGATGTCGGTGCCCGGCTCGGTGCCACCGTTGATCTTAAGGGTCTTGGTTCGCTCAATCAGGTCCGGTAGCCAAGCCTGCGCTTCACCGACCAGGATCACCACGGGCAGAGCCATGCAGCGCTGGCCGGCGGCGCCGAAGGAGGCGCCCAGCAGGTTGTTCAGGGTCTGCTGCCGGTTGGCATCGGGCAGGACGATGGCATGGTTTTTCGCGCCCATCATGCATTGCGCGCGCTTGCCGTTCTGGGTGGCGCGGTTGTAGACATGGGTGCCGACCTTGGTCGAACCGACGAAGGACACGGCCTTGATATCCGGGTGGTCGCAGATCAGGTTCACCGCGTCGACGCCGCCGTGGATGACGTTGAGTACACCCTTGGGTACACCGGCCTCCAGCGCCAGTTCCACCAGGCGCATGGTCACCAGCGGGTCCTGCTCGGACGGCTTGAGGACGAAGGTGTTGCCGGTGGCAATGGCCATCGGGAACATCCAAAGCGGGATCATCGCCGGGAAGTTGAACGGGGTGATGCCGGCGCACACGCCCAGCGGTTGCAGCAGGGTGTAGGTGTCGACGCCGTTGGCCACGTTGTTGGCCAACTCGCCCATCTGCAGGTTGCCGATGCTGGCGGCGTGCTCGACCACTTCCAGGCCGCGGAACACGTCACCTTCGGCATCAGGCAGGGTCTTGCCTTGCTCGGCGGTCAGCAGGGCGGCCAGTTCCTTTATGTTCTCGCGGATCAGTTGCTGGTACTTGAGGAAGACACGGGAACGGGTACCGATCGGGGTCTTGCGCCAGGTCTTGAAGGCTTGCTTGGCGCTGGCGACGGCGGCGTTCATTTCCTCGGCGGTGGCGAAGGGGACGCGGGCCAGGACTTCCTGGGTGGCCGGGTTGACTACGTCGCGCCACTGAGTGCTGCGCGATTCGACGAATTCGCCGTTGATGAGAAGCTTGACGCTTGGAATGCTGGAAGAGGTCATTTTCAGTTCTGCCTACTTTCTTTGGGTCGAGTTAAGCCACTCGGCCTGGATGGCCGAGCGGTCGGATTTGGATTCAGAAGGGCCGGCGTACCAGCCTGGGTTCAGCCCTTGAGTTGCGGGAAATCTTCTTCGAAGTATTCCTGCGGGCCACGTGCGTCGCCCTGACGGCGCTGCGTTTCCATTTGCCGCAGTTCCACCCGGCGGATCTTCCCGGAGATGGTCTTGGGCAGCTCGCTGACAAATTCGATGCGCCGCACCCGCTTGTAGGGCGCCAGGTGCTCGCGGGCGAAAGCGAAGATGCTGCCGGCCAGTTCGAGGCTGCCCTGGGCTTCATGGGCCAGGATCAGATAGGCCTTGGGCACTGCCAGGCGCACCGGGTCGGGGCTTGGCACCACGGCCACTTCCATTACCGCCGGGTGCTCGATCAGCGCGCTTTCCAGTTCGAAGGGGCTGATGCGGTAGTCGGAAGCCTTGAACACGTCGTCGGCGCGGCCGACGAAGGTGATGTAGCCCTCTTCGTCGATCTGCGCGGTGTCGCCGGTGCGGTAGTAGCCGTCGCGCATCACTTCGGCGGTCTTTTCCGGGCTGTCCTCGTAGCACAGCATCAGGCCGAGCGGGCGCACATCCAGCGGCAGGGCCACTTCGCCTTCGTTACCCGGCACGCCATCAGGGTCGAGCATGGTCACCCGGTAGCCCGGCAGCGGACGGCCCATGGACCCCGGCTTGAGCCGCTGGCCAGGCGTGTTGCCGACCAGGGCGGTGGTTTCCGACTGGCCGAAACCGTCGCGCAGCAACAGGCCCCAGGCGTGCAGGATCTGCTCGATGATCTCCGGGTTGAGCGGCTCACCGGCGCCCACCAGTTCACGCAGGCGCAGGCGTGTCTTGTAGCTGGCCAGGTCTTCCTGGATCAGCATGCGCCACACGGTAGGCGGCGCGCACAGGCTGGTGACGCCGTAGCGTTCCAGCACGCCGAGCAGGGCTTGCGCGCTGAAGCGTGCGGTGTTGTGGATAAAGATGCAGGCGCCGGCATTCCATGGTGCGAAGAGGCAACTCCAGGCGTGCTTGGCCCAGCCCGGGGACGAAATGTTCAGGTGCAGGTCGCCCGGCTGCAGGCCGATCCAGTACATGGTCGATAGGTGGCCGACCGGGTAACTCTGGTGACTGTGCAGCACCATCTTCGGCTTGGAGGTGGTGCCGGAGGTGAAGTACAGCAGCATCGGGTCGGTGGCGAGCGTTTGGCCCTCGACTTCGAACTGTTCGGAATATTCGCTGGCAGCGCTGTGCGGGGTCCAGCCTGCGGGGGCCGGGCCAACACAGATGCGGCTGCAGCCTTCACCCAGGCCGTCGAACTTGTCGACATGAGCGGCGCCGACCACCAGATGACGCACATGGCCACGCTCGATGCGATCACGCAAGTCTTCAGGGGTCAGCAGGGCGGTGGCGGGAATGACCACGGCGCCGAGTTTGAAGGCGGCCAGCATGGTTTCCCACAGGGCGACGTCGTTACCGAGCATCAGCAGGATGCGTTCGCCACGGCGCACGCCGAGGGCACGCAGGTGATTGGCCACCTGATTGGAACGCGCGGCCAGTTGCTGGAAGCTGTAGCGTTGTTCGCTGCCGTCCTCTTCGACGATCCACAGGGCATTGGCCTGGTTGCCCTCGGCCATGGCGTCAAAGTAATCCAGAGCCCAGTTGAACTCGGTCAACTGTGGCCAGCGGAAATCACGCACAGCTGTGGCGTAATCGGTGCGGTGTTCCAGCAGGAAGTCTCGGGCGGCGAGGAAAGGTTGGCAGTTGTTGTTCATTGGAGTCTCCCGAGACGCGCGCGGGTACCTGAACGTGGGGAGACGACGGCAAGCAAGAATGGCTTCACGGTGGGTGCCCTGTTTATTTTTATTGGGACTGACCTGGTTCATGACCAGGCGGTTGAATCGAGTATAGGCATGCATAAATCAAATAAGAATGCTCAAAAAGTCCCGTGCGTTGTGCAAAAAAACACAGGCTGGCGGCATCCCCGATGCGCCAGAAATGCACAAGGCGGGTGCTGCCCGCACCGTCAAGCGATGTGAGCGGCACCCGCCTTTTGCGGGGGCTTACCAGAGCGCCAGGGTATAGCTGAGGATCAGGCGGTTCTCGTCGAGATCGTTACCGAAGTGGGCGGTGCGCACCGTAGCGTTGCGCCACTTCAGACCGAGGTTTTTCAGCGGGCCGCTCTGCACCACGTAGCCGATGTCGGTGTCGCGCTCCCATTCGCGACCCTCAGGCCTGCGGGCGCCCAGATCGATGCTGTCGCCGGCCAGGTAGCGGGTCATGAAGGTCAGGCCGGGAATGCCGAGCGCCGCGAAGTTGTAGTCGTAGCGCGCCTGCCAGGAACGCTCGTCCTTGTTGGCGAAGTCGTTGATCTGCACGAAGTTGACCAGGTAGGCGTCGCTGCCATTGACGTAGGCAAAGCCGGTGTCGCCACTCATGCGTTGGTAGCCCAGACCGAAGGCATGGCCACCGAGGGCATAGGTGAACATGGCGCCGAAGGCGTTGTTGTCGATGTTGCTGTTACCGTCGTCGGTGGAGCGGGCGTAGCGCAGGTCGCTCTTGAGCGTCTGGCCTGCGCCCAGCGGCAGCACGTGGACCAGACTGAACTGGTGTTGGTGGTAGAAGTCGTCCAGGCCGCCGTAGTTGTAGCCCGTGTTTAGCCGGTCGTTCCACTGGTAGGCAAGGCCGGCGAAATTGAAGGCATCACTGCGGGCTTGGCCACTGACAATGCCCTTGGCGCCGGTGGTGGTGATCGCCATTTTCTCGTAGTTCGAGGAGTCGCGCTGGTTGACCCGATCCACGCGCCCGGCATCGACGCTCAGGCCTTTGATCTCCTGGACGTTCAACTGGCCACCGCGAAATGTTTGCGGCAACAGGCGCGAGTCATTGGCCAGCAGCACCGGCAACTTCGGGGTCAGGGTGCCGAGCTTGAGCACGCTGTTGGACGCTTTGAACTTGGCCGTCAGGCCCAGTTCGCCATACTCGTCCTTGGCGCGTTTGGGCGGCTCGTTATCGCGCTTGAGCAGGCCGGAGCCGGAGCGATCGGGACTGGAATCGAGCTTGACGCCGAGCTGGCCAAGAGCGTCGATACCGACGCCGATCATGCCGTCGGTATAGCCGGATTCGTAGCGAAGCAGGAAACCCTGGGCCCATTCTTCTTGCTTGGACTGGGTGGCATTGGCCTGGCGGAAGTCGCGGTTGAAGTAGAAGTTGCGCGTTTCCAGCCTGGCCGTGCTGTCTGCGAAGAAATCGGCGTGAGCCTGTGCGGCGAGTCCGGTGCCGGCCAGGAACAGGGTGAGGGTGGTGGGTTTCATTGGTTGCCTTTTGTTGTTTTTGTTGTCGACGAGCCGCTCCCGCGCCGCTTGGCGTTGGCGAGGGAGGGGCGCTTCTGGGGTGTCCTGCGCCGAGCGGCGCAGGTCGGGCGTAAAAAAGCGCGAAGCAAAGGAGCGGACTCGCGCTCGGGGCGTCAGCCCCGGAAAAAGCAGCGTCAGTGACTGCTGGCCATGGCAGCTCCAAGGCCGGTCTGGGCACGGACGAACTGGTCGGCATAGGCGGCGCGTTCGCGGTCGGCGCGTTCGCTGCGGTCAAGCCTGGAAGCGACCACTATGACCAGGAAGGCCAGTGGCATGGAGAACAGCGCGGGCTGGTCGTAAGGGAAGAGCGCCTGGGCATGCCCCAGTACGCCGACCCACACCGACGGCGAGCCGATCACCAGGGCCAGTGCGCTGACCAGGCCGGTCAGGCCGCCATAGAGGGCGCCGCGGGTGGTCAGGCCGCCCCAGTACATGGCCATGATCAGTACCGGGAAATTCGCCGAGGCGGCGATGCCGAACGTCAGGCCGACCAGGAAGGCGATGTTCTGGCCTTCGAACAGAATGCCGAGGGCGATCGCAACGATGCCCAGGCAGATGGTGGCGATGCGCGACACGCGCATTTCCTGTTTCTCGTCGGCGCAGCCCTTCTTCAATACCGAAGCGTAAAGGTCATGGGAGATGGCCGAGGCACCGGCCAGGGCCAGGCCAGCCACCACTGCGAGAATGGTGGCGAAAGCCACGGCAGAGAGGAAACCGAGAAACAGGTTGCCACCCACTGCCTTTGCCAGGTGCATGGCTACCATATTGCTGCCGCCAATCATGGCCCCGCCGAGCTTGCCATCGACGTAGTACTGAGGATCGGTGCCGACGATGACGATGGCGGTATAGCCCAGGACGCAGACCACCAGGAAGAAGAAACCGATGAACACCGTGGCGAACAGTACGGATTTACGCGCTTCCTTGGCATTGGGCACCGTGAAGAAGCGCATCAGGATGTGCGGCAGGCCGGCAATGCCGAAGACCAGTCCAAGGGATAGGGACACCGCGTTGATCGGGTCGGCCAGCAAGGTGCCCGGGCCCATGATCTGCACGCCGCTGGCATGCACGGCCACAGCCTGGGCGGCCAGCGTCTCGAAGCTGAAATCGAAGCGACTCAGGGCCATCAGCACCAGGGTCGTGCCGCCCGCCAGGAGCAGGACCGCCTTGGTGATCTGTACCCATGTGGTGGCGAGCATGCCGCCGAAGATGACATAGACCAGCATCAGCAGTCCGACTACCACCACCGCCGTGCGGTAGTCGAGGCCGAACAGCAGTTTGATCAGTTGACCGGCACCGACCATCTGCACCACCAGATAGCAGCACACCACGGTCAGCGATCCGAGGGCGGCGAAGCTGCGCACACGGGTTTGATCGAGGCGGTAGGAGACGATGTCGGCGAAAGTGTAGCGCCCCAGGTTGCGCAAGCGTTCGGCCATCAGGAAGGTGACGATGGGCCAGCCGACGAAGAAGCCGATGATGTAGACGAAGCCGTCGTAGCCCTTGGCGAAGACCAGGCTCGACAGGCCCAGCAGAGTTGCCGCCGACATGTAGTCACCGGCGATTGCCAGGCCATTCTGGAAGCCGGTGATGCCGCCACCGGCGCTGTAGAAGTCGGCGGCGGAGCGGGTGCGTCGTGCCGCCCACCAGGTGATCAGCAGGGTGGCGAGGACGAAGACGAAAAACATGCTGATGGCGTGCAGGTTGAGCGGTTGCTTCTGCGCAATGATGGGCTCGGCATGGGCCAGCACAGGGCTGAGGGCGAGAAGGGCGGACAGGCGTTTCATGCGCGGGACTCCTGCAGGATCTGCGAGCTGAGTACGTCGAAGCGGGTGTTGGCGCTGTGCACGTACCAGGCGGTGAGTAGCCAGGACAACAGGATGATCGTCACGCCGATTGGCATGCCGAGGCTGAGGTGGCTGCCGTCGTAGAGCGGCAGGTGCAGCCAGGCAGGGGCGAAAGCCACCACCATGATGAAGCTGTAATAGATAGCCAGGACCGCGCCGCTCAGCGTCCAGGCCAGCAGTGCACGCTGGCGCGCGAGGCGGTGGAACTTGGGGTTGGCCCTGACCAGTGCACAGGTCTGGACGTGGTTCGGATGGTCGGTCGTCATGGTGCGGCTCCGCATTTCTAGTTGTTTTTGTTGTTCGGCCTTTTGAGGGGCGTACGGGTACCCGGGCAGCGACCCCATGCGGGACGCCACCTGAATGCTGATGTGCTGGAGTTATTGCCGCCCGGATGACCTTGCGGTGGAGAGAGGGCGGTGCAGGAGGGCGAGCCCGATCCGCGGCGCGGCGAGCAGCGGATCGGGCCAACGGCAGACGAGAACCGTGGCCGCGATTGCGCTGTTGCGCAGCTGTTTGAGTCCGGCGTGCAAGCCGGTGTTTATCCATGCGCTCATGCTGTCAGCCCTCGGTATTTATTATTGGGGTGGGGGGCTTTCCTGGCCTGAAAACGACGCTGGCCAAGTTGGGTGAGATGCGAGTATATAAGTGCATATTTCCCATATGTATTGGCAGAAAAGCCCGATGGATATGCAAAAAAGCACAACGCAGAACCCACTGAACTGGGACGACATGCGTTTCTTCCTCGAGGTCGCCCGTGCCCGCACCGCCAGCGGTGCAGCTCGCCGCCTGGGGGTGGACTACACCACGGTGTCGCGGCGCATCCGCGCCCTGGAGCAGTGTCTGGGTGCTCTGTTGTTCGAGAAGTCGCGAACCGCAGGTTTTGTCCTGACCGTGGAGGGGCAGCGTCTGGTCAGCCACGCCGAATCCCTGGAAAGTACGCTGCTGGTAGCCTGCGAGCAGGTTTTCGGCACCACCGGGGGGCTCGCCGGGCACCTGCGCATCGGCTGTACCGAAGCCTTCGGGACCTGTTTCATCACTGCGCAGATGAGCCACTTCCTCGAGCACTACCCGCATATCTCGGCGGACATTTTGCCGGTCCCGCATTTCATCAACCTGTCACGGCGCGAGGCGGACATCGCCATCACCCTGGAACGGCCCGAGCGCGGTCCCTATGTGTGCTCGCGATTGTGCGACTACCGCCTGCGTCTGTATGCGACGCCGGAGTACCTGGCCAGTCATCCGACGATCGGCTGTCGCGAGGACCTGGCCGTTCACCCGTTCGTGACCTACGTCGAGGATCTGGCCTTCAGCTTCAAGCTGCTCTACCTGAACGACCTGATGCCCGGCGCCAACAGTCGCCTGCGCAGCACCAGCGTGGTGGCTCATTACCACGCAGCCCTGGAAGGGCGGGCGCTGGCGATCCTGCCTTGCTTCCTCGCCGGCCCCGATCCCCGCCTGTGCGAAGTGCTGCCCGGTGAAGTGGAGATCACGCGGCAGTTCTGGATGTATTACAGCGAGGACCTGCGCAAGCTGAAGCGGGTCACTCTGGTGGCCGAGTACTTGCGTGCTTGTGCGGAACTGAATCGCCCGCTGCTGATGGGCGAGTCACGTGTGATGGGCTATCTACCGTCACCCTGAGAGGGGGAGTTGTGCAGCCAGAAGTAAAGCGAAGTAGTTGGTCAGATGTGTTTTCGAAATCAGGGGCTACTCACACCACCGCAGTCAACTATGAACACTCAATCGTCATGGTTTTACTGCGTGATCATTGTCAATGTGGGGAGCGTCCGCCGGTTTCTTCTCCGGCACTATAAAACTCACTGTCGTACTGGCGAGGATTTTGTGAGTCGGGTCGGCCACTTCAAGAAGAACCTTGTGAGTGCCGGGCGTCAGTCCAACCAGGATAATCGGGTCTTCGCTGGTGTGCGCCCATGTGCCTTTCCAGTCGTCAACCGTCACGTGGAGGTGACCGAGACGTGGTGATACTTCAACAGCTGCTTTGCCAAATACCGGCATGATCCTGGCGTGTTCTGTTCGATACTGGATAATGACAACACCGCGGGCAAGGGGCTCGGCAAGCGGCGGGTAGGCAATGAGTTTTGGCGCAGTCTCGGATGCCAATGGAAGTATTGCCGGTGGGGAATCGGTGTCTGCTACCCCTTGTCCGTACACGGCTGTGCAAAAGACACCCAAAACCAGGGCCAATAGATTTCCGGGAGCGAGGGACATGGTTTTTTTCCCGCGTGATTTCATTCAAGCCTAGATCAACCCGAGTATCTCCCAGTGTTTATTTGAAACTGGAATCACTCACGTATTTCATCCGTGCCATCCAGGCATGTTGACCATGGACGACTCAGCGCTTGTAACGCAGCGCGTCCACCACTACGCCGAACGCTGAAGAATGCTCACGGCGATTGGGGTAGTAAAGGTGGTAACCGGCAAAAGGCTGGCACCAGTCTTCGAGTACCCGCACAAGGCTTCCGTCGGCAAGCTCCCTGGCTACCATATCTTCTGGCAGGAACCCCAGCCCGCATCCGGCGACAGCAGCGCGCAGGATCGGCACGCTGCTGTTGAACGTCCATTGTCCTTCGACACGCGCCTTGAGTTCGTGACCGTCCTTCTCAAAATCCCATTGCATCAGGTTCCCGTGGGTGGGCAGGCGCAAATTGATGCAATTATGTGCGGCCAAATCCCTTGGCTCATTCGGATACGGCCGCTGTTTGAAGTATTCGGCAGACCCCACTACGGCGATGCGCAACGGGGGGCCGATCGGGACGGCGATCATGTCCTTGGCCACCTGATCGCCCAGGCGCACGCCCGCGTCGTAGCGCTGCGCGACGATGTCGCAGAGGGCGTAGTCGACGGTGATTTCGACCTTGATGTCCGGGTAGTCGGGAAGCACCTTCGACAGCTTGGGCCAAAGGATGTTGTTCGCCGCATGTTCGGAGGCTGAAATCCGCACGTTGCCTGCCGGGGTATCGCGAAACTCGCTGACCGCAGCCAGTTCAAGTTCAATTTCGTCGAAGCGCGGCGCCATGGACTGATACAGCCGCTGGCCAGCCTCTGTGGGGGATACGCTGCGCGTGGTTCGGGTCAGCAGGCGAACGCCGAGCCTGGTTTCGAGAGCGCGCATGGTGTGGCTCAGCGCGGACTGCGAGACGCCCAGTTGTGCGGCGGCGCGAGTGAAGCTGCCTTCGCGGGTAATGACCACGAAGGCTTGCAGATCGTTGAGATTGGCGCGGGACATTGATGAGAGCCTCTCATGCGGAGCGCGGGATTATTCCATGTAATCAGGTTACGCATGGATGCGCGACCCCAACGAACCAATCACAAGGTTCTTGCGTAGAACGGCGTCAACTTGCCGAGTGCTGCGTCCACATACTTGGGAACCCAGTAGGTTTCGATGTGCGTTGCACCGTCGATGATGAACAACTCTTTGTCTTTCGTACCGGTGGCCTTGGGGAACGCATCCTGGGTCATGTACAGGCTGTCGGCCTTGCTGCCGGCGATCATCAGCAATGGCTGATTGATCAGTTCGATCTGGTTGGTGGCGTCGAAGCGCATCAGGTCCAGCAGGCTGCTCGTGGTGTATTTGAAGGTTGAATCAGGGTGGGCATGGGTCTTCCAGTAGTACTCATAACCCTGGCGATACAGCTCGAACGGCAGTTTGGCGATCTGCTCATCGGTGAGGTTGGCATCGCCCGAATAGAGCACTTCACCTCCGGCCGCTTCCTGGGCGCGGGCAGCGGAAGCCTGTTGCAGGCGTTGCTCGATGGTGCCCAGTTGCGAGTCGTTGTAGCCATTGCGACGCACCCGGCCAGAGTTGAACATGCTCACGGTCGCCACCGACTTGAATCGCTTGTCGGTTTGCGCGGCGGCCAACGAGTAGCCACCGCCACCGCAGATGCCGAGCAGGCCCAGACGCTTGCCGTCGACGCCAGCATACTGGGTGATGAAGTCCGCCATGCCGTGGATATCCTCGATGCGGTACGCCGGCTTGTCGATGCTGCGCGGTTGTCCGCCACTTGCGCCCTGATACGCGGCATCGGCGGTAATCGTGATGTAGCCTTGTTCAGCCAGTCGCTGGGCATACAAACCGGCGACTTGCTCTTTCACGCCGCCATTGGGGTGCGCCACCACCACCGTCGGATAAGCCTTCTTCGCATCGTAGTTGGCAGGGGTGTAGACGTTGGCAGCGATGTCCAGGCCATTGAGCTTGTAGGTGACCGGATGGATGTTGACCTTGCCGGGTTCATTCTTGGTAATTGCACCGTCGTAAGCCAGGGTGAATGGGTTCTTTTTGTAGTCGGCGGCGCCGGCTTCGCCAGCAGAAATACCGACCATGGCGGCCATCAGCGAGGCTTTCAAAATTGTGTTTCTCATAAGTGTCTCCGGAGCATTAAAAGGCGCGTTAAAAATGTGCTGAAGCCGTCAATCCAGATGCTTTTCTGTCAGAAACCCGGACACCAGGTCCGCGATCTGCACGTTGTTCAGATCCGACATGGGGAAGTGGGTATTGCCCTTGATGCCAATCTCCGGCAAGTGGATCAGCCTCACGTCACCGCCGTGTTTGTTGACGGCATCGCGCCAAAGTCGGGCCATGGTGAGTCGGGCGCGCCAGCTGTCCTGAGCGGGCAGGTCGACGGCTTGCTCCGGGATGTTGTCGCCGTAGAGGATCAGGACCGGAATGCGCGTGAGCGCCATGAACTGATCCATCGGCACCGCTGCGCCTTGTACCGTGTCGAACGCGCTGGGAATCGGCGCGGGTACTTCACCCTGCGCGAAGACGAAGCTGCTGCCTGGCTCGAAAGCCACGATGGCCTTGACCTTGTTGTTCTTGATCGCCGTCAACCAACCAGGCCCGCCACCCTGAGAGTGCGTGAACAGGATGCCGGGGCCGATTTTGTCGAAGACCGCCGACACGCCATTGGAGACCACGCCCATGTCGAACGGACCGGTATTCGGCGTCATCGCGCGGAAAAACTGATCGCGCGTTTGCGCATCCCGGGCAACCTGCACACCTTCGAAATAGTTGGGCCACAGACCTATACGGAACTGGTTGAACCAGAGCTGCTCGTCCGGGACAGGCTTGACCGTTGCTTCGACCATGCTGCGGCCGGCATCGCCACGACGCGGCTGGTCGATCAAATACACGCCGAACTGGCGCCGCAGAAAAATATTCTGGAAGCCTTCGCGGCCATCCGCGGTGGTTTCCCAGGTCTTGGAAAACTGGCCTGCGCCGTGCCACATGACGATGGGCAGTTTTCGCGCATCGACCGGGATTTGGTAGAAGGTGTAGGCATGGTCGCCGTGGTAAGTCTGGCCATCAGGGGTCATGGGTTTGCGCGGATTGAACGAGCCCGGTGCGGTGATCATCGTCCCGCCGGCGGCGAAGCTGCCTTGCTCCTGAATCATCAAGGGGGCGGCGGCATTGGCATGGTTTGCATAGGCGGCAAGCACGCTCAGCAGGGTGATGTTCAGCAGGTTTTTTCCAGTCTTCATGTTCAACCTCCCGAGGCAGCAAGTGCCTGTGTCAGGGCTGTGCCTGCACGTTTGGCGGATTGTCCATCGCCGTGCTCGGCCAGTACCTCGATGACTTGGCGCAATTGCTCCACGCTCAACCCCACCCGCAGGCTCGCCCGCATGTGCGAGCGCAACTGCGACTCCACACCCGGCGTTGCGGCCAGAGCGCCGACGGTCGCCAGCTCGCGGCTTTGCCAGTCGAGGTTGTCGCGCTCGAAGATGTCGCCGAACAGGTGGGTTTGCAGAAACCGGTTGATGACCGGGGCGAAATCGAACACCGGCCCCTTGACCGGGCCACCGGAAATTCGGGTTTGATTGGCCGTTCCTGCCGCGAGCAATGCCTCACCGGTTGCAATGGCGCGGCTGGGTTCGCGTCCAGGCGCATCCTGGATGCCGCGTTGTTGGCGCGCTTGCACCACCGTCATCAGTTCATTCAACGCATTGAGGCTGCGGGGGAAGCCGACATAGGCGTAGAGCTGCACCAGGATTTCCTTGGTCTCGCTGACCGTCAGGCCGGCATCCAGGCCTTGGTTCAAGGCAGCGTTGAGCCTGGGCATGTCACTGGTCGCCATGAACGCTGCGATCAGTGGAATGGCCTGTTGCCTGGCCGACAGCGTTTGTGCCGCAGGTTGTGTGCTGGTCATGGGTTGCGATGCCTCGGCGTTCTGAGTGGCCACACCCGACATCAAGCCAAGGCCCAGACACAGGGCTATCAGCGCGGGGAGGGCACCGGTCTTGCGATGTGCAATCGGTGTATCAGTGGTCATCGTGAAAGCTCCATCCATTGCTCATCACTGCCTGGCAGGCGGTGCTCGAGTGAGGTTGATCTACAACAAACAGCTACAAGCCCTGCGCGGGCGATTGACCTTCGTACTGCGCATCCGAGACTTTTTCCGCCCAAGTGACAGCCTTGCCGTCCTCGGCTTCGGCGATGGCGATGTGAGTCATTCCGTGGGTGGCCGTCGCGCCATGCCAGTGACGTGTTTGCGGCGGGATCCAGACAATGTCGCCCGGACGGATTTCCTGACGTGGGCCGCCCTCTTGCTGCACGTAGCCGACTCCGGCGGTGACGATCAGCGTTTGCCCCAGCGGATGGGTATGCCAGGCCGTGCGGGCGGCGGGTTCGAAGGTCACCGTGCCACCGCCGATGCGGGCAGGGGAGTCCCCCTTGAACAGGCCATCAACCCGAACCGTGCCGGTGAAGTTTTCCGCAGCGCCCTTGACGGAGGGCTGGGAGCCGGCGTGGGTGATGCGGATCCCGTTGGAGGACTGGGCGCAGGCTTCCCCGGCCATGAGCGATAAGGCCACCAATGGGGCGATCAAGGGATTCATCAATGTTGCTCCTAAAGGCGGGTCAGCCAACTGCGAGGCAGCCGCCGTGGGTGTTGAAGGGGATGATGGTTTTCCCTCTCAGGTCGTGGGCCGTCAGGAACGAGCGCACAACGGGCGGGGTGGTTTCACCCCAAATTCCCGCTTTTGATGGTCAGGCTGCACGTCAGTGGTATCGGCTGGGTGCAGGACCGCCGGGGAAACAGTAAGCGAGCTAACGGATGAGTACTAGACGGGTAAATCGGCAAGGGTTCATGAGGTTTATTCATCAATCCGGGCAAGTGCGCCATGTCACTCAACATCGTCGGAGAGTGTTTGTTTAAAGGTGTTTAAGGTTACTTCATGCAAGCTACAAGACCTTGCGCCGTTGCCTACGGTTACGCCAGAATCCGCCGGCTTGTGCGCCTCGCAGGCCGTCGGTAACTTGATTCGTGTCACTGCCCATCAGTGATCGGGTTTAGTCGCCTGGTGGTAATTGAAGTCGCACAAGTGTCCGTCAGACAGGTATTTACACCTGTATTTGATGGTGGCTGTGCGCAGGGCACCTTCGGGTGCGCCGGCTTCTTCAATTCCCCGGTCGACTAACCTGCGTACAGCTGCCACCCCTTCGTTTAGTCGCGAAGCGGTGACCGCATCACTCAGGAATTGAAGATCATGTTCAAGGTAACGCCAAACCCACCGGAGGCCGATCCGGTCTCCCCACCTGAACCCGACTCAAGCAGGCTCAACGAAGCCGCCCCCGATTTTCACATCCCCTCGATAGCCGATATCAAAGCCACACCGCGTGCCCCCTGTACCCTGTTCACCGTGGACCCGCAGGCGAGTCCCGAAACCTTGATGGTTTATCTGGTCGAAACCCTCGCGTCGGTCGATGTGATGGTCCATCAGTTGGTGGATCACCTGGACGGAGGGTCGCGCAATGCGTTGCTGGGGATTTCCAACAGCGTGATGCTGGCGGAGATCACGGCGAACCGGGTGCTGGATCAAATCGACCCGTAGGAGCGAGCTTGCTCGCGATGGGGGGTAACGATGACGCGGGAAACCAGACTTACCGCGACGTCCTCTGGTTTTTCGCGAGCAGGCTCGCTCCTACAGGGGCCGGCATGTGATTTGGAAGTGAAAGCAATGGACCCGCCAGGGTGGCGGGTCCGAAGGGGGGTCAAAGTTTCGGCAATTGCCCGATGCGGCCCATCATTTCGGTCACGATCTGCAAGTCCAGCAGGAACTGCTCGGTGGTCTTGAACTCGTTATCGTTGTGACCGGTGTATTTGACGTCCGGCATGGCCAGGCCGAATTGCACGCCGTTGGGCAGTTCATGCACGGAGGTGGCGCCGGCGGAGGTGCCGAACTTGTGTTCCATGCCGAGGTTTTCGCTGGTCACAGCGAGCAAGGCCTTGACCCATTCACCCTCGGGGTTGCGATACATCGGTTCGGCGATCGACAGGTCGAAGGTTGGTGCGATGCTGGTCTTCTTGCTCCAGGCGTCCAGCTTTGCGGCGATTTCGGACTTGAGCACATCCGGCGTCTTGCCCTTCGGCACGCGCAGGTTGACCGCGAGTTTGAAGGCTTTGTCATCCATCCCGACATAGGTCAGGGAGGTGGTCAGCGGGCCCATGAATTCATCGGAAAAACCGACTCCCAACTTGCCACCCAGGTAGTCCAGCCCCCAGTTATCGGCAGCGTAGCGCGCGGCGTCGGTGATCTGGTTGTGCTTGAGCGCGACCTTGCCGTCGAGACCATTGATGAAGTCGAGCATCCTGGCCACCGGGTTGACGCCGGACTCGGGCTCGGAGGAGTGGGCGGACACACCAGTGACCGTCAGTTTGACGTCCTTGCCGTCGACCTTGGCGGCGACCGCGAAGTTGCCGCCGTTGCGCTTGGCATACTCGGTGCCGGCCTTTTGCAGGCTGGCGGCCAGTTCGGCGGGCTTGTCGGTCACCAGGGTCGCAACCGATGTCGACGGGATCTGGTTGGTGGCCAGGCCGCCGGTCATCGAGGTGATCTCTGCGCCCTTGCCTTGCGCGGTGCGCTTGGCGAAGCTGGCCATGACCGTGCCGTAGCCTTTCTCGGCGATCACCACCGGGTAGCCGCCATCCAGCGCCAGGTTGTAGTTGGGTGTGGGGTTGCGTTCGAAGTAGTAGGGGATGGCGTCGCCCGTGGTCTCTTCGGTGGTATCCACCAGCAGCTTGAAGTTGCGGGCCAGCGGCAGCTTCTCCTCCTTGATGATCTTCATGGCGTAGAGCGCCACCACGATGCCGTTCTTGTCATCCTCGGTGCCGCGGCCATACATGCGATCGCCGATCAGGGTGACCTTGAACGGATCAAGGCGGGTGCCGTCCTGCAGCACCCAGTTTTCCGGCGTCACCGGCACCACATCGGCATGGGCGTGAATGCCCACGACTTCATCGCCGCTGCCTTCCAGGGAGATCTCGTAGACGCGGTTGTCGATGTTGCGAAAATTCAGGTTGAACGCCTGGGCCAGGCCCTTGATCTTCTCGGCAATCTTGAGGAATTCGGGATTGTCGTGCTGGTCGACACCGTCCACGCGCACGGTCGGAATGGCCACCAGCTCCTTCAGGGTTTCGGTGGCCGCGCTGCCGTATTTCACCCGGGCATAGAGGCCGAGCAAACGATGGATTTCGTTTTGTTGCCCGGCGGTAAGCGTCTTGTTGTCGAGGAAGGCACGGATGGCCGGGCCGAGGTCGTCGGTCTTGGCGATATCGCTCTTGGCCAGGCTTCCCAGGAACTGCCTGAAATCCTTGACCGATGCATCACTGAAGGTCTTGAGGATGATCGCGTTCTGTTGCGGGGTGATGTTGGCGTGGGCAGCGGTGGTGAACGACGAAAGGCTGGCGAGCATGAGGGTGGTCGCAGCCAGGTGCTTGAGGGAGAAATCCATTGCTGGGGGCATTCCTTTGCAGGCGGTTCGTAGGAAATATCTGATCGATTGATCAGAAACATCTCAAAGCTAACACCGCGAGCGTGTGAAACGGGAGCCCCTGAAGTGGGATCTGTCGCACAGAAATGCAAAAGCGGCGCAGAAATGAAAAACCGCTCTATCAATGCTTACATTCCGCCATCACCACTTTGCAGGTACTTGGCGTACCGCCGGATCGGCCGGAATAGCGTATGCAATTACTCAGGGATTTCTGGCGAGCCATGTCCAGGGTGTCGCCCCAGGCGAGGCCTCCTTCGCCGACAGTGGGGAGGGCTTTTGCATAGCAGGTCGAGCCGACGCTGGGGGCTGAATATTGAGCCGTACTGGCTTTGCCTGAACAGCCGGCTATCAGCGCCAGATCGACGGCGAGCAGGGATAGCAGGATCCATGACGAGCATTGGCGCACAGTGTGTCCCGTCATCCCGGTTCCCCTGTAGCAAGAGGCGCATTTGAGATCGTACCTGGCCGGATCAGGGCTGGGGCACTCTCTTACTCTGAGCCTATCCTTGCGGCATCGATCCTGCTGCTCCTTTCGTCCGCTTTCCCAAGTTCGGTGTGTCCGGCCGTCCGAGAGCCGGGCCGAGGTCGCTACAGACCACTGAACATGCTGATGATCACGGCATTGACCAGGTCAATGAAAAAGCCGCACACCAGCGGCACGATCAGGAAGGCCTGGTGCGCCGCGCCGTACTTTTGCGTCACGGTCGACATGTTGACGATGGCCGTTGCCGTGGAACCGAGGGCAATCCCGCCGAATCCGGAAGCGATCACGCTGGCTTCGTAATTGCGCCCCATAAAACGGAAGACCACAAAATACGTATAGGCGACCGTCAGCAGGATTTGCAGGGTCAATGCGCAAAGAATGAACATCAACGCGCCGCTGAGTTGCCAGAGCTGAAGACCCATCAGGGCCATGGTCAAAAACATGCCCAGACAGATATCGGAGATCAGCGACAGGCCCAGGCTGGCACCGCTCCAGGTTTTCAGACGCTGGTCACCGACAAAGGCCAGAACGAGGTGGTGAATGACGATGCCCGCGAACAGGCAGCTGACAAACTTGGGCAGGGTGATGCCGGCATCGACCAGCAGCAGGTTGAGTCCATAGCCGAGCATCAGGGTCAGGTTGAGCCACATCCAGGCCCAGAGCACGTCGTAGTAGTCCAGCGCCTTGCTCGGCTGTTGTTCGAGAATGCCGACTTCCAGCTCCGCATCCCTGGACGGCGTCAGTTGATAACGGCGTATCAGCTGGTTGGCGATAGGGCCGCCGATGACGCAAGCGGCAATCAGGCCGACGGTGTTGCTGGCGATGCCCAGTTCGTGGGCGTTGCTGATGCCCAGTTTTTCGACGAAGAGCGGTGCCCAGGCCAGGGTCGTGCCCACCCCACCCGTGAGGGAAATGGAGCCCACCATCAAGCCCGCCTTGGGATCAAGCCCAAAAGCCTCGGCCACGCCCATGCCCAGCGAGTTCTGCAGCAGAATGAACACAGCGGCGAGTAACAGCAGGATCAGCAGCGGGCGCCCGCCCTTGAGCAGTTGGCGCATGTCCGACTTCAAGCCGATGCCGGCAAAGAAATAGAGCAGCAGGGTGTCGCGAATTTGCAGATCGAATTCGATCTGGATATTCAGGCCAAAGTAAAGCAAGGACGTAACCGCCGCACAGACGAAGCCGCCGACGACCGATTCGGGGATACAGTATTGACGGAGAAAGGCGTTGTGCTGGACGAGGGTTTTGCCGAGGAAAAGCAGGAGGATGGCAAGGGTAAAACTCACGAGGCCGTGAACCTGGAAGAGCTGTGAAGTCATTTAAGGCCTACCTAAAACTGAAAAGTCATTATCAGGATTCGGTCATTCAATGTTTAGACCTGGATCAATGAACGGTCGAAACAGCCTTGCTCGTCCAGATGGCTTCCCAATCATCAGGTGCGTCTGTACGCCAGGAGTGAGGACAGCCTAGCCTAAAGGGGAACCCCCATCCGGGTTGGCATAGGCCGCCATCACGCTCCCGATGGCCAGTCTGACGGTGACGTCAGCGCTTGATCAGAGAAATCTTCGTCCCCTCGATACTGACCCCCGCCATTAACCCTTGCTGGTCGAAGATAAACGCGTAGGCGTCGTCTTTGAGCGTCGAGCTGGACAGGTTCTTCGCAACTCCTTCATCCACAAACACAACTGTTGGCCCTACACCGATTTCCCAGCCCTTGGTTTTGGCTACATAGTCCACGGCTTTATCGGTCATCAGGAAAACCACATAGCCGTACGACTGGGCACCGGCCTGCAGTCCCCATGAACCGCTGACGGAGTTGTAGTAGTTCTCGACTTTCGTGCCCTTCATTAAAACGCCTTCGCCATAACTGCCGCCGAATACAAGTCCCGCCTTGATGATGTTCGGGAAGACCAGCACAGCCTTGGCTTGGTGCGAGATGGTTTCGGAGAATGGATTGGTCTTGTAGAGCGCCTGCAACGCTTGTCGAGCATCGGCATTCAGATCCTCGGCGGTGGCCGCTGCGGCATTGTTCAGGAAACCGGCCGATGCCAATGTTGCAATCGCGAGGAAGAACGACAGGAAGAACCGCATTGATTGAGTCATTTGCGTACTCCGCTGAGGGAGCAGGGGGATGAGAGCAGCGGCAAGTGCCTGCGTCATGCAGGAACCGAATCCACTGAGGTTATCCGGCGCGCCCTGAAATGTGTGAATTGCAGGCCTCGCTCGTGAATGAAGCCGGCCCGGGGGCCACTGATCATTTGCGCTGCCATCAGCTGTTATGACCGTTGCGTATCGGCCGGGTTCGCTGTCAGTTCTGCTTCTGGCCGATTGTTTCCCGTTGCCAGGGTTTATCCAGGCCAGGGTGTGGGCTGAAGTTGGGGGGGGGGAGGGTTTTCCAGACCCCGAAAACGACAAAGCCCCGAATAATCAGGGCTTTGTTGAATAAGGAAGGCCAATGCATCCTTGATGGGCCTTCTTCTACTACGCCAGCGTTGGGCGCTCTTTCTGCGGTTCCGGCTCCGATGCTGGAGTTGGCAATGCGAAGCTATCGGCGAAGTTTTTCTGGGGACGCTCGCGGTGACCACCTTCGGACACCATCCGGATAACTTTCCGCGCAGGCTCTTCAATGCAGTGGTACAGGAACATCGAGAAGGCCACGATGATGGGAATCTCAAACTTCAGATCCATCATGCCAAACAGCTTGCGCTCAACAAACAGCACCATGATGTGACACATGTAGAGGCTGAAACTGATCTTCCCGAAGTACACCGACACCGGGTTGGAATAAGCCCAAATCGGTCCTGCACGGAACAGACTTGCAATCATCACGACCACGAGGAACGGGAAAACCATGTTGAAGTAATACTGGATGCTGGTTGCCCAGAGCATCAGCAGGATCAGTGGGGCCATTGCGATTGCGATGACTCTCCAGAGTTTGGAGTCCGGCAGGTCATGGCATACCTGGTATGTGCAGTACCCGGCTACGAAGTAGACGATGCACTTGATGGTCCAAGTGCCATTGGCAAGCAACTTCGGTTGCAGGTAGGGCGCATAGAGTGCCAGACCGATCAATAGGAGTGAGAACGAAATCTTTCCCCACTTTCTTGTGAAGTAGGCGATGAATGGAAAGGTCAGGTATGCCGCCCACTCGCAACTGATTGACCATGAAGGCTGATTGAATGTCAGGTCGGGAGTTATGCCCCACGCATGCACCAGAAACAGGTTCGCGTAGAAGGTGTAGGCGCTATCGACTGGGGACCACTCATAGAGTCGGTGCATCGGCAGAATGAACGCGGTTATAACCAGCATAAACAAGTGCACAGGATAGATCCGTGCAAGCCTGGCCACCCAGAACTTGATAGCCCCACTTGGACGAACTCCGTCTGCAAAGTCTTTCCCGTGGACGTAGGCCAGAATGAATCCAGACAGGATAAAAAATATATCTACTCCGAGGCCTCTCGTCTGGAAGAGAAATGCCAGGCTACCGTAGGCATTGGCGAGATCACCGTATCGAATGTGAAGCAGCAGGACCGACAAGGCAGCGAATCCCCGTAGCCCAGTCAGGTTTTGTATGTGTGCGGCGCGCATCAAGCACTCCAATGCGATTGTCTGGCAGGTCGAGCCTGTCGGGAGGGCGGCGATTAAATCACAGCTTTGATACAAAGCATACAATTGGCCATCACTTTGATTTCCGCAGATTACTGAAAATCATCATGACGTTGGAGGGTGGTGAGGTCGGGTGGTGAAAAGTGAGGAGGTGCCCGTTTCCATTGGTTCTCGTGCTGTTTCTTATCTCTTTGAAATCGCGGTGTAATTCTGCCATGAAGGACTTTCACGGTTGGCAGACCACGTGGAGTGAGAAGCCAGTGCATGCACTTTTATAAAGCGCCATGCCTAACAACGTGCACCAGTCGGAAGCGCCGCAAAGCGCTATCGCCTGCGGTAGCTCCAGCGTCGTGACAATCCCCTCAGGCTCAAAAGTCAGTGTTTCCAGATAGTTGAAGTCTCTGTGTCGCTGGCTGGCACAAAGGCTGCAAGGCTGACTTCAGGTCCACCTGGAACGCATTCGTGTGGACAGCCCCCTCGGTCAACGACGATCGATTGGCCGAACAGGTCGTGGGCAGCATCGGTGGATCAGGCATAGATGCCTGGTTTGAACACCGCAAAAGAACAGGCAAAGACGCCTGGAACCGAAAGGTTTCAGGCGTTTTTTTTTGCTTTTAAAACCGTGATTGGCTCGGGCTGGGTGCTTTCTATGAATTCCAATGTTGCCACGTTGAACAAGATGCAAACGCTGATCGTGATCGGTAATGGCATGGTCGGACATCATTGTGTCGAACAGCTGATCGAGCGGGGAGCGCTTGACCATTACCGGCTGCACGTCTTCAGTGAGGAGCCGATGCGCGCCTATGACCGTGTGCATCTTTCCGAGTACTTCTCCGGTCGTGATGCCGAGTCGCTGGCGCTGTCCGATGCGTCGCTTTACCAGACGCCCGGCGTTACGCTGCATTTGGGTGTGCCGGTATTGGAAATCGACCGCGTCCGTCGCCAGGTGGTCACCTCGCAAGGTTGCGTCTCGTATGACAAATTGGTTCTGGCCACCGGTTCTTATCCGTTCGTTCCGCCAATCGAAGGCGCCGAAGGTGAATCGCGCCTGGTCTATCGCACCCTGGAAGACCTCGATGCCATTCGGGCTGCGGCGGCCAATGCCCGGCGCGGCGTGGTGGTCGGCGGTGGCTTGCTGGGGCTGGAAGCCGCGAACGCGTTGAAGAGCCTGGGCCTTGAAGCCCACGTGGTGGAATTCGCGCCGCGCTTGATGCCGGTACAGCTGGATGACCTCGGTGGCCAGGCGCTCAAGGCGCAGATCGAACGATTGGGCGTCGGTGTACACCTGTCCCGCGCCACGCAATCGATCAGTGCGGGCGAGCAGTACCGCTATCGCATGAATTTCGCCAATGACGAGTTCCTCGAAACCGACCTGATCGTGTTTTCCGCCGGTATCCGCGCTCAAGACGCGCTGGCTCGTCGATGCGCGCTGGAGATCGGTCCGCGCGGTGGCGTGGTGATCGACGACACGTGCCTAAGTTGCGACCCGAACATCTACGCCATCGGTGAATGCGCTTCATGGAACGGCAGCCTGTTCGGCCTGGTCGCACCGGGCTACCAGATGGCGCGCAGCGTCGCGGCCCGTCTGTGCAACGAAGTCGCCGAGCCGTTCACCGGTGCCGACATGTCCACCAAGCTCAAGCTGCTGGGGGTGGATGTCGGCTCCATCGGCGACGCCCACGGCAACACCCCGGGCGCGCGCAGCTATCAATTCATCGACGAAGCCAGCGCCAGCTATCGCCGCCTGGTGGTGGATGCGAGTGGCAAACACGTCCTCGGTGCAGTGCTGGTCGGTGACAACAGCTATTACGACACCCTGTTGCAATACATGCAGAACGCCATTGCCTTGCCGTCGGAACCGGCCAGCCTGATTCTGCCGTCCTCCGAAGGCGCGCCGACCCTGGGCCCGGGAGCGCTGCCCGAGTCGGCCACGGTGTGCTCATGTCATAACGTCACCAAGGGCTCCATTTGTTCGGCCATCGACGGCGGCTGTACGGACCTGGGCCAGCTCAAGTCGCAGACCAAGGCTTGCACCGGCTGCGGCGGTTGCGCCGGCCTGCTCAAGCAAGTGTTCGAGCATGAGCTGATTGCCCGCGGCGTCAGTGTCGACAAGAGCCTGTGCGAACACTTCGCCTATACCCGTCAGGAGCTTTATGCGCTGGTACGGGTAGAGGGAGTGATCACCTTCGAAGAACTGTTGGCCAAACATGGCCGTGGCCACACCGGTTGCGACGTCTGCAAACCGGCGGTGGGCTCGATCCTCGCCTCGTGCTGGAACCAGCCGATCATGGACACGTCGCTGGTGCCGTTGCAGGACACCAACGACACCTTCATGGCCAACATGCAGAAAAACGGCACCTATTCGGTGGTGCCACGAATCGCCGGGGGGGAGATCACGGCCGACAAGCTGATCGCGATTGGCGTGGTGGCGAAGAAATACGACCTCTACACCAAAATCACCGGCGGGCAGCGCATCGACCTGTTCGGCGCTCAGTTGCATCAGTTGCCGGACATCTGGGCCGAGCTGATTGAAGCGGGTTTTGAGACCGGGCACGCCTATGGCAAATCGACCCGGACGGTGAAGTCCTGTGTCGGCAGTACCTGGTGCCGTTATGGCGTACAGGACAGCGTACAAATGGCCCTGACCATCGAAGACCGCTACAAGGGCCTGCGCTCGCCGCACAAGCTCAAGTTCGCCGTCTCCGGATGCACCCGTGAATGCGCCGAGGCGCAGAGCAAGGACGTGGGCGTAATCGCCACCGAGAAAGGCTGGAACCTCTACGTGGCCGGTAACGGCGGCATGCGCCCGCGCCACGCCGAGCTGTTTGCCACCGACCTCGATGACGCGACCCTGATTCGTTACATCGACCGCTTCCTGATGTTCTACATCCGCACCGCCGACAAGTTGCAGCGTACCTCGGTCTGGCGCGAGAGCCTGGAAGGCGGCCTCGACTACCTCAAGGACGTGATCATCAACGACAGCCTCGGGCTGGGTGAGGAGCTCGAGTCGCAGATGCAGCTGGTGGTCAACCGCTACGAGTGCGAATGGGCCAATGCCCTTAAAGACCCGGAAAAGCTCAAGCGCTTCCGCACCTTCGTCAACGATCAACGCCCGGACCCGGACATCCATTTTGTCCAGGAACGCGGTCAGCGCCGGCCGATCATGGCCGCTGAACTCCACCTTATCCCTGTCATTGAGGAGATTGTCTGATGAGCCAGTCCGATACCCAGCGAGCCTATTCCAGTTCCTCCCTGGTCCATCCCGATGCCTGGCAAGCGGTGTGCAGCCAGGATGATCTGGTGAGTAACTCCGGCGTCGTCGTCTGGCTGGACGGTGCACAAGTGGCGCTGTTCTTCCTGCCGGCTGCCGAAGGCAAGACCCTCTATGCCATCGATAATCATGACCCGCAATCCGGGGCGAATGTCATCGGTCGCGGGCTGATCGGCAGCATCAAGGGCGATCTGGTAATTGCCTCGCCACTCTACAAACAGCATTTCCGCCTTGAGGACGGCAGTTGTCTGGAGTACCCGCAGCAGCGCTTGCGGGTCTGGCCTGTGCGCCTCAACGGAGGCCAGGTGGAGGTCGCGGTGGCCTGACCACATGGATTTCGACGCGGTCTGAACGCTCACTCAATTAATGATTCATGCCTGGCTCCGGCGGAGTCGATGATCAATGACAAACAGTATCGGAGGCTCGTATGAAAACAGCCGCACAACTGCTCAAGCTCAAGGCCGTGCAGAACCGACGGGTGCATAGCATCGCGCCAGACCAGACGGTGCTTGAAGCGTTGAAGATGATGGCCGAAAAAAATGTCGGTGCGTTACCTGTCATGGAGCAGGGGCAGGTGGTCGGCGTTATCAGCGAACGCGACTATGCGCGCAAGGTCGTTCTGCAGGGGCGCTCTTCGGTCGGTACGCCGGTCCGGGCCATCATGAGCGCGCCCGTGGTGACAGCAGACAGTCAGCAGAGTATTGAGCGTTGCATGGCGGTCATGACCGACAGTCACCTGCGCCATCTACCGGTGGTGGAGGGCGACCAACTGATTGGCCTGTTGTCGATTGGTGATCTGGTTAAAGAAGCCATCGTCGAGCAGGCCGAACTGATCCGGCAACTGGAACACTATATTCGCGGACATTAAAGCGACCGGGGCAGGGTGAATCGAAGGCTTGTGAGTACATGCTGTTTTCAGATGTGCCGGGGGTCGGGCGGGAATTAATCAGGGAGCATATGACATGGCCAGGTTGAGCACGGCACAACGTATCGTCATCGGCTTTGCAATTGCGCCGTTGGTACTGACAGGTTTGGTGTTGTATGCGTTGCACGATCTGGCAACGCTAAAGGAACAGGCCATGCTGATCGTCAAACGGGACTGGCCGAAAATCGATCCGATCATGGTCATTGCCACAGGTGTACGGGACAACGCCAGGAACACCCGGGACTTGCTGATCGACAAAGACAATCAGCAAGTGCAAGAGGCCATCGATGCCACCAAAAAGCGTATCAGCCTGGCACTGAAAACCCTCGAGCCGCTGTTCGATCTGCCGGAAGGCAAGACCGCCTATGCTGCCCTGAAAAAGAATCGCGAGGCTTACGTCGACGCATTCACCCAGGTGCAGGTGTTGATCCGGCAAGGCGCTTTTGATGCCGCGATGGCGCAGTTGAAACAGCACGTCGTTCCCGCCGAACAGCAGGTTTATAAAAGTCTGGACGCCTTGATGGCGCTGCAGGGGCAGATCTTCGCCGATCGTGAAAGATCGGCGCAGGCCCTGTACGAAGAAGCGTATCTGAACATGTTGGGGCTGCTTGTATTCTGCCTGGCCTCGGTCATCGCCGCGGCGGTCATCGTGACGCGCAGTGTCACCCGGCCCTTGGGTGGCGAGCCCGATGATGCCGCGCGGGTCTTGAGTCAAATCGCGCAGGGCGACCTGACGATTCAAGTGCCAGTGAATGCAAATGCCGACGGTAGCGTGATGATGAACATGCACCGGATGCAGCAAAGCTTGAACGCGATGGTCAAGCACATCGCCGTGTCGGTCGATCAGGTGGCCAGTTCGTCCGAAGAGCTGAGCACGGTCAGCAGTCAGACCAGCAGCAGTTTGCAACTTCAGGGCCTGGAGATCGAACAGGCTGCGGCGGCGGTCAATCAGATGACGGCGGCCGTCGACGAGGTCGCACGCAATGCCGTCAGCACCAGCGAGGCGTCCCGGGTTTCCGAGCAGACCGCACAACGCGGCCGTGAGCAAGTTCAGGAAACGGTGGCCTCGATAGGTGCGCTGGCGGACGGCATGATGGATACCTCCGAACGTGTTCAGCAATTGGCCGGACGTGTACAAGACATTAGCGCGGTACTGGACGTGATTCGCAGCATTGCCGAGCAAACCAATTTGCTGGCCCTCAATGCAGCGATTGAAGCGGCTCGTGCCGGTGATGCCGGGCGTGGTTTTGCGGTAGTCGCCGATGAGGTGCGGGCGCTGGCTCATCGCACTCATGTGTCGACCCAGGAAATCGAGCAGATGATTGGCAATATTCGGCTCGATACCGGGCATGCGGTGACCGCAATGCAAAGCAGCGGTCACCTGGTGCAGACGACCCTGGAAGTCGCGCAACGCTCCGGCGAGGCACTGGAGGAGATCACCCGGTCGATTTCGCAGATCAATGAACGCAACCTGCTGATCGCCAGTGCCACGGAGGAGCAGGCCCTGGTGGCGCGTGAGGTGGACCGCAACCTGGTGGGCATTCGTGACTTGTCCGAGCAGATCGTACTGGGTGCCCGACATACCCACGCAGCCGGTCAGGAGCTGGCGCAGATGGCTGGAGCGCTGCACCAGACGGTGGCGCGCTTTAAAATCTAGGCAGATTCGTTTTGCTTGTAGCAAGAGGGCCTCAAGGAGGCCCTCATCGCTAAAGCCAGGTTGTACTCAGTTCGCTTTTATCGGCACCGTCACGGTTTTGCCGAAGGCCGATTTGATGGTCGCCGTCGGGCTAGGCGAGGGGCCACTGCCGGCGGTGGTCACCGCTATGTTCCAGCGCGCGCCTGTCGGTGTCTGCGTCAGGACGGCGGCGCCAAGGTTCACCGTACCGGTCGTGGTCGTGGCCGTTGCCGTGATGGTATTGCCCGTGCCACGGGAGGTGGTGCCGGACAGGACCCAATACCAGCGGCTGTTGCTGCGGGCGGTGACGGTCGCGCTGGTGACGATCAGGTTCTCGTTGATCGCTGCCGAGACCGCCACGGACACCATCGCCGGTTCCGACTCCGCGTTCCTGGCATCGCTGGCGCTATAGGAAAAGGTCGCGGTGAACGGCGCGGGGACCGTGGCCGGTGGTGTATAGGTCACACGCAGGCCATCGGTGCTGACCACGCCCTTGCCTGAGTCCGGTTGCTCCAGACCTACCACTTTAAGTGGCACGTTACCGTCAGGGTCGCTGTCGTTGGCCAGGACGTTGATGATCACCGGTTGGCCGGTGTTACTGATGGCGCTGTCGGGGTTGGCAATCGGTTTTTGGTTATCGCCGTCCTCTTCACGTCTATCGCCAGTGCGGAAGGTCGGCAGCGCGGCGGAATTGACGTAGGTGACGCCGTCCCAGCCGGGCAGGGGGGTTGGCATCAGCTGGAACTGGCCGGGGTGCTCGACATCCCAGCGCAGCAGCATGGAGGTGTCCTCGTGCTGGGTGTTGTGGCAATGCTCCAGGTAGGTCCCGGCAAACTCGCGGAAGCGGATCGCAATGTCCACGTCCTGCGAGCTGTCGATGCCTTCGCCGATGTTATAGACGTCTTTGCGTGCCCATTTTTCCCATTCCGGCGGCGCCTTGCCGTCACGGTTGAGGACGATGCCTTCTTCGAAATGCACGTGCACCGGGTGGCTCCAGCCGTTGCCGCCGTTCCTGATTTTCCACACTTCCAGGGTGCCGTCGCCGGAGAAGCCGGCAGGGGTCGGGCCGGTGGCCAGTTGCGGAGCGGCGCTGATGATTCGAGGGTCCATCTGGAAGCCGAAACCGCCGTCGGTCTTGATGGTCCAGGGTTCTTCGTCGGTGCCGTCGGAGCGGCCGAAGATGAACTCGCGATGCCGCGCCGCGTTGAGCTTGGCCTGCACCGCCGGGTCGTCACGGTTGAGGGGCAGCGTGATCATGCTTTTACCCACCGGCTTGCCCGGCTTGGCGGGTTCGAAGTCGGCGGGGTTCATGCTCACGTCCTGGCCGGCATAAGGCTGGACCACCATCTGCATGAACTTGCCGACCACCGGATCGCCGGCGTCCCACTCCAGCCCTTTGCTGCCCAGCTTGAGCACCGCCTTGTACCTGCCGGACAAGACATCGGCCAGACTCAGCGGTAAAGCCTCCGGCCCCTTGCCGTCGTGGTGCTCCATCAGGTTGACGAAGTACAGTTTGTCGCCGGTCCTGATCCCGTGTTTCGAGAAATTGATGATGATGTCGAAACGCTCGGCGATGCCCATGCTGGGCAGGATGGCGTTGTGGTCCTGCACATCGCCGTCGGCGTCCAGGTCCATGCTGCCGTCGAATGGCACGGCGTGTTCCATTATGTTGCCGTCGTTGGCGATCAAGTGGAACGGCACGCGGGTGTAGGACAGGCCGGAGCCTGTCGGGCCGGGGAACTCGCCACCGGTGCCGACGATTTCACGCACCAGTGCGATCCTGAAGAAGCGCGACACCGAGCCATTGAGGATACGGAATCGATAGCTGCGCGCCCGCACGTTCAGGCGCGGCTGGTACTGCCAGTTGACCAGAATCTGATCGCCGAGAAAACCATCGGTGTTGAACGGGTTGAACCACAGCTGGCCATTGGTATCCCAGGCCTTGTCGGCCACCGTCAGGTTCACATCGTAGTCGCGGTTGCCCCAGGGCAATGCCGAACCGCTGGGCAGGCGCAGGTTGACGCCGTCTACAAACGCTTCGTTACCGCGATCCAGGGCGCTGTAGTAGTTCATCATCGTCGCGTTGCCCTTGTAGACGTTCTGCGCGGTGAAATCGAGCATGTGGTCATGGAACCAGTGGGTGCTCATGGTTTCGCGCCAGTCGCCACGGATCTTGATGCTGCCGTTGTTGCACGTCTTGAGGCCCGGCGTGGCATCGTTGACGAACAGGGTTTCACCCGGCGCGCAGGGGAACGCCGCGCGCGGATCCTGAGCGCTGGTGTTGATGCTGTCGTAACCGGCCAACTGTATCGGCCAGCGATAGTCGTAGTACTGCCCCGGAAAGAAAAACGCATTGGCAAAGCCATCACTTTCGGCCGGGGAGTGGCCGTTGTGTTCGTGGGTGCTGAGGGTGTGCAGGCCGAACCCCATGTTGGCCGACGGATCGATCGGCAGGGCGTTGTAGTGGCGCATCAGCACCGGTTGGCCGTACCGCACCATCAGCAGTTTTGGCGGAAAGGTGCCGTCGAAGGTCCAGAGCGCCTTGTGGTTCTGAATTGGCATGTTGGGGTGAAAGCGGGTGTCGATGCCTTTGGTGGTGCCCGCGATGATCGGGTTGTCCGAGGTCTGGTTGTAGAGCCCGCCCGGGCCGAACTCACCGACGGCGTAGTTGTGCAACTGGCGGCGGTCGCGCATGCCGCCGTTGAGCTTGGCGCCGGCTTGAGCGGTCTTGAAGGCGACCTGTGGGTAGAACTCGTTCCAGCGCTGGTGCGACCAGCCTTTTCCTGGCGGACGACCTTCGGCCGGCGAGCCGACCGGATGGCGGTTGAGGAAGGCTTCGATCTGCGCTTTCCACGGGTTGCGGTCCAGCACGTTGGAAAACTGCGACGGAAACGGGTACAGCCCCGGCTGGCGCATGAAGGCTTCCAGCGCCGCGGCCGAAGGGCCGCTGCGGGCGATGTTGTTCGGGTCCTGCGTGGGCGCCGGGCCGACGATCGGAACCGGGAAGGTCAGGGGCGGTGCCGGCAGTGTCGGGTCGAGTTTTTCCGTGCCGAATTCTTCGAACAGCAGCAGTTGCTGAGTGTATGGCTGGGCCCCGAACAACGGGCTGGGCTTGCCGTTGGTGGGGATTTTGAAGGAAGTTTGCAAGTTTGGCGGCAGCACGTTGTCGACCGTTGGCGTGGTGCGAGTGCCGAACACGCCGTTGGGCAGGGCGTAGGCGCCCTTGTTGGCGGGTGGCATGGCCTCTATGGCATCCAGCGCAGCCTTGGGGTCGGCCGGCGGATTGGTAAACGCCGAGGGGTCCGTCGGTGGTGGCGGGCCGAAATCATCCAGCGGCGCGGCTTCTGCCGTGGCCAAGGTAAGGAACATCGCACAATGCAGGCTTGATTTGCGCAGCAAGCCGAAAGAGTCGCAAGATGGAGTAGTGCGTTTCATTTTTCACCCCACGCGTGATGCCCCGTCGTCTCCAAATCCGGGGCGACAGCTGTTACGGGTACCAAGGGGTGTGCAACTAATGAGCCACTACCACGAGACGAAGAAAAAGTTCAATCTAATTAACAAGCTGTTTCTGAGTGTTTTAAGCCAGAGAAGGGGGAAGTGGGGAATATTCCTCAAGTTTGGTGGTAAACACCCGGTTGAGTGGGTGTAGTCCCCCATTTATGGCGATAGTAGGGGAGAAGGACCGCACCTGCTTCAACCACAGCAAAAGTGAACAAGAGCTTGGCCTGAGATTCCGGGCGCTAAGGCTGGCAATCACCGACACGGTGGCGTGGTACCGCGATCACGATTGGTTCGAGAGTCAAACCTTAAGTTCCCGGAACCGCACTTCTTCCACATTGACCGCACACCTGAACAAGGACGTAAACATACTGTGAGTAGGGAAATAATCCTGATGCGTCACGGCCAGCCAAAGCTGGTCGCAACCGACAAGATGTCAGCGCTCGATATGAAAGACTGGATCGAGCAATACAACCAGTCCGAAATAACCGACCAACCCGTTCCGGATGCCAGCATGCAGCTCGCCGCAACCGCCACGGTGATTGTCTCAAGCAGCGCGCCTCGTGCGCTGACCTCCGTCCAGGCTCTTGGCCTGAAGCCCGCCCTTGTCGACGCGCTTTTCTGTGAAGCGCAACTGCCTTATGGTCACTGGAAACTGCCACGGCTATCGCCGTTTACATGGGCATTTATCCTTCGAGTCTTATGGTTGTGCGGTTACTCACGCAGAGTCGAATCCGCCGGCACTGCGAGGATGCGCGCCAGCACGGCAGCTCGACGACTTCAGTCCCTTGCCAGCGAAGGACCGGTTCTGCTGCTCGGTCATGGCTTTATGAATCGAATGATCGCCAAACAACTGGTGGCAGATGGATGGGTTCGCCAAAAACGTAACGGCAGCCAGTATTGGAGTGCGACGGTGTATCAATATGGCGGTATGTAAAAGGTGCCTGGACAGATACCTGTTGCTGCGGGTGGCGACAGGCAGAAACCGGCCAAAAGCAGACGCTTAACATGCTCCATTGAGCTTTGGCACTCACTTGGGAAACAACAGTGTAAACGCCACCCGGAATCCCCAACCCTCGGCACCATCTTTCGGACTGTCTGCCCAATAGCGTGGTCCTGCTTGCAGGGTCATGGGTTGATGCCCCACTTTGAACAACTGGGTGACGAACAGGTTGATTGGCACTGACCATTCGCGGGTCTGCCAGTCATAGGTGGATTCGGTGTTGATGCCGAAGGTGGTGTAGGTGTGAGTGGTGTAGCTGAAGAAAGGTTGCAGGAAAGTCGCGTTGACCTTGTCCTTGTCATCGGGCGGGCTGTTTTCCAGCGACCAGATGTGATTGGCCAGAATGCCGCGGGTCCAACCATTGCTCTGTTTGAGGGCCACCACTGTGGGCCCCAACCCCCATTGCTCACTGCTCAAAAGCTCATCGCTGCCGGTCGGAACCAGAATGGCCGGTCCTGCCCCCCCAATCCAGCCACTGGAAGTCGGCTGCTTGGGTGAAAAAAAGAAGCTCTGGGTCACATCTCCCATACCGGATTTGTCCGCCTGCCCGCCAGGTACCAGACCATGCTGATCAATGATCGGCAGGATGGTTCGGGAGATCAGGTTCCACTCGTCATTAATACTGAATGGCAGCACTGGCTGGATGTTGGTGACACTTTGGTAGCCCTCACCGCTCGGGCCGAGTTTTTGGTTCCAGTTGTACTGAATAGGTACGCTGTAGAGTGCGGCGACGGGATTCAGCGTTTGCTTGGCCAGCTCGGCCTGACTATCGGCAGCGAGGCTAATTTCGGGCCATGCCACCGCAAAGGTAATGAAAGGAACAAGTCGAACGCCATTGTTCACTACCAACTCCTTTCTCGAAATTGAGAGCTTGGGTTGTTGTGTCGCGGTTACAAGGCTGAGGATGACCCTGCCGCCAATGAGCTTAGATCAGGTATCTGAACTATGTTCGACGGGGAAAAATACTGTCTCCGGCCAGTCGGATTAACTCGTATCAACTAATGTTCCCTTGAGCCATCGATCAGTCGTCCCCCTCTACAACGGGGCGAAACATTCTCCATTGAAAGGAGTGTCCCTAAACTTTATTAGACCGAAACAGAAGAAGGTTTCTTCAGAAAACTTCTATTGATACAGCCAGAGCACTCATCACGTACATCTGAAAAACCGCACTAAACTCTATCCTGCGCCTTAACTTGTGCATGGTCATGTAGCAAGGGGGAAATGATTCTGTACTCAATACCTAGGCTAATTACTCGGTGGTCAACGCACCAAGTGTCAATGTAGTTGTGCACTCATCACCAGGTTGCCAACACAATGAAACAACGAGGATTGCTGGTATGGACAAGCTATCGGATCGTTTCAAGCTGTCTGTCGTGTTTGCTGCACTATTGTCATTGAACGGGCTTGCTCACGCCGCTCAAACGGAAAAAACCAATATCCTGTTTATCGTCTCCGACGACACCGGCTATGGCGACTTGGGTCCCTACGGCGGTGGGGTTGGTCGCGGCATGCCTACGCCCAGTATTGATGAGCTGGCGGCAGAAGGTGTTACTTTTTACTCTTTTTATGCGCAACCAAGCTGCACGCCTGGTCGGGCGGCCATGCAAACCGGGCGCATCCCCAATCGTAGCGGCATGACCACCGTGGCCTTCCAGGGCCAGGGCGGTGGCTTGCCCGCCGCCGAATGGACGCTGGCATCGGTGCTGAAAACCGGTGGCTACGACACTTATTTCACTGGCAAATGGCATTTGGGTGAAGCCGACTATGCCCTTCCCAATGCTCAAGGTTATGACGTGATGAAATACGTCGGCCTGTATCACCTCAATGCCTACACCTACGCAGACCCGACATGGTTCCCCGACATGGATCCGGAAACCCGTGCGATGTTTGAAAAGGTCACCAAAGGCGCGTTGTCCGGCAAGGCAGGTGAAAAGCCGGTCGAAGAGTTCAAGGTCAATGGTCAGTACGTGGACACACCTGTGGTGGACGGCAAACCTGGCGTGGTCGGCATACCGTTCTTTGACAACTATGTCGAAAAAGCTGCGTTGGAGTTTCTAGACACCGCGGCCAAATCGGACAAGCCGTTTTTCATCAACGTCAACTTCATGAAAGTGCACCAGCCGAACATGCCAGCACCGGAGTTCATTCATAAGTCCATGTCCAAGTCCAAGTACGCCGACTCTGTCGTCGAACTCGATACTCACATCGGCCGCATCATGGACAAGCTCAAGGCACTCGGCCTGGATAAAAACACGCTGGTGGTTTACACCACTGACAACGGGGCCTGGCAGGATGTTTATCCGGATGCCGGCTACACCCCATTTCGCGGGACCAAGGGTACAGTGCGTGAGGGGGGTAATCGGGTACCAGCCATTGCCGTCTGGCCAGACAAGATCAAGCCGGACACGAAAAACCACGAGATTCTCGGTGGCCTGGATTTGATGGCGACGTTCGCCTCTGTGGCTGGCGTGAAGTTGCCCGAGAAAGATCGCGAGGGTCAGCCAATCCTCTTCGACAGCTATGATATGACGCCAGTACTCACTGGCAACGGCCCTTCACCGCGCAAGGAGTGGTTCTATTTCACTGAGAACGAATTGTCCCCGGGTGCGGCCCGTGTCGGAAACTATAAGGCCGTATTCAACCTGCGCGGCGATGATGGCGCGGCAACCGGTGGTCTGGCCGTGGACACTAATCTAGGATGGAAAGGCGCAATAAAATACGTGGCCACCGTGCCGCAAGTCTTTGATTTGTGGCAAGACCCGCAAGAGCGCTATGACCTCTTCATGAACAACTTTACTGAGCGTACCTGGACTATGGTGCCGATCTCGGCGGCGATCATGAAGCTAATGAAAACCTACGTCGATTACCCGCCACGCAAATTGCAAAGCATGGGTTATGACGGGCCGATCGAGCTGTCGCAGTACCAGAAATTCCAAACCGTGCGTGATGCCCTGAAAAAAGAAGGCATCAACTTGTCGATGCCAAACGGCAACTGATCAAATCAGCTGAAAAATGGCGGCCTCATCAGAGGTCGCCATTTGACGTTAGTGAGTAGTCGTGAGTTCCTAACGGAAATCGACGCAAAGTCAGTGGTCTTCGAAATCGACGATGATGTGCTAATCCACTTGCTTACCCGGCAATCGGGCAGGTAAGGCTTGCCGGCTTATCTGCACGGCTGAACGGTCATCCTGATGGCCGAATTTCAACCACTTTTGAAAGGCAGCTATGGGTTGTGGATTCAACCGGTCGCAGATCACTTTTATAGCGCATGACGCTTGTGTCAGCCCAAAATCGGGGCACTGGTCATTATTGTTTTCAAAAACCGACATGTGAGTGTCGGTGACAAATAAGTCGTCGTTTATAGACATCTCTCGCGTATGTGCTACGAATGTGCACAAGCTTGATAAGCACAGGCTCAAAATCAAGCGTTTTCCTTATGGCTCCCGCCCTGCAAACCCTCAGCGTAGAGACATTGGGCGATGTCGTTTTTGGATCCGTTCAACCATAGGTAATTGGGTATGACCTTTGCAGGTTGAATAGGAACAAACCCACCCACTTTTGGATGGGGGTATAAAAAGAGCCTTTGCCTGAGGCCAATCACCCGCTTTGTGTGAGGAGATACCGCGATGACGACGTTCAACTCCGGGGCCCAACCCCAGAACCGTGCGCCTCAATCCATCGGCTTTCTGTTGCTGGACAATTTCACGCTGATTTCTCTGGCGTCCGCTGTAGAACCGCTGCGGATGGCCAACCAGTTGTCCGGTCGCGAGCTGTATCGCTGGACCACCCTCACCGTCGATGGCGGCCAGGTCTGGGCCAGTGATGGCCTGCAAATCACCCCTGACGCCTCCATGCACAAAGCCCCGCCGATGGATACCGTCATCGTTTGCGGTGGTATCGGCATCCAGCGCACCGTTACCCGTGAACACGTATCCTGGCTGCAAAGCCAGGCCCGCAAGGCTTGCCGACTCGGTGCGGTCTGCACCGGCAGTTGGGCCCTGGCTTGCGCCGGACTGCTCGATGGTTTCGATTGCAGTGTGCACTGGGAGTGCCTGGCGGCGATGCAGGAAGCTTTCCCACGGATAGTAATGAGTACCCGTTTGTTCACCCTCGACCGTAACCGCTTCACCAGCTCCGGCGGTACCGCGCCGCTGGACATGATGCTGCACCTGATCAGCCGCGATCACGGGCGTGAACTGTCCGCCGCGATCTCGGAAATGTTTGTCTACGAGCGCATCCGCAACGAACAGGATCACCAGCGCGTGCCGCTCAAGCACATGCTCGGTACCAATCAACCGAAGCTGCAGGAAATCGTCGCGTTGATGGAGGCCAACCTCGAAGAACCGATCGACCTGGACGAACTGGCGGTGTATGTCGACGTATCCCGTCGTCAGCTCGAACGCCTGTTCCAGAAGTACCTGCACTGCTCGCCGTCGCGTTACTACCTGAAACTGCGCCTGGTTCGCGCGCGCCAGTTGCTCAAGCAAACGCCGATGTCGATCATCGAAGTGGCGTCGATCTGTGGCTTTGTGTCCACGCCGCACTTCTCCAAGTGCTACCGCGAGTACTTCGGCATTCCGCCGCGTGACGAGCGCGTCGGCTCCAATACCACGCAGCAGGTGGCGATGATACCGCTGCCGCAAGCATTGGTGCTGTCGCCGCTGGCCGGTTCGATGTCAGCGTTGAGCCAGGCACGTAACGAGTCAACCTTTGCCAGCGTTCGTCTATAAATCTTCACCCCTGTCCTGCGAAAGCATAACGTTCGCAGGATAGGGGAGGGCGCGTCATTTCAGTGTTGCGCAGAGGGTTACTCGACGGCTTTGACCATGTCTTCGATGACCTTTTTAGCGTCGCCGAACACCATCATGGTCTTGTCCAGGTAGAACAGTTCGTTGTCCAGGCCGGCGTAGCCGCTGGCCATCGAGCGCTTGTTGACGATGATGGTCTTGGCCTTGAACGCTTCGAGGATCGGCATGCCGGCAATCGGCGATTTCGGATCGTTCTTCGCGGCCGGGTTGACCACGTCGTTGGCGCCCAACACCAGTACCACGTCGGCCTGGCCGAACTCGGAGTTGATGTCGTCCATCTCGAACACCTGGTCGTAAGGCACTTCGGCCTCGGCCAGCAACACGTTCATGTGGCCGGGCATACGGCCGGCAACCGGGTGGATCGCATACTTCACGGTCACGCCGCGATGGGTCAGCTTCTCGGTCAGCTCTTTCAGCGCGTGCTGAGCACGTGCCACCGCCAGACCGTAGCCCGGCACGATGATCACGGTGTCGGCGTTGGTCAGCAGGAAGGTCGCGTCGTCGGCCGAACCGGACTTCACCGGACGGGCTTCTTTCGAACCCGCCGGGCCGGCCGCGTCCGCCGTATTGCCGAAGCCACCGAGCAGCACATTAAAGAAGGAGCGGTTCATCGCCTTGCACATGATGTACGAGAGGATCGCACCGGACGAACCTACCAGCGAACCGGCGATGATCAGCATCGAGTTGTTCAGCGAGAAGCCGATGCCCGCCGCTGCCCAGCCGGAGTAGCTGTTGAGCATCGACACGACCACGGGCATGTCCGCGCCGCCGATCGGGATGATGATCAGCACGCCGAGCACGAAGGCCAACGCCAGCATCACGCCGAAAGCGGTGTAGTCGCCGGTGAGCATGAACGTCACGCCCAGGCCCAGTGTGGCCAGGCCCAGCAGCAGGTTCAGCTTGTGCTGGCCACTGAACTGTACCGGTGCGCCCTGGAACAGGCGGAACTTGTACTTGCCCGACAGCTTGCCGAAGGCGATCACCGAGCCGGAGAAGGTGATTGCACCGATGGCGGCACCGAGGAACAGTTCCAGGCGGTTACCGGCCGGGATCGCGTCACCGAGTTGCTTGACGATGCCCAGCGACTGCGGCTCGACCACGGCAGCCACGGCGATGAACACCGCGGCCAGGCCGATCATGCTGTGCATGAAGGCGACCAGCTCCGGCATCTTGGTCATTTCAACGCGTTTGGCCATGATCGAACCGGCGGTGCCGCCGATCAGCAGGCCGATGATCACGTAGACGATACCGTCCTGGGCCAGTTCGGCACCGAGTTTGTAGATCAGGCCGACCGTGGTGAGGATCGCCAGGCCCATGCCGAGCATGCCGAACAGGTTGCCGCGACGCGACGTGGTGGGGTGCGAGAGGCCCTTGAGCGCCTGGATGAAGCAGACCGAGGCGATCAAATACAGGGAAGTAACCAGGTTCATGCTCATGCTTGCTGCACCTCGGCCTTGACTGCTTCAGCTTTGGCGGCCGGAGCTTTTGCCGGCGCTTTCTTCTTGAACATTTCCAGCATGCGGCGGGTGACCAAAAAGCCACCGAATACGTTGACCGCGGCCAGGGCCACGGCCAGGGTGCCCATGGTCTTGCCCAGTGGCGTCACGGTCAAGGCCGCTGCCAGCATGGCGCCGACGATCACGATCGCCGAGATCGCGTTGGTCACCGCCATCAACGGGGTGTGCAGCGCAGGCGTGACGTTCCAGACCACGTGGTAACCGACATAGATCGCCAGCACGAAGATGATCAGGTTGTAGATACCGTCAGAGATCAGCATGTCTTCCATTGTTTTTATCCTCAGCCGTTCTTGCGCACGATCTGGCCGTCGCGGCACATCAGGCACGCGGCGACGATATCGTCTTCAAGGTTGATCACCAGTTGTCCTTCTTTATCGAACAACAGTTTCATGAAGTCCAGCAGGTTGCGGGCGTACAGCGCCGAAGCGTCAGCCGCCACGGCGCTGGCCAGGTTGGTCGGGCCCACGATGGTCACGCCATTTTCGACGACCACCTGGTCGGCCACGGTCAGCGGGCAGTTGCCGCCCTGGGCGGCCGCGAGATCGATGACCACCGAACCCGGTTTCATCTGGGCCACGGTTTGCGCGCTGAGCAGCGTCGGCGCCTTGCGGCCCGGAATCAGCGCGGTGGTGATAACGATGTCCGCCTGCTTGGCGCGTTCGTGCACGGCCGCGGCCTGGCGCTGCATCCAGCTGGCCGGCATCGGGCGGGCGTAACCGCCGACACCGACGGCGCATTCGCGCTCTTCATCGGTTTCGTAAGGCACGTCGACGAACTTGGCGCCGAGGGATTCGATCTGTTCTTTTACCGCAGGACGCACGTCAGACGCTTCGATCACCGCCCCCAGGCGCTTGGCGGTAGCGATGGCCTGCAAGCCGGCCACGCCGGCACCGAGGATCAGCACGCGGGCCGCTTTCACGGTGCCCGCAGCGGTCATCAGCATTGGCATGAAACGCGGGTAGTAGTGCGCGGCCAGCAACACAGCCTTGTAGCCGGCGATGTTGGCTTGCGACGACAGTACGTCCAGGCTCTGGGCGCGGGAGGTGCGCGGCGCGGCTTCCAGGGCAAAGGCGGTAATGCCGCATTCGGCCATTTTGGCGATGGTTTCATTGCTGAACGGATTGAGCATGCCCACCACTACGGTGCCGCTCTTGATCAGGGCGAGCTCGCTGTCGCTGGGCGCGACCACCTTCAGAATCAGCTCGGCAGCAAACGCATCGTTGGCGCTGCCAATGCTTGCGCCTGCCGCTTCATAGGCACTGTCGACAACGCTGGCATTAATGCCGGCGCCGCTTTGTACAGTGACCTTATGGCCCTGGCCGATCAGCTTCTTGATGGTTTCCGGGGTTGCAGCAACCCGTGTTTCACCGGTCTGGGTTTCGAGAGGAACACCAATGTGCACGTCAAATCTCCTGCGTGATCTTATTGAGTAAACCCATGCACTACGGATGAATGGGGTGGCAGGGACGTCCTGTCAGCACGATTGCGCCAAGTCGAAACGATCAATCATTCGAACACTGGCAAAAGTCGATTCGTTTCGTGCCTGGTCGAGCGCTGTCAGTGGTTTAGTTGATGACTGCTGTGTAGTCGCGAGCGTTGCCGGTTTTCGACGAATTTCAGAGCCGGAACGCTCGTCGCTAGGTGGAACACCAAAGTACTCGCGATAGCACTTGGAAAAGTGTGGTGTGGACACGAAACCGCATACATACGCCAGCTCAATGATCGACAATGATGTTTGCTTAAGCAGTTGTCGCGCTCGAATAAGACGTAACCTTAAGTAGTAGCGTGACGGCGTACAGTGAAGGTATTTCTGAAATAGCCGTTCCAGCTGTCGACGTGACAGATCAACGTATTCTGCAAGGTTATCCAGGTCGATCGGTTCCTCGAGATTGGCTTCCATCAACGCGACGATCTCCTGCAACTTAGGCTGATGAGTTCCCAGCACATGCCTGAGCGGAACCCGCTGATGGTCCTGTTCGTTGCGTATGCGCTCGTAAACAAACATCTCAGAGATGGCTGCGGATAATTCACGACCATGATCGCGACCAATCAGGTGCAGCATCATGTCCAGCGGCGCTGTTCCCCCGGAGCTTGTGAATCGGTTTCGGTCCAGGGTGAAGAGACTCGCGCTGATGCTGACTCGTGGGAAAGCCTCCTGCATGGCGGCCAAAAATTCCCAATGCACGCTGCACTCGTAGCCGTCGAGCAGCCCGGCTTTGGCGAGCGCCCAGCTACCGGTGCACACACCTCCCAACCGTCTGGATTGACGCGCCAATGCTTGCAGCCAGGTAATGTGCTCGCGGGTAATCACGTTCTGGATTCCAACACCACCGCACACGATTACAGTGTCCGCCACTAATGGATTGTTCCACGAAGCATCCGGAGTGATCGGCACGCCGTCACTGGCCCAGACAGGCTCTCCATCGGGGCTGAACGTATGCCAGCGATATAGCTCTCGTCCCGACAACTGATTGGCCATGCGCAGTGGCTCTACTGCGGACGCCAGGGAAATAAGTGTGAATTTATCCAGCAGCAGAAAACCAACGGATTGAGTCGTACCGTCGGACACGGTGGAGTTCGATGACATCGTGGTCATGTCCTCACAGAGAGCGATTACGGCCTGAGACGCAGGAGCTGGTAATACTCCCCAGCCTTGGCGTAGGGAGTAGGTTTGGCGCAAATACCTCCTTGGTTTATCCCACTGACGTCACCCTCGCAGCCTGCGCAGGGTGACGCGACGTCACAAGGCCGATAAAGGAAATCGCCAGCGCCAGGCCAATGGTTGTGCTGACTTCGGTACGGTGCTCCGGGGTGATCATCATGACTGCCAGCGCTGCGCAAATGAACGCAATCACCAGCCAGGTCAGCCATGGAAACAGCCACATGCGAAAGGTCAGCTCAACGTTCTGCCGACGCAACATCCGGCGCATGCGCAGTTGCGACACCGCAATGGCCAGGTACACCAGCAGGGCAATCGCGCCGGAGCTGGCCAGCAGGAAGTTAAACAGCCCGGCGGGCATGAAGTAGCTCCACACGGTGATCGCCGCGCCCAGCACGGTGCTGGCGATGACTGCTGCACGCGGCACGCCCTCGGAGGAGGTCGCCTTCAGCGCCTTCGGCGCATCGCCACGACGACCCAGCGAGTACAGCATGCGCGAAGCAATGTAGATCGAGGAGTTCATGCAACTGGCCACGGCGATCAGCACCACCACGTCCACCATGAACTTGGCGTGGGGAATGTTCATGATCTCCAGTGCCCGTTGGTAGGAGCCTACCTGGGCGAGCAGCGGATCGTTCCAGGGCACCACGGAGATGACCACGAAAATCGACAACAGGTAGAACACGCCGATGCGCCAAATCACCGAACGCGTGGCCTTGGCAATGTTCTGCGAGGGATTGTCGGATTCGGCGGCGGCGATGGTGACCGCTTCAGTACCAATGAAGCTGAACATGATGGTGATGAAAGCGCCGACTACCGCCGACAGGCCGTTGGGGGCAAATCCGCCATGCTCGGCCATCAGGCCGCTCAAGCCGCTGACCTCCCGTTCGGGCACCCAGCCCATCAACACGGCAAAACCCACGCCGATGAAACCGATGATTGCCACCACCTTGGCCATGGCAAACCAGAATTCGAATTCGCCGTACTTGGAGACACTGAACAGATTGGTGATCACCAACGCAATGATCGACACCAGGGCGAACAGCCAGGCATCGATCTGGGGAAACCACTGGTTCAACACATGGCCGGCGGCCAGTGCTTCGATAGGGATCACCAGTACCCAGAACCACCAGTACAGCCAACCGATGGTGAAGCCTGCCCAACGACCTATTGCCTGGTCGGCATAGGTGGAGAACGAGCCTGTGTCCGGGTTGGCCACCGCCATTTCACCGAGCATACGCATGACCAGAACCACAAGCAGGCCTGAGAATAGGTAGGCCAGCAGGACGGCCGGGCCAGCAGCTGCAATGGCATGTCCTGAGCCAACGAATAAACCGGCGCCGATAATCCCGGCGATTGACAGCATTGTTACGTGACGAGGCTTGAAGCCCTGTGCCAATTGGCCATTCGAATCCTTGGAGCTCGGGCTAATCATCGGGTTTTTTTTCTCTGCTGATCGACATTTAAGCGAAGTGATGGGGGCAACGGATCATCATCGTTTCCTGCTGCCGCTTCCTGAAAGTGGCACCCTTCAAACGCTGCCGTACTTATCAAACCCATCGTCGCGATGTGGTTATTTCCATGAAAAGAGGCGCCACCTTACCCGGCTTGTTCGATAATTCAGTTACCTGTTCACGCCGCCTCCTTGCCTGATATCGACACGTGCCAATTTAGCGTTCACAGCGAATACCAATCGGTCACGAATTGGCCAGGTGGAATCATTTTGTTTTTTTGAGGATTCTGCTAAAGCAGCAACGGATGGGGATTGCCTGGAAGGTTTAAGCGGCCGAGAAGGTTTCGGGCCGAGGGCCGCGAGATCTCTGCGGGAAGAGCGGATCGGATGATTACTGCCTGTCGCGACCGGCTGAATCCACAGCCGTTTACTGCCGGTCAAGAAGGTCAGCTGGCGACCTTTTCCCTATAGCGGCGCTTTCAGCTTGGTCGAGGGGTTACCAAATGGTTTTGTAACGGCTCTGAAAAGCAGCACCGATTCCCAAACCCCAGAAACGACAAAGCCCTGAATAATCAGGGCTTTGTCGGTACAAATATGGCGGAGGCGATGGGATTCGAACTCATGGACCTGTTACAGTCGACGGTTTTCAAGACCGATATTTAAAGTCAATCAGGCTAGGGCGTGCAGCGGTTTTCCGTTCCATTACTTTTATTCTTCAGCACCTCTACAGACCGCATTCTACAAGGGGCCCGCTTTGAGTTCTGGAACTGTTTCTCAGGCTATTTTGATGGCTTGGCAATGGCGCCGACTCGGCGGTAAACCCGTTCGGTAATGTCGCCTTTCGTGTGCCCAAGCAGCAGACTCGCTTCGCCGACATCGGAGATTTCCGAAGCAGCCTTCGGCCTGATGTCCCGGAACTGAAATCCACCGATCTTCACTGCCAGCAGTTCGTCGCCTATCTCGACAGCAGCCAACCTAGCCTTCTCTCGTGCCATGTCCCAGCGCTTTCTCAGCATCGTCGCGGTCATCCGCTTTCCATGACGGCTGACGATCAGGTAATTCGAAACATGCCCAGTGTTGCGCTCGGTTATCTGTGCGATCAGCTTGCCCAAAGTGTTTGCCGAACCTCCTGCAATCACCTGGATGCGAAGCTTTTTGTGTGTCTTGTTCTGCTGCACCATCAAATAGCCACCTTCGACATCATCCTTTCTCATCACCAGGACGTCTGCCGGCCGCTGCCCGGTCAGATAGGCCAGGTCCATCGCATCTTTCAGCTCCTGAGCTGCCTTCTTGTAAACCGAATCCCACACCACATCATTTGCGTAATAGTCCCGCGGCACCTCCTTGTTCTTGCGCACACCCTGGCAGGGATTTTCCTTTTCCGTCAGGCCCCACTCCCGCGCCATGTTGAATACGTGGGAAAGGGTCGCGATCTCCCGATTGGCTCGGACCTTTGCCGTCCGAGCATCTCGGTAGCCAGCGATTGTTGCTGGAGTGATTGAGTCGATCGGAGCACTGTCGAACATGGGGCGGAGCTGCTTGATCTCGGCCATGTTGTCTTTCTGCGTACGAGCGGCCTTCTTCGGAATGATGTCGCGGATATACCGGTCGAATACTCCTTTCATGGTGCGCAAGTCCAAGGGTTTCTCTTTGGCTTCAAGTTCCGCCCACTTGATCCTCGCTTTATCCAGATCCTTTCCCAGCGGGATGTCCTTCCCTAAGAGGTCGCGGTAGTAGTACGCGGTCCATACCTGGCCGCTTTTACGCTTTCGAGACCGCTGATACATCCGAGGGGGGAGGTGGTGATTTTCCGTATTGCGGGGGCGCATATCAGTTCACTCGCGAAAAGTCGGGCGTCCATGCCGGCGCCGTAGGAGGAGGGCTGGGATTGGCAATGGCCGGGGAGATCATGCCCAGCTTCATGCGGGCGTACATCCGGCCAACCAGTGGCCGCTTGCCCCTGCTTTCAACGAACACCCATTGACGATCCACCAGCCAGCGCCTCTGGTAAGCCCTAGCCTTGTAGCCGGTGAGATCCGTGAGTTCTTCGTCTGAGAGAATTTCGGATTCCATGATGTTTCTCCATGCCAAGCGTTGCCTTGCTCGCGTTTTAAACGGAGGCAGTGAGAGGAGGGGTTATGCCGCGAGGCGCTGGTATAGCTCGATAATGTCGGCGGCGTTGGCACTGACCAATGCCTCGGCCTCATCCGGGCAAACGCTGTTGCCGATCAGCCTCACCTGGTCAGTTTTGTTGATGTCGCGCCACTCTTCGGCACCTGTCACAGGGTCGACGAACAGCCCGCGATCAATGATGTAGTCCTTGTCGAAGCCTTGCGCAGCTTTCAGCTCTGGCGGCTGCAGCATGCGCAGGGTGATGTCTACCAGCACATAGCCACCGACCATTACCATTTCGGCCGGATCTTTGAAGTGCTCCGGCAGATGCTCATGCATGAATGCGGCGCAGCGGCGGGCGCCTTCCATTTGCTCCGGCGTAAGCGTGTCCGGCACCTGCACCACCTCAACCAGTGCAACCCGGTCCTTTGTCGGCAGGGTGTGCATCGGTTCGGTGAGCGATATGCCGTCCTTCTCGTTGCCGTAGTACTTCACCAGGTAGGCGTTCACCAATCGCTGATTGGCGCCGGATTGGCAGAGGGTAGAGATGGGGTCGAAGGCCGAACGGCCGCCGCCTTTGTAGTAACCGCCGTTCGCCTGCTCGAAGAACGCAGCTGATACCGCATGGTGACCGGTGCTGGTGGCCACCACGTTGAGTTGCTCGGTTATTTCAGCTCCGATTGAGCCTTTTCGCAGTGTCACCATGTTCGCGGCCGCCATTGCGAAGTGGCCACCTTTAACCTGAGCGACCTGGGTGCGCAGCGGTTCCTGCACATCGAAGTTGCGCTGGGCTGAACCGTTGGCGCACTCCGTGAGGAACGGCGCCGCTACGGGCTGCACAAGTGCGTGATGGGTACCGCCGGCGCTGATGGTCGACAGTGCTTCGTCGACGCCGTGGGTGCTGGTATGGGCTTGCGATGTGCCGCGCATCGGGACAATGAATGGTTTCGTGCTGGTCAGCACATGGCGCCAGCAGCCCTTGGCCACGCGGCGCATGGTGTTCACCGCCATCGGCTTTTCGCGGAATATCGTGCGACCGAGGTTGCTCCAGTCGATGCACTCGGCAGCGGTGCGCCATGGCTGCTGTTTCGCCGTCGGCACTTTATGGCGTTTTGGCGCTGGCCAGACGATCGGCTTGCCGTCGCTGCGGGCCACCAGGTACAGACGCTTGCGGATGGTCGGGGTACCGGCGTTGGCCGCGATGCGCTCGCGCCATTCGACGTTGTAGCCGAGGCCGCGCACCAGACTTTCCGCCGGCACGTATTCGCCGATCGATTGCAGGATCTCTGGCATGTCGGGGTGATCGGCCGCCAGCCCGGTGCTGAGCGCGGCAATGAATGAATTGAAGGTGCGCCCGCGTTCGGCCCTGATTGGCTGGCCTTCCTCATCGATCGGCCCCCAGTCGCAAAACTCCTCGACGTTCTCCAGAAACATCAGGCGCGGCCGGGTGGCATGCGCCCAGCGAACCACCACCCAGGCGAGCCCGCGAACCCCACGGTCACGCGGTGCACCGCCCTTGGCCTTACTGTGATGCCGACAATCCGGCGAGGCCCAGAGAATGCCAACCGGCTGGCCGCCGGTGGCATGGACCGGATCCACCTCGAACACGTCCGCGACATAGTGGGCCGTCCGCGGGTGGTTGGCGCGGTGAACAGCTAGGGCGATAGGATTGTGGTTTACCGCGACATCCGGCTCCCGGTACGCCCGGGCTATCCCGGTGCTAGCGCCGCCGCCACCGGCGAACAGGTCAACTACCAGTTCTTTTTCGAACGGCAAGCCCATGCTTGGCTGGCGGTGGATGAACTGAGGCAAATTCTGTTGTGCGGACATAGGGGATCCTCGCCGCCTCCGTGTCCGGATGCGGAATAGTGGCACTTTGGGTTAGGATGCTGTATTAGATCTGTTTTAAATTGAGCGCGCCGAGAACGCGGACAGGGGAGTTGTTAAAGTGAGTTGGTTTGATATAAATACCGAGACTCTTGGACACAGTAATTTGATGGGGGTCGCGGGAGCATCAGATCAGTATTCAGATATATTTTTGAATTCATCTTTTTCGAGTGCAAGCGGGTATTTTTACTGCCTGCTTTTGACTGGTTTTATTTTTTTAGGCTATCGCTTGCTTATACATGCCAATAGTCTTGGAGATAAGCTCGCTAGCTATTGCAGAGTTGCAGTCGTCTTATGTGCAGTATTCACCATATATGGTAGTTATCTGGTTGTTTTACTGTGGAATATTCCTTTTTTAAATGTACCGGATAGGGTTAGAGATGGTGTATTCGGGGATAGTTTTGGCACGTTGAACGCCCTTTTTTCCGGGCTCGCATTCTCCGGCGTACTGATTACACTTCTTTTTCAGAGGAAAGATTTGTCTGAAACTCGTGCCCAGATTGCAAATCAACAGGTTGAGTCGCAATTTTATAGCATGCTAGAGCAGCAGCAAGAAGTGGTGCGGAACTTCGATTTGCAAAACAGGTCAACCAACGAAGTGATTGCGCGCGGTCGCGACTGTTTTAGAGACTGGTCTGAAAGCCTCCGTGCTATACAGGAGCATTTGTCCGTTGATGGTTCAGATGCAACGCATGCCGTTTCATACGAACTTCTATATCAAATCGCTCGCGCAGATTTGAGTCTTTATTTTCGAAGCTTATATTCGGTTTTTCGTTTTGTCGAAAGTTCTAATTACAAAGGTGATGCTAACTTTGGATTAGTAGTGCGGTCGTTGCTGTCTGATTATGAACTGGTTATTTTGTTTTACAATTCACTTTCACCTAGGGGTGAAAAATTTCAGCGATTCATCTATAAGCACGCGTTGTTCGATAATTTGGATCCAGAGCTGTTGCTTGATCCTATGCATGCAGTTGAGTTGGATTTAGAGGCGTTCGGTCAGAATGAAGAAATATTAATTCTTTTTCCGGATGCTAAATAAGCTGTCAAAGATGGGGTTAAAGATCTGGTGGGTTAGAGTTTCTCGATGCCCAGCGCGGCGTTGTTGGCCGCGTCCTTCTGGCGCTTCTTGCTGGCTTCCGCTGTCGGCAACTGTTGTTCCTCGGCCATGGCCTGTCTCTTCAATTCCGTGGGCCGGTAGATCCAGCCATGTCTGTCGTCGGCGCTGTCGCACCTGGTTGTTGATTCGTCTCATGCAGCCCTCTGTTGACTCCAGACACCCGCGGCGTCAAACACCCGGGCGGCCTGTTCTTCAGTCAGCGATATCTCGGTAGGGATGGCGATCCAGCCCGACGCGACTCGATGATTCGGATTGCTCTCGGCGACCAGGGTTTTGTAGGTGTCCTCAATCACGTCTTCGAGGTGGGCGGCCAGATAGTTGCCTTGAGGGGCGACCTCTACCGATTTGGTGTAGCGATGGCCGCGCTGATCTCGACACTGGACGCTGACATAGATCGTCCAGCGATGGGCAAAGTCGCAGACTGCTTCGGCCATGCGTTGTCCTGGCGGGATGCTCTTGCAGCTCTTTCTGTTGATCATCCCTTGGCGTCCGCTGGGGTCGATGTGGACCACCGCGACGTGATTGGCATTGAGCAGTGCCCGGCTCGCTCGCTCTAACCGGGTACGCATGTTATTGGGCTTTCGCTTTTTCATAGCGTCACCGCAATTTGGCGATTGGCCTTTGCTTCGAACTGCATGGCAAGGTCATGAGCGGCCTTGTAGGTACTACGGAAGGCGCAAGTCTTGCCAGTGGTGAGGTCTTTAATCTGGTACATGCCGAAGCTTCCGCCGGCGATTTGGTAGCGCACCGGTTTGGCTGGGGCTGGTTGTCCAATACGGGCGAAGTACCCGACCCGGACGGCACTTGATTCTTGCAGCGGCGCACCGAGGTCATCGATGCGCTCTTGAAACGATGGATGCATGGTTGATCCCTCGGAGTCGGTTAGGTGTATTCATCAGCAGTCCGGCCACCTGCTGGTGGCCATTGGGCAGGGAAGGGGGCTGCTTGATAAATTGCAGGCGTAAAAAAGCCCGATCGGAACCGGGCCAATATTTGCGTCACAAAGACCTGCTTAAGTGATCGCAGGTGGTGCCATCGCGGACTTCGACAAACCCGCCTGAATGCGCTGGGTGATTTCTTCTCGATGCACCTGGACATCCTTTGGTGCGCTAGTTCCGATACGTACCTGTTTGCCGCTAACCCCCAGCACTGTGATCGTGATGTTGTTGCCTATGTTGATGCTTTCGCCTTCTTTGCGAGTCAAAATCAGCATTATCCATTTCCTTGCGTGAGTGGGTTTCCCAATGCCGCCTTGCAAGAAGCGGCATCAGTGAAACGTCATTGCATTACGCGGATTTCATTACGGGGAAACCACGCACCGTCAACCTGAACCATGCAGCCAACAAAGGCGGCGTAGCGGGTCTCTCGGTCAGTCTGGAAGCCGTAGTAGGAGCAAGTGGCCCGAGAGGCTACGTTGCTCAGCAACATGCAGCCGACGATCAGTGCCAGTAGGATCAGCAGAACCTTTGTCGCGTACTTCACGCCTCGATACCGTAGTCAGCCAGGCGCAGACCGAAGTGCATGCCAATTTCCTTGAGCACCACCAGCTCTGCTGGCTCGATCTGACCATCAGCCTGGGCAACGGCAAGAATGTTGACGAAGGCTTCCTCCGCGTCGGCCGGAACGTTTTTGATGTCGGCCAGTTCTCGTTTGATCGCCAATCGACCTACTTGAAAGTTGGCGTTCAACTGACCTGTAAAACGATTGATGGTTTCGGTGATCTCACTGCCGAAGTGCGTCAAATTCGGGTTGGAGCGAATCAACTCATCCAGCTTGGAAACCTCGCTGGCTTCAATCTCACCATCAGCCGCAGCGACCAATAGGCCGCCACCGACAATGGCCTGCATCAAGTCGCGGTTAACGACCTTCTTCATTTCGGCCTGGGCGTTGCCGACTTGTTTTCCGAAGAGTTTTTTCATTCCGAACATGGTGTTTCCTCATACAGGGGAGGGGATTTCCCACATGGCCCTGTTGCCAAGGCCATGTAGTGAAATTTGTTTGGGCTGTCAGCGGGACTCAGATACGGCGCACTTAGGTAGGAGTCGTCCACGCCGGGTGCGTTAGTCTTTTTGCTGGTGACAGCCTTGTATCTGTGAGGTTGTTAAAGAGCAGCGGGAGATCCCGCGTCGCCGGTCTATTTCGTGGCAACGGCTTAAATATCTCCCGTGGAGCTATTTAAGTCAACTCCACAGGAGATAAATATTCCGATGGCTATAAAAAAACCCGCATTGCGCGAGTTTTTATGGCGATCAAATATTGGCTGGCAGTCTCCAGGAGACACGGATGGCGTCGTCTTCTTCTGGGCTCAACGTTACGTGTTCGGTATCGGCTATGTCCTCAAGGAGTCGCTTCCAATCTCGTGGGCATTCATCTGAGGTTTTACGAATGACGGCTGTCTTTCGTTTCTGGGCGGTTGGGGCGCTGATGATTTTTTGGATGCGGAGACCGAGAAGCTCAAATGAGTCCGGCAATGTTGGTTTGTTTTGTGGTTTTGCCATAGCACTGCTCCATTTGTGTATGGATATACACTGAGCGGTTTGCCTTGTTAGCGCTAAATATTAATGATTAAAAACAATCATTTAATAAAAAAGCCCGCTGTTGGCGGGCTTTAGGAGGGAGGCATCAGGGGGGCAAATTGAACGGATCAGATTTAGATTCTGCCCAATACTTTACTGGGGGCAAGGATCGCCCCTACGTAATGAATATTCTCGATATCAGACCGAGCGATCGTCAGTCGTTCACCGTATGCCGTGTTTATCGACATGAGGCTGACGTCTTCGTCGGTTTCGAAGAGAAGTTCTTTGACCATGCTTTGGCCATCGGTAGTGGTGATCATCACATACTCACCAGGCACTAGTCGGTGATTGGGCTCGCAAACGGCGATCCAGCCACTACGAATTGCCGGAGCCATCGAGTCACCCTTCAGTCGGAGTGCATAGGCGTCCTCATCTCTGGAGTAGGTCTCAACCCAGCCAGCAGCCTGGTCAAGACTTGTCCAGTAGCCTTCGTGACCGAGTTGCGCTGTTCCAACAATATCGATTCGACGAGGAGAGCTGATAATTGGCGGGCCTGGCTCGACGTTTGACTGCAATGATTCGACTGATGGAACAGCATTGGCAGCAATCGCTAAATCAGAGATTTCTTTCGCGATCCGGGGGCTAAACCGCTCTACGGGTATGCCAAGCATTTTAGCTATCTCAGCTGCCATTTCCTTGTTGAGCGCACGGTTACCATTCAAGTGACTGCTAAGCGTGCCTTGGCTCATGCCTACGGAGAGCGCGATCTCTTCTTGAGTCAGTTTCTCGCCTTTAGGGGCACGCGCATTGTAGGAAGCCAGCTCCGCTTTTAATGCGGCGCACTCCGTCTTTTCCCAGTCAAGCAATGGTCGTCTGTCATTTTTCATTTCCGAAGAGTATTCCCGGTGGAGATACATTGCCATCTCCTTTGGAGTTGATTAAAAAAGCTCCATGGGAGATATTATTGCTTCAGATACACCACCGGAGATCGGACAGTGCGTCAAATTACCCTCAGCCAATTTGCTACCGAGAAGGGGCAGACCAAGGCCGGAAATTTGTTAGGTATGACCCAAAGTTCAGTAAATAAAGCTCTGCAGGCAGGCCGTGACGTTTTTGTTACGGAACACGCAGATGGCTCTTTCACAGCTGAAGAGCTCAGACCATTCCCGGTCCAAAGCGCAAAAAGGTCGCGTCGCCGGATGCTGCCCATTTCATGAGCAAACTTTGAGCGCAACGGCGCCGAGAGAAAACTAGACGATGAAATCGCCAGTGCTAGACACCCGTCGCAAAGCAGTCATTGCCTCTGCCAATGCATTCCCTGGTGGGCTTGCATACGCCTCTGACTTTCTTGGCGAAGAGAATCTCAAGCGCTTCAAGAACCGAATTTACGAGTCGGCAGGTGTCAGACCCCTCACCGACGATGAGGTCTGCACGCTTGAGACTGAAGCCAAAACTACCTTCTTGCCGGACTACATCTGCGCGATGTACGGCGGCGTATTTGTTCGCCTGCCTGAGGTTGGTGAGTTGGACAACGTAGACATGCACCAGCGCTCGTTGCGTACTTCTGTGAAGCGCGGTCGGGTTGACCAGTTTCTTGCCCTGGCGCTGGAGGACGGAGAAATCACTGCAGCGGAAGCCGCTGAGATTCTGGCCTTGCACGCGAAGCACTTGGCTGCCCGGCACGAGGAGGTGACCGCACTGATTGAGTTGCACAAATCGAATCGCCCAGCCCGAACGCCAAGCGGGAAGGGTTGATATGCAGTTCACGATCACGATCAACCAGGTGAAAGCACTGGAGTGGGGGTTGAACTCTCAGCAGGCGCTGCTGTTTTCGTTTGTCTACGAGTGTCCTAGCTGGGCAAGACCAATCAAGACCGATAACGGGATTTTCTTTGCCTTGAGCAAGGCAAAGATCGTGGAGGAATTGCCCTTGCTCACCGACAAACCAGATACCGCGTACCGACTTCTCAAAGGGCTCGAGACCGCCGGGCTGATCGAGCTATCCCACACTTCCAACATCAGTTTGTTTCGTTTGACCGAAAAGGCCAAAGAGTGGAATCGGAAGTTGGACGGGTCGGAAAAATATCCGACCTCTGATGTGTTTGAAGGTCGGAAAAAAATCCGATCTACCTCGGAAGAAACTCCGAGCAGGGTCGGAAAAAAATCCGAACAGGATCGGAAAAATATCCGAGGAGGGTCGGAAAAATCTCCGACAAATCAGGGTACCAGTAATCAGGGTACCAATCAGGTAACCAGTAATCAGGGAAATCAGGGCGCTAACGCGCTAGGCAAGTCGTCAAAATTCAACCCGCTGACCGCCAAACCGGAAAATGTCAGCGTCGAGGTTTGGGGCGATTGGTGCCAGCACCGCAAGGAAATCCACAAACCCCTCACCGCCAAAAGCTGCGAACAACAGGCCAAGGCCTTGGCGAACCATCCAGCCCCCGATTCCGTTCTGGCCCTTTCGATCAGCAACGGATGGACGGGTATCTTCCCCGACAAAGCAGTCATCCCTGCACCCATTCCGACCAGTCGCCATTCCGGCTTTGACACTCGCGATTACAAGGCCGGCACCAAGGAGAACGCCAATGGCACCTTCCGTCTCTAACCTCCGCGCTCAGATTGACCGCAAATTCCACGTCATTGGCCGTCAGCCAGCATGCTGCATTGATCATGGCGATTACTCGGCGGTCATCCTCAAGGGTGGCGATCTGTCTGGCTGCCCCGTCTGCGCGAGCAACAAACGCGACATGCAGGAGCTTGAGCGCAAGCGCCTGCAGTTTCGGATGGTTCAGCATTCAAGCGCCCGGATTCCGAAGCGCTTCGCGGAAAAGACATTCGCCGACTTCGTCGTGTCGAATCCGGCCCAGCAGATTGCCCTGGATGCCTGTACCGACTATGTCGACAACTTTTCGAAGCATCGCCGGGAAGGTCGCTGCATGTTGCTGTTGGGGAAGGTCGGTACCGGCAAGACTCACCTGGCCATTGCCTCGGTCAGTCACCTGATTAACGAATGCATGGTCAAGGCGATTTACCGCACGGTGGGCACGCTCATCGGCGAGATTCGGGCGACGTTCAATGATCGCTCAGGCGAGTCCGAGGCGCACATCTTGCGTGAGGTGATCGGCGCGGACCTGCTGGTGCTCGATGAAGTCGGCGCTACCAAACAGAGCGAGTTCGAGCTGGCCACTCTGTTCAGCATCATCAATGGTCGTTACGAACAATGCCGCCCGACGATCATCGTCAGCAACCTTTCTCCCTCCGAACTGAACGACGCCATTGGTGCGCGCTGTGTCGACCGCATCCGCGAAAACGGCTGTATTGGTGTGGCATTCGAGTGGGAATCTCAACGCGGTACCCGACTATGAAGGCCTTGATCAAAACCCTAACGGTGAAACTGTCGGATGCCGAGATCCAGCGTAATGCCAAGAAGTTGCATGTCCGCGATCTACGGGATGCCAGTCACCCGGCATTGCACTTTCGCTTTGCGAAGAGTCGCTCCCGCGGCTCCTGGTACCTTCTCAGCAAGCGCACCTGGCACCGTATCGGTGGCTTCCCTGATCTGAGCACCAAACAAGTGGTCGCTGCATTGCCGGTGGTGCGTATGCGGGTGGCCGCCAATGAAGGTTCGACGCTGTCCAAGTGGGTTGCCAGCGGCGAACTGTTGGATTGGTACGCAGAGCGCATGGCCCGTGATCGTAATCTTTCCACCAAGCGCAAGAGCACCGCTGCCTCGGCCATCAAGTGTCATTTGATACCGCGCCTGGGTGATCTGCCGATTAGCGATATCAACAAAGCCACTCTCGACAGCGAGCTGGTCTGGCCGTTGCAGGAAAGCTACTCCACTGGCTATGTGCAGCTGGTGTTCAAGCTTCTGGTCCAGGCGCTGCAGCAAGCGTTCAAACTTGGTTTTATCACTGCTAACCCTATGGCAGGCATCAAATTCAGCGACTTCAGCAAGACTAAGGTCGGAGTCAAGTCATGCCGGCTGCGTGGCGTTCAGCTGCCGCAGCTACTGGAGCAATTGTCCATAGTCGTGTCGACTGCGCCGGCCGACGCCATGTTGGCGCTGATGATGCTGTGCCACGGTACCCGCATAGGCGAAACCCGGCAGACACGCTGGTCGCATATCAGTTTGGCTGAGCGCGAGTGGTTCATCCCGGCCCAACACACCAAAACTGGCGTCGAGCATCACCTACCGCTAACTGACCAGGTTCGCGAGATGTTGATCCGCTATCGCGAGACTCAGCAAGCCATGGGTTATGTCGGCCAGTTTCTATTCCCTGCGCGGCATGGCAAGGCTCTCAGTGAAGGGCAGGCCAGTGCTGTCTTCACCCGGTTGGGGGAGGGCGAATGGACCAGTCACGATCTGCGCAAATTGGCGCGCACTGGTTGGGCAGATATCGGCATTGACCACCTGATTGGCGAGCTACTGATCAACCACGCCATGGGCCATAACGTGAAGGTGTACATCCAGTCGGACGTGATGAGCCGTAAACGCGATGCCTTGGAGCAGTGGCACGCCCATCTAGATCAGAAGGGCTTGGCCCTGATTCACGGGTTGACCGGTGTTAGATCCGGAGATTCCAGTAAACCTCTAGAGGCCTTACAGAATAAGGCCTGTGATGCCCTTCAAGAAACAACCATAGGAGAGGATTCAAAACATGCAGAAAGGGCAGGGGCTTGGCTTTAAGAGGAAGCGGATCGAGCTAGAGCCTTGCCCGACCTGTAAGGGCAAAGCAGTAGTGAAAGGGCTGTTTTATGAGTTGATTTGTACTGCTTGCAATGGCTCAGGTTGGGTTATTCGGGGCAGCAGGTTGGTGCTTTCTTTGGACGAGTTGGTGACTCAATTGAGCTTCAAATTGCAGCAGGCTCAGCGCGAAATTGAAGTACTTCAGCGAGGCCCGTCTGCATCTGGTCCGGCCGCGTACTACCAACAGAACAACCGTCGCGGTGCCGGCGGTACGAATTTCACAGGGGATTGAGAACATGATGATTCGAAAGCCGGCGGGCCGACCTTTGGGTGATACCGAATACCTGCTGGAGCAGTGGGGCTGGTGGCGGATGGATGGGGCTGGCGTCCCCATCTACATCTCACCGACTTTGGCGCTAATGCGTCAGGCAATGCCGCAAGTGTCGGCGAGCAAAAGCTATTGCATTACTGATGAGTGGGCCGGAGCTATTGATAGCGCAGTTGCACGGCTCTCACACCGTGATCGACAAATGGGCGATATTATTTGGCTTTACTACGGTGCGAAATGGCCCATGGTTCGGGTTGGAAAGCACTACGGCATAAGTGAAGGGAAGGTGCGGGAATTGGCGAGAGCAGGCATTGCTTGGATCGATTGTGCTATCGATGCAATGCGGCAAGCTGCTTAATCTATTAGCCGATTGCTGCCTTTCGCGAAAGGCAGCACAATCAATAGCTGCCAGTCATTAGTGTCTACAGAATGAGGGGCGATTCACATTCCCCATATTTGTGAAAAAGCACCTGCTGACTAGGAAGTCGGGCATTCAGCATGGCGAGCTCCTTGAGCTACGCTTTAAGGGCTGTGCTCACGGACGTTGAGAGCGGTCCAACGCAGAGCAGGGGAGGCAATATGTCTTGGTCGGTGAAGGTGGCGCGGGAAGCGAAGAGGAGACTGGTGCTTGAAAAGTGGGTAGAGCATGTTGCTCAAGCTAAAGCTGCTGGCGAGAAACCTAATAAGCGTAAGTTTGTTATGGACTCAAAAGGCGAACCATACGAAACCAACATTACCAGCCTCAATAGTTGGATTGATAGGTACGCTATCCATTATTCTGGCACCTCTAGGACTGGTGCAGCAAATACCAAAGAAGCCAGTACATCTTACGTCAACTCTGTAGCTGCCCTTGAAGACGATTTCAAAACGTTTCTTACTGAGCGACGGCAGTCTGAAAATCTATACCGCTTGGACTTCTGCAGAGGACAGCAGAAATTGTTACGTGCTCTGCTGGCAGAAATTGATAGGCAGATTCTTGAGTTGGAGACCAAGCTAGCCTCGAAGCCCAAAGAGCACCGTAAATGATATTTACACCCGCAGGCACACCCCGTGCGACGCGATAACCCTGACCAAGTTCTACACTTGGTAGAGCGTCTAACCACAACCGTTAAAAAACGATTTTAGTCACACTCCATACATCGTTCTACCTCAGTGCATTGCTGCCTTCGCTGGTATCGAGGGCAATGAAGAGGTGCAACGCGTGGTTATGCTCGCTTTGCGTTTTGTAACGCTGCCGTGTTTGTGAAGCTGATCCTCCCCACAACCGATTTGCCGTCACTCTGTCCACCGTCCGCTACTGGCCGATTCTGTTGAAAAAGTCGGTGCTTCCAGACTGCCCCTTACTGACCGCTGAAAACGCCATTTTTGCGCGTCGCTATGCGAAATCTGAGCCCCGAATCCCTCTGCTCAAAGTAAAGATTTCAATCTCAAGCGCGTACTTTTCTACTGTGGAAACGATGGCCGACTTTTTCAATAGAATCGGCCGGTTGCCGCCTGTCGCGCAGGCCTGACGTGCGTTGTTTTCTGTCCATCATGGTTAAAGCATGATGGGCAAATTCCATGCATCTGATGGTTAGATCGAATGTAATCGTGTGGTCAAGTTGGGTGCAATTTCGCATACGCTGCGAAAAAACCTTTTCCGCGCGGAATAGACCTGTTTTTATAGCAGCGTGTATTGCTGTGAACGCAGCGAAACGCCTTTCAAGAACCCGACCATTGAGTCGGGGGTTTTGTACCCTTTTATAAGCCCTGCCATCGAGCGGGGCTTTTTCGTTTTCGGCCCTATGCCTGGCTCTTTGCTCCGAGCGGATGACAGTGACATAGAGGTCGGATCTATTCGAGGTATACAGATGAACACAGAGCAACAGGCGCTTGCCGATGTGCCCCTTTGGCTATTGGTATTGTTGAGCATGGCCGGTTTGTCTGGGGAAATGTTGAGAGCCTCAGGTACTGACCTTGGTCTTCGGCAGATCCTCCAGCGTGTAGCGCTGCGTTTTCTTGCGTCTGGCCTCTTGGGTATGGCTACGCTGTTGCTCGCGATGGCGCTGTGGAGCAGCTTCTATCTTGCCGCCGGTCTAGGCATCGTAATCGCGGTCATCGGTGCTGATGTAACCGGCGGTTTGTACACCCAGTTTCTGGCCAGGAAAGCTGGTATCAGATCGCATAATTCATAGCGTGGTAAAGCAGCATGCATGATCCGCTCAACGGGCCACCAGACAGCTGTTTCTCGGCTATCGCGGAAAACTAAATGGTCAAAATCAAGATCACGCCAAACATGCTGCCCGTGTCTGAAGCGCTGCTGGAGCTGGAGAAAAAGCATATTCCGCATGTGCTTGCCTTGACCGCTACACGCTTGGCTCGGCGTGTGAAGAAGGGTGAACTGGCCGTCATGGCGCAGCGCTTGGACCGGCCAACCCGAACCACGATGAACAGCTTGTTCGTCAAAATGGCCACCAAAAGCAAGCCGGCCGAGGTGTATTTCAAGGACTCTTGGACCTCTGGCATCCCCGCTGATACCTACCTTCAGCAGACTGTCAGGGGTGGGCCACGACCGCATAAGCGCTTTGAAAAGGCTCTGATCGCGCGTGGCTTTATGAAGTCCAGCCAGTTCGCGATCCCTAATCCCAACGTGCTCGACAAGCATGGCAACGTTTCCCGAGGAACGATGACCCGGATCTTGTCGGGCCTTGGCGCTGCCGAAACGTCGCGTGGATATCAGGCCAATGCTTCGAACAGCAAGCGCAGTCAACGCAAGGGCAACGCCAAGAGCTATTTCTCCGGCATTGTCGGGGGAACAGCCGGGGTGTGGGAACGCAAAGAGACAGCGTTTGGCGATGCCGTCCGGCCGATGTTTGTCTTCAGCCGCACCGCGCCGATGTACCGCACGATCTTTCCGTTCTTCAAGATCGCCAACAACATCTGTAAGGCCAACTACAGCGCTGAGTTCCGTGGTGCATTTGCCGATGCAATGGCCACTGCCAAGCCCTGACAACGAGCAAGAAAGGCCGGTTTCTGGCTGGTGATGCTCGACTTGTTTGCGCAGACGAAAATTTAACGGGTCCTCCCGAGGGGGCGGGGGGCAGGGGGTAATTCGGGCCCCGCTGCTTCGCTATATATGACCCATTTTTGAATCGAGGTTGTTGTTTAGTCCATGGCGAATCCGACCATCTCCCGCGAGCCTCATTGGCTGAACAAATCGCGCATGGCTACCAGCCTCGGCATCACGACTCAGGCCTTTGATAAATGGGGCGTTCAGCCTGTTGCGAAGATCGGCCGCGATGTCTTCTACGACGTCCGGTCGGTGCTGGATAACCGGCTCAAGCATCAGGTGACAAAAGACCAACCTGTCGACGACAACGGTGATCCGATTGATCCGCTCATTGAATACAAACAGGCGCAGCAAAAACTGCGACTGACAACTGAGCAGGCGGACGCTCAGGAAATGCGAAACAAGGTGAAGGCCAAGAAGCTGGTACCGGTCGATTTTTGCTTGTTCGCATTGTCTCGCCTGAGCGCAAAGCTCGGGTCAACCCTCGATACCGTGCACTTGAAGGTTAAACGCAAGTGCCCCGACATCGAGGTGCGTCACCTTGAGGCGATCCAGCGCGAAGTCGCCGTGACGCGTAATGATGCGGTCGGCTTGGCTGATCTTTTGCCGGAGTTGCTTGATGAGTTTATCGACACCTTGGATGAGGGCGCTGGTTGAGGGTGTCCGCAAGGGACTCGCCGGGCTCTACAAAGAGCCTCCGCGCACAGCGGTTGAGTGGGCTGATGAGCATTTCTATCTGTCGTCCGAGTCGTCCTATCAGGAAGGCGATTGGACGACGGCACCGTTTCAGGTCGCGATTCTCAATGCGATGGGCAACGACCTGATCCGTGAAGTCAACGTGCTGAAATCAGCGCGGGTTGGCTACACCAAAATGCTGGTGGCCAACATGGGCTACAAGGTCCAGCACAAGAAGCGCAACGTCATCGTCTGGTGCCCAACCGATGGCGATGCTGATGGCATGATGAAGCGGCACATCGAAACGATGATTCGTGACAGCCCCGTGGTACGCGCCTTGGCGCCTTGGTATGGGGTGAAACATCGCGACAACACGCTGGATGAAAAGCGCTTCGATAACGCCAAAATGCTGTGGTGCCTAGGTGGCACGGCGGCGAAAAACTACCGGGAGAAAAGCCCGGATGAAGTGATTTATGACGAGCTGTCGAAGTTCAACGCGGACATCGAGGGCGAGGGGGCCCCGACCATTCTTGGCGACAAGCGCCTGGAAGGTGCCACGTTCAAAAAGTCCATACGCGGATCGACCCCGACGACAGTGGTGGTCGCTGACGACAATGAGGAAACCTCGGGGGAGGGTTGCCAGATCACGCGGGCGGCCAACGATTCCCCGCACTTTCTGCGCTTCAACATCAAGTGTCCGTGCTGCGGTACCGAGCAATACCTAAAGTGGGGTGACCCGGCTACGCCGTTCGGTATCAAGTGGGCGGTGGATGAGCTGGGGCAGGTAACCAAGGCCTGGTACCTGTGCGAGTCCGGCCATGGCTGTACCTTCGAATACCACGAAATGGTCGCGGCATCGGTCAACGGCCGCTACATCTGCGAGCGGACCGGTATCTGGACGCGTGATGGCATGGACTGGTTCACCGATGTGGACACTTCAATGCCGTCGCCGCGTTCGGTGACTTTCCATATCTGGACGGTGTACTCGGAGTTTGTGACCTGGGCCGAAGTTGTCACGGAATGGCTCAAGATCAAGAAGGATCGGGGCAAGCTCAAAACCTTCGTCAACACCACCTTGGGCGAAGCATGGGAAGAGGACCAAGGCGAGCAGCTTGAATGGCAGCAGTTGCACGCGCGCCGGGAGATCTACCCGCAAGTGCCGGCCAAAGCGGTTGCCCTGTTCGGCGGCATTGATACCCAAGATGACCGCTATGAAGGCCGCGTCTGGGCGTTTGGTGCAGGTGAGGAAGCGTGGCTGGTCCATAAGTTCGTGCTGCAAGGTGACCCGGGCAGCATCGAGTTAAGGGCCAAGGTCGGCATCGAGATCCACAAGACCTTCACCCGGGCGGATGGCACGGTGATGGGCGTGGAGCGTTGGTGTTGGGACCAAGGTGGTCACTACTGCGATGAAGTGCGTGAGGAATGCATCAAACACGGCACCCAATGGGTGATCCCTGTGTTCGGTGCATCGACCTACGGTAAGCCGATTGCGACCTGGCCGCGTAAGAAAACCAAGGTCAAAGGCGGACGTGTCTACCTGGTCGAAGTGGGGACCGACAATGCCAAAGAGCTGATTTATGGCCGCCTCAGGATGCAGCCGGACGGTTCGGGGGCGTCTGTGCCTGGCTGTATCCACCTGCCTGCCAACGAGATGATTTGCGGCGAAGACGAATTGCGGCAACTCACCGCCGAGCGCCGCAAGTGGGTGATCGTCAAGCATCAGCGTGTGCAACGTTGGGATGCCGGTGGGCGCCGAAACGAAGCGCTCGATTGCCTGGTGTACGCCTTGGCAGCGCTACGCATAACACAGCAGCGCTTTGGCATGAATCTCGACCTGCTTGCACAGCAGTTGCCGTCAGGCACTTGGATTGTGCCAGTGAGTATCGAGCAGGAAAGCAAACCGGCCACCGTTGCCGCACCGACATCGGCCCCGGTGTCGGTGCCTCAGGTAGAGCCGGAACAATCACCCGACCAGCCCGCCGAGTCGGGCGGCTGGCTTAATACAGGACAAGGCGCATGGCTATAACCGCTCAAGACATGGTGGACCGCTATCTGGAGGCCGAGCTGGCCATCCTGCAGGGCAAAGAAATCCTCTTTAACGGTCGCAAGCTGATCATGGATGACCTGGAGGAAATCCGCGCTGGTCGGCTGGAATGGGAGCGCCGGCTGCGAGCACAACAGGCAGCAGCGGCGGGGCAGCCGCCGTACGCCTTGGCGACATTCCGATGAACCTGTTGGACCGCGTGCTGGCCCCGGTGTTTCCCGGGCTGGTAGCTGACCGTCTGCGTGCCCGTAGCACCATCATGGCCTTTGAAGCGGCGCAGGCGACCCGCACGCACCAAGCCAAAAAACAATCGGCCAGCGCGGACCGCTCGCTGCAACGTTCGGCGCGCTCTTTGCGCGAGCAGTGCCGCAAGTTGGACGAAGACCACGACATCGTCACCGGTTTGTTCGATCGTCTGGAAGAGCGGGTGGTGGGCGGCATGGGCATCGCGGTCGAGCCGTTTCCCTTGAGTTACGCCGGGGAAGTGCATCTGGAGTTTGCGGCGCAGATCAAGGCCCGCTGGGCCGAGTGGTCGTTGCGCCCGGAAACGTCCGGCGAGCTGTCCCGACCGCAGATGGAGCGGCAGGTGTGTCGAACTTGGCTACGCGATGGCGAAGCCTTGGCGCAGAAGCTCAAGGGGCGTGTGCCCAGCTATGAGCATTTGAGCGTGGTGCCCTTCGCTTTGGAGTTGCTGGAGCCGGATTACCTGCCGTGGGAATACAACGATGAAGCCAAGGGCATTGTGCAGGGGATCGAGCGCAATCAGTGGCGGCGGGTCCGGGCTTATCACCTGGTCAAGCATCACCCCGGACATGCCGCCGGTTTCCAGCTGACTTTGACCACCAAGCGCGTCCCGGTCGAACAGATGATTCACATCGCGCACCGGAAGCGCATCGGTCAAAACCGCGGCCAACCGCTGTTGCATGCCGTGCTGATTCGCCTGGCAGACATCAAGGATTACGAGGAAAGCGAACGGGTTGCCGCACGTATCAGTGCGGCACTGGCCATGTACATCAAAAAAGGCACACCGGACGACTACACCACGCCATCGGCGGTGAATGGCCAGGCTGCCGCTGCTCGCAGCATTCCTATCGGTCCGGGCATGGTGTTCGACGGCCTGCTGCCCGGCGAGGACGTCGGCATGATCGAAAGCAATCGGCCCAACCCTTTTCTCGAAGGCTTCCGCAACGGTCAGCTCAAGGCCGTGGCCGCCGGAACCCGTGGCACCTACTCCAGTGTTGCCCGCAGTTACGACGGCACCTATTCCGCACAGCGTCAGGAGCTGGTCGAGGGGCAGGCAGGTTATGACCTGCTGCAGCACGAATTTATCGACTACTGGAGCCGCCCGGTCTATCGCGAATGGCTGCACATGGCGATTGCCAGCGGGGTGATCAAGGTACCGGTCGACGTTGATCCGGACACGGTGTTCGGCGCGATCTACCAAGGGCCGGTGATGCCTTGGATTAACCCGATCCATGAGGCCAATGCCTGGAAAATTCTGGTCGAGGCCGGCTTTTCCGATGAATCGGAAGTGGCGCGGGCGCGGCAGCGCAATCCGCAGGAACTCAAGCGTTCCCGGGCTTCGGAAATCAAAACCAACCGGGAACAGGGACTGGTCTTCAGTTCGGACTTCTATCACGAGACCTATGGAAAATCGCAAAGCAATGAACAGCAAAACAAAACGAAGCCTGCCGATGATGAGGCCGAGGGCCTCGATAACCCCGACGAATAAGCCCGGTGAAAGCTGGTACTCGCTCCGTGCGGCGCAGCAGCGCGGGGTGGTCGAGGTGATGCTGTACGACGAGATCGGCGCGTGGGGCATTACCGCCAAACAGTTCGCCCGCGATTTGGCCGCCATCGGCGACGTGTCTCAGATCAATCTGCACATTCACTCTCCGGGCGGCGACGTGTTTGAAGGGACCACCATGTACAACCTGCTGCGCGGCCATTCGGCGCGGGTGGTGGTGTACATCGACGGTCTCGCTGCTTCGATGGCTAGCGTGATTGCCATGGCCGGGGATGAAATCAATATGCCGGCCAACGCCATGATGATGATTCACAAGCCATGGGGTGGTCAGGTAGGTGATGCCGACGCCATGCGCGAGTACGCCGACTTACTCGACAAGGTCGAGAGCACGCTGATTCAGGCGTATACGCGCAAGTCGGGCAAGGCGATCGAGGACATTCAGGCGCTGCTCAAGGCGGAAACCTGGATGGATGGCAACGAAGCGGTGGCGGCCGGTTTCGCTGACAAGGTGCTCGAACCGTTCAAGGCGGCCGCTCAACTCACTTCAAAACGCATGCAGGAGTTCACCAACATGCCTACCTCGGCACAAAATCTGTTCAATCCGCGCGCTTCCGCTCCAACCCCAGCACCGGCCTCAGCTCCAGCCCCGACACCTGCGCCAGTTGTCGATCCGGCGCCGGTCGCGCTGACCTTGGATCAGATGCGCGCCCAGGTCATGGCGGCGGACGGGGCGCGCCGCACGGCAATCAATGCCGCGTTCTGTGGCTCGCTGGTCACCAGCCACACCGAGCTGCTCAACACCTGTCTCAATGACCTGAGCTGCACGGCCGAGATGGCGCGGGAAAAACTGCTGGTTGCGCTGGGCTCGACCACCACCCCAACGGGTGGACCTCACCACCATGGCCACATTAGCAACGGCAACTTGGTTGGCGATTCGGTGCGCGCCTCGCTGGCCGGTCGTTTGGGTCAGGCGGAAAACCAGAAAGACAACGCCTATAACCACATGAGCCTGCGCGAGCTGGCTCGCGCCTCGCTGCATGATCGCGGCATTCTGGTTGCCACCCTTGATCCGATGGCCATGGTCGGCTTGGCATTCACCCATGACTCCAGCGACTTCGGCAACATCCTGGTGGACAGCGCCGCCAAGTCGGTCCTGCTCGGCTGGGACGAGGCGCCGGAGACCTATCACCTGTGGACCAAAAAGGGCCGCTTGAGTGACTTCAAGGTGGCGTCCCGGGTCGGCATGGGTGCGTTTCCGAGCCTACGTGAAGTTCGCCCAGGGGCTGAATACAAGTACATCACCACCAATGACCGTGGCGAAAAAATCCGCCTGGCAACCTACGGTGAGATGTTCAGCATCACCCGGCAGGCGATCATCAACGATGACCTCGATCAGTTGAGCACGGTGCCTTACAACATGGGTCTGGCCGCGCGCGGCACCATCGGCGATCTGGTCTATGACACGTTGATCCATTCACCGGTGATGAGCGACGGCAAAGCGCTGTTCGATGCCGAGCGCAACAACCTGTTCTCCGGTACCGGCGCCAATATGTCGATTGAGGCGCTGAGCAAGGCCAAGACCGCCATGGCCTTGCAGAAAACCGAGGTCGAGGGTGGCAAGGCCCGCACTCTGAACATTCGCCCGGCGTTTGTCCTGGTGCCGGTGGCGCTGGAAGACAAGACCAACCAACTGATCCGCTCGGCGTCGGTGCCTGGCGTCGACACTAATGCTGGCATCGACAACCCGATCCGCAATTTCGCCACGGTGATCGCCGAGCCACGCCTGGACGATGATTCGCCGGTCACCTGGTATGAAGCCGCCCGCCAAGGTGCTGACACCATCGAAGTTGCTTACCTGGACGGCGTTGAACAGCCCTACATGGAGCAGCAGCAGGGCTTCACCATTGATGGTGTGACGAGCAAGGTGCGGATCGATGCCGGGGTCGCGGCGCTGGATTATCGCGGTCTGAACAAGTCAGTCGGTGTCGTGCCACTTGCGAAAGCCAGCCGTTAACGGTTGAAGATTCCCCTAAACACCCCGCCGCGAGCGGGGTTTGTTGTTTCTGTACAGGAGAAATGCGCATGTCCAAGAATTATTCGGGTCCCGGCAGCACGCTGACTTTTGTGGCGCCAGACGGTGGCGCGACGGCGGGGGTGCCGTTGGTGCTGGTTGATACGGTGGTCATCCCGATCGCCAGTGGTGTGGCGGGTGATGTCCTGGTTGGCCATCTCGACGGCGTCTGGCGCCTGCCTGCCGATGCAGCGCTGCTGCTGGGGCAAAAGGTGGCTCTGCAAGCCGGCGTGCTGGTTGATCCGCTCACGGCCACTGGTGACACGGTGCCCTTCGGCAAGCTGATGAGTGCTCCGGTCGGCGGTATTGCCGAAGCGTTGTTGATTCAGTGACCACGCTAGGCCGCTTTCGTGACGTCACAGCCCGGATGGATGCTGTGCTGGTCGATCGTCTGGGCGATCGGGCCATCAAGCCGGATGGCCAAGCGTTGTTCGGTGCGTTCTTCTCGCCCTTCGTCGGTGCGGATGTGGGCGGTAAATCGAAGAGCGTGCGTCTGGGCAATGCCATCGTGACGGATAACGTTCTGGCACCCACCTTCACCGCCCGCGTGGTGGATGCGGTGGGCATCGAGAAAGACACGTTTCTCACCATCGATCTACCGGCAGAGCAGGGCGGCGGCCGCTACAAGGTCAGCAAGCGTGAGCCGGACGGCGCCGGCATGGTCAACTTCATTTTGAGTTTGAACAATGGATGAGCTGACGACCTTACACAATGCGATCGAGGCGACATTCCGCGCCGGCTTGCCGTCGGTGGTCAGTGTCGAGGCGTTTCCCGAGTTGAATGCGGAAGTCGGTCTGCCGGCGGTGTTGTTCGCCCTGACGGAAATCGGCGAAGCATCCGACAATGGCAGCGGCAAAACTTCCCTGAGCGGCCGCTTTCAGGTGTGCATCATGGTCGATTCCACCATCAGCAAAGCGGCCTTGCAGGCCGCCATTCTGGCCGCCGAGATCAGCAAGATTTTGCGTGGGCAGTATTGGGGGCTGGACTTTGTCGAAGAGGTGCAGGACGTACGTGCATTCCCGGACGACTCGATGCCGGAGCTGGCGCAATTTGTGGTGTGGATCGTTGAGTGGAAGCAGATATTCCAGATCGGTGAAACCGAATGGTTATGGCCAGTCGAGCCGCCGGGTTCTCTGTACCTGAACGTCGATGGCTGCACCGGTACCGGCAATGAAGATCACTACTTTCAGCCGGAGGATCTGGCATGGGATACGCCAGCGCTGAACACGACCGGATGATCGCCGCCATGCTGCTGCCCTGTGTGGTGGTCGGCGTCGATCTGATGGCCGGCCGGGTGCGGGTCAAGGCCGGTGCCTGGGTCAGTGCCTGGGTGCGCTGGCATAGCCTGGCCGCCGGCAAGGCACGTCATTGGCGTGCGCCGAGTACGGGGGAGCAGGGTGTTCTGTTCAGCCCCAGCGGTGATCCGGCCATGGGCACCTTTCTCCCGGGGTTGTATGGCAACACCGGGACGCCACCGGACAACCGCGATCACGTCGAGGCCTGGCACTTTGACGATGGCGGCTCACTGGTTTACGACTGGCAGGCTGGTAGCTACAGCATCGCCTTACCCGACGGCAGCCGCGCGACCATCTCGGTCGGTGGCTCGCAGTTTGAAGTGACGCCGGAACAAGTGCGGGTGACGGCCAGCCAAATCATCCTGGCGGGTGAGGTGGCTATCGACGGATCGCTGAGCGTGTCCGGCGACATCAACGGTGCCGGCACGATCATGGATGCCGGGGGCAACAGCAGCAACCACTCGCATTGAACACACATTCACTTTCAGCCCGCCGCGCGCGGGCTTTTTCATGTCTGGAGAAAGCATGACGAGTAAAACCAAGGCCGTTCCCGCCGCCACGGATGCACCCGAGCCGGCCACGCTGAGCATCTTTCGCGACACGCTGTACACCTCGCGGGTACTGATCCTGCTGGACGCCGGGCGCACCTTGAAAGTCAAAAAAGGACAAGTCGCGGTGGCGTCGGACGACACGGTCGCGCTCGACTATTTGCATGGCCGCAAGGATTTTGTCGCGGTCGAGGGCTGATCCCATGATCGGGATGATCGGACTGGACCGCCGCACCGGCCAACTCATTTCCGGCCTCGATCACCTGCGCCAGTCCATCGAGGACATCTTGTCCACTCCCTTGGGCAGCCGGCGCATGCGCCCGGAGTACGGCAGCAAGCTGCGGCGGTTTGTCGACCTGCCGGTCAATGACGGCTGGAAAAGTGCCGTGCAGGCCGAAGTGGCCAGTACGCTCGGGCGTTGGGAGCCACGGCTGAAACTCGGCCGTGTGCGCGCCGTGGCCATTCTCGACGGGCGTATCACCTTTGAACTGACCGGGCAGTACCTGGGCAGCGACGTGACTTTGGAGGTGTCCGCATGACTATGGAACTGGCGGTCCTGCCGCCGCCGCAAGTACTCGAAGACCTCGACTTTGAAGTGGTCTACCAGGAGAAGCTGGAAGCCTTCCGCCTGAGCATGGGCGACAACTGGAGTGCGGAACTCGAAAGCGACCCAGTACTCAAGCTGATCGAGCAGGCCGCGTATGGCGCCTTGCAGAACCGGGCGCGGGTCAACGACGCGGGCAAGGCTTTGCTGTTGGCCCATGCCGAACGGGCCGACCTCGATCACCTCGCCGCCAACGTCAACCTGCAGCGCCTGGTGATTCAGGCGGGAGACCCGAGCACGGTGCCGCCGACGCCGCAGGTGCTTGAGGAAGACGATGCCCTGCGCGAGCGAGTGCAGCTGTCGTATGAGGGGCTGACCACGGCGGGACCGCGAAACAGCTACATCCTGCATGCGCGCAACGCCTCGGGCCTGGTGGCCGATGCCACGGCGGAAAGTCCGTCACCGGCTGTGGTGGTGGTCACCGTGCTTAGCCTGGAAGGCAGCGGCGCCGCCTCGCCGGAGCTGCTGGAAGAGGTCCGGCTGCACCTCAATGACGAAGACGTGCGGCCGGTGGCCGACCGCCTCACGGTGCAGAGCGCTGTGGTCATCGACTACCACATTGAAGCGGTGCTGTACCCGCAGGCACCGGGGCCGGAAAACGAAGCCTACCTGGCCGAAAGCCAGAAACGCCTGAGTGAGTGGATCAACCCACGCCGTCGCCTCGGTCTGGAAGTGGCGCGCTCGGGGATCGATGCGCAATTGCACGTTCCCGGCATCGCCCGCGTTGAGCTGCTCGACTGGACGGACGTCAGACCGAGCAAGGCCGAGGCGGCTTACTGCACGGGCTACAACGTGGTGTTGGGAGACAGTCTGACATGAGCAGTCAGCTGCCCCTCAACAGCACGCCGCTAGAGCTGGCCGTTGAGGCGGCCAACTTTGAAAACACACTGATTCCGCTGCGCAGTTTGTACAACGCCGATACCTGCCCTGAACACCTGTTGCCGTATCTGGCGTCGGCCTGGTCGGTGGACCGCTGGAACAACAACTGGACGCAGGAGGCCAAGCGCACGGCAATCCGTTCGGCGTACGACGTGCATGCACGCAAAGGCACCATCGGTGCATTGCGTCGGGTGGTCGAGCCCTTGGGCTACCTGATCGATGTTGTGGAATGGTTCGACACCGTGCCGGAAGGCGTGCCCGGTACGTTCGCCCTGGAGGTGGGGCTGAATGACGCCGGCATTACCGAGGAACTGTACGAGGAACTGGCGTGGTTGATCGACGACGCCCGTCCGGTCAGTCGGCACATGACCAACCTGGCGCTCAGCCTGCAGACCGAGGGGGTGCTGGGCATTGCCGTGTGCGTGCAAGAAGGTGAAGAGATCGACGTGTACCCGCCGGCACCGAAAGACATCGACGTGACCGGCACCTTTGGCCCGGCGCTCTGCGTCGATGAAACCGATACTTTGGACGTTTATCCCTATGATTGATAAAACCAGTCAGTTTTTTGCCATTCTCACGGCGGTCGGTGAAGCCAAGCACGCCAATGCCATCGCCATGGGCCTGGACTGGATGTTCACCGAGATGGGCCTGGGCGATGCCAACGGCACTGACCCGATTCCCGATCGCCTGCAGACCCAGCTGATCAACGAATGGCGCCGGGCGCCGATCAACCAGATCCGGGTCGATCCGGCCAACCCCAACACCGTCATCACCGAGCAGATAATTCCGCCGGAAGTGGGCGGTGAGTGGATTCGCGAGATCGGCCTTTATGACGTCGACGGCGATCTGGTGGCGGTGGCCAACTGCGCGCCGAGCTATAAACCCTTGCTCGACCAAGGCAGTGGTAAGACCCAGGTCGTGCGGATGAACTTCATCGTCAGCAGCTCGGCGAACATCGTGCTGAAGATCGACCCGGCGGTGGTGCTGGCCACACGTGAATACGTCGACCTCGCGATCAGCGAAGCGCTGGCTAAGCTGGATCACAAGCAGTCAGCGCGGGTGGCGGCGACCGCCGCCATTGCCTTGAGCAATGTGCAGACTATCGATGACGTGGCCGTGGTCGTTGGTGACCGAGTGCTGGTGACCGCCCAGGCAGAAGCCCAGAACAACGGCCTGTATGTTGTCAGCACCGAAGGCTGGACACGGGCCGCCGATGCCGACAACAGCCTGGAAGTGACCCCGGGGTTGTTTATCCACGTCGAGCAGGGCACGACCAATGGCGACAGCCTCTGGCAGTTGGTCACCGACGCGCCGATCACCCTCGGCACCACCGGTTTGCAGTTTGAAATGATCGCGGGCGGCAGTGGGATCGGTGTGGGCACGTTTCGCAGTGTCACCGTCGATGCCCTCGGGCGTGTGGTCGCCGGTACCAACCCGACTACCCTGGCCGGCTACGGCATCACCGATGCCCTGGCAGTCAGCGAAAACCTGGGCGATGTTGCGGATGTGGTCGAGGCTCGGAATAACCTCGGGCTGGGCACCGCTGCGACCGCTGCTGTGCAGGTCCATCTGCACGATGAAACGCCTGATGCGCTGATGAAGGTCGGAGCGTTCGGCTGGGGCGGGCCTGCCTATGCGGTCAGTGATGTTGACATCGGTGGTTTGAACGCGGAGACGGCCCTCTATTTCATCAGCAATGGCATAGGAGGGCCAGGTGGCGGGATCTATGAGGGTTGGGTTCGCGTCTCGGCGATTACACCAGGTCAATACGCCTTCCAGGAGATTTATGGGAATGCCGACCACACCCTACACCGCCGGGCCTTGACTGCCGGTGTTTGGGGCGAATGGGAAAGCATATGGGACTCAACCAATCTGGTTAAACAAATCTACCCCCAAGATGACACGCCAGGCCGTGTATTGCTCACGGGTGCTTATGGTATCGGTCACGGGGGGATTGTCCTTCCCGACGGCACTGATCTAAACACAATCACCACTGTGGGCATTTACCGGGTGAACACCAGCTTGAACATGCCTGCCGGCGGTCAATTCTCCCCCATGCTGGTTGCAGTCAGTCAAGACACCCTCTGGCAACAAATCACCAGCTATAACTCCGGTACAACCTATACCCGAGGCGCAGTTCAGACCCCAGAGGGATATGAATTCAGTGAGTGGGTAACGGGTTGGAACACTAGCAACTTTGACCCTGCTGCGTACCAGGCGGCACTGGGTTTCACTCCCGTGCAGCAAGGCGGTGGTGCGGGTCAGGAGTCGAACAAGGTCTACATTGGTTATCGACCCGCCTCGAGCGACGTGGGTTTACAGGTTGATGCAACCGACTTCGGGAAGATCTGGACCGAAAGCAATTTTGATCCTGCTTCCATATTTTCCATCCCTGTCGGCGTGCCGTTTCCATGGCCAACCGCTACGCCACCCGAGAAATGCGTTTTGATGGGGGGGCAGCCGTTCAATGTCGAGTGGTACCCGGCATTGGCCGCCGTGTATCCCAGCGGCTTCCTGCCAGACATGCGCGCCGAGTCGATTCGTGGTCTGGATGGCGGGCGTGGAATCGACCCCGACTCTGGGCGCGCCGTGTTGAGCCTTCAACTCGACACGCTACAAAACATGACGGGTGAACTCAGGCTACAGGACGATGATTCGATGTTGCTGGTGAATACCGCGACCGGCGTATTTACGGCTACTGGTTACATGACGAGTGATATACCCGCTGCACCACGAGTCAGTACAACGGGCAACATGTCTGTAACTTTCAATCCTTCAGCCGTCGCCCGTGTGAGTACGGAAACCCGTATGCGCAACGTGGCTTACAACTACATCTGCAGGATGTATTGATGACTACTTTAGTGAATGGTTTTTTTGATGAGAGTGGGTGGATCGAGGTTTACACGTTCAGCGAAACCACTGGTGAATACCTCGGCCAACACGAAATCTATGTGAGCCGTGGCTGCGGTCTCCCGGCTGGCGCCACGTTAGAGGAACCACCGCAAGCCGGGAATGGTGAGGTGGTCGTTTGGAGGGACGAGGCATGGGTGGTGGTGCCCGACTACCGTGGGGTGGCTTACCGCACCACCGATGGTACCGAGGTGACGCATTCGATGCCTGGTGAACTGCCGGCCGAGCTGACGACCTTGCCCCGACCAAGTGCGGCTTATATCTGGGATGGTCTCGTTTGGGCGCTCGATGCCGCACGCGACCTGGCGCTACAGAGCCGGCGAGAACGATCGTGGATCGAAAATGAACTGCACTGGGCTGGCAGAGAGATCGACAAGCATCTGGATGCTGACCCGGCCGCGCTCAATACGGAGCTCGCCTGGCGCACCTACCGCAATGAACTGCGGGCCTGGCCAACTTCGCCAGACTTTCCAAACAGTGATAAACGACCGTTAAAGCCGGACGGACTGACCCGCACCGCGCCCTGACGCCCCGCATTGCCGGGGCGTTTTCTTTTCCGTTATTGCACTTCACCGCACATCCCCACGGCCTCGCTGATGCGGGGCTTTTTCGTTTCTGGAGCATCACTCTATGAGTTTCTTTCACGGCGTCACCGTGACCCTGGTGGACACCGGCGCCCGGCATATCGCCACCCCGTCCGCCTCGATCATCGGCCTGTGCAACACCTTCACCGTAGGGCCGCCGGCGACCGCGGCGGCCAACGAACTGCTGCTGATCACCCGCGAAAGCGAAGCGGTGGCGGCCTGGGGTCCGGATGCGGCGATCACCCAGGACTGCAAGGCCATTTTCAAGCGGTCCAAGGCTGTGATTGTCGCCGTCGGTGTGCCGCTGTTGGAGGATCCGGCTGAGCAGCTGTCAGCGATCATCGGCGGGGTTTGGGCCGACGGTAGCCGGACCGGCATGCAGGCGTTGCTCAACGGCAAAAGCAAGTTCAACGCGCAGCCACGGTTGTTGGTGACGCCGGGGTACTCGGCGACGCTGGCGGTGGCCACCGAGCTGGTCGCCTTGGGCGACAAGATGCGGGCGATGGCCATCCTCGACGGGCCGAACACCACCGACGAAGCCGCGATCGCCTATGCCGAAAATTTCGGCAGCAAACACGCCTACATGGTCGACCCCGGCGTGCAGTTCTGGGACACCGGAACCAGCGCTACCGTCAACGCACCAGCCTCGGCCTGGACCGCCGGCCTGTTTGCCTGGACCGATGCCACCTACGGCTTCTGGGCCTCGCCGTCGAACAAGGAGTTTGTCGGCATCACCGGCACCACGCGCCCGATCGAGTTTCTCGACGGCGATGCGTCCTGCCGGGCCAACCTGCTGAACAACGCCAACATCACCACGATCATCCGCGATGACGGCTACCGGCTGTGGGGCAACCGCACGCTGTCCAGCGACCCGAAATGGAAGTTCGTCACCCGCGTGCGCACGCTGGATATCGTCATGGACGCCATCCTCTACGCACACAAGTGGGCCGTCGACCGCTCGATCACCGCGACCTACGTCAAGGACGTGACCGAAGGCCTGCAGGCGTTCATGCGCGACCTGAAGAATCAGGGCGCGATCATCAACTTTGAGGTCTATGCCGACGAAGAGCTGAACACCTCCAGCGAACTCAGCGACGGCAAGGTGTACTGGAACATCCGGTTCACCGACGTGCCGCCGGCCGAAAACCCGAACTTCCGCGTGGAGGTGACCGATCAGTGGATCACTGAAGTGCTGGACACCGCTGCCTAAGGAGGCCGTTTTATGATTCCGGAAGTGCTCTACAACACCAACCTGTTCGTGGACGGCATCAGCCTGCAAGGCGACGTGCCGAGCCTGACCCTGCCCAAGTTGACCCTCAAGACTGACGAATACCGCGCGGGCGGCATGGACGCGGCGGTCGAACTCGACATGGGTATGGAGAAGCTGGAAGCCAGCTTCCTCACCAATGGTGTGCGCCGCGAGGTGCTGAAGTTCTTCGGTCAGTCCGACTTGACCGGGTTCAACGCCTCGTTCCGCGGTGCCTTTAAGGGCCAGAAAGGTGTGGTCAAGTCGGTGGTCGCCACCCTGCGTGGCAGCCTCAAGGAAGTCGACCCGGGGGACTGGAAACCGGGTGAAAAAGGCGAGTTCAAGTACGCCGTCGCCGTGACCTATTACAAGCTGGAGATCGACGGCAGCGTGATGTTTGAAATCGATCCTCTCAACTCGATCCGCGTCATCGATGGCGTCGACCAACTGGCCGCTGTGCGGTCTGCCCTGGGCATGTAAGGAGCACTACCATGAGCAACGCAAAAGACAATGTTCTGCCCAAGTGGCTGCAACTGGGCGATGGCATCGCCACCGTCATCTTATCCAAACCGAGCGAGGCCAATGGCGTCAAGGTCGACAAGCTGACCCTACGTGAGCCGACGGTGCGCGAGATGCGCGCCGCCACGTTGCAGGGCGGAAGCAACGAAGAAGAGCAGGAAATGGTTTTGTTCTGCAGCCTGGCGAGCATCGGCCGTGGCGATCTGGAGGGGCTGCTGATGCGTGATTACCGTCGTCTGCAGACCGCCTATTTTCGTCTGGGAGCAGACGACGGGGTTTAACCCCCGCCTGCAAAAGGCCTTGGCCAAACGCCTGGCGGTCGAGCTGAATTTTTCGGCGGCCGAGATTCAGGGCCTGTCGTTTTCCGAGATGGTCTGGTGGCTCACGGATTGAGCCCACCCCGTCGCACGTAGGTGATAAGCATGGCGAACAAACTCTCGCTCGGACTGGTGATTGGTGGCGCCGTCGATTCATCCCTCGGCGCCGCCTTCAAGAACGTCAGCGGCGAAATGAAAAAGCTCGAGGCGCAAACCACTCGCGCCAAGGGCTTGCAGAAAGTCATCGGCGAGACCATACGCCTGCGCGATGAATGGAAGAAAGCCCATGACACCGGGGCGGCCAACGCCGATGCCTTACTGCGCAAACTGGAAACCAACACCAGCAGCCTGCGCAAGCAGGGGGTTGAAGTCGGACGCCTGCGTCAGGAGTACCTGGCGCTGGGCAAGGTGGTGCGCAGCGCCGAGTTCAAAGCCAAAGGGATGGGCCAGGTCGAGGAGGGGCGGGAAAGTTTACGCAGCGGATTTGGCACGGCGGTGGCCGGCACCACCCTGGCGGCCGTGCCGACCAAGGTCAGCGCAGATTTCCAGGCGATCATTCGTGACATCGCGATCAAGTCCGGTACCGCCAATACTCAACAGGAAGTGAACACCGCCCGCGACATTGTGCAGACTTCGAAAGACACTGGCATGGCCAACACCCAGGTGGCCGAGCTGGTGAACCAGCTGGTCGGTGGCGGCATGGATCTGGCCGAAGCGCTGAAGTACGCCCCGGTGGCTGCCAAGTTTGCAGTCGGGCAGGGCGCGTCGGGCACCGACACGGCGAAGATGATTCTGGCGATGCAGAACAACGCCAAGATCACCGACCCGCAGAAAATGGAACAGGCCTTGGCGTCGGTCGCGTTGCTGGGCCAGCAAGGCAGCTTCGAAGCAGCCGACATGGCCAAGTGGTTTCCGGAACTGCTGGCGCAGATGGCTAGCAGCGGCATCACCGGTCAGGATGCGGTGACCCAGTTGGGCGCCATGCTGCAGGTGCAGATCAAGAGCGCCGGCAGTGCCGATGAGGCGGCGAACAACCTGAAAAACTGGATCGCGAAAATCGGCTCGGGGGAAACGGTCAAAGGTTATGCCGATGCCGGGATCGACTATCAGGGCTCGATGAATGCCGCCATTGGCAAGGGCCTGTCGACCTTTGAAGCCAGTTTTGAACTGGCTCGCCGGTACGTGGAAAAGACCGACCCCAAAAAGGCTAAACAGCTGGATCAGGGCCTGACCAAAATCAGCCAGGAGACGGATCCGGCCAAGGCGCAAGTGATGGCCGATGCCCTGGCCGCGACCCTACGTACCGGTGACGTGTTTGCCGACATGCAGGTCAAGACCGCGCTGATGGCGTACACCCAGAACAAAAAACTGTATGCGGAGCTGAAAAAAGGCGCTTCGGACCCCGACGGCCCGCGCAAGGACATTCTCGACAAAAATCTGAACGAACGTCGCGAGAGCTCGTCGCAACGCTGGGCCGAAGCCGGTCAGGCGTTCAACGATTCGCTGCGAGCGATCGGGGATGCCTTGCGTCCGGCGACAGATGCGCTGGCCGCCGGCATTGGCGCGGCAGCCCGTGGCTTGACCGCCTTGTCTGAGGAGACGCCCAAGGCGGTGCTGGGCCTGGCGGCACTCACTGCCGGTGCGTTGGTATTGGGCAAAGCCTGGGCCGCGCTGAAAATCGGTCGGGGGCTGGCCAACATCGCGCGCGGTTCGGCCGGCGACCGATCCAACATCGTGCAGCGGGTGTTCGTGACCAACGCGAAGGACGGTGATGGCGACGGGCTGGATCGCGATCCAGATCGAAAGGGAAAAGGTTCTTCCAATCGGCTTTCCCGGGGAATGAAAGCGGGCGGGGCGCTGGCGGTGGCTGCTGCCGGCTTCCAGGTGGTGGATACTTACCAGAACGCGACCACGCGCGATGAGAAGGCCGAAGGCTACGGCGAGGCGGCAGGTAGCTTGGCTGGTGGCTTGGCGGGTGCAGCGGCCGGCGCGGCCATCGGTTCGATCATCCCACTGATCGGAACCGCGATTGGCGGAGTGATCGGTGGCATGGTCGGCGCGTGGGGCGGCGGTGACGTGGGCGCGACCATGGGCAAGGCCTTGTTTGGCGGGCCGGACACGCCGGCCAAAGCACCGATCGGTATCTTGCCCATGGCCGCCGGCCAAGGCGTGGGCGCGGTCGTGCGCTCGATGGAAAACGCTCCCGCTGTGCCGGTCACGGCGGCGGCATTGATGTCGAGCACGGCAGCGAAGACACCCGAATGGCCGAAGGTCGATCAGCAATTCACCTTCGCCCCAGCCCCGGTTTTTCAGGTACAGGGCGATGTGAAAGACCCGGCGCAGTTCGTTCAGGAGCTGATGCCGTACCTGCGGCGCCAGTTTGACGACTTCGCCCGGGAGGCGCGTGACCGCCAGTTGTTTGATGCGCCCCATGTGGGCTAAGGAAGTGTTATGGCGGATGAAAAAACCTACCTGGAGCACCTGCAGGGTGGCTTGAAGTACATGGTCGACGCCGGTGAAGCCGGCCGCACGGACATCGAGTCGATGACCGGACCCATGAATGGCGCGCTCAATGAAATCAGCGGGGCGGCCGATGCGCTGGAAGGCTTGCCCTTTCTCAGCGAGGACCTGAGCGACAAGACCCGCCGTCTGCAAAGTGCAATCAACTCGGCGCAGGTCAAGATCGGTAAGGTGGCCAGCTACTACAACCAGACCCAGCGCGCACTGGCCCAGTTTGATGAGCATTTTTCTGCGTTGACTGAGCAGATTGGCCGCTTTGGCGCGGCGTTCAACAAGGTCGCCGGCAAGGCCAATGCCGCGTTGGGTAACATCTTCCCCACGGAATGGTTTGCCGGCGACATGTCGCCGATTCCCGACGCGGTGAAGCCGTTCCCGCACCTGCTGATCCTCTACCCGCTGAAAGCCAATGAGCGGCCGTACTACTTCAACCTAGACACCGCGGCGTTTGACGAGCTGCGCCGGCAGACGGCGTTTCGCTGGGCCGCGCAGGAACGCCTGACTCGGCGCCCGGCACAGCAGGCGGTGGGCCTGGGTGAGGAAAAAATCACCATCAAGGGCGCGATCTACCCGAGCTTCAAAGGTGGGCTGAAGCAGCTGGATAGACTGCGCAGCATCGGTGCCAAGTTGCTGCCGCTGAACCTCACCACCGGTTACGGCGAGGTGCTGGGCAATTGGGTTTTGACCAACATCGAAGAAGAGCAAAGCGCGTTGCTGCCCGGGGCGATCCCGCGCAAGCAGGGCTTTTCATTGGAGTTTGCCCGTTATGGCGATGACCTGCAGAACGGCTGATGGGGATCTGCTCGACACTCTGTGCCACCACTATTACGGCCATCTGAACCGCAGCGTCGAGGCGGTGCTGGCCGCCAATCAGGGCCTGGCCGATGAGCCGCAACCGTTCCGGGCCGGCGTGCTGATCACGCTGCCGGACCTGGTGGTCGAGACTGACAGCGTCATTTCGTTGTGGGATTAATCCCGTTATCCAGCCCGCCGTGTGCGGGCTTTTTCTTGTCTGAGGTGCCGACATGCAACCACTTTTTCGCATCGTCGCCGACGGTGCCGACATCACCACCTTGATCAATGATCGGCTGGTGTCGCTGCAGCTATCCGATCGACCCGGGATGGCCTCGGATTCGTTTGAGCTGCGCATTGATGACCGTGACGGCGCGGTGTCGTTGCCCGTGCGCGGCGCGAGCATCGAGGTCTACCTGGGTTATGCCGGCACCGACCTGACGCGCATGGGCCGCTACACCGTGGACGAGGTGGCGGTTTCCGGCCCGCCGGACACGCTAGTGATCAGCGGCAAGGCCAGCGACATGCGCGGCAGTGGCAAGACCACGCGCAGCGGCAGTTGGGAGGACGTCAGCCTGGCGCAGATCGTCGGTGACGTGGCCGCGCGCAATGGCTGGCACCCGTCGTGCTCGGTCGACACCCGGGTGCCGCGCATGGACCAGCTCAATGAATCCGACTTCAACTTCATCACCCGGGTGGCCAAAAAGCACGACTGCACGGCCAAGGTGGCCGACGGCAAGCTGCTGGTCCTGCCGCGACAGGGTGGGCAGAGCGCCAGTGGCCGGGCTTTGGGTGTCATTACCCTGCAGCGCAGCGACGTGACCCGCTGGCAGTTTCGCTTGAGCGACCGCAGCGCCCATCAAGGGGTCAGTACCCAGTACCAAGACCCCGCCAGCGGGGAATTGCTGGTCTCACACCTGGACAATCCCAACGTGCCCGAAGGCATGCCACCGGTGCACACCGATCGCCATATCTACCCGGACCGCACGGCAGCCGATGCGGCCGCCAAGGCACGTCTGGCCGCGTTCAACCGATCCACCGCCTCGGTGCGCCTCGACCTGCCGGGCCGGACCGATCTGTTTGCCGAAATCATGATTAATGCGCAAGGCTTCAAGCGCGGGCTCGATGGCGAATACCTGGTGGAGTCGGTCGATCATACTTTCACCCCGTCCGGGTGGACGGTGTCGGTCGAGTGCAATGGTGGCAAGGAGGGTAAGGCCAAGGCCTCCGGCAAGCCGCAGCAAGTCGTGCTTGAAGTGCCGGATTGATTGCCCGGGCGTGTGAGTCGTCCCGAGTCAGAGTTTCAAAAATAAAAGTAAAAGGAGCGGCCAGTCTGGATGCGTCAACATTCAGCCTGGCCACCGTCCCCGCAGATTGTCCCTGCAAGTCCCGCCAAGGCTCCTGCTCTGTGCACAAAGCAGAGCGAGCCTAGCACCTGTTTATTTATACAGTAAAGGTCTTGCTATTCATGTCTACCCCTATTATCCCTTGGATGGGCGGCAAACGCCGCCTGGCCGATCGTCTCATCCCGCTGTTTCCTCCTCACGAATGCTACGTCGAAGTCTTTGCCGGCGGCGCCGCGCTGTACTTCATGCGGCCCCAGGCGGCACCGGTGGAAGTGCTCAACGACATCAACGGCGACCTGGTCACGCTGTATCGCGTGGTGCAAAACCACCTCGAAGAATTTGTGCGCCAATTCAAATGGGCGCTCAGTTCGCGCCAGGTGTTCGAGTGGCAGAAAATGACCCGCGTCGAAACGCTTACCGACATTCAGCGTGCTGCCCGATTTTTCTACCTGCAGCACCATGCCTTCGCCGGCAAGGTATCCGGGCAGACCTTCGGTACCGCGACCACCACCCCGTCGATCAACCTGCTACGGATCGAAGAAAACCTCTCAAACGCTTGGCAACGCCTGTCCGGTACCTACGTGGAAAACCTGCCCTGGTTGGAATGCGCCGAACGCTACGACCGGGCGCACTCCTTCCACTACATGGACCCGCCGTACTGGCAGACCGCTGGTTATGGGGTGGATTTTCCTTTTGAAAATTACGAACGCATGGCGGATTTCATGCGTCGCTGCAAGGGCAGGGTGATGGTCAGCATTAACGACCACCCGGACATCCGCCGGGTGTTCGAAGGCTTTCACTTTGAGACGCTGGATATCCGCTACACCACGACCAACCAGCGGCAGGGTAAGGCCGAGGTCAGTGGCGAACTGGTGATCATGAACTGGGAGCCGGCAGCGTTGGGAGGACTATTTTGACGTGACAGCTTGGGTCGTCTGCTGCCCGTCGTGACTGGCAGAAATCGGCCATTAGCAGTCAATATCATGCGAGCATAGCGAGCTCGACAAGGATGCTGGCTATATATACAGTATCTATATCAATCACCTTCATTTGGCTCTGTTGACCGCTAGAGAATACGGGCAGCAGACCAATGGCCATTTGCAGGTCAACTCTGACTCTCGTAATCTCACATTGATATTACTGAAATGGAAGTCGACTTGTGATCACACTGAAAACCGCCATCATCCACAGTTTCAAAAAGATTGTTCATACAGATTTTGTTTCTGACGTGGTGAAAAAGGACGTTGTCCTCGATACACAAAACCCGGCTTTAGAGTCTCTTGTCGAAGGTATCAACGGTCTGATTGGTAAAGAAGGCAACAGTGTGGTCTACGGGCAATTTGCTGACGATGGTCGCCAAGGTCCATTTCCTGATCGGTTTAGCGCTTTCGTGGATGTCTGTGGTGATGAGGCTGAATTTATCGCGTTAACCCACTTAGCCATGGATCAGCTTGTCGAGCAGGCGAGGGACCAAACCTTGGCCACCGGCGGCCATATTCTCTGCGCGCAATACACCTCAGGTGCGTCTGACTTCTTTCTGGTCGCCAGTATCAAACAGCGTGGCGGCATCCAGCTCGATGAGAACTATGTGCCCAAGGCTATTCAGGAAGTGGACCTGAAGACGGTTCAGCAGGCAGCCAGGATCAACTTGGTGAAATTCGCGTCGGTCACTGCCGCCGCCGTATGTGCTGCTGCGGGTAACGCAGTTGTAGAAGCTGAGGACGCAGAAGAGGTTGATTCGACCTATCTGTGCTTTATCAGCCGCGGCCGGGACAGCCAGGCTTCTGACTATTTTATCTCCGCTTTGGGATGCGCCAAAGGCGTGGCATCCGGCCGGGCAACCAAAAATGCCATTGATTACGTTGGCCGTTACTTCCGTAACAATAAAGAACTCAAGCCCTTTGCTTACAAGGCGAAAGAGGCGGTTGTCCGGTACTTGCAGGACCGACTGGCGGATGGCAAATCCGCTCGGCTAGATGCGATCTGCCATGCGGCAATTCAGCTCGTTCCACCTGATCTGGTCGATGAGATTGCGGGACTGAAAGACTATCTCAACGACGAAAAACATCGAGTCCCTGAGGACTTTACTGTCAATCCCAAATCGCTGAAAGAGAAGACCAGGATCAAAGGCGAAGCTGCGAGCTGGTCGCTTCAATTCGAACGTGGTGCCTTGGGGAAGGAGGCAACGTCCGATGTTTATTACGATGAGGGTCGCAAGAAGCTGACCCTGTCGAACATGAACCAGGAACTGGTCGATTTGATTGAAAAAGAGCTTCAGGCCAGGGTTGGGTAAGCCATGTTTTCCAATGTCGTGGCCCTTTACCGGGCAATGGGAGCACCAGCCATCGAAGGTGGTGTGGTCTCCTATGAAGGACTGCCCACTCCCGACATCACTGCCGCGCTGCAGGTATGCAAGGACCTGCAGCCCGAATTTGGCAAAATCCAGCATCATGAAATAGTTGAAGGTGGTGCGGTAGAGATCGAGCTCCGCCTACCTACGAATGAATCTGGCCGGTTTTACGCGAACGTTAGCGACTTGGCCCGTAACGGGTCACTGGGCAAAGGGCAGTTTCCGCAGAACGTATACGTCGTTGACTTAGGTTGGGCAGATTTCGACGCTGGCGAACCAACACAAATTAAAGAGCTCAGACGAGTTTGCAGGCTGATCGAGCTTCTGGCGTTGCTAGCAATCGGGGTGGACAAGGACAGCAGCCCAGACACCTACAATTTGTTCTTCGCTTTGCCTCCCGACGGCGCAAAACCGCCCAGAACGTTTCTGCTGCCGACGCAGGTTGATGAACATGTGCTTGGGCATGAACTCAGGCACATGAGTCTGCTTGAGGAGATTCTCAATCGCAAAAACGAGAACAAGGCTCATCTCTCAGAACGCAAGCTGATGATTCGGATGGCGATCGCCAGCGTAATTGAGAAGTTTGAAAGCGAGCCAAATCACTTCCTCGTAGTGGTACGCGAATGGAAGGAGGTCCTCGCTACCTACCGCGCCAATTTGCAAACTTACGTCTACAGCTTCTCATTCGAGAAGGCTCGGCGCGAATTGGCACAGGCGGAAATCGACTATGGGACCAAGCTCAGCGGCGTGTTGGGGGACATCGCCGGCAAAATGCTGGCGCTCCCGGTCTCTTTTGCTGGGTGGGTTGTCCTGAACAACAGTACTTCTGCATTTGAAGGGTTCGTTCTGGTACTTGGCTTGATTGTTGTGTCGTTGGTCTTACTCGCGATCTTGCACAATCAGATGCTTCAGACGAACCGCTTGTTGCATAGCTTCAATGTTGTTTTCGACGACTTCAAAGACAAAATCAAAACATATCCCCCCAAGCTTCAGGGCCTGCTCAAAATTACAATTGAGCAAGTCGAAAAGCAGGGGCGTACTTTGCGGCGTACCTTTCAGCTATTGCAGGTACTGGCGCTATTGCCCGCGGCCGGGGCGGTGCTGGTGGCTCTCGTAAAATATTGGGACTCGTTTCTATGGGTTGTTGTGACTGCCATATCAGCAATTTTCGCAGGCCCTAATATTGACCCGATTTTTCTAAGCCCATAGCCAATGGAGATCGGACACAAGTGCTAATGAAATGCCGTTAAATGGACGGATGTCCGTCTGGCCGATATCAGCCTGTCACGACCGGCTGAATACGACCCATAGCTGACGGTCACGAATGGCAGTAACCGACCCTATGTGGACACTCGGAATGATGCGAAGACGATTAACCTTTGCGCGAACCAGAACGATCCGGGGGGGGGAGTTAAAGGCGGCGTAGAAATGAACTCACAATTGATTTCGTCGCATCGCTTGTGTCTAAGTCATGAAACGCGCTCAGAGAATGCCAAATGCACTCGGATATTTCGTTTTGAGGCGTGGCGTTTTCGGCATCTGGGACTGAGGCTTCAAAAACATGGTGGCGTGTGTTGCCTGCATCGAACTCAAAAATGTACAGGAGCTGATCAACGTTCAGCCCGGTTTCTTCTTGGAGTTCTCGAGCGGCAGCTCCAGCGATAGCTTCGCCAGTTTCTACCTTGCCACCAGGCAGAACCCATTTCGACTTCGGTTTTCGAACGAGCAAGATATGCCTATCTCTCTCGCATATGACTGTAGCTCTGACTTTCATCTTCTGACCCGGAAGGTTTGCCATTAAATTGTAATAAAAATGTCATCTTCAAGGTGCAATTATCGACGAATGCAGCATTTAGAGCCCGCCGAATTCAAAAAAGTGCCAGATTGTCTTCGGAATGAGTGATTTTGACGTGGCCTTGGCTGATCGCTTCTGGCCACTGGCAGCCCTCATGATAGGCGTACATGCATTTTTGATGGCTTGGGCTATACCTCAATGGCCACATCGCAAAGGAGGCGACCATGAGTAAAGACCGAGACAGGACAATATCCAGGCGATCCGACGGAACCTGGGAAAACAAGCGCAATGACGCAAGCCGCGCATCAAGCGTCCATGACACCCAAGCGGAGGCCCAAAAAGCCGCTCGCGAGATGCTCAAAAACCAAGGGGGAGGCGAACTGACGACGAAGGGCGTTGATGGACGAATTCGCGACAAAGACACGGTAGCTCCTGGTAATGACCCAAATCCGCCGAAAGGCTAAGCATAAGCCCCCTTAAGGGGGCTTTTTGATTTGCGAGCCAGCTAATTTGCTTTGAAGGGAAAGACCGTTTCTACTGACTTGGCGGTAGTCAATTTCTACCCTCGGCGAGCGTCTACTTCCGACCCTTTGCAGACAGTCAGAACGTTTGAGATGAGAGGCGTGACCTGGCTTGCCGGGGCATGTCCACTCGATTGAAAGGTTTAGACGCTTGCATCGATTTCGGGACTTGATTGTGCATTTCGTAAAGTTTTCAGGCTCGTTACGCAGTGGCAAACGTGCGGCTGCGCTCATGAGTTTGATCCAATCGGTGCGGCTTAATGGGCATGACCCGTACGTTTACCTGAAGGACGTACTTACGCGCCTGCCTACGCAGCGGGCAAGTGAGGTTGCCGAGCTGCTGCCGCACAAATGGGCACCCGTTTAACCGCGCAATGTGTTGGGCAGACGCTCAGCGTGTGGTGAGGTTGGTCTTTGGAGACGTGGGCAGTGTTTACTTCGTGAAGCGAGTCTCTAGAACCTGGCCAGATGTTTCATCTATCCGGCAATCGTATCCAGAAAAATTTCCTACCCAAAGAGGCTCCTCGTTCATTACACCGGTATAGGCATCCACGGCCCCCATTCCAATAGCTGGCGCTCGCCAAAGTAGATTGCCTGACGAGTCGTAGCAAAAGAGATTTTGCGCAGGAGCATTCCTCTCAAAAGCCATCCAGTCAAACGTTACCAGCACCCGCCCGTTGATTAATACGGCTTCAAGGGCAGGATATTCAACCTCAAACCTTATCCCTTCCCCAAAAATCCAGTTGCCGCTAACTTCGAGTTGCATACGCTCTATTCCTGTCCCTATCACCGCGATAGTTACTCCAATGCGGCTTTCTACCGTATCACGCTGCGACGTCGGCTTGAGAGAATTCATGCGATTGGCCGCATCAATTTAATGGGAAGTTGGTGTCCCGCTCTGCAGGAGAAAGTCCAACTCCACCAGACATATTTTAGAGCGCACACCCACCAGTAATCCAATCGGTTATCGAAATACTGACCCTCTCAAAATCGTCAGGAACCATACTGCCTTGATCTACCAAGAAAACACCGTTACTTGTAAGCGGGATCATTATAGAGCGGCCACCACTGTCGTCGCCTATCGAAAGATAGCCCGGAGCATATTTTTTCACCTCGAAAGTTTCATTTCTCTCAACAAGCTCATCAGAAGAATATATGGTTACGCCACTTTGTAATGAAAAGCCATTCGCAGAATTAAGCATTTGCACATAAGCATCTGGCAGCTGTATATGAAGCTTTCTCTGTAATTCAGATAGCTGAATATTCGAGATAGCACCATTAATTGTAGCAATTCCTTTAATGTTTGAGATATTCACTTAAATGCCCCCAAAGTATCAAAATAATTGTAGCTAACGGCCGCCACGGCCCACAGCGATACCCCCTACTTTAACGGTCATATCCCATCCCCTGAGCTTGCGGTGCATCAAAAATGTCGATGGTTTGGCTCTCAGCCTCGAAGATCGAAACGGGACTTAACGTTTTTACACGCTCTGGGCCGATTGCTGCCAGGCACGAAGGGCGCCTCTCAACCCATTGTGGACATAGGCTAACGATTACACCATTTGTGTGGATGCCCATGGTTTAGTAAGAGCCCAATGTCTGCTGGATGTTGGCGGTGGGCGTTAGGCAGATGCAGATAGCTGAGTATTCATTCGGCCTGCTCCATCTCGTAGCACTCCCATTCGCTCCCCAAGGCTTCACGGTAGGCCCCCCAACCAGGCGGAAGGTTTGCGATGTCGATCAATGTTGGGTCGTGCTCGACGATGCATTCCATGCTGACTACTAGGGCATCAGATGGGGCATTAGTTGTGCCACAGGTGAATGACCAAGAATGATCATCACCGTAATGGACTACGCACAGGATAGGGAGTCCTTCCCGCAGTGCCTGTCGTGTCGTTATGGCTGCAACATTCTTCGCTTGATCGAACGTCCAATCGTTTTGCATATGTATGAAAACCCTAACTATAAGTAGACCACATAAGTGGCGTAGCGCTTTTCGCCGTTTGTGTCTGATAACGTATCATGTCCATGCGTAATTCCTCGTCTACTTGTGAGCGTCCGTTTTTGGCCGTTTTCTGCCTGTCACCAAGGGCTGTATCCGACCCTTTGCAGACCTTTTACACGCATCCATATGCGGGTACAAAAAAGGCAAGAGAGCGACCAATCGCGATTAGAGCGGAGTCAGCCGTGAGTCGTTTATTGCCCGTCGCAACAGGCAAATTTTCCATCCTCAATCGGCGCACTCGAAGGTGAACGGTTGAGGTCGTATCGACATGCTCAGCTCCCCGGATAATCCACATTGATGTCCGGCTCAAACTCCCCGCCATACCCCGAATAATCCCGCGGCACCCTCTCGATATCCTGCGCCACTTTCTCGATCACTCCCCGCAACTCCAACCCCTCCAGCCACCGCTCCGGAATCGCGGCCGGACCATGCTGAACTCCAAGCAAATGCCCGGCGATCAAACCAGTGCTGTCACTGTCGCCGCTATGGTTCACGGCATTAATCACTCCTTGTTCGAACGAGGGAGCCGTCAGCGCGCACCAGATGCCGATCGCCAGTGCCTCTTCCGCAGTCCATCCACTACCGAACTCGTCGATGCGCTCCGGGGTTGGGCGGCAGCCTTCGTAGTAGCAGAAGAGCACACGCTCGATCAGGCTGCGTGTTTCTTCCATGCCGGGTTTGTCGCCGTGTTTGGCCAGGCTTTCGGTGATGGCATGTTCCAGACTGTCTTGTCTGTCGGCCATGCGCTGGAGTATGTCGGCGAAAAGGCCTGCAGCCAGGTAGCCGGTAGGGTGGCCATGGGTCAGGCGGCCGGAGTCTGCGGCGTAGTCGAAGGCCTTGCGGAAAAAGGCGCAGGGCGCAACGCGCATCACTGCGCCACAGCCTTTACTGTTATTTTCGGCAAACTGGCCGAAGTGTTTACTGGCTTTGAGCGCACTGAGGCATGTGTTGCCGGGCGCGCGGCGGGACCACAAAGCGCGCTCTTTAACCAGCCAGCCGTCGAGGCTGACGTGGGTGTTAGGCGAACAATCTTGGGTCACTAGCCAGCGCAAAAGGGCATGATGAATGACGCTGGGAACGTGGCAGATGCCCCGCGAACTACCACGGACATACGCACGCAGCAGGCCATCGGCGGTGAACAACATCATCTGTGTGTCGTCGGTGATGGCGCCGAGTCGTCCATAAGCCGGTGCATAGTCGACGATCCCTTGCGCGCCGAAGGTGGCGCGGATGGCATTCCATTCCAGAAACTCGACGGGCGCACCCAACGCATCTCCCACTGCGCCGCCAAGCAGGCAGCCTTTGATACGGTCAATTCTGTTCATGTGCGTATCCTTACGAGGCCGGAATCAACATTTGCAGCAGATCCGGGCTGTCTCTTGAGGTGTTCAACGTGGGCATTTTCCGCCCTCAACGCCGAACGCAGCTCATTGTTTTCCGATTCCTGAATTTGCGCCCAGCGCAGCTTGCTCTTGCAGTCGACGATCAACTGCCAAATATCCCGCAGCTTCAGATACTAACCACTGCAATCGCTGCCTGTCACGACTGACGGAAATCGACTGTGGACTCAAGCCCTACGGCCTTCTAGATTCGAAAGCACCATCGATGAAGCCACCAATTTGACCTCACTGTGTCCACCGTCCGCTCCTGGCCGATTGCTGCCTGTCACCAAGGGCAGCAACCGACCCATAGCGGTCTATCGCGAAAGCAATTGACTCGGAGTTTCGGTGAAGCAAACCCCGGCGGCCAAGCTTTTGAGGTTTGCATCCTTTTCGTGTAAAGAGGAGTCACTGCATAACTCAGTGTCGGGAGCTATGCCAATGCGCTTCCGTTCAGTCCGGCACGTCTGGTCTATTTCGATGTGGGAACGTCCACCCAATCGGTGAGATTACCGTCGGCGTCACGTACCCGAGTTTGAGCGCTTCCGTCGGGGTGATCGATACGACTGGACAACACTCGGCCCGTTTCCTCGTCGCGCTCGTGCGTCATCACGCTCCCTGGCGACCTAAAAATACGAGCTCTCTCATTATTCACGTCCGCTACCAACTGCGCAGCCGCCGCTTCGTTTAGGACTTCTGCCTTGCGCAATTTCTCGATCTGCTCTTTGATCGCATCGCCCTGATTTTCCACCTCCCACCGTGGCAGATCCTTCAACGCTCGGATCTGTTTGGTTATCTCGCTCGACATACGGCAGTTCCTTTTATCGGATGGGGTTGGTTGCGACCAGCCGTCGACCATGTCGCATCGTGGTTGATCGCCTGCTCATTGATCAGACATTTTTACTCCACGTGATACGTCATTTGCACCCAGCGCGCGGACTCGTTACCCCGCCATATAAGTGCTTGCGACTGAGCGTTTCTGCCCGAAGGCCGCTGCTCAGTCAAATGTCGGCTTTTGGCCGATTGCTACCCTTGAGCGATCACTCTGGTGTCATCAGTACCGCGAGCGTCATCTTGATGAACTCTTCATTCTTATCGATCGTTTCCAAGGCGCCGCGCACATTGCCACCGATCTCGGTCGCTCCGCGCTGCTCAGCCCAAAGCGTCAGCTCCATGATGGCAGCCTCCAAGGCGAGCTGGTTTTCATTAAGCTTGAAGAGCAGGGATGGGAGTAGGTCTGAATTTGGCATCGCGATTCCTCCATGAAGAGGTGAGCGTAGCAGCCGAAACGTGGCGTCACACAATAGGATGGTGAAGCGGTCGGCTGGACGCCGGAGAAGGGTGAAACGCGGGTTAGTTCTGGAACACTTCCAAAATAGTTATGGAACACATGTCGAGCGCCAAGATTTTCGGCAAACCCCAGAAACGACAAAGCCCTGAATAATCAGGGCTTTGTCGGTACAAAGATGGCGGAGGCGATGGGATTCGAACTCATGGACCTGTTACAGTCGACGGTTTTCAAGACCGTTGCCTTAAACCACTCGGCCACACCTCCGTTTGCGTTGCGGGCGCCATAATACCTGAATGAAACACACTGTCAAACTCTCTGCATAGCTTGTTACAGAGCGTCTGTTATGATCTTTGCGACTGAACGTTTCAAACCAACAGGAGTGTCGCCATGCGCGAACAGGATTACGCAGTTAATAACAGCGTGCAGGCTGAGCAGCTAGAGGTTAGCCGCGTCCTGCGCAACACATACGGCTTGCTCGCCCTGACCCTGGCTTTCAGCGGTGTGACAGCCTACGTTGCCCAGCAGATGCATGTTGGCTACCCGAACATTTTCGTGGTGCTGATCGGCTTCTACGGTCTTTTCTTCCTCACCAACAAACTCCGTGATTCGGCCTGGGGCTTGGTGTCGGCATTTGCCCTGACCGGTTTCATGGGTTTCCTGCTTGGCCCGATCCTCAACCGTTACCTGGGTATGCAGGGCGGCGCTGAAGTGGTCAGCTCGGCTTTCGCGATGACGGCGCTGGTGTTCGGCGGTCTGTCGGCCTATGTGCTGATTACCCGCAAGGACATGAGCTTCCTCGGCGGTTTCATCACGGCAGGCTTCTTCGTGCTGCTGGGTGCGACGCTGGCGAGCCTGTTCTTCCAGATCAGCGGCCTGCAACTGGCGATCAGCGCAGGTTTCGTGCTGTTCTCCTCGGTCTGCATTCTGTTCCAGACCAGCGCCATCATTCATGGCGGCGAGCGTAACTACATCATGGCCACCATCAGCCTGTATGTATCGATCTACAACCTGTTCGTCAGTTTGTTGCAGCTGTTCGGCATCATGAGCCGCGATGACTGATCCTCGGCCTTGAACTAAAAAACCCGCTCAGGCGGGTTTTTTATTACCACAAATCCAGGCTTACTCTGTAATGACGATGCTGCCGTCGGCTTGCTGGCGGTAGATGGTGTAGGGCAACAGCAGTGTGTCCATCGCCCCGGACGCGACCACGTCGAGCAACACGATAGCGGGGGCGGGACCATGTACCTGCGCATCCCGGCCGTCTTCGAGGGGCGCGTTCAGGTAGCAGAAGTCGTAGGTCACGCCGCTGTAGATTCGCGGTACCGCGCCGCAGTAACTCTTTTGTTCCTTGAGACTTTTCGAGGCCACTTCGTCACTGCGCACAACCGTCTGAATCGTGCCGCAACCCGCCAACATCATAGCCACCAGTAGTATTGCCTGAGTTTTCATGCCGTCAATCCTTCGCCGGAAACCCTCAATCTACTTCAGTCTGAAACAAATATCACTCACGCCATGGGCGGCAACCGGCGCTTGACCGGGGTTTTCTTGACGATCGCCGTATTGGTTTCAGCGTGGGTGTTGAGTCGGTCGAGCAGGGTGTCCAGTTGTTCCATCGAGCGCACATGCAGGCGCGCGATGAAACAGTCGTCGCCGGTGACTTTGTCGCACTCGGTGAATTCGGGAATGGCCATGATTTGCCGCTCCACTTCCTGCAATTGCCCCGGCAACGGGCGAATACGCACGATGGCCTGGAGTTGATAGCCGAAGCATTTCGGGTCAATTTCAACGGTGTAGCCCTTGAGCACGCCTCGCTCTTCCAGGCGGCGCAGACGCTCGGCAACACTGGGGGAAGACAGGCCGCTGATTTGCGCCAGGGCCTTGAGCGAGCGTCGCGAGTCCTCCATCAGCGCCGTGATCAGCAGCTGGTCGATGTCATCGGTCATGGCAAAACCCTCTGTTAGGCATTTTTCCAAAAAGGCCTTGATAAAAAAGGCAGATCCCGAGTTTAGCCTGCTTTTTGCTCTGGAGTAGCCCCTGGGCGCATTGGCATACTTTGGCCACAAACACAGGAGTCTGATGATGGACAAAACCCTACGCCGCGGTTCGTTCGAAATGACGGCCGCCATGCTGATCTCCGGCACCATCGGCTGGTTCGTGCTGGTGTCCGGGCAACCGGTGCTGGATGTGGTGTTCTGGCGCTGCCTGTTCGGTGCTGGCACCTTGCTGCTCATTTGCGCGGCTTTCGGCTTTCTGCGCCCCGGCATTCTGACCCGCACCACGTTCCTGCTCGCAGTGCTCAGCGGTGTGGCGATCGTCGGCAACTGGGTGCTGTTGTTCGCGTCCTATTCCCGGGCGTCGATTGCCATCGGCACCGCCGTCTATAACGTCCAGCCTTTCATGCTGGTCGGGCTGGCGGCGTTGTTCCTCAACGAAAAGATCACCGCGCAGAAACTGACCTGGCTGGGCGTTTCGTTTCTCGGGATGCTGGCGATTGTCAGTGCCCATGGCAGCCAGGGCGAAAGCGGCAGCGATTACCTGATGGGCATTGCCTTGGCGTTGGGCGCGGCGTTTCTCTACGCAATTGCCGCGTTGATCATCAAGCGCCTGACTGGAACCCCACCGCATTTGATCGCGCTGATCCAGGTCAGCACAGGCGTGCTGCTGCTCGCGCCCTTCGCGAATCTTTCCGTATTGCCCCAGGCGCCAAGCGCGTGGGCCAGCCTGGTGACGCTGGGTATGGTGCACACCGGCGTGATGTATGTGTTGTTGTACGGCGCGATTCAAAAACTGCCGACGGCGTTGACGGGCGCACTGTCCTTCATCTACCCGATCGCGGCGATTTTCGTCGACTGGTTTGCCTTCGGTCATCGCCTGGAGCCACTGCAATGGATTGGAGTCGCGGCGATTCTGTTGGCCGCTGCCGGCATGCAACAAGGCTGGACGCTGAAGTTTCGGCGCACGGTGACGCCTTGAGTGCCAACCAGGGGCGTCAGATGTTCCAGCGCGGCGCGCTCTTGGCCAAGCGCTGGCGCATCTCCCCGACGTTGGCGGCCAGTTGTTGGGTCAGCAAGCGATACCCGTCCAGCGTGTTGTAGACCGGCGCATCAAGGCTGACAAGCGGCACATCCACGGGGCGATTGAGCCGCTGGGCGGCGCCTGATTTCAACGCCCGGGCCATGCCGATCAATTGCACGCGAATCTGTCGATGCTCGACTTTCAATGCCGTTTGCATCAGCGACATCGCCTCGAGGTCATTGGCATCCGGTCGGGTATTGCCGAGGATTTCCAGGGTGCTGACGCACATGCGCAAATTGCGTTGAAGGGCATCGAGTTCGGTCATGGAAATCTTCACTTCCTTGGACACCGAGGGCATCAGTGAGCGAAGTTGCACCATCGCCGCGTTCAGGCGAGTCATGAGCTTGAGGTGTTCGTCGGCGGTGATGGCCTGGCCGTCAATGATGCGCCCGTAGACTTTCGCGCAATCACGCAGCGCATCGGCCAGGTTGTAGCGCCAGGAGTAAACCGCGTACAGCGGCAGGGCAAAGGAAAACGCCAGGGCCAGGGCAATGCCGATCAGGATATCCACCCCGCGCCACAAGCCATCGGTGACCGGGTTGTCGCCGTGCCCCGCGACGATGAACACGGTAATCGCCGACAGCAGCGCCGTGTAACCACCCTTGCCGATGGCGTGATACGAGAAAAACCCGCAGACCACCGACATCGCGAAATAGGTCAGCCAGGGCATCCCCAGCCAGGCCTGTTGTGCCACCAACACCAGGCCGACACCGGCGCCGATCAAGGTGCCAATGGCGCGCTCGGCGGCTTTCTTGCCGATGTTGCCGTGGTGCTGCAAGCCGCCTATCACCACCAGCATGGTCACCGACGCCCACTCACCGTGGGGCAGATTGATGCCGGTGGTCAGCAGGATCGTCGCCAGCAACCCGAGCGACACCCGCACCGCATGGATCACCCGGGCATGGCGGTAGCGCCGGTACGGGTCCAGCAACGGACGCAGCAATCGGCGCAGCAGCGGTGGCAGTCGATGGGCTCTGGATGTACTCAGGCTGGCTCTCCTCAGAAGATGTAGTCGGTGGTCAGGAAGCTCGAACTGCGGCCGCTGATGATCTCGCTGATCAGGTCTTTGTTGGTCTCCTGGAACTTGGTCGCCACCAGGGTGCGGATCGAAAACACCCGCAGTGCGTCATGGACCGACAAGGTGCCTTCGGCCGAGTTCTTGCGACCATTGAAGGGATAGGTGTCCGGGCCGCGCTGGCACTGGGCATTGAGGTTGATGCGCCCGACCTGATTGGCGAAGGTGTCCACCAGCCGGCCAACCGCCACCGGGTTGGTGCCGAAGATGCTCAATTGCTGGCCAAAGTCCGACTCCAGCACGTAGTCGATCACGGTATCCAGATGACGGTAGGGCACGATGGGGATGACGGGGCCGAACTGTTCTTCCTGATAAACCCGCATCTGCGGCGTGACCGGGTACAGCACCGCCGGGTAGAAGAATGACGCACGAGCCTCGCCACCGTTGGGGTTGACTACCTTGGCGCCTTTGCTTTCGGCATCCGCCACCAGTGCATGCAGATAGTCGACCTTGCCCGATTCCGGCAGCGGTGTCAGGGCTACGCCACTTTCCCAGGGCATGCCGGGCTTGAGGTTGGCGAGCCTGGCATTGAATTTGTCGATGAAGGACTCGACCACGTCTTCGTGGACAAACAGGATCTTCAGAGCGGTGCAGCGCTGGCCATTGAATGACAGCGAACCGGTCACCGCTTCACTGACCGCGTTGTCCAGATCCACTTCCGGCAGGACGATGCCCGGATTTTTCGCATCCAGGCCCAGCGCCGCGCGCAAACGGTGGGGTCTCGGATGGAGTTTTTTCAGGTCACTGGCGGCCTTGTTGGTGCCGATGAAGGCAAAGATGTCGATCTTGCCGCTGGCCATCAGCGCACTGACCGTCTCGCGGCCGCTGCCATAGATGACGTTGATCACCCCGGTCGGAAAGCTGTCGCGGAAGGCTTCCAGCAGCGGGCGAATCAGCAGCACGCCGAGCTTGGCCGGCTTGAACACCACGGTGTTGCCCATGATCAGCGCCGGGATCAGTGTGGTGAAGGTTTCGTTCAACGGATAGTTGTAAGGCCCCATGCACAGGGCCACGCCCATCGGTACGCGACGGATCTGGCCGAGGGTGTCCTGTTCCAGTTCGAAACGGCTGGAGCGGCGGTCGAGTTCCTTCAGGGCGTTGATGGTGTCGACGATGTAGTCGCAGGTGCGGTCGAACTCCTTTTCCGAGTCCTTGAGGTTCTTGCCGATTTCCCACATCAGCAACTTGACCACGGCGTCGCGCTGCTCGCGCATGCGTGCGAGGAAGGTTTCGACGTGCTGGATGCGTTCGGCCACGCGCATGGTCGGCCACAGGCCCTGGCCACGGTCGTAGGCACGGACTGCGGCGTCGAGGGCGGTCAAGGCGGTGTCGGCATCCAGCAGCGGCGTGCTGCCGAGGATCACCTGTTCATCGCCATTCGGGCCTGCCAGGTATACCGGGCTGCGGACCAGGGCCAACGGCCCGTTCCAGGTTCTGAGTTGGCCATCGACCAGGTACTCGCGCTGCTCGGTCTGGCCGTCAAGGCGGTACTTTTCCGGGATCTCGGCGGGGCTAGGGAACAGGTTCTGGAGATTATTGGCTGTGGTCATGTCGCTACCCCTCTGGATTGGCTGATGCACTGATGAATCGTTTTAGCAGACCTCAGCAACGCTTGTCATGACTCATCTCAGGGTTTTGCCGAACAGCATGATGTCCGGGGATTTATCGGTGCCGAGCGTCATGGCCTCAGAAGCGCCCTTTGTTGGCCCCCAATGCCCTCAACCCGCCCGCGCGGGGTGCCTTAATGTTGACTCTCCTTGATCACAACAAAAAAGTGCACCCGGCTGGCCGGGCAGCCATTGAGAGGACAGCCATGCGGGCAAGCCGATTAACTGAAAAGCCTAGCCTTTGTTTGGCCTTGGTGGGCTGTGTCTTTGCGGCGTTGCTTGCAGGGTGCGGCAAAGAGCCGAACAACCCGCCGACCCGCAGCGAAGCAGGTGCCGCGAGACCCGCCGACGCGGAACTCGCGCAGGTCTACGACAACAGCTGCAAGCTTTGCCATGCCAATCCGGCGGCCGGGGCGCCGCTGACCGGCGATATCAAGGCCTGGCAACCACGGGTATTACAGGGCGCCGACACGCTGCTCGATCACGCGATCAACGGTTACAACGGCATGCCGCCGATGGGGATGTGCATGCAGTGTTCGCAAGAACAGTTCCTGGCGCTGATTGCCTTTATGTCCGGCCAGCAAATCCAATAACAAGAACGGCAGGGTGCGATTCATGACGATGGACCTGACACGGCGTCAGTTGTTGCAACGTGCGAGCGTCATTGGCGCCTTTACCGCGCTCGGCTCAACGCCGGCACTGGCCGAGCTGCTGCGCGCGCCACGCCTGATTCCCTGGCGCAACTGGTCGGGAGGCCAGAGTTGCCTGCCGGCGGCGCGGTTGGCGCCCAAGAACCTGGATGAGTTGACGCAAGTGGTGCGCCAGGCCCCCGGCAAGATTCGTCCGGTGGGCTCGGCGCATTCCTTCAGTGCGCTGGTGCCCACCGACGGCACCTTACTGTCGCTGAGCTATTTCACGGGTTTGCTCGATCACGATCGGCAAACGCTGCAGGCCGAGTTCGCCGCCGGCACGCCGATGTCACGCATGGGCACGCCGCTCAAGGACATCGGCCAGGCCCTGCAAAACATGGCTGACATCGATTACCAGACCCTGGCCGGCGCGATCTCGACCTCGACCCACGGTACCGGCAAAGACTTTCAATCGTATTCGGCGCATGTCTGCGGCTTGCAGTTGGTGGCCGCCAACGGCGACGTGCTCGACTGCGATGCCAGCCGCCATCCTGAGGTGTTCAGTGCCGCGAGGGTGTCCTTGGGCGCGTTGGGCGTGGCCACCAGGGTACGCCTGCAAAACCGCCCGGCGTATCGATTGCGGGAGCGCCAATGGATCGCTAAAACCGAAGAGCTGCTGGAAGACCTGGACAAGAACACCCGGGAAAACCAGCACTGGGAAATGCTCGTGGTGACGCATTCCGACTACGCCTTGTCGATCGCCCTGAACGAAACCAGCGACCCGGCGACACCACCGGTCCCGGCGGATGAGGAGGGCGGCAACGAGTTTGTCACGCTGATCGAGAAGATCGACAAATACGCCAGCGACTTCCCGGACCTGCGTCGCACGATGCTCAATAACTTGCGCCATCTGGCCAGTTTCGATGACCGGGTGGGTGACTCGTTCGACATCTATGCCAACGTGCGCACGGTACGTTTCAATGAAATGGAATACTCCGTGCCGGCCGAATACGGCCCAGCCTGTTTGCGCGAGATCCTCAAACTGATCCAGGACAAGGACCTGCGCACCTGGTTTCCGATCGAGTACCGTTACGTCAAGGCCGACGACATTCCCCTGAGCATGTTCGAAGGCCGCGACAGCTGTTCGATCTCGGTCCACCAGCATTACCAGATGGATCATCACAACTTCTTCGCCGCCATCGAGCCGATTTTCTGGAAGTACAACGGCCGGCCGCACTGGGGCAAGTTGCACACGCTGAATGCGAAAAACCTGCAGCCGCTGTACCCGCGCTGGCAGGAATTCATCCAGGTGCGGCAAGCGCTCGACCCCAGCGGCAAATTTCTCAACGCGCACTTGTCATCGATTCTGGGGGTGAGCTGATGGCCGTCAATCGCCGCAATTTCTTGCTCGGCACCGCCGGTGTCGGCGCCTTGTTGGTGGGTGTCGGGGCGTGGCTGCGGCCGGGTGACCGAGGCGCGCCGTACAGCGATTACTTCCTTGCGCTGAACCGCGAACTCAAGGACCACGGGCCGATGCGACCGGTGATGCTGATCGACCTTGATCGGCTGGATCACAACATCGATGTGGTGATGCAATCGGTCAAGCGCGCCGGCAAGCACCTGCGCCTGGTGGAAAAATCACTGCCGGCTCCGGGGCTTCTGGCCTACATCGCCCAGCGCGCCGGTACGCAACGGCTGATGTCGTTTCACCAACCGTTTCTCAATCATGACGCGGTGCAGTTTGCCGAGGCCGATATTCTGCTGGGCAAGCCGCTGCCGGTGCGTTCGGCCGAGTTGTTCTATCAATCGCACAAGGGACCTTTCGACCCTTCGAAGCAATTGCAATGGTTGCTCGACACACCGCAGCGCCTGCAGCAATACCTCGCCCTGGCTCAAGGGCTGGGCACGCGAGTACGGGTGAACATCGAACTGGATGTCGGGCTGCATCGCGGTGGCGTCAGTGACCTTGGCGTACTCGGGCAGATGCTGGCGCTGATCAGCCAGCACCCGCAGCACCTGGAATTCGCCGGGTACATGGGCTACGACCCGTTCGTGGGCATGGGCGTGCCGGGGATCCTGGGCTCGCCCGAGGAGCTGTTCGCCAAGGTAATGGTGGTTTACAACCGCTGCGTCGATTTTACCCGTCAGCAATACCCCGGTCTGTGGCGCGAAGGGCTGACCCTCAATACGGCCGGCAGCCCGAGCTATCGCATGCATGAACACGAACAGCTCAGCAGCGAAGTGTCGGTGGGGACGGGGCTGCTCAAGCCCACTCATTATGATTTGCCGTCACTGGCGGAGCATGTGCCGGCCGCTTTTATCGCCACGCCGGTGCTGAAAAGCACCGGGGCTGTAAACATCCCGGCGCTGGATGGCAAGTCCAGGCTGTTTTCCTGGTGGGACACCAATCAGCGCGAGACGTATTTCATCTATGGCGGTAACTGGATGGCGGAGTTCGAATCGCCAGCGGGGTTGCAGAGCAATGGCGTGTATGGCCGCAGCTCGAACCAGGAAATGGTCAATGGTTCGGCGGCGGTGGGGCTGACGGTGGAGGACCAGGTGTTCTTGCGGCCTGCCCAGACGGAGTCGGTGTTGTTGCAGTTCGGGGATTTGCTGGCGGTTCGGGGTGGGCGGATTGTTGATACCTGGCCTGTGTATTCCTGAAGTTTTTCAGTGTTTGTTCCGCCGTCATCGCGAGCAAGCTCGCTCCCACAATTTGGAATGCATTTCCCAGTTGGAATGCATCCCCCCCTGTGGGAGCGAGCTTGCTCGCGATGGCGTCAGTTCAGTCAGAACGCATAGGGAATACTGACCTTGGCCCAAAGCATTTCCCCTTCAGGCCGGTTTTCCACGTCGAACTCCTTGGCCCAGCGAATCTCCGCGCTGGCGTATTCGAGAAAAGTCCAGTGCAGTGCCGGACCAATGGCAAACACCTGGCCGCGTACCCCGTCGTTCACGTCCTGGCCATTGAACTGCACGGTGTGGCCGAACTGTTTGTCGTCGGTGGTTTGCTTGAGGTAGTAGCCGTTCAACCCGAGCATCAGGTCGTCGGTGATCTTGAAACTGGCGGAATAATCGAAGTGGAAAATCTGCCCCGACTTGTAGTCGGTGTCCTTGTTTTTCTCGTTGAAACTGTAGGTGGTCTTCATCGACACCTCGGTTCTGTCCGTCGGCAGCCAGGTGAAGGAGAACAACGGTTTGTAGGTGTAGAAGTTGTTGCTGGTGTTGGCCAGGCGGTCAACGCTGTACTCGCCGGTCGGCACGGTGATTTCGATGGCGGCGCCGAGGGTCAGGTTCGGGCCCATGTCCCAGAGGATGATCGGCGCGACCGTGGTGTCGCCCATGCCTTCGCGGGTGTCCTGCAAGCCGAACACCGAGACTTCCTGCTTGAGCCAGGGCTGCGCGATGTAGCCGGCCAGCCGGCCGCCAAACACGCGCACCGGGCTGAGGTAATCCAGGCGTGGAATGACCGCCGTGGACTCGATCTCGACGTTCGGCACCTTGCCGCCGAGCGAGCTGATATTGAGCTTCGTGGCTTTGTAGTGGTTGTAGTAGAGGTTGAACGCAACCATGTTGTCCGGAAGGCTGTCGGGCGAAAGCGGCAACATGAAAAAACCGTCGGTGCCGGTGCCGATGTTGTCCACGCCAGTCTCGGTGGCCAGTGCCGGTTGCAGGGCGCAGACGCCGGCCAGGCCAATGGCCATCAGGGGGAGTGTCGTGCGGGTCGGGATCATGGGTGTACTCATTATTATTGTTGTCGGGCTGTCCGGCATCCATACGAGGGCCGCAACATAGAAATAAGCTGTCTGCGCCCTGCAAGGCAGGGTATTGGCGGCCATTTAGGGGGGCTTCTGCGGACAGTCTTTGAGCCCTGTGCTAACTTCCTTCGACATAACCGGTTACAAAAATAAGAATGCAGCTCGACCCGGAATGTATAGCCCCATGCAAATGAAAGTGATCGATCCCACCTTTGAACTGGCGCTGGTGTCGCCGTTTCTCCTGCAGACCCTGGCCGAAGTCGCCGAGCAAAAAGGCATCCACCCCGAGAGCCTGTGCCGAGGGCTGGGCTTTACCTTTGAAGACCTGCAGGACCCGGCGCAGCGTATTTCCCATCGCCAGGCCGTGGCCATGATTCAACGCGCGCTCAAGGCCTTGCCCAATCAGGGGCTGGGCTTGTGGGTCGGCGCGCAGAATGTGCTCGGCACGCTGGGGTTGTTGGGGCATGTGTTGTCGCTGTGCAAGACCCTGCGCGATGCCTTCGAACTGGGCATTCGCCATCAACACACCTCAGGCGGCATTGTCGTGTCGAGTGTGGAGGAGGCGGGGGATCGGGTGTTTGTCGACGTTGAATGCCGCTTGCCGTTCGCCGACGTGCAGTTGTTCGCGGTCGAGGAGTTTTTCGCCAGCCTGCTGGTGTACGGCCGGGCGCTGGTCGGGGCGGATTTCAAGCCGACGGCCGTGGAGTTCGTGCATGCCGCACCGGACTATCTCGGCGAATATTCGCGCCTGCTGGGGCCGGACGTGCGTTTCGGTTGCCTGCAAAACCGCATGGTGATCGATGCACATTGGCTGGGCGTTCACTTGCCCAATCATCATTCCCTGGCCCTGCGTCAGGCCGTGAAACTGCTCGAACTGGAAGCCGCGCAGGTGCACCAGAAAATGGATCTGATCCAGGCGGTGGAACGGGCGATTGCCCGGGACCTGACCGAGGGCAGCCACATCGAGAAAATCGCCGGCGACCTGAACATGAGCAGCCGCACCTTGCGCCGCCGCCTCACCGAACATGCGCTGACGTTCGAAACGCTGCTGGAACAAGTGCGCCAGGCCCGCACCATGAGCCTGCTGGCCAACCCGGACATGTCCATCGAACGCATCACCGAGGAAGTCGGCTACAGCGACGTGCGCAGCTTTCGCCGGGCGTTCAAGCGCTGGACCGGCATGAGTCCGAGTGCGTTCCGCAACGAAAGCCCCAGCGTGGTTTGATCTTCTGTGGCGAGGGGGCTTGTGTGGCGAGGGGGCTTGCCCCCGTTGGGTTGCGAAGCAGCCCCAAAACCTGGCGACTCGGTATGACTGAAAATGCAGGGGAGCGCTACGCGCTCCAACGGGGGCAAGCCCCCTCGCCACAGAAACCGCTCGCCACACAAGCCCCCTTTGCCACAGGTTCCTGGCCTCTGACGGCACACAAACCCTCGTACTCCGGTTAAACTCCATGCTCTTTTTCAAGGAGTTCATATGAGTCATTACCAGCCGGGCATTCTCGCCACCCCCGTTCCGCCTCAAGCTCGCCATATGTTCTTCGCCCTCGAATCCGTTGCGGCACTGCCGGCCGCGCTCGACAACTTGATGCAACTGGTGGACGGGAAATCGGCTGTCGTCGGCTTCGGCGAATCCCTGGTCAAGGCGCTGGATGGGCAGATCGAAGGCCTGCGCACTTTCCCGGCACTGACTGGCGTCGGCGTCGACAATCCGTCGACCCAACACGCGCTCTGGTGCTGGCTGCACGGTGAAGACCGTGGCGAATTGCTCAACCGCAGCAACGCCATCTCGGCGGCACTGGCCCCGGCGTTGCGCCTGGTGCAGATGAACGAAACCTTCCGCCACATGACCGGCCATGACCTGACCGGCTACGAAGATGGCACCGAGAACCCCCACGACGCAGCCGCCGTGACCGCCGCCCTGGTGGGTGAGGGCGCGGACGGCACGGTGGGTGGCAGCTTCGCCGCGATCCAGCAGTGGCAGCATGACTTGAAAGGTTTCCATGGGCTGTCGGCGGATGAAAAAGACAACATCATGGGTCGCCGCTTGAGCGATAACGAAGAGATCGACGACGCGCCGGTTTCCGCCCACGTCAAACGCACCGCCCAGGAAAGCTTTGCGCCTGAAGCCTTCGTGGTGCGCCGCTCGATGCCGTGGATCGAAGGTGACCGTGCCGGCCTGATGTTCCTGGCCTTTGGTTTTTCCCTCGACGCCTTCGAAGCCCAACTACGCCGCATGAGTGGCCTGGAAGACGGCATCACCGACGGTCTGTACCGCATCAGCCGTCCGATCACCGGAGGCTACTACTGGTGCCCGCCGCTCAAGGACGGTCGACTGGACCTGCGCGCATTGCGCGTCGGCTGAGCCGCAAGGAGTGCCTATGAACCTGGTGCGCTGGGGCATGATCGGTTGTGGCAGTGTCGCTGAACGCAAAAGCGGGCCGGCCTTCTACAAGGCGCCCGGATCGGCGTTGGTCGCTGTGATGGGCCGGCGCCTGGAAGCCGTCACCGACTACGCCACGCGCCACGGCATCGCTCGGGTCTACACCGATGCGCAGGCGCTGATCAACGATCCCGAGGTCGACGCGGTGTACATCGCCACGCCGCCCGACAGCCATCACGCCTATGCTTTGCAAGTGGCCGCGGCCGGCAAGCATTGCTGCGTGGAAAAACCGATGGCGCTGAATGCCGGGCAAAGCCGTGAAATGCAGCAGGTGTTTGCCGATGCCGGGTTGCACCTGTTCGTGTCTTATTACCGACGTTCGCTGCCACGCTTCCGGCAAGTGCGGCAATGGCTGGAAGAGGGGCGGATCGGCGAGGTCCGGCACCTGAGCTGGACCCTCACCAAAGCCCCGTCGGCAGCGGACCGGAGCGGCACCGATAACTGGCGCACCGACCCGGCAATTGCCGGTGGAGGTTACTTCGCCGATCTGGCCAGCCATGGCCTGGACCTGTTTCAGTACCTGTTCGGCGATATCGTCGAAGTCGCCGGGTTCACCGCGCGGCAGGCCGGTTTGTACGCGGCCGAAGATGCCGTCAGCGCCACTTGGCGGTTTGCCAGCGGGGCACTGGGGATGGGCTGCTGGAACTTCGTTGCAGACCGTCGCGAAGACCGGGTCGAAGTGATTGGCAGCAAAGGCCGGATCACCTTTTCAGTGTTCGATGAACACCCGGTTGAACTGCACGCCGACGAGCTGCACGCTGGCGAGCACCTCAGCCTGACCATCGAGCATCACGCACACATTCAGTGGCACCACGTATTGGGCATGAATGCGCATATTCGTGGCGAGACGCAGCACCCCGCCGTGGCCGAGCAGGCGCTGAAGACCGATTGGGTGATGGACCAGATTCTCAAGCGGCACTGATTTCTCAGATCACACACAACCCCCTGTGGGAGCGAGCTTGCTCGCGATAGCGGTTGCACATTCAACATTGAAGTCGACTGACCCGCCGCCATCGCGAGCAAGCTCGCTCCCACAGGGACGGTGGTGGATCTAACCTTATTCTCAAACAGTATTTCTCAATCCTCACTCTGCCTCTCTAAGATCACGTCATAACTCGTTATAACAAGTGATCTGCCATGACCGATAACGTTCTATCCCTGAGCAGCGTCCCGTTGCACACCCAGCTGCGAGATGTGCTGCGCGCCCGCATCCTCGACGGCGAATACCCGCAAGACAGCCAGATGCCTTCAGAAAGCGAGCTTGGCGCGTTGTTCAAGGTCAGCCGCATCACCGTGCGCCAGGCCTTGGGCGACCTGCAAAAGGAAGGGCTGATCTTCAAGATCCACGGCAAGGGCACTTTCGTCGCCAAGCCGAAAACCTTCCAGAACGTCAGCACCCTGCAAGGCCTGGCCGAGTCCATGACCGATCGCGGCTATGAGGTGATCAACCGCCTGCGCAGCTTCAAATTCATTGCCGCCGACAAGCTCGTGGCCGAGCGTTTGCAGATCGCCGAAGGCGAGGTCGTGGCGCAGATCAAACGTGTGCGCCTGATCAATCGCGAGCCGGTTTCCCTGGAAATCACTTACCTGCCCAAGGCCATTGGCGAGCGCCTGGAAAAAGCCGACCTGGTCACCCGCGATATTTTCCTGATCCTGGAAAACGACTGCGGCTTGACCCTGGGGCACGCCGACCTGGCCATCGATGCGGTACTGGCCGACAGCGACCTGACCCACGCGCTGAACGTTGAACCTGGCTCGCCAATCATGCACATCGAACGCCTGACCCACGATGTCGACGGTCGGCCGCTGGACTTCGAACACCTTTACTACCGTGGCGATGCCTTCCAGTACCGCCTGCGGATCGACCGGCAAAAAGGGGAGCAGGCATGACCCGAAGCACTTTGGAGCAGGAATACGACATCGTCGTGATCGGCGGCGGCACCGCCGGCCCCATGGCGGCGATCAAGGCCAAGGAACGCAACCGCGACCTGCGGGTGTTGTTGATCGACAAGGCCAACGTCAAGCGCAGCGGCGCGATCAGCATGGGCATGGATGGCCTGAACAACGCGATCATTCCCGGCCACTCGACGCCGGAGCAGTACACCAAGGAAATCACCATCGCCAACGACGGCATCGTCAACCAGGCCGCGGTGTACGCCTATGCCACCCACAGTTTCGAAACGATCGAACAACTGGACCGCTGGGGCGTGAAGTTCGAGAAGGACGAAACCGGCGACTACGCGGTGAAAAAGGTCCACCACATGGGCGCTTATGTGTTGCCGATGCCGGAAGGGCACGACATCAAGAAAGTCCTCTATCGGCAGTTGAAGCGCGCGCGGGTGAGTATCACCAATCGCCTGGTCTGCACCCGATTGCTGACGGATGAAGAGGGCGCGGTCAACGGCGTGATGGGCTTCGACTGCCGCACGGCGGACTTCCACGTGATCAAGGCCAAGGCGGTGATCCTCGCTTGCGGTGCCGCCGGACGCCTGGGGTTGCCGTCTTCGGGCTACCTGATGGGCACCTACGAAAACCCGACCAATGCCGGCGACGGCTACTCGATGGCCTACCATGCCGGGGCCGAACTGGCGAACCTGGAATGCTTCCAGATCAACCCGCTGATCAAGGATTACAACGGCCCGGCCTGCGCCTACGTCACCGGCCCCTTGGGCGGCTACACCGCCAACAACAAGGGCGAACGCTTCATCGAGTGCGACTACTGGAGCGGGCAGATGATGTGGGAGTTCCATCAGGAACTGGAAAGCGGCAATGGCCCGGTGTTCCTCAAGCTCGATCATCTGGCCGAGGAAACCATCCAGAACATCGAAGAGATCCTGCACAGCAACGAGCGTCCGAGTCGCGGCCAGTTCCACGCCAATCGCGGCACCGACTACCGCACGCAGATGGTCGAGATGCACATCTCGGAAATCGGTTTTTGCAGCGGGCATTCGGCGTCGGGGGTGTGGGTCAACGAGAAGGCCGAGACCTCGGTCAAGGGCTTGTACTCGGCTGGAGACATGGCTGCGGTGCCGCACAACTACATGCTCGGTGCGTTTACCTATGGGTGGTTCGCTGGCCAGAACGCGGCGGATTTTGTCTCCGGGCGTGAGTTTTCAGCGCTGGATGCCCAGCAGATCGAAACCGAAAAACAACGGGTCTACGCACCACTGGAGCGTGAGCACGGCCTGCCGCCAGCCCAGGTCGAATACAAGCTGCGGCGCTTGGTCAACGACTACCTGCAACCGCCGAAAGTGACGAAGAAGATGCAGATCGGCCTGCAACGCTTCAGCGACATCCAGCGTGATCTCGACCAGATCAAGGCGCACAACGCCCACGAGCTGATGCGCGCCATGGAAGTCAGCATGATCCGCGACTGCGCCGAAATGGCCGCCCGCGCTTCATTGTTCCGCGCCGAAAGCCGCTGGGGGCTTTACCACCATCGCGTCGATCACCCGCAACGCAACGACCGCGACTGGTTTTGCCATTGCCACCTGAAGAAAGACGAGAACGGTTTGATGAGCAGTTTCAAGAAAGCCGTCGAGCCTTACATCATCCCGCTCGATGCCGACGAGATGCAGGCCTACGACCGGCTGCGGGTCGGCGCGGATGCCGCCTGAGCATCACCCAAGAGAGACTGTGAAATGGCCTATCAAGCCCAGGAAATTTTCTTCCGTTCCAACGCCCCCGTCACCGTCGACGAGGACAAATGCATCGCCCACAAAGGCTGCACCGTGTGCGTAGACGTCTGCCCGATGGACCTGCTGGCGATCAACCCGGCCACGCAAAAGGCCTACATGGCGTTCGACGAATGCTGGTACTGCATGCCCTGTGAAAAGGACTGTCCGACGGGTGCGGTGAAAGTCGAAATCCCGTACCTGCTGCGCTGAAATACTGTCCCTGTGGGATCGAGGCCAGTCGCAAGTCCTGCATACACCAGAAAAACCTGTGGGAGCGAGCTTTCTCGCGGATGAGGCCAGCTCGAACAACCCAAAACGCCATCCGGCACCACCGGACGCCTGATTCAAGACACCCCTCGTTTCCCACCGCGCCCTGATCGTGGCGGAGACGAACATCCTATAAATGATTCGAGGGGAAACACTCATGATGTTGCGTGCAGCTTTGGCCGGTCTGGTACTGGCTTCATTCACCCTGTCGGCCTCGGCCGAAACCATCCGCATTGCCATCGGTACCCAGGACACCACCATCAACTGCGCCGCCGGCGGATTGTTGATTCGCGAACTCGGGCTGCTGGACAAATACCTGCCCCACGATGGCCCCTACAAGGACGCCCAATACGAGGTGCAGTGGAAAAACTTCACCAGCGGCGCACCCCTGACCAACGAAATGGTGGCCGGCAAACTCGACTTCGGCGCCATGGCCGACTTCCCCGGCGCGTTCAACGGCGTGGCGTTCGAAACGGCGGGCAAGCACAGCCTGTTTATCAGCGTGCTGTCGGGCAGCATCAAGGGCAGCGGCAACGGCATCGTGGTGCCAAGCGCATCGGGTGTGCAGTCGCTGGCAGAGCTCAAGGGCAAGACCATTTCCGTGCCGTTCGCTTCCACCGCCCATGGCATGCTGTTGCGCGCCGTCGCGGCCCAGGGCTGGGACCCGCTCAAGGACGTGAACATCATCGCCCAGCCGCCGGAAGTCGCCGGCTCCGCGTTGCAGGCCGGCAAGATCGATGCTCACGCTGACTTCGTGCCCTTCGCCGAACTGTTCCCCAGCCGTGGTTTCGCCCGCAAGATTTATGACGGAGCCCAGGCCAACGCGCCGACCTTCCACGGTGCGCTGGTCGATCAGGCCTATGCGAAAAAGTACCCGGAAATCGTCGTCGCTTACCTGCGGGCGAGTATCGAAGCCAACCAGCTGCTGGCGGCTGAACCGGAGAAATACAGCGAGTTGATCGCCAAGGTCACCGGGGTCGATGCCGAGGTCAATTATCTGTTCCATGGCCCACTCGGTGTGCAGACCCGCGACCTGAGCTGGAAGCCGGAATACCGTCAGGCCGTGGGCACCGCCATCGATACCCTCAAGTTGTTGAAGAAGGCCGATCGCGGTCTGGATCTCAACACCTTCATTGACGACCAATACATCCGCGCCGCCTTCAAGGCCTCGAACCTGGACTACAGCGCGCAACTGGCCAGTTACGGGCAGGCGCCGCTCAAGGCCGTCGATGCCGCCAGCGGTCAAGCCATCACCGACTTCAGCCACGTGGCGGAAATCTGGGTGCGCGGCGAGCCGAAAGTCCGCCAGTACGCCTCGGCGCAAGCGGCGTTTGCCGCGCTGGCCAGCCTCAAGCAGGAAGGCCGGAGCATCCGCGCGGTGTACGCCCAGGCCAGTGACAGCGGGATCAAGCTGCTGGCGGATCAGGCGTGGTTTGCCACCGACGGGAAAGGGCAGCTGAGCGCGTTCCTGCTCAAAGGCCAGGCCCAACAGTTCGCCACGGCGCAGGGCGGCAAGGTCTTTGACTTTACCGATGCCACTGCCCAGGCCGTGGCTGTTCGCTAACAGCCGAAACACTACAGCCCCCTGTAGGAGCGAGCCCGCTCGCGAAAAACGTCCAGACAACGCGATCCGTCAGACAGCGCGCGTAATCGTTGGCGTTCTTCGCGAGCAAGCTCGCTCCTACAGGAGGTGGGTTGAGAGGAATAATTGTGTACCGATCATATTCACGCTGGATCCCCAGAGCCGCATCCTTGCTGCTCTGCCTGCTGTTCTGGCAACTCGCCGCCAGCTACCACTGGAACCTCGGCCTGGTGACCTTCGCCAACGTCCCGACACCCGTGGCGGTCATTGAAGCCGCCCTCGGCCTCGGCGACTCGGGCAAGCTCGCCCAGCACCTGGGCAGCAGCCTCGGCCGGGTATTCGCCGGTTACCTCGCGGCGCTGATCATTGGCGTGGCCCTGGGCCTGGCCATCGGTCGCTCGAAATGGGCCGAAGATCTCTTGCTGCCGCCCCTGGAAGTGCTGCGCCCGATCCCGGCAGTGGCGTGGATTCCCCTGGCGATCCTGATGTTTCCCTCGTCGGAACTGTCGATGGTGTTCATCACCTTCACCGGCGCATTGTTCCCGATCCTGCTCAACACCGTGCACGGCGTCGAAGGCGTCGATCCACGGCTGATCGCCTCGGCGAAAAGCCTCGGGGCAGGGCGCCGGGCAATCCTGCTGGAGGTCGTTCTTCCGGGCGCTGCGCCCAGCATCATCACCGGCCTGGCCATCGGCATGGGCACCTCGTGGTTCTGCCTGGTGACGGCGGAAATGATCTCCGGCCAATTCGGCATCGGCTATTACACCTGGGAGTCCTACACCATCCAGAACTACGCCGACATCGTCGTCGGCATGTTGCTGATTGGCGTGCTCGGGATGGGCAGCAGCCTGTTGATCAAGCGTCTGGGCGGGCTTTTCACGCCTTGGCATCGACCACGAGGAAAAGCCTGATGAGCGTTTTTCAACACCTGGAAGGGCGTATCGACATTCGCGGGCTGTCAATCAGCCTGGGCGAGGGGGACGCGGCTTTCGAAGCGGTACAGGGCCTCGACTGCCAGATCGAGCCAGGGCAGTTCGTGTGCATTCTCGGGCCGTCCGGTTGCGGCAAGTCCACCTTGCTCGGCGCCCTGGCCGGCCACCTGCAACCGCGCACCGGCACGCTGAATGTCGATGGCGCAGCGGTGTCGGGCCCATCGCCCCAGCGCGGCATGGTGTTCCAGCAGCACACACTGTTTCCTTGGCGCACGGTGCGTGACAACGTCGCCTTCGGCCTGAAAATGCGCGGCGTCGGCAAGGCCGAACGGCACAAGGCGGCGGATGAAATCCTCGCCCTGGTGGGCCTCGAAGGTTTTGCCGGGCGCTGGCCCGACCAGCTCTCCGGCGGCATGCAGCAACGGGTGGAAATTGCCCGGGTGCTGGTCAACCGTCCGCGCCTGTTGTTGATGGACGAACCCTTTGGCGCCCTCGATGCCCTGACCCGGTTGAACATGCAGGAACTGCTGCTGGACATCTGGACGCGCATCCGCACCACCGTGGTGTTTGTCACCCATGACATCGACGAAGCGCTGTTCCTCGCTGATCGCCTGTTGGTCATGAGCTCGCGCCCCGGGCGAATCATCGAAGACCTGCGCCTGGACTTCCCCAGGCCGCGCAGCACGGAACTGATGACCCGCCCTGAATTCTCGCACCTCAAGCGCCATTGCCTCGAACTCCTGCGCCACGAAGACGGTCGGCAACTGCCACGCTTGAATCCGCTCGGTCTTCCCCCTGAAAACAAACTGCCGCGATTTGCCCTATGACCTCACTATTCGATGTAACCGATAACGACGACATTCTTGCCCTGCAACCGCGCCTGACCGATGACGACCCCGGTGTACGCCGGATCGCGCTGATCGAACTGGCCGATCTCGAGGAGCCGGATGGCCTGCAGTGGTTGATCAATCGACTGGCCGAAGACCCGATTGCCGACGTTCGCGCCGAAGCCGCGCGGTTGCTGGAAGCCTGGGAGGATGAGCCCGTGGTCGAAGCGTTGTGCCTGGCGCTGACGGATCCATCCCCGGCGGTGCAGGCGGCCGCAGCGCAGAGCCTTAGCCTGCTCAAGAGTGAAGCGGCGGGCCGGGTCATTCTGCCGTGGACCGGGCACGCCGACAGCGGCGTACGCATCGCCGCGTTCAGGGCGTTGCGCGAGTTGCGTTGCCCCGATGCCGCCACGGCGGCTGCCGCTGCATTGGACGATGAAAGCGCCAGCGTGCGCCGCGAGGCGGTGGGCGTGCTCGGCTGGCTCAAGCAACTCGATGCCTTGCCGGCCCTGGCGCAGTTGGCCAGCGCTGACCCGGACACTGAAGTTCGGCGTGCCGCCACCGGGGCGTTGGGCCTGGCGTCTGACGCGCAGGTGCTGCCGGCCCTGCGCCAGGCCTTGCGCGACGCTGCCTGGCAAGTCCGCGAAGAAGCCGCCACCACCCTGGGCAAGGTCGGCCACCTAGACGCCGGCCCGGCCCTGATCGACGCCTTGGGCGACGATTACTGGCAAGTGCGTCTGCGCGCCACCCGCAGCCTCGGTCGCTTACGTTATGGACCGGCGATCGATGCGTTGATCGACACCCTCGGCCACCGCATCAGCAACCTGCGCAAGGAAGCCGCGTTGGCCCTGGGCGAATTGAGCGACCCGCGGGCCATCGCGGCATTGCAGGCCGCACAGGACGACGGCGACCCGGAAGTGCGCAAGGCCGTACGCATTGCCTTGAGTCAACTGCAATGAATCCGCTGGCGGTGGGTAATTCTCGAAGCAAACAGCAGTTGCGACTGAACTGGCCGGATGGTCGCGAACAGGTGTTGGACCATGCCGAATTGCGTCGCCAGTGCCCGTGTTCGCAGTGTCGGGCGTTTCGCATGCGGGGAATGGCGCCGATGGTTGATGGGCGGGTTCGGGTTGTTGAATTGCACTCGCAGGGGTACGGACTGCAACTGGTGTTCAGCGATGGCCATGAGCGCGGGATTTATCCGTGGGCGTATCTTGCACAACTCACCTCTTGAGTCACTGAAATCCAATGTGGGAGCGAGCTTGCTCGCGATGCGGCCCGGTCAGTCGATACACATGTTGAATGAAAGACCATCGCGAGCAAGCTCGCTCCCACAGGTCACTGGTCCTGCCACCAGATGATTGACGGTTCTTGCCAGGCAAAAGCCAAAAGAGTACAAATGTACTCCATGACGACTCTGACTCCCCGCCGTACCGCCATCCTGACCTTTATCCGCGATCGCATCGCCGAGCACGGTCAGCCTCCGAGCCTCGCTGAAATCAGCGAGGCGTTCGGTTTTGCCTCCCGCAGCGTGGCGCGCAAGCATGTGCTGGCGCTGACCGAAGCCGGGTTTATCGAGGTCAACCCGCATCAGGCCCGGGGCATTCGCCTGCTCGGGCAGCCGCCGCGTCCCGAGTTGTTGGACATCCCGGTACTCGGCCGGGTGGCGGCCGGTGCGCCGATTGGGGCCGATGCGGAGGTCCATAGCCGCTTGCTGCTCGATCCGTCGATCTTTTCGCGGGTGCCGGACTACATGCTGCGGGTCCGGGGTGACTCGATGATCGAGGACGGCATTCTCGATGGCGATCTGGTGGGCGTGCACCGCAACCCCGAGGCGCTCAACGGCCAGATCGTCGTGGCGCGACTCGACGGCGAAGTCACCATCAAGCGCTTCGAGCGGGTCGGCGATGTGGTTCGCCTGCTGCCACGCAACCCGGCCTACCAGCCGATCATTGTCGAGGCCGACCGGGACCTGGCCATCGAAGGCGTGTTCTGTGGCCTGGTGAGGCAAGGCTGATGGGTGCCGTCGTTGCGCTGGATACGCTGTTCAATGGCGGCCAGGTCTGGAAGGGCCGGCCTGCGCCACCAGCCGCCAGCCCGCAACCCACCGGGCATGCCGCGCTGGACGCCGCATTGCCCAGCGGAGGCTGGCCGGAGGCGGCGCTGACGGAAATCCTCTTGGCCGGGCAGGGCGTGGGCGAGTTGCAACTGGTGTGGCCGACGCTGGCACGGCTGTCGGCGGCGGGCGAGCGCATCGTGCTGGTGGCGCCGCCTTATGTGCCGTATCCCCAGGCGTGGCAGGGTGCCGGGGTCGATCTGCGTCAGTTGTCGATCATCCAGGCCAGCGAGCGCGATGCGCTGTGGGCCGCGGAACAATGCCTGCGTTCGGGCAGTTGCGGCGCGGTGCTGTGCTGGCCGCACAAGGCCGATGACCGTGCCTTGCGCCGCTTGCAGGTGGCGGCGGAAACCGGCCAGACCCTGGCCTTCGCCTATCGCCCCCTCAGTGAAGCGATCAACCCTTCGCCGGCGGCCCTGCGCATTGCCATCGATGCCCGACCGGCACAACTGCGCGTGCTCAAGTGCCGCGGCGGCCTGGCTCGTTCGGCGCCGATTGCCTTCGCCGTGGGGCATTGAGGTTGCCATGCGCTGGGTCTGCATTCTTTTCCCGCAATTGGCGCTGGACGCGGTACTGCGTCAGCGCACCGATCCCGAGGAGCCCCTGGCGTTGCTGACCGGCCCGGCCCAGCGCCGGGTGCTGCAGGCCGTCAACGGCGCGGCGCGAGCGCTGGGCTTGCATCCCGGTCAGTCCATGAGCGCGGCACAGGCCTTGAGCAAAGGCTTTGTCACGGCCGAATACGACGCCGCCGACATCGAACACTGGCAGCAGTTTCTCGCCGCCTGGGCCTATCGCTTCAGTTCCCAGGTCAGCGTGCATTACCCCCGGGCCGTGGTGTTCGAGATCGAATCCAGCCTCGGTTTGTTCGGCGCCTGGCCGCAATTCGAAGCGCTTTTGCGCCGTGAGCTCGACGAACTGGGATTTCGGCACCGCATCGTGGCCGCGCCCAACCCGGTGGCGGCGCGGGTGCTGGCCAACGCCTATGACGGTCTGGTGGTGCCGGACGATCAAGCCTTGCAGCATCACCTGGGGCAAATGCCTGTCGACCGGATCGGTCTCGAAACCTCGGTCGCCACGGCCTTGTCGCGCATGGGCTTGCGCACCTTGAGCCAGGTGCAGGCGCTGCCCCGGCATAGCCTGGCCCGGCGTTTCGAGGCTCAGGTGCTCAAGCATCTGGATGCCCTGTCGGGTTTACGGCGGCTGGCGCTGGCGTTTTACCTGCCGCCGGACCGCTTCGATGTGCGGATCGAGCTCAATTTCGATGTGCAGTCCCATCAAGCCTTGCTGTTTCCGTTGCGCCGGTTGACCGGCGACCTGTCGGCGTTCCTCTGTGGTCGCGACAGCGGCGTACAGCGTTTCGACCTGCATCTGGAACACGCCGGGTTGCCGGACACGGTCATCAAGGTCGGCCTGCTCAGCGCCGAGCGCGATCCGGCGATGCTCTTCGAACTGGCCCGGGGGCGGCTGGAGCAAGTCCAGGTCGAGGCGCCGGTGCGCGGCTTTCGCCTGCGCGCCGAGGATTTGCCGACTTTCGTACCCCAACATCAGGAACTGTTCGACGATCGCCCGCAGCAGTCCTTGCCCTGGGAGCAACTGCGCGAACGTCTGCGTGCACGGCTGGGGGATGACGCGGTACATGGCCTGCGCTTCCAGGCCGATCACCGGCCCGAGTGTGCATGGCAGGCCAGTGCCGACAGCCAGCCCTGCGCGGTGCCGGCCGCGGTGAAACGGCCGGGCTGGCTGCTGACTGAACCGCTGGCCGTGCATCAGGGCTCGGCGCGCATCCTCATGGGGCCGGAACGCATCGAGTCCGGTTGGTGGGACGGTGACGACGTACGCCGTGACTATTACCTGATCGAAACCCGTGCAGGCCAACAGGGCTGGGCCTACCGGGCGGTCGGTGAGGACGGCCCGCTGTGGTTGCAGGGCTGGTTCGCATGAGCATCGACTATGTCGAACTGCACTGCCTGTCGAACTTCAGCTTCCAGCGCGGTGCCTCCAGTGCCCTCGAGCTGTTCCAGCGCGCGAAAAAACAGGGTTATCAAGCCCTGGCGATCACCGACGAATGCACCCTGGCGGGCATCGTTCGCGCCTGGCAAGCGGCGAAGTCCGTGGAGTTGCCGCTGATCATCGGCAGTGAAATACGCATCGAGAACGGTCCGAAACTGGTGCTGTTGGTGGAGAGCCTTGAGGGTTATCAGGCGCTGTGCCGATTGATCACCCGCGCCCGGCGGCGCACGCAGAAAGGCCAGTATCAGGTGCTGCGCGAAGACTTCAGCGAACCGTTGCCGGGCCTGTTGGCATTGTGGGTGCCGGACGCTGTCGATGCCTTTGAACAGGGGCGCTGGCTCAAACAGGTCTTCGCCGAGCGCCTGTGGCTGGCGGTGCAGTTGCACCGCGGTCAGGACGATGCCCGGCGCCTGAACGATCTGCTGAGCCTGGCCAGGGAGTTGCGTATTGCGGCCGTGGCCAGTGGCGATGTGCACATGCACGCTCGCGGCCGGCGCGCCTTGCAGGACACCATGACCGCGATCCGTCATCACCTGCCGGTGGCCGATGCCGGGCTGCGCCTGCATCCCAACGGCGAACGCCATCTGCGCAGCCTGGACGTGCTGGGGGAACTTTATCCGCCCGGCTTGCTGGCAGAAACGCTGAACATCGCCCGGCGCTGCGCCTTTGATCTTGGCCAGTTGCGTTATCAATATCCCCGCGAACTGGTGCCAGAAGGGCACAGCGCAGAGTCCTGGCTGCGGGCGTTGACCGAGCGCGGCATGCGCGAGCGATGGCCCGACGGTGCAAGCGAAAAGGTTCGCGGGCTGATCGACAAGGAGCTCGGGCTGATCGCCGAGCTGGGTTATGAAAGCTATTTCCTGACCGTTCAGGACATCGTCGCCTTCGCCCGGCGCGAGAAGATTCTCTGCCAGGGCCGAGGCTCTGCGGCCAACTCGGCGGTGTGTTTCGCCCTGGGCATCACCGAGATCGACCCCGAGCGAATGAACATGCTGTTTGAGCGCTTTCTCTCCAGGGAGCGCAACGAGCCACCGGATATCGATGTGGACTTCGAGCACGAACGCCGCGAAGAAGTCTTGCAGTACGTGTTCCAGCGCTATGGTCGGACCCGCGCGGCACTGACAGCCGTGGTCAGCACTTATCATGCGGCCGGTGCGGTGCGCGATGTGGCCAAGGCGTTGGGTTTGCCGCCAGACCAGATCAATGCCCTGGCCGATTGCTGTGGTCACTGGAGTGATGAAACGCCGCCCGTGGAGCGCCTGCGTGAAGGCGGTTTCGACCCTGAAAGCCCGGTGTTGCGTCGGGTGTTGAGCTTGACACAGCAACTGATCGGCTTCCCCCGGCACCTGTCCCAGCACCCCGGCGGCTTCGTCATTTCCGAGCAGCCGCTGGATCACCTCGTGCCGGTGGAAAACGCCGCGATGGCCGAGCGCACCATCATCCAGTGGGACAAGGACGATCTCGATGCGGTCGGGCTGCTCAAGGTGGATATCCTGGCCCTGGGCATGCTCAGCGCGATTCGTCGCTGTTTCGACTTGCTGCGCCGTCATCGCAACCGGGACTTGAGCCTGGCAACGGTGCCCTCCGAGGATTCACAGACCTACGACATGATCGGTCGTGCCGACACCATCGGCGTGTTCCAGATCGAGTCCCGGGCGCAAATGTCGATGCTGCCCAGGCTCAAGCCCCGCAAGTTCTATGATCTGGTGATCGAGGTGGCCATCGTTCGCCCCGGACCTATCCAGGGCGGCATGGTGCATCCGTACCTGCGTCGTCGAAACAAGGAAGAGCTTGAAACCTACCCCTCCGAAGAGTTGCGGGAGGTGTTGAAACGCACCCTTGGCGTGCCTCTGTTTCAGGAACAGGTGATGCAGATCGCCATCGTCGCCGCCGACTACAGCCCCGGCGAGGCCGACCAGCTACGCCGCTCCATGGCTGCCTGGAAACGCCACGGCGGGCTCGAACCGCACAAGGATCGACTGGCCGCCGGCATGAAGAAAAAAGGCTACACGCCGGAGTTTGCCGCGCAGATCTTCGAGCAGATCAAGGGCTTTGGCAGCTACGGTTTTCCCGAGTCTCACGCGGCCAGTTTTGCCTTGCTGACTTACGCCAGTTGCTGGTTGAAATGCCACGAGCCGGCGGCCTTCGCTTGTGCGCTGATCAACAGTTGGCCGATGGGGTTCTACAGCCCGGACCAGATTCTGCAGGACGTCAGGCGCCATCATTTGCAGGTTCGCCCGGTGGACGTGCGCACCAGCGACTGGGATTGCAGTCTGGAACCGATCAGCGGTGCGCAACCGGCGATTCGCTTGGGGCTACGCATGATCAAGGGCTTTCGCGAGGACGATGCCCGACGCATCGAGGCGGCACGCTCCAAAGGGGCGTTTGCCGACATTGCCGACCTCGGCGAACGGGCGCGACTCGATGCCCGCGCCCAGGAGCAACTGGCCGATGCCGGCGCGTTGCGTGGCCTGGCCGGCGACCGGCATCGGGCACGTTGGGAAGTGGCCGGGGTACAAAAGCAGCTGGGTTTGTTTGCCGGCCTGCCGAGCCGGGAGGAGGACGCGGTGTCGTTGCCAAAGCCCACTGTGGGCGAGGACCTGCAAGCCGATTACGCCAGTGTCGGCACCACCCTCGGGCCGCATCCGTTGGCCCTGTTACGCGGTGAGTTGAAGGCGCGGCGCTGCCGCAGTTCGAAGGAGTTGCTGGACGTCGAGCACGGTCGGCCAGTCAGCGTTGCCGGGCTGGTCACCGGCCGACAACGCCCGGCCACCGCCAGCGGCGTGACATTCGTCACCCTTGAGGACGAGTTCGGCAACGTCAACGTGGTGGTGTGGCGCGACCTGGCCGAGCGTCAGCGCCAGGTGCTGGTCGGCTCGCAGTTGCTCAAGGTCGATGGGCGCTGGGAGAAAGAGGGTGAGGTCCGGCATCTGATAGCCGGACGCTTGAGTGATCTGAGCCCGTTGCTGGACGGTATCAGTGTGCGCAGTCGCGATTTCCGCTGACGACGCGCCCCCCTGTAGGAGCGAGCTTGCTCGCGATGAACCTGAGAGCGCCGCGGGGTGTCAGGTTACCAGCGGTATCGTTGACGACCATCGCGAGCAAGCTCGCTCCTACAGGTTTTGTGCAATCTCTGGTTATTTGGTGGCAGGCCAAAACCGTTCCCCACCCCCCGGCGCATCCGTCCAGGCCTGCAACGAGCGTGTCGGTAAGTCGAAGTAATCCCGCGTACGCGCATAACCATGCCCGCCCATGCGTCCTATCGCATCCAGCCCCAACTGGTCGATGTACAGGGTTTTCGGATCGATCAGTTCGTCACGCACATGGGCCATCAGCACTTCACCAAAGATGATCTCCCGGGATTGGCCGATGGACAGGGCCATCATCCGGCGGCACTCCAGCGCCACCGGAGCTTCGCCGATGCGCGGGCATTTGACCGTGGTGCCGGGGATGGCGGTGAGGCCGGCGGCGGTCAGTTCATCGAAGCCGGGGGCGAAGGGCACGGCGCAGACGTTCATGGCTTCCACCAAGGCATCGCTGACGATGTTCACGGTGAATTCCTGGTTGAGCTGGATATTGCGAGTGGTGTCCTTGGGGCTTTGGTCGCCGTAGTTTTCCACGCCCAGGGCGAGGATCGGTGGATCGGCGGAAAGCGCATTGAAGAAGCTGAACGGCGCCGCGTTGATCCGGCCTTCGCCGTCGACGGTGGTGACCAGGGCTATCGGCCGTGGCACGACGCTGCCGATCAGGATCTTGTATTTGTCCCGTGGGCTCAATGTGCTGAAGTCGAAGCTTTGCATGGGCAGAAATCTCTAGAGAAGTGGATCAATCGCGCTCAGTGGCGCCTGTGCGCTGTAGTCGTCGGCGAACGGGATGGCGGGCTGGAACAGGCTTTTCCAGTCCGGTTGGTCAAAGGCTCGGTCGCTGTGGCTGCGCATCAATTTTTCGAATTGGCGTTGGGCCTGGCGTTGTATGGCGGGGTAGTCGAGGCCCTCGACCTGGCCGTCCCGCATCACGCAGCGGCCGTCGATGTAGCTGGCGATACAGTCGTCACCGCGACCGGCCAGAACAAGATTTTTCAGTGGATCGAATAGCGGCCCCAGGTGCATCCCGCGCAGGTTGAACACGGTGATGTCGGCCTTGGCCCCGGGTGCCAGGCGTCCGAGATCGTCGCGGCCCAGTGCCTTGGCACCGCCGAGGGTCGCGGCGTTGTACAGGTCCAGGGTGCTGGTCAGATCGTTACCGCCTTCCATAAGGCGAGCGATGTTCAGGCCCTGGCGCATGTTGTCCAGCAAGTCCGCCGGCCAGGTGTCGGTGCCCAGGGCGAAGTTGATGCCTTTGGCCCGATAGCGTCCGAACGAATTCAGCGCCTCGCCATCCCGGGCGAACACCACCGGGCAATGCACCAGGCTTGCGCCACCGTCCACCACCCGTTGCAGGTCGTCATCGCCTCGGGTGTAGATGCCGTGGGGCAGCAGGCTGCGCGGGGTCAAAAGCCCAAGCTGCTGCAGCCAGCCCAGTGGCGAGGTGCCGCGCAGTTGCTCGACCATCGCCACTTCACCGAGGCCCTGGCAGCAGTGCAAACGCATCGGTGCGTTGAGTTCCCGGCTCAGCGCGGCGGTGCGTTGCAGCAGCACCGGGGTGCAGGTCTGGATGCGATCGGGCAGCAGCGCACCGCGAATCAGGCCGTTGTGCGCGCCGTCGAAATCCCGGAAAAACCGCTCGGCGGCGTCGAGCCCGGTCATCCCCCGGGCTTCGTCCCAGTGGTGCGCCAGGGTTCCATCGGCCTGCCAGTAACTCATGCCGCTCATGTAGCAGGGACCGAGGTAAGTGCGTAGCCCCAGTTCGGCGGCCACACCTGCGACCGCCGCAAATTCGTCGTAGGTCTCGGCCCACTCGCGGTAATACATCGAGGTGATCGGCATGGCCGTGGTGATGCCGTTGCGGATCAGTTGGGTGAAGGCGTAGCGGTATTTGAAGACTTCTTCTTCGGGGCTGTAGCTTTCCCGCGATCCACGCGCCAGATACTGCGCCGACCACATCCGGCCCATGTCGCGCTCGTCGCCGTTGTCCAGGGTCAGCACCGTGGAATCGAGATCGCCCAAGGCATCCAGATCGATGAAGCCGGGACCGATCAGCGCATTGCCGTAATCAACCCACTGATCCACCGGCCCCGCATAACCACGCCCGACAAACTCGATGCGCGCGCCTTCGAACACCACTTCGCCATCGCGCCACAACACATGCCGCGTGCCGTCGAAACCGACCACGCAACTGGCCCGCAAGCCGATGCGCTTCACAGACGGCTTTCCAGCAAGCGACCACCCGCAGCAATCAACTGACCCGCGCGATAGACCTGACGCAGCGGCCGCGAAACCACCGCCTCACCCAGTGTTTGTACCGGCATCAACAGGAAGTCCGCCGGCTGGCCAATCTCCAGGCGATTGGCTTGGCAACCCAGCGCCTGGGCGCCGTTGACGGTCGCCGCCTCGAACGCTGCCGCCAGTTCTTCGTCCTTGTTCAAGTCGAAGCGGAACGCCAGCAACATCGCCCGCTCCAGCATGTCGCCGTTGCCCATGGGCGACCAGGCATCACGAATACCGTCCGAGCCCAGGCACACATTCACGCCGGTTTCGCGCAGGGCCAGGAACGGCGGCACCGCGCAATCGGCCGGGGCCGAGCTCATCAGCGAAATACCCAGCGTCGCCAGGCGCTCGGCCACCGGTTTGACCTGGCTCCATGGCAACATCCCCAGGCAATACGCGTGGCTGATCATCACCCGGCCTTGGCGGCCGAAGCGCTCGGTGTAGTCGGCGATCAGGGCGATCTGCCACAGGCCCAGCTCACCTTTGTCGTGCAGGTGAATGTCGACACCACGGTCGAATTCGCTGGCCAGTTTGAAGACGAAGTCCAGTTGTGCGACAGGGTCGTTGTCGATACCGCACGGGTCCAGCCCGCCGACATTCTCCACGCCCAGGGCCATGGCTTCGCGCATCAGTTCGGCGGTGCCGGGGCGGCTGATCAAACCAGTCTGCGGGAACACCACCAGTTGCAGGTCGATCAGGTCGCGGTAGTTTTCACGCAGTTGCTGCATGGCCTCGACATGCCGCAGGCCGAATTCCGGGTCGATGTCGACGTGGCAACGCATGGTCAGCGAGCCGCGGGCGATGCAGTTTTCCAGCAGGGCGCCGGCCCGTTGCGCAATCGGTGTGGTGACTTCACGCAGGATGCGCCGTTCGTTGGCGATGTAGTCCTTGAGGGTCGGGCCGGCACTGTTGGGGCGCCAGGGCTGGCCCCAGAGGGTTTTGTCCAGGTGCACGTGGCTTTCCACCAGGGCGGGGGTGAGCAACTGGTTCTGGCCGTCGATGTCGGTGGCTGACAGGGCTTCGTTCGAAGCGGGGCGGCGTTGGCTGAAGCGGCCGTTTTCGATCAGCAGGTCTTCGGCGGTGGCGCCGTAGGGGCGCACGTTGCGCAGCCAGCGGGGTTGATTCATTGCAAACCTCAAATTCAATGGTGTCTTGGCGGGCCTCATCGCGAGCAAGCTCGCTCCCACAGTAGATCTTTGACGTTCACAAAATCCCTGTGGGAGCGAGCTTGCTCGCGATGGGCGCGACTCGGTCGAAAGGCAATCAGCCCTTGAGCTTGGCCCAAATGCGGTCCTGCAGCTCCCGCGCCTTGTTGCTGCATTCCTTTTCCGGGCGCAGGCGCGCGGCGAATTCGTCGGGCATGTTGATGGCGTCCATCACCCGCCATTTGGCGTCGATCAGCTTGTCGCTCTGGATGCCGTTGGCGTAGGCGATGGCGTTGGACACGGCGGCGGCGTTCTCCGGTTTCATCATCCAGTCGATGAAGATCTTCGCGTTGCCGGGGTGTGGCGCGCTTTTCGGTACGGCGAAGTTGTCCTGGAACATCGCCAGGCCTTCCTTCGGATACACGTATTTGATCGTGCTCTTCTGCAAGGTGGCCCGCGCGGTGGAACCGTTCCAGTTCTGCATCATGATCACTTCACCGCTGGCCATGCGGTCGACGGTGTTGTCCGAGCTGTACATCTTCAGGAAGGGTTTCTGTTTTTGCAGCAGTTCGAGGATGCGCTTGGCGTCCTGCGGGTTTTCGCTGCACTCGTCGACATTCAGGTAGTGACTGGCGGCGTTGATCACGCTGCTGGAGGTGTCGAGGGCGGCGAGCTGACCTTGCAGTTCCTTGCGCGGCTCGAAGAACTCTTTCCACGAGTCGTCGAGCTTGCCGCCGGGCACCCGGGCGCTGTCATAGGAGAACCCGGTGGTGCCCCACAGGTACGGTGCCGAGAACTTGCGGCCGGGGTCGAAGCTCGGGTCGCGGAACGCCGGCTTGACGTACTGGAAGTTGGGCAGGGCCGAGGCGTCGATTTCCAGCAGCAGGTCCTGGTTGATCAGGGTGCGCATGATCGATTGCGACGGCACGATCACGTCATAGGCCGCGCCGCCGGCCTGCAACTTGGCCAGCAGGGTTTCGTTGCTGTCGTAGCCGTCCATGGTGACCTTGATCCCGGTCTCCTTTTCGAACTTGGCCAACAGTTCCACCGGGTAGTAGTCGGTCCAGTTGTAGAAGAACAGTTCCTTGGGCTCGGCGGCCTGGGCGCTGAACGCCGTGAATGCGGTGAAGCAACTCAAGGCCAGACCGGCAACGGCGAAACGCATGCTTTTCACTTTCTTGCTCATATAGAAGTCTCCAGGCTTATTGTTGTTTGCCGCGCTGTCCCAGCCAGAAGGCCAGCACTACCAGCACGATGGAAATCACCAGCATCAGGGTCGAAATCGCGTTGATCTCTGGCGTCACGCCGGCCTTGATCGCCGAGAAGATGTACACCGGCAGGGTCGTCGAGCCGGGGCCCGCGACGAAGAAGGTCATGATGAAATCGTCGAGACTGACCACGAACGCCAGCACCGAACCGGACAGCACCGCCGGCCACAGCAGCGGCAAGGTCACCCGGCGAAACACCTGCCAGGGGTTGGCGTACAGGTCGTTCGCCGCTTCCAGCAGGCTCTTGTCCAGGTCATTGAGCCGCGCGCGGATCGGCAGGTAGGCGAAGGGAATGCAGAAGCCGATGTGCGCGACGATCACCGTCAGCAGACCGAGCTTGATCCCCAGTGCCATGAACAGCAGCAGGGTGGCCACGGCGGTGACGATCTCCGGCAGGATCAGTGGCAGGTTGATCCCGCCCTCGACCATTTTCTGTCCGTAGAACGGCCGGTAGGTCGCCAGTGCCGCGAGCAGGGCAATCGCCGTGGCGCAGACCGTAGCGATGCTGGCGACGATGATCGAGTTGAGCGCCGCGGTCTGGATCGACGGGTTGGCCAGGATGCGTCCGTACCAGGCGAACGAAAACTCAGTCCACACCGTCGCCGAGCGGTTGGCGTTGAAGCTGTAGGCGATCAATACAAAGATCGGCAGGTACAGATAGGCCAGCATCAACAGGCTGACTTCACGGGTCAGGGGCAGTTTCTTCAGGTGCAGGGCGATCATGCTTGTGCTCCCGGGCGTTGGGTCTTGGCGGCATTGCGGCTATAGAGGGCGTAGAGCACCAGGGACAGCAACATGATCCCCAGCAACAGGAACGACAGCGAACTGCCCAGCGGCCAGTTGCGCGCGGTACCGAACTGCTGCTGGATCAGGTTGCCGATCATCAGCGTCTTGCCGCCGCCAAGGATCGCCGGGGTAATGAAGGCGCCCAGGCTTGGCACGAACACCAGCAAGGCACCTGCGATCACCCCCGGCATCGACAGTGGCAGGATGATCCGCCGCAACGCGTGCCAGCGATTGGCACCCAGGTCATAGGCGGCTTCCACCAAACGCCAGTCGAGTTTTTCCAGGGTCGAGTAGATTGGCAGGATCATGAACGGCAGGAAGCTGTAGACCAGGCCGACGCTGACCGCGAAGTCGTTGTAGAGCAGGGTGATGCCACCGGCCTGGGGAAACAGCGCGTTGAGGCTCTGGGCGACCCAGCCGTGCTCGCGCAGGATGATCAGCCAGGCGTAGTTGCGGATCAGCAGGTTGGTCCAGAACGGGATGGTGATCAGCAACACCATCAGGTTGCGCCGACGGGGTGTCAGGCTCGACATCCACAACGCCACGGGGAAGCCGAACAGGAAACACAGGACCGTGGTGCCACCGGCCTGGAACACCGAGCGCAGCAATGCCTGGGCGTAGACCCAGTTCAGCTCCAGTTCGCCGTCGAAACCTTCCTGGAAAAACAGTTGCACGTAGCTTTGCAATTGCCAGTCGGCCTGCCAGTCGACGCCGCCATAGACGTTGCGCGGCAGCAGGCTGATGTAGCCCATGATGCCCAGCGGAATGGCGATCAGGGCCAGCAGGGTCAGGACCACCGGGCTGAGCAACAGCGCACGGTTGAGGGCTGGGGAAGTGCTGCTGACGCTCATCTCAGGCCTCCATCAGCAGGCAGGCGTGGGGCGGCAGGTTGACCGCGACGCGATCACCCACCACCCGCCCGTGGTTCAGGCCTTCGTTGTTCTCGCGCAGCATGACCTTGATGTCGTTGTTCAGGCGGCATTGATAGAGCGTGGCCGTGCCGACATACAGCACGGCCTCGATCACACCGCGCAGGTGATGCGGTTGGGTCGGCTCGACCAGTTGCGAGCGCTCGGGGCGGAACGCCAGTTGCACCTTGCTGCCGTCAAAGCCCTGGGCCGGGCAGGGGATTTCCACGGGCATGCCGTTGGGCACGAAGAGCTTTTCGTTCTGCTGGCCACGTTTGATATGGCCGGGAAGGAAGTTGATGTCGCCGATGAATTGCGCGACGAACTGGTGTTGCGGCCGTTCGTAGATTTCATTGGGCGAGCCGATTTGCAGGATCTTGCCGGCGGACATCACGGCGATGCGATCGGACAGGGTCAGCGCTTCCTCCTGATCGTGGGTGACGAAAATGAAGGTGATCCCGGCTTCTTTCTGTACGCGCTTGAGTTCGACCTGCATTTCCTTGCGCAGCTTGAGGTCCAGGGCCGACAGCGGTTCGTCCAGCAACAGCACTTTGGGTTTTGGCGCCAGGGCCCGGGCCAGAGCCACCCGTTGCTGTTGGCCGCCGGACAGCTCGGCCGGTTTACGCTTGGCCAGGTGCTGCATTTGCACCAGCGCGAGCATCTCATCGACCCGCTGCGGAATCAGTTTGCGATCAAGGCCCTGCATCTCGAGGCCGAAGGCGATATTCTGCGCAACACTCATGTGCGGAAACAGCGCGTAACTCTGGAACACCGTGTTGACCCGACGCTTGAACGGCGGCAAATCGTTGACCGGCTCGCCCGCGAGGCGGATCTCACCGTCGCTGACATGCTCGAAGCCGGCGATGGTGCGCAGCAGGGTGGTTTTGCCGCAGCCGGAGGGGCCGAGCAGGGTGAAGAATTCGTTGTCGGCAATGTCCACCGAGACGTTATCGAGGGCTGGTGCCAGCCCCGGATCGTCGGAATATCGCTTTGAGACGTTTCGCACTTCGATTGCTGTTGGATGACCCATTATGGTGCATTCCTCTAATTATTGTATGCAAAATCTGGATGCAATTTAGAAATACCCGGATTAATCTGTCCGTGCAAGCCCCTTTTTCAATGGCTGTTCATTCGCCAGGGTCGTTTGCACAGGGCGCAAGGAGTTGATGAATGACGGAAAAGAAACTGGAAACTACGGTCGACCGCGTCTACCAAGGGGTTTACGAGGCGATCAGCAAGCGTTCGTTGCGTCCGGGCATGAAGCTCGGCGAAGCCTCTTTGGCCGAGCTGTTCAATGTCAGCCGCACGTCTGTCCGGGCCGCGCTCAAGCAATTGGAAGCCGACGGGCTGGTCACCACCGAGCCCAATAAAGGTGCGTCGGTGTCGCTGCCCAGTGACGAAGAGATCCGTTCGCTGTTCGAAACCCGTCGCCTGGTCGAGATCGGCATCGTCAGCGAACTGTGCCGTCGGCGTGATACGGCGGTGACCCAGGACCTGCGCGATCACTTGCTGTTGGAGGATGAAGCGCATCAAAGCGGTGATCACGAGCGGTTGATTCACCTGCTCGGCGAGTTCCACATCAAACTGGCCCGCAGCCTGAACAACCCGGTGTTGCTCGACTGGTTCCAGAAGCTGATTTCCCGGGCGTCGCTGTATGCCGCCGCTCTGGATGACGACAGCCACGAAGCCTGTCGCGACGACGAACACCTGCGGCTGATCGAATACATCGAAGCAGGCAACCAGAGTGCGGCCATCGAACTGACCTGCATGCATTTGAATGGCATCGAGAAGGCCATTCTGGATGTCGCGGCCACCCTGAAAAGCAGTTACAACCCGCTAAAGCACTTGATCGAGGTGTAGTGCACGGACTCTCGGTTACCGAGGACCAAATTGTGGGAGCGGGCTTGCTCGCGAAAGCGGTGTATCAGCAGATGAATATGTTGAATGACACACCGCCTTCGCGAGCAAGCCCGCTCCCACAAGGGATCTCCAGTGGCCCGCGAGAATCAGCTATACCTCTATGAAACGAATAGCGTGCAGGATGCTCGAAACAAACGGGTGCAACTTACCGGGATAGAGCCAGCCGATGCAGTTTCTAGAGGAAAGCCACGGGTGCTCCGGGTGGAACGGCGAAATGGCCGGGCGCATTCGTGCGTTCGACTGGAGCCGGACCGAACTTGGCCCGCTCGATTCATGGTCCAGGAGCCTGAGCAGCGCGGTGCAGTTGATGCTCGCGTCCCCACTGCCGATGGTGATGCTCTGGGGCCAGTCCGGGTACATGATCTATAACGACGCTTATTCCAAGTTTGCCGGTGGGCGTCATCCGTATCTGCTCGGCTCTGCCGTGGAACTGGGTTGGCCGGAAGTTGCCGAATTCAATCGCCACGTGGTCGACACCTGCCTGGCGGGCGGCACCTTGTCCTATCGCAACAAAGAACTGGTGCTGCTGCGTGACGGGGTTCCGGAAGATGTCTGGATGGACCTCTACTACAGCCCGGTGGCCGACGATGACGGGTGCCCGGCCGGGGTCATGGCCATGGTGGTGGAAACCACCGATCGGGTGATCTCCGAACACCGGCGACAGGCGGCTGAAGACGCCTACCGCGCCGACAACGAACGGGTACGCCTGGCGCTGAACGCCGGCGCCTTGCTCGGTTCCTTTGTCTGGGACATCAAGGCCAACGTGATGTCGGGTGACGAGCGCTTCGCTCGCGCGTTCTCTTATCCACCCGGGCAAGACCTGCAAAACCTGTCTCAGGAAATCGCTGAAAGCCGGATCCATCCGGATGACCGCAGTTGGGTTCAGGAACGAGTCAGACTGTCGGTGGAGACGGGCGAGCCCTACAACGTCGAATACCGGATCCGGCGCCCGGATGGCAGCTACCTCTGGGTACTCGCCAGTGGTTGTTGCGAGTTCAATGAGCAGGGCGAGGCGTTTCGTTTCCCCGGCGTGCTGATCGACATCCACGAACGCAAGACCGCCGAAGAGTCCCTGCTCAAGTTCACCCGCAACCTGGAACAGCGGGTGGCCGATGAGGTCGAGGCGCGGCTGGCGGCGGAAGAACAACTGCGCCAGTCACAGAAGCTGGAAGCCATCGGCGGTCTCACCGGTGGTGTGGCCCATGACTTCAACAACCTGTTGCAAGTGATCGCCGGCAACCTGCACTTGCTCGCGCGTCATGAGCCGGGTAACGCCAATGTGCAGCGCCGGGTCTCGGCGTCGATTGCCGCTGTCGAGCGCGGTGCCAAGCTGTCTTCGCAATTGCTGGCATTCGCCCGCCGCCAACCGTTGTCACCCGCGGTCTTCACCTTGCGGCAGATTTTCGATGGCCTGGCGGAGCTGTTGCTGCGTGCCCTGGGTGAAACCCTTCAGGTTCACATGACGGCACCCGAAGATTCCTGGAATGTGTTTGTCGATCGCAACCAACTGGAAAACGCCATTCTCAATCTGGCGATCAATGCCCGTGACGCCCTTCAAGGCGAGGGCAGGATTGACCTGTGCGCGGAAAACATCGTCCTCGATCGCAAATTTTGCGCCGCAAAGGGCATTGCCCCCGGGGACTATGTACGGGTGTCCGTGACGGATACCGGCGTCGGCATGCCGCCGCAGGTGCTGGCCCAGGCGTTCGAGCCGTTCTTCACCACCAAGGCCGACGGGCAGGGCACCGGCTTGGGCTTGAGTATGGTGTTTGGCTTCGTCAAGCAGAGTGGCGGTCATATCGAAATCGCCAGCGACGTGGGGCGGGGGACCCGGGTGCAGCTGTACTTCCCCCGCACCTTGCGCGCGGCACCCAGCGAAACGCCGGGCCCTGATGTGCCGCAACGGGGTGGGCACGAACGCATCCTGGTGGTCGAGGACAATGAGGCTGTGAGGGTATCGGCGGTGGAGTTGTTGCGCGAGGAGGGCTATCAGGTCCTCACGGCCACCAACGGTGACGTCGCCATGCAAATGTTGCTGGAAGGGCTGGCGGTGGACCTGATTTTCACCGATGTGGTCATGCCCGGCCTGATCAAGAGTTCGGACCTGGCGGCCTGGGCGAAAGTGCAGGAGCCACCGGTGGCTGTGTTGTTCACCTCGGGGCATACCCGCGACATCATCTCGCGCAATCACCAGCTCAGCCCCGACACCCACCTGCTGAGCAAACCCTACAACCCCGAGGCACTGACGCAGATGGTGCGCACGGTGCTTAACGGCTGACAAAAACAGGTGATTCTCCACGCAGGTTTTCAAAGGTGACCGAGTGATCGTCAACCCGTGGAGGCGCCGGTGCAGGCAAGGTTTTATCGCATTGGCGACCGGACGACGAACGGACACCGCTGGTCTGACAGGTGGTCGACAGAACGGGCTAACCGAGGCCATTCTGATAGTTGGTGAACGCAATTGATCGCGTTTCGCTGCCGATCAACAAACGGAGGTGTTCCATGCCGGTGCCCCATGACCTTTATCAGGATCTGAAACGCTCAAAGGAAGAAGTCCAGCAGAAACGCACCAAGGATCCGTTACTGGATTCACTGCTTAACAAGTATTCCCAGGCGGATGCCGAAGTGGTGAAAGCAGAGGAGGCCAAGTCCAACGATGACACCGTAAGGAAGCTCAAGGAGGCACGTCTGCTGGTCAAGGACAAGATCGTCAAGCAACTTGGCTCGTCGTCCTGACCCAGCGAGCTGCCACCGACGACCGGTGGCGGGAAAGTTGGAACGGCATCACAACCGGCACCTCGAATGTTCAGAGACCGCTGTTATGGCTCTCAACGAGGTGCCTCATGACCCAGCCCAAATACCCCAGCGAACAACAGGGTGGCTACGACCCGATCCCCACTCATCCCGAACCCCTGAGCCCCGAACACACCACAGTCAATCCCGAGGAAGAGCCGGGCATCGATGAGTGGCCGGATGATGAGGGTGTCGACATCGATCCAGAATGAACACCGCCCTCTGTAGGAGCGAGCTTGCTCGCGATGGTCGTTAACGATGCCGTATGTTTACTGACTAAACGCAGTGCATTTGAGTCCATCGCGAGCAGGCTCGCTCCTACAGGGGGGCTTCGGTGAGTTCAGGAAGGGGACTGTTCATTGCAATGCCTTACTTAGCGGCAATCGCACCATGTTCCGGGCTTTCAGCGAACCGAAATACAACCAGTCCCCATACTCGCGCACGGTAGTGATGGGGGAGTAATTGTCGCTGCTGCCGTCCTGCAGGTTGGCGATCACTTTGCCATCAAGGTCCAGGCCCAGGGCAAATCCGTGTTTTTCCACGGGCTTGGGCAAGACGGTCATGGCCCGCACGATCATCTTGCGCACGAACGGATGCGCCGCCGTGGCGTCGAGCAAGGAGTTTCGGGGGGCATACAGCGCCACCCAGAACCGGTCGTGGCCATTGAACGACAGGTTGTCCGGCAGCCCTGGCAGGTTGTCGATAAACAGGTCTTGGGTGCCGGCCTTCGGACCGCTGAGCCAATAACGAGTGATGCGGTAGGCGCCGGTTTCATTGACCAGTACATAGGCATCGTCCGGCCCCAGGGTCACGCCGTTGGCAAACTCCAGCTTATCCAGCACAACCGAGGTTTTGCCGGTCTGGAAGTCGTAGCGCAGCAGTCGACCGTCGCCGCCGTGTTCGATCACGGCCTCACCGTCGTGGCCATAGCCGAAGCGGCTCGAAGCATCGCTGAAATAAGCGTAGTGACCGGGTTTGTCGATGGCCACGTCGTCGGTAAAACCGAAGGGAACGCCGTCGGCCTCTGTGGTCAAGGCCACCAGGCGTCCCTGGGCGTCGAGGGACAACAAGCCTTTGACGGCATCGGCGATCACCAGCAGGCCATTGGGATGCCGGGCCAGGCCCAGTGGCCGGCCACCGGTATCGGTCAGGATACTAGTGGTCTTGCCGTCCAGGCTCGTACGGATCAGGCGCCCGTCGTGCAGGCCGGTGATGAGCGTGTCGTTTTCCAGCAACAAGGCTTCCGGCCCGTCGATATTGGCGGCGCCGACGCGCTCCACCTCCTTGAGCCGCTGATTGTCGGCGTAGATTCCGCTGGTGAGGGACGGCGCGGCTTGTGGTGTCCAGGCCACCGGCCGCACCTTGGTGGGCATCAGCAGCAGGAAGGCGCCGATGACGACGATGACCAGCAACAGACATTTGAAGGTTCTGCTCACACGCCGCCCCCTGTCGCAGCCAGATACTTCTGTGCCATGTCGCGCAATGCCAGCATCGACGCCGCCGATTCCCGGTCTATGCGCCGCTTGAGCAACAAGCGGTTGGCAATGCGCATTGCCAGGCCGCTGAACTGATATTCCAGGGTGCGGACGAAACGTGTGTCTTCGCCTGTGGCATCGCATTCATAGGTCACCACCAGCGACAGGCCGTGGTCACCCCGGGCCTCGGCGCTCCAGCGCCGCCCGGGCAGGTACTCCGCCACCTCCCAGCGCAAGTGCCCGTCGCGCCCGCCGGCACGGATGTCTTCCTCGAAACGTGCGCCGGCATGCAGCGGGCCTTTTGGCCCGTCGATGCGCAGCGACGACGGATGCCATTGCGGCCAAAGGGTCACGGTGCTGGCGTAGGCAAGTACCTGGATCGGGTTTCCAGCAATGACAACCTGATGCTGCATGCGGGTCATGGGGGTTCTCGTCGGGTTGAGCGGTTCAGGTTCAGGCTCCCAATAGAGGGTGCCGAACAGGTAGTCCATCAGCGGGAAAACGATGTTGAAATTACGCGCCTGCATCAGTTCACGGCGGTGGTGCAGTTCGTGCAGGCGGCGCATCTGGCGGATCCACGGCAGCCGTGTGAGCGGGTTGCGCGACGGCAGATGCTCGCAGGCATGAAACACTTCATAAGTCAGGTAGCCGAGGACAAGAAGGCCGCCGACCAATCCGGCGACGTTGGTATTGATGTGCTTGAGCAGCCACCAGAGGGGCAGGGCGACGGCGAGGGTGTGCAGCACGATCAGCCACGCCGGAAACAGAATCACCCGCCAGTCGCGGGCGCTGTCGTAGGTCATGTGGCCGGGGGTGAAGAAGCTGTGGTGGTCGCCTGCGTGACGGGCGTAAAACAGCCGGGCGAAGCTCTTTTTATGATGCCCCAGGTGGCGATGCACCATGTACACACCGAGGTTGAACAGCAGCAGCGTGACGGGCACCGCCAGCCATTCCGCTGGCCGCACCTGTTGTACGTTGCTCCAGAAGACGCTGATTGCCAGTGCCCCGAACACCAGGACAAACGCGCCATGCAGCCAGGGGTTGTAGAGCGGATGAATGTCGGCGCGGTAACGGCCGCGGAATCCTTCGGTGGTCTGCCTCACTGCAATCACCTGTCGTTTTTGTTATCTCTTTCAGATTAGCCGATCCCGGTGATTTGACGGACCGAACCTTAAGGACACAACGGCCATGATCCGGTGCAAACCGGTCTCAGGTCAGCGGATCCCATCGCTGCGACCAGTCTTCGTCGGAGTCGATGACTTTGCGCAGCAGGTCGAAGGCGCGTTGCAGCGTCGGCGAGTCACGATCGCGCGAGTAGACCAGATAGGTCGGATAGTTGAATTCCGGCGCCTTGGGCACCCGTTCCAGGGCGCCGCTTTGCAGATAACTCTGCACGACGCGGGTGCGGAAGTAGCCACTGCCGCCGTTTTCGAGAAGATACTGCAAGCCCAGCGGGCCCAGATTGAAACTCAGCGCAGCCTTGGCCTTCTCCGGCAGCGCGGCGTCGTGCTGGCGTCGAAAATCAGCGCCCCAATCGATGTACACATAAGGATCGGGCTTGTCGGCCAGGCGCACGAGAATCAGTTTTTCTTCGAGAATCTGCTCGACCTGCAGGCGCGGCCAATATTCGGGCTGATACACCAGCGCGGCATCCAGAACGCCTAACTCCAGTTGGCGCAGCAGGTTTTCGCCGTCGCGGATTTCCATGCGCAGGGCATGGCTGGGGATGTTCTTGCGAATCTCGCCGGCCCAGCCGAGCATCAACGGGTTGCACAGACTCACCTCGCCACCGATGTGCAGCACATCGCGATAACCTTCGGGCAACGGCAAATCACGCCGCGCGGCTTCCCAGGTTTGCACCAGCTGATTGGCATACACCACGAACGCTTCGCCATTGGGCGTCAGGCGGGCGCCGGCACGATTGCGCACGAACAGGGTGCTGCCCAGTTGGCTCTCGAGTTTTTGCACCCGTGCGGTGATCGCGGTCTGGGTGACATGGAGCTTCTCGGCAGCCGCGGCCAGGCTGCCATGGCGAACGATTTCGAGGAAGGTGCGGGCGAGGTCGATGTCCATGGGGTGGCCGGTGGTGTAAGTGCCCGCATTGTAAGAGCACCACCTGACCTGTGGCGAGGGGGCTTGCCCCCGTTGGGGCGCGAAGCGGCCCTTGACGTCCTTCCGACAAGTCGAAATCTCTGGTTGTGCGACTGCTTCGCAGTCGAACGATGGTGAGCCCCCTCGCCACAGGACCAGCAAAAACGACGAATCCCGCCACTAAGGGCGGGATTCGTTTGCAGCAGGCACGCTCCCGAAGTTCGGGAACCAGGTGCTTACGACGGGAACAGCTCGGACAGTTTCATCGCTAGCATCATGTCGCCTTCAGCGCGCAGTTTGCCGCCCATGAACGCTTGCATGCCGTCAGTCGAACCGTCGACGATGCCTTGCAGGGTTTCGCCGTCCATCACCAGGGTCACCTGGGCGTCCGGGTTCTCGCCTTCCTGCAGCTCGCAGGTGCTGTCCTTGACGATCAGCGAGAAGTTCTTGGTGTCGTCGATGCGGAAACCGAAGACCAGGTCCAGACCGGCGGCAGCGGCTGGGTTGAACTTGGCTTTCATTGCTTGTACGGCATCAGCTACGGAGGTCATGGTTCGATCCTTTCTTGGGTAATAAGAGCTGGGTGATTACAGCCAGGGTCACAATAGTCCGGACTCAGCGAAACGTGATGAGTTCCGGGGCCTTCAACAGTTGCAGGTGCACATGACTGTTGAAGGAAGCCAGGGACACCTCGCGACCACGAAACTTAAGCTGGTTGAGCGAGGTGTTGACGATTTGCCAGTTCAATTCAAAGGCCTGCCGGGCAGGCATTTGCGTAATCAGGTGGAGCAGGGCGGTGATGGTGCCGCCGGACGTGAACACGGCGATTTTCTGGGTGTTGTCGGCCTGGTCGAGAATGCGATGCAGACCGGCCCTCACCCGTTCGACAAACCCCAGCCAGCTCTCCAGGCCCGGTGTGTCGTAGGTGCCGGCCAACCAGCGCTCGATGATCAGGGCGAAGATACGCTGGAACTCACCACGGTTTTGCGCGGCGTTGCGCAGGATGTCCAGGGCCTCGGGTTCGTCCGGCAGCATGGCCGGCAACAGCGCGCGGATCACTGCATCGGCGTCGAACTCATTGAAGGCAGAGTCGGTTTCCAGCAGCGGCACCGGCAGGCCTGCCGCGGCGAATTGTTCCAGCGCGCTGTTGGCCGTGTGCTGCTGGCGGCGCAGATCCCCCGCCAGGCAGCGGTCGAAGCTGATCCCGAGTTCGGCCAGGTGCTGACCCAGGATTTCAGCCTGACGAATACCGGTCGGCGACAGCACGTCGTAGTCGTCTGCACCGAAGGAGGCCTGGCCATGTCGAATCAAATAGATACTGCCCACGTCCGCGTCTTCCCGGTACGTTGAAGGTTTGGCGAGGTTATGAGGATGGCGGTGTGCTGTCAATGAAAAAACATACGCTTGTTTGAAATGCCCGTTACAGGCCTGTTACCAGAGCTTTCACGGCTGGTAGCAAGGTCGGCGCATGGGTATGCTGGAGGTATCCCGCGCGCGTTCAAGCCGCGCATCGTTTGAGGAGTCCCTGTGGAGTTTTTTTCCGAGTACGCCATTTTTCTGGCCAAGACCGTGACCCTGGTGATCGCCATTCTGGTGGTCCTGGCCAGTTTTGCGGCCTTGCGCAGCAAGGGGCGGCGCAAGTCGTCGGGCCAGTTGCAGGTCAGCAAACTCAATGATTTCTACAAAGGGCTGCGCGAACGCCTGGAGCAGACGTTGCTCGACAAGGATCAGCTCAAGGCCTTGCGCAAGACCCAGGCTAAAACCGACAAGAAACAGAAGAAAAAACCCGAGGCCAAGCCCCGGGTGTTCGTGCTCGATTTCAATGGCGATATCAAGGCTTCGGCCACCGAAAGCCTGCGCCACGAAATCACTGCCTTGCTGACCCTGGCCACACCGAAGGACGAAGTGGTTTTGCGCCTGGAAAGCGGCGGTGGCATGGTTCACAGCTACGGCCTGGCCTCCTCGCAACTGGCGCGTATCCGTGAGGCCGGCGTGCCCTTGACCGTGTGCATCGACAAGGTCGCGGCCAGCGGTGGCTACATGATGGCGTGCATCGGCCAGAAGATCATCAGCGCACCCTTCGCGATCCTCGGCTCGATTGGCGTGGTGGCGCAGTTACCCAACATCAACCGCTTGCTGAAAAAGCACGACATCGACTTCGAAGTGCTGACCGCCGGTGAGTACAAACGCACACTGACCGTGTTTGGCGAAAACACCGAGAAGGGCCGGGAGAAGTTCCAGCAAGACCTGGATATCACCCATCAACTGTTCAAGAACTTCGTGTCGCGCTATCGCCCGCAACTGGCGATCGATGAAGTGGCCACCGGAGAAATCTGGCTTGGCGTGGCGGCGCTGGAAAAACACCTGGTCGATGAACTCAAGACCAGCGACGAGTACCTCGCCGAACGCGCCAGGCAGTCCGAGCTTTATCACCTGCACTATGCCGAGCGCAAAAGCCTGCAAGAGCGCATTGGCATGGCCGCCAGCGGCTCGGTCGATCGTGTGCTGCTGAGCTGGTGGAGCCGTTTGACCCAGCAACGCTTCTGGTAACGGGGCAGGAGATATTGCAAAACATCCAGCCGGGGCATTAGCCCCGGTTTTTTTTTTGCCTGCGAATACTTGCCTGATGTCCTCCACGGCCCGGCGAAATCTCTGTAGGCAGCAGGCGACCGTTCCTGCTTTCGGTAATGCGGCGGTTGGTTATGTTGGTGTTCCGGAATAATTGCCATGGAACGCATATGAATGACCATCAGACACCGCTTCATCCCGATCTTGCACCGCTGCGCGAAACACTGAAGTCTGTGGTGGGCGCGGCTTTGCCGCAGTCTCCCGAGCAGTTCGGTGCCCAGTTGATCAAGGCAAAATGGGGGCAAGACATCGACCCGCAAAAGGCCCTGTTGGTCACCCTGGATTACCGCTATCGCGGGCACCCACCGCAGGACGGTATCGAGCAAGGCCAGGTGGCAAACACGCAAACCCTGGTGCAGGCGTTGCTGGCGAACTACCAGACCGTCGGTGACGGGCGTTTTGCCGAAAGCGCATTTGGCTTGTACACACCGCCCGATGTCGGTCCGTCCGTTCGCATCGTGGAGCATGTCGATGAATTCGCCGATCACGGCAATGGCAATCACCACACCTACGAAGGCATTTATCGCCAGACCACGCCCCAGGTCTATGGGCCGGCAACGCAAATTGCCCTGAGGCCTGCGGCGTTCAAACAGTGGGTGTGGGAGCTGGATTTGCAAACCCGCTATCAGGCTTACCTTGATCGCGCGTGGCCCTCCGATAAGCGTATCGTCCAGGCGGCGCCTTACGACCTGAGAACCTCAGTCAAGGCCGCCTTTATCATGAGCGCCTGCCTGCAACATCAGGAGGGCAGTTTGAGTCAGGAAGGCCTGGTCTTGGCCATGCAGGCCGCCGGGTTGCCAGCGCAGCAGACCTGGAATGCGTTGACCATCGGCCAGGTGCAGGCGCCCACCCGCATCAGCGCGCCAATCGAGGTCGGTCGGCTGACGATCTATCGCTATACATCGGACGATATCTGGTGTTATCGCCACCGTCACAGCGGCCGGGTCTTGCTGAACATTCCCGGCAACTCCTCACCCTTGCATGAATTCGCCGACTTCCGGCACCTGCGTCAATGGATCGTGGACCAAGGCAGGGTTGCCGCCACACGGCAAGCGCTGGTCGCGCATTTTGCCGAGGACGATCGTGAAGACGGTACCTTCCATGCGGGGGTGTCGACGGCGTTGGAGGGCATGGCGGTTTACCCGAAGGAACACTGGCTGAAAAAGAACGCAGGGTTGTTCAACAACGACGGTTTCTGGGACCCGCAGGACTATATCGACCTTGAGCGTCCGCCTGCCGACACCGATCCGTTCGCGCAATTGGTGCTGACCATGAAGCAGGCCTCCATGGCCAGCGTCAAAACCATCCGCGACGATGCCCAGGTCAATCGCGACAACCTGAGCGCGGTGGTGGAACCGCTCGTGCAGTGGATCAACCGACTGGGGCCATTGGCACTGTTCATTCCGGGAGGTGAGGGCGTCCTGGTACTGGCCGGCCTGATCGACGCCGGTTATGGCCTCGATCAGGCCGTCAACGGTAAAACACCGGAGCAACGCTCCGAGGGCGTGACGCGCACGGTGTTCGGCTTGCTCAATGCACTCCCGCTGGCCGGGGCGGTGGCGGCACTCAAGGGCGAAGAAAAAATCGCCGGAACGTTGTACGAACCCCGGGAACCCGGGAGCGAGCCGCATCCCGAAACCCCGACCGAGCCCGCACCCGGATCGGCTCCGGCGCCGGTGTCGACACGTGTGGAGCTGATGCGTGGCGTCTGCACACCCCTTGCTGCCTTCAGTGATGAGGTATTGGCGCAGATCGCCCGGGTCAGTACGGTCGACGACGATATGCTGCGCCTGATGCAGACTGGCCGTCCGCCGACGCCGTTGCTCGCCGACACCATCACACGCTTCAAGCTCGATCAGGAACTCGAAATCGTCGCCGACCCGCAAGCCCGGGCCGGATTGTTCAACGCCCGATATCAGGCGCTCCAGCACTCGGACAAAGAGTGGGTTCGCCTGTTTCAGCGTGAGTACCAAGGTTTGCCGAAAAGCGCCGTGGAGCAGATCCTCGACCGTTCGGGAGTTGACATCAATCGGCCCGTCGATGCTGACGAGGCGCTGCTACTGTTCAAGCGCCTGGACAGCAAGTCGCGGGAGTATCAACAACATGCACGACTCAACCGGGCTTATGAAGGTCTGTACTTGCGTTCGATCGTCCATCCGGAAACCGATGTCCTGGCGTTGCATTCCCTGCCACGCCTGCCCGGTTGGCCGAAAGACTTACGCATCGAAGTGCACGACGGGTCAATCAGTGGCCGGGTCCTGGACCGTTGCGGCCCGCCCGATTCGGCGGATTGCCGGCGCTTGATCAAGGTCGGTGATCGCTATCGGTATTCCACGATGGCGGCTACCGACGGCGAGGGTTCGGATCTGTTTACCGCACTGGTCGATCTATTGTCAGGGGAGGAACGCGCGGCGATGTCGCTGCGCTCCCCAGACGCGGCCAGCCAGTTGCGCCTGCGTATTGGCACACATGCCTTGCCCCGCTCCGAGCTGATACTCGGCTTGAATCGAATGGATTCGCGGTTGTCCTTCGAAGCCACGGGGTTGCGCGGTGGCGGCTTTCCGAATACGCCACAGGCCGCTGCGCTGACCCATGAAATCATGCGACTGCAGGTCAAGAATCTGTATCCGGATTTCACCGATGCCCAGGCGGATGAGCTGCTCCTGATGGCGGGTAACGGCGCTCAAGCGCTGGTGGATCGCCTGATTCTCGAGATGCAGCAGTTGCATGCCGATCTGCGCCAGTGGATCGACCAGGCCGTGCTGGATGTCGATGACATGGACGTGGATTTTCTTGCGGTGGACGATGATGACGCCGCAGGCATGAGCCCTGAGCAGGTGGCGGCACACAATGTCGAACTTCTGCAAACCGTGATCGGCTTTGAGCGTGAAACGCGAATTGAATTGGGCGACGAACTGATGGGCATCTGGCAAAAATGCCCGCCCCAGATCAATAGAGTCATGTCCGGCGAGACGTTCTCTGGTTACAGGCTGGATCTGGGCTTCGAGGACTACCATAGGTTGCCAACGATGAACGTGCGCTTCAATGAGGTCGTCGAGCTATCGATGCGGGGCTTGCACCTGGTCGAGCGCGAGAGCCTGAGCGTCTTTCTCGAAAGTTTTCCGAACCTGCGTTCCCTGAACCTGGAACGTGTCGACCTGCGGCGGCTCAACGCAGACGGCGTGCTGGAAGGTGTGTTGCCTCCACCGATTCGGCAAATGCCCCACCTCACTACGCTCAACCTGAGTTCCACCTTTTTGCAGCTTCAGGAGCGCACGGCTTCGCAGTTTCGTGAGCTGGTGAGCTTGCAAACGCTGGATCTGAGTGACAACCCGTTGACTGTACCGCCCGTGGTATTGGGGATGAATGAACTGCGTGTGTTGAACCTGAGAAACACCGGAATCAGCCATTGTCCGATAGGCATCGCCGATCAGCCGTACTTCACCTCGCTCGACTTGCGAGGCAACCGGATCGGTCGGGTTCCCTACTCGATACTGATTCAGGCGGTGTCCCGGGACCGGGTGAAACTGTGGGGCAATCCGCTGACGGATGAAGACACGTTGTTGCGCCTGGTGAGTCATCGTGAGCGCACCGGTATCAATTTGTGGTTGAGTGAGCCGGGTGCCGATTACGGCAGTGCGACGCCCTGGCTGGAGGAGGGTGATGAAAGCGTGCGCGAGGCGCGGCAACAGATCTGGCAACGATTGGCCGTCAAGCCATCGGGCAGTGCGTTGCTCCGGGTCATGGATGGATTGAGCCTGACGGCGGATTTCCGGGTCGGTTATTGGTCGCTGCAGGCGCGTGTGTGGCGCTTGCTCCACGAAGCGGATGCGTCAGAAGAGTTGTGGGGCTGGTTGCTGCACTGTGTCGAAACGCGGACGGCCGATGCGGACAATCCGTTCAGGCTGTTCGTGTTGCTGGAAGATCGAGTCCGGCTGTACTGCGACTGGGTCGCCATGGGGCGTCCGATTCCGCTGGTGGATAATCCGGTGTTTTAGCGCGAAGGGTAAAACCCCTTGAACCCCGGGTCGGGGTTCAAGGGGTGACGGTCAGCGACGACGGAACAGCGGCAGCGGTTCGTCGGCAGCGGCCTGGTAGGTCACCGAGAAGTCCTTGAGGCCTTCAAGGGCTTCGTGCGGGTCTTTGTCGGCGCGAATGGCGAACGCGTCGAAACCACAGCGATGCATGTAGAACAACTGGTCACGCAGCACGTCGCCAATGGCCCGCAATTCGCCCTTGAAACCGTAACGGTCACGCAGCAGGCGGGCGTTGGAGTAGTTGCGGCCATCGGTGAATGCCGGGAAGTTCAGGGCGATGACCTGGAATTGCGCCACGTCTTCACCGATTTCCTCGGCTTCTTCATCGGCGTCCAGCCAGATGCCCAGGCCGCCATCGCGGGCCAGGAGCATGCGGCTATGTTCGCGCCACAGCTGCAACGGCACGATGAGGTCGTCGCAGTTGCTGATCTCGTCGATGTTGAAGTCCTTGGGCAGCAGGTGCCAGGTTTCGTCGACGACCTCGTTGTTCTTAATGATTCGCTGCATAGACACGCTCCTTGAAGAGGTCGATACCAATACGCTGATAGGTGTCGATGAAGCGTTCGTCTTCGGTACGTTGTTCGATGTACACGTCGATCAGCTTTTCGATCACGTCAGGCATGGCTTCCTGGGCAAAGGACGGGCCGAGGATCTTGCCCAGGCTGGCGTCACGGCTGGCGCTGCCGCCGAGGGAAACCTGATAGAACTCTTCGCCTTTCTTGTCCACCCCCAGGATGCCGATGTGGCCGACGTGGTGGTGACCACAGGCGTTCATGCAACCGGAGATGTTCAGGTCCAGTTCGCCGATGTCGAACAGGTAGTCCAGGTCGTCGAAGCGGCGCTGGATCGATTCGGCGATCGGGATCGACTTGGCGTTGGCCAGGGAGCAGAAATCACCGCCCGGGCAGCAGATGATGTCGGTCAGCAGGCCGATGTTCGGCGTGGCGAAACCTTGCTCGCGCAACTCGCCCCACAGGGCGAACAGCTTCTCCTGCTCGACGTCGGCCAGGATGATGTTCTGCTCGTGGGAGGTGCGCAGTTGACCGAAGCTGTAGCGGTCGGCCAGGTCGGCCACGGCGTCGAGCTGTTTGTCGGTGATGTCGCCCGGTGCAACTCCGGTTGGCTTCAGGGACAAGGTCACGGCCACGTAGCCCGGCTTCTTGTGGGCCAGGGTGTTGCGCACGCGCCAGCGGGCGAAGCCCGGGTGCTGCTGGTCGAGCTCGGCCAGGGCGGCGGTCTGGTTGCCCAGCGCCTTGTAGTCCGGATCGACGAAATGTGTGGCGACGCGCTGCACTTCGGCTTCGGTCAGCGTGGTCTGGCCACCGCGCAGGTGCTCCATTTCCGCATCGACTTTCTGCGCAAAGACTTCAGGCGTCAGCGCTTTGACCAGGATCTTGATCCGCGCCTTGTACTTGTTGTCGCGACGGCCATAGCGGTTGTAGACCCGCAGGATGGCGTCGAGGTAGCTCAACAGGTCTTGCCACGGCAGGAATTCATTGATGAATGCACCCACCACCGGCGTACGACCCAGGCCACCGCCGACAAGTACGCGAAAGCCCAGTTCGCCGGCTGCGTTGTGCACCGGCTCAAGGCCGATGTCGTGGACTTCGATGGCGGCACGGTCGGAAGTCGAACCGTTGACGGCAATCTTGAATTTGCGCGGCAGGTAGGCGAATTCCGGGTGGAACGTGGTCCACTGGCGGACGATCTCGCACCATGGGCGCGGGTCGATCAGTTCGTCGGCGGCGACACCGGCAAACTGGTCGGTGGTGACGTTGCGCAGGCAGTTGCCGCTGGTCTGGATCGCGTGCATCTGCACGGTGGCCAGTTCAGCGAGAATGTCCGGAATGTCTTCCACGGCCGGCCAGTTGAACTGCACGTTCTGCCGGGTACTGATGTGGGCATAGCCCTTGTCGTAGTCGCGGGCAATCCTGGCCATCATTCGCATCTGGCGCGAAGTCAGTTGGCCGTAAGGCACGGCGACTCGCAGCATAGGCGCGAAACGCTGGATATAAAGGCCATTTTGCAGGCGCAGGGGGCGGAATTCTTCTTCGCTCAGCTCGCCTGCCAGATAGCGTCGGGTCTGATCACGGAACTGCTTGACGCGGTCCTCGATGATCCGCTGATCGTATTCGTCGTATACGTACATATAAGTCCTGTTCTCAGGCTTGGGCCGGTCGGAAACAGCGGCGTTTTTTGGCTTGCTGGCGTCCGATAATACCTCGGCAATTCTGCGCGCACGGCCGCGCACTCCCTACGGAGCCGGGGCACGATACCAGTTTGCAGTTATGCGTAAAAGTGATGTTTGAGCATATGTAAAGAACCAAATCGACTAATGAGGGGCGCTGTTACAAAGACCCTGTTTGTGATGCGGGCAATCGTCGTCTTTACTCTGCTCGAGTCTTTATGCAATCACCGATAAAACCGACAAGAGGCGATGCAATGAGCAACCCAACCAAAGCACGGAAAAGCGATAGCACCGTTGATGCATGGGCCATTTTGTTCCTGATCATTCTGGTCGTGGGGACCGCGGTATTCTGGGTCAGTCATCAGTAAGCGACCCCGTCCGGGCCCGGTTCCGACGATTGTCTGACAAAAACCGGAAAAGTCGCCGTTTTACGGACGTTCGCTGGCTATAATGCGCGGCGAATTTCCGGGGGCTCGGACGACACATGTTGAAGTTTCTAAGGGGTGTATTACTGGCGCTGGGCATGGTCGCGGGACCGTGCGCTCAAGCGGCGTCAGTGCTGTTCCTTAACCCGGGAACCACCAAGGAAGCTTTTTGGGTCAGTTACTCGCAGTTCATGCAGGCCGCCGCCAGGGATCTGGGCATGGACCTGCGGATCCAGTACTCCGACCGGGTGCCTGAAAACATCATCAAGCAGGCGCGCGAAGCCCTCCAGGGACACAATCGTCCCGACTACCTTGTGTTCGTCAACGAACAATCCGTTGCCCCCGAAGTGCTGCGCCTGGCACAAGGCAGCGGGGTGAAGTTGTTTCTGGTCAACAATGCCTTGACTGTGGATCAGGTAAAACTGCTCGGCGCCCGACCCGACAAGTATCCCGACTGGATCGGCAGCCTGGTGCCCAACGATGAGGAGGGCGGCTACCTGATGCTCAAGGAGTTGATTCGGTTGCATCCCCCGGTGGCCCCGGGCCAGATGATTGACCTGCTGGCTTTTTCCGGTTTGAAGGTCACGCCGTCGGCGCAGTTGCGTGAGAAGGGCATGCGTCGGGCGCTGGCCGAACACCCGCAAGTGCGTTTGCGTCAGCTGGTGTACGGTGGCTGGACACGTCAGCGCGCGTACGAGCAAGCCAAACTGTTGTTCAAGCGTTATCCGCAGACTTCACTGGTGTGGGCGGCCAACGACGAAATGGCGTTTGGCGTCATGCAGGCGTATGTCGAATCGGGCGGTGTTCCGGGCAAGGATGCATTGTTCGGCGCCATCAACAATTCACCCGCAGCATTGCAAGCGCTGCTCGACAACCGCCTGAGCGTGTTGCTGGGCGGGCATTTCAGCCTGGGTGGCTGGGCACTGGTTGAGCTGCATGACTATGACCAAGGGGTCGACATCAGCCAGTACGGCGGTCGGGACCGACAACTTCCGCTGTTGCAATTGATTAACCGGGCGCAAGCCAAACAACTGCTTGCGTTGGGCAGCGCACAGAATTTCGGGGTGGATTTCCACAAGCTGTCGGCGAAGGGGCGACCAGCGTCCTACCGCTATCCGTTCAGCCTGCAAATCCTGATGCACTGAGCCGTTTCAGATCCCTGCCAGCAGCAACACCAGTTTGACGATGCCAAACAGCGTCAGGGCAAATACCGTGGTGAACAAAATCCCCAGGATCACGAAATGACTGGGCTTGCCGTGGGTAAAATCCCGCGCCCGGTTCTTGTTGCTCTGCACTCCGAACGCTGCCGCCATGACGCTGTGCAACATCTGCCAGAAGGTTGGCGGCTTGTTGTCGACCGGATCGTCCATAAATCCCTCGCCTGTCAGTAAGTCCTCAGAGCATAGACAATCTGCCGGCCAGTGGTGCGGCCGGCCTGCGAATCGACGCATATTGAAATCAGTCTGGGCCGATGCGATAACTATCTACCGCAGATACGGTTCACTGAAATGATGTTCTGTCGTTCCAATTTTCAGGAGCGACACAATGTCTACCCATCCCCCCTCTGTGCCCCGTCAACCTCTGGTTGCGGGCCAAACCAGCATTCACCGCGAACTACTTGAACAGCTGACGCCTGATTGGTTGGTCGATGCCACGCCGCAGCGGCGGGCGGCCATAAAAGCCAGCGGCTCGCTCGCGCCGCGCTGGTACTCGCGAGCCTCCAGCGAGCAACAGCAGGCACTGAAAGACCGTTTCAACGACAGCCTGGTTTGCCAGACCCTGCTCGACAAAACCATGTCGTCGCTGCCAGATGCCGAAAGCTTTGCCGAGCCGATACTGCAAAAGGCGCTGAAGGATCAGTTCGGGGTCGAGGCCGATGTCAACAAAACCCTGGTGTGCCTGAGGCGAGCGCTGGAAGTCAGCGATCTTGAAATCGAGATCAGCACATTCGAGGTGATGAAGCTTTCGTTGTTGCAGGCGGCACTGCATAACTGCGAAGCGTCCGAATGCGAGGCGGGCGCCTTTCATCGCGGGTCGGGCTTTGTAGTCGAGACTTCCACGCCTGGTACGTTCGAGGTCACTGCCCTCAACATGTCGGTCACGCAATTCCTCTCACTCTGCCGCAAGCTGGATATCGGCGCGCAGTATCAAACCCGTGTCGAGGCGTTTTTCCAGGCAACGGCTGCGCAGAAGAAATCGACAGTGTCCGAGCAATTCATTGCCAGTCAGAAAGCGGCAATGAGAGCAGCCGCTGAATTGGCGCTGCTGAAAAAAGACATCGAACCCGACGATTACGCAATGATCCTTTCGGTGGTTAATGGCGAGGTCCATCCCCGTGTAGGCAGCAGGCCAGTCTGGTTTCGTGACCTGAACCTGATGAAGCGCAGGATGACGGGCTGCGTCGTGTTCAGCATCAGTGAACAATATCGTTATACCAACGACTACATCGTCTACATTCCCCACGATCCCGAGCACCCGCTCAAACGCTATACCTCTGAGCAGCTGCGTGAAGAATTCAAGCGTCAGTTCACCGCCCAGGACGCATTGCCCGCCAGTGGCAGTGGGCCGACCGCCCACCAGCGCTTTTTCAGCCAGTTCGTCGCCTACGCCGACCGCCCTTATTACTTCAGCCAGTTCACCCGCAAGGCCGCCGACTCTCCGACTGATCCTTTGCATTCATTCTGGTTGAAGGTCCTCCAGTACGTGCCCCCGTTGTCGTCCGTCGCCCGCATCAAAGAGCTGCCGCCAGAACCTGCGGGCAAACGTGAGTCGGTCGAAGATCCTTATCTCAATCCATTCGGGATGATTCGCGAAGGCGTGGCGGGCATCTGGTCCGCCAACAGTGATCTGTGGACTTATCTCTACGAGCAAAACCGCAAGAAAGTCATCGCCGACGCACGCAGCCATGCGGTGCCCACGGCGGACGTCGATGCGCGAGTGCGGGCGCAAAAGCTCAATCATCTGCTGGAATTAGGCATGCTGGGCCTGAACATGGTGTCGATGTTCGTGCCGGTACTGGGGGAGATCATGCTGACGGTCATGGCGGGTCAGCTGCTGTACGAGTCGTTTGAGGGGGCGATCGAGTGGAGTGAAGGAGATCGAACGGCGGCCAAGGCGCACCTGGTCGATGTGGCCGAGAATCTGGCGCTGGCCGCGGTGATGGCCGGTGCGGGCAAAGGCTTGGCCAAGCTGACGGCGGTGAAACCCGAACCGCTGGTCGAGCGCCTGCAATCCATCAAACGCGACGACGGCAAAACCCGCTTATGGAAACCTGACCTGAGCGGTTACGAACGCAACCTCATCCTGCCTCGCCATTCAGTCCCTGATGCGTCGGGGCTGCACCGGATAAATGGCAAAACCTTCATTCGGCAGGGTGGCAAGGTCTACGAAACAACCTTTGACCCTTCGCTGAAGAAATGGCGTATCCGGCATCCGACTGATACTGGTGCCTGGCAACCCATACTCGAACACAACGGGCATGGCGCCTGGCGCCATGTGCTGGAGCGTCCCCGGACCTGGGATCGGCTGACACTGCTGCGGCGCATCGGCCATATCACCGAGGCTTTTTCCGATGAGCAACTGCTCGACATCGCCGAGGCCTGTGGTGTCGAGGACAATGCCTTGCGCAAGATGCACATGGATCATCTTGCGCCGCCGCCGGAGCTGTCCCACGCCTTGCGGCTGTTCGAAGCCGACCCCAGCATTGGCGGACCACTGCTCGAAAAATTGCAACGCGCCAGTCCGGGGCTGAGTAATGCCGCCGCTCGCAGGGTTCTGCTCGATGCCAATGCCGAAGAGCTCACCCGCCTGAAAACAATGAGTCGAATTCCCCTGAAAATGCTGGAGGAGGCCCGTTGGTATGCACAACAGGGGCGTCAGGCCCGGGCTTTCACTGGCCTGCGCATGGAATCCGCGCTGTCCGCTGACAGCCGGTGGCTCGCACTGCATGCCCTGGAAAAAATGCCGGGGTGGTCCGGCGAGGTGCGGCTGGAGATTCGCGACGGCCACATCGAGGGTCCGCTCATCGACGGCATTGGTAGCGAGGCCGCGACAATCCGTAAGTACGTGGTTAAAAACGGCCCGTCCTATCAGGCATTTGATGAGCGTGGCGAGACGCTCAATGGCGTGCCCGCCACCGGCGATAACTTTTACGCCTCGATCATGCACGCATTGCCCGATGAATCCCGTCGCGCATTGGGCGTTCCACACGTGGGCCAAAGCGTCGATCTGAAGCAGGCTGTCATCGACTCGGCCTTCGAGCATCGGGCGCAATTGTCGCAAATGCTGGAACAGCGCAGCGGTAACGGCAAGGCGTTCAAGCCGCCCGTACGCGTAACGGAGCGTCGGGTGGGCTACTACGCCAGCGGGCGCGGGCAAGGTTTGAATCCTTCTCTGGTGTCGCGGGTACAGGACGTGTATCCGGCGCTGACGGATCAGCAGGCCAATGGGTTTATCCTGGCGCAACTGCGCGCGGGTAAAACCGACGCACAGATTTATAGCCTCCTGCAGGAGCGTATGCGCGAGTGGGAGACCCTCGAGGCGACGCTCGATCAATGGGTCGGCGAGCCGATAGCGGGTTCTGTCCTGGAGTCGATGCTCGGAGGCAAGGCCTCGGTCGCGCAGAGTCTCAAGCAATCCTGGCGTAATTCGCCGCTGGCCGGGGAGCATCCGCGCTACAGATTGCTTGAGTTGGTCTGTGACGACCCGATCCCTGCGCTGTCGGCGGACTTCTCCCATGTGGGTGATCTGTATGTCCGGGGTCGAAGCATCACCGACGCCAATGTCGATGCGTTGTTGGCGAATTTTCCCAAGCTCAAAAGACTGCGGATCAATGCCACGGGCAACGATTTCAGCACCGTGCCCCAAGTGCTGAGCAGCATGCCGGACCTCAGGGGGCTGAGCCTGTATTCAGCCGCGCCCTTCGCCGCAGACATGCCGTCGAGACTGGGTGCGTTGACGGCGCTCGAGGAGCTCAGCGTGTATTCAACCTGGGGCGTTCCCGTGCCGTTGGACGTAAGCCGGCTGCGCAATCTGCGTCTGCTCGACGTGATCGCGCCGTCAATGGATCAGTGGCCAACCGGGGTTCTGGAACTGCCCCGACTTGAACGTCTTAACCTCACCGGTACAGCCATCAGTACATTCCCCGAAGGCATTTTCGAAGGGCATGAAAAACTCTGGTCCGGGTTGTCGCTGGATTGGTCGAACATGCCGCGCCCAAACTTCAAGCAGGCCTATGAGTATCTCCGGCGTCAGCCCCGGCACCTTGTTGATCTGGAAGAAATGGTCAGGGATTACTGCAAGGGCGAGTTGAAACGTCTTGCTGAAGGCATCAATGACCCGTCCGCGGGATTATTCAATCAATTTGTCGAACAGTGGCAAGACGCAGGGGCGAGATTCGACGCCGTCGAAGCATTGAGTGAGCAGCATCATCAGCTCAACCGGCATCTTGAGGACTGGTCCCAACGCGCGCTGCGAATGCCTGCAGCGGCCAACGAAATCATCGGACGTACATGGACGGCAGATGCCCTGAGAATCTGCTGGCGCAATGGCGCATTCAAACGCTACGGCTCGACGGCCGATGCCTCGGTACTGGATCTGCCGAGCCTGGCGTTGAGCGAGTTTCCAGAATTGCCGGACGGTGCCTTCCCTGAAGTACGAACCTTGTATCTGAAGGGTAATAGTGCCCCCGTCGAGCAGACTCGCAAGTTCGTCCGCGGTTTTCCCGGGCTTGAAAGACTCGACGTGAGTGGCAGCGGTTTGACTGAAGTGCCCTTTGCGCCCGGTGATCTTGAAAAACTGACTGATCTGGATCTTTCCAATAACCGGATTGTTGGCGACGCCGGGGTTCAGCAGGCTTTTGATGGATTGCAGGCACTGCAATACCTGGACTTGAGCAACAACCCGTTGAATACCTTGGATGTCAGTGCAATGACCCGCCTCAAGTCCTTGAACCTAAGTGGCACGGCGCTGCAAGAATGGCCGACCGGGGTACAGGAGCTGCCAGAGCTGTATTGGCTGGACTTGCGCGACAGCAGGGTCAACGCGCTGCCGGAGCCGCTTGCGGATGAGACGCTGCTCAAGACCAACCTCGCGGGCACACCTTTAACCCCTCAAGCCGTCGCCATGCGCAACGCAGCCCGGCATCGAATGGAAATGGCCAAAGGTCTTCCGGCCGGCGCGCTGGAACGGTTCGACCTGGAGCAGGTGCCACAGGATTTCCCGCCGTTCGAAAGCGCCAGTTCGATCGCGCTTCAATTGTTGCCGCTGCCGGAAGTCCCGGCGGGAGAAGGGGTTGCAGTTTTAACAAAGCGCCTGCAACGGCTGAAACCGACACTCGCCGATGATGACGCCTTGCAAATGATCGAACAGATGCAGGGCAGCGAAGCTGCGAGCGTGAAAATTGCCGAATGGGAGAAAACCTATGAAACGCTCACGCGCCAATTGAATGACTGGCTGTTTACCCGGGGATCTCGCGGAAACGGCTGGATGACATCTTCCAGCATTCGCAGGCAGGCTGCCTTGCGGATCGTCGAATGCTGGCAAAAAGGTCTGAGCAGCACGGGCGCGGTGGCTGATGCGGTGCTGGATCTCAACGGTCTGCAACTGGGTGACCTGCCTGAGGTGCCGGCATCGTTCGAGCATGTCGGCACGTTGAAACTGACGAGCGTAAAACTTACCCGGCAAGGTTCCGACGGGTTCCTCAAGGCCTTTACCCGCCTGAAAACCCTGGACCTCAATGGCAATGGGCTGGATGGCGTTCCAGAGCCGGTCTGTGACATGGACAGGCTCGAGCGTCTGGAGTTGTCCTCGAACCGGATGGACGATGCCGAACTGCTGTATGCCGCATTGAGTAATCTGGAGCGTCTGCGCTGGCTGGACTTGAGCTACAACGAACTGGATACCTTTGATATCGGCGTTTTCGAGCAATTGGAGACGCTGGATCTGCGCAACAATAATTTGACCGAATGGCCGGACGGGGTGTTCGACAGCCAGCACCTGGGCACGCTCAATCTCAGTGGCAACGACATCACGTCGATCCCCGAGCAGGCCCTGAGTGGCGACCATGACGTTTTGACGGCCGGTACGGATTTGAGCGACAACTTCAACCTGTCGCTTGAGAGCCTTGAACGCCTCAGGGATTACCGTGAAGCGGGTTTCCACGACAGGGTGCTGGGGATCTCGCGGGCCGATCTTGACGAGTTGATCGATGACGCCAACGGCGATGGCGACGATAGCAGTGAAGGCATCGATACGGATGAGGAACTGCCTGAGACTGAGCCGGATACCGAACAAAAAACACCGTGGTTAACCCATCTTCCTCCCGAGGAAGTGGCCAGTAAAACCGGGATGTGGAATCAACTCGCGGCGGAACCGGACAATGCGGCGTTCTTTCACCTGCTTTCGCGACTGCAGGATACGCAGGAGTTCAGGGTGGCTAACGCCGATCTGACGCGGCGGGTCTGGACGGTCATTGAAGCCGCCGCCAGCAATACCGAACTACGGGAGATCCTGTTTGCCAGTTCCAGCACCCACGGCACGTGTGTCGACGGTCGAATCCTGACGTTCAGTGGGCTGGAAAGCAGAGTCTTCACCCACAATGCCTTGCTTGATATTCCCGTCGGGCGCCCGAGTGTGAAGGGGCATGCACTGCTGAATTTATCCCGGCAGCTGTTTCGACTGGACAAGGTCGACGACCTCGCGAGGAAAATCGCCGCGCAAAGCGGGCAGGATGAGGCCGAAATACGCTTAGGCTATCGAATCGGGCTGACACAAGGATGGGCGGACGGCCTGGAGCTGCCAGGGCAACCGAAACACATGACCTATGCCTCGGGAGTGACCGCTCGACAACTGGCGGACGCGCGCATCGAGATCGTCAACGCAGAGCAGTCCGATGGTTTCTTTGAAGACTTGATCCAGCGCGACTATTGGGAAAGTTATCTCAAGGAAAAACATCCTGAGGTGTTCAAGGCGCTGGATGAGATGGATGTTCAGGAGGAAGTTGAAAGCGCTGACGATGCGGCATTACTGACTCAGCTTTTCGAGCAGAGGGCGGCGCGCAACGCGAAGATGATCGAATTGTCCCGACAGGAGGTCGCGGAGCTGACGGCTGCCTCAAGCAGGTAAATCACCTGTGGGAGTGAGCTTGCTCGCGATGGGGGCTTGATGTTCAACATCAATGTTGACTGATACGCCGCTATCGCGAGCAAGCTCGCTCCCACAAGGTTTTTTTCAGTTGATCACTCAGTTGTCGTAACCGAGATTCGGCGCCAGCCAGCGCTCGGTAACGCTCAGTTCCTGGCCTTTGCGCGACGTGTAGCTCTGCACCTGGTCCTTGTCGATCTTGCCCACGGCGAAGTACTGCGCCTGCGGGTGAGCAAAGTACCAGCCACTGACCGCTGCCGCCGGGAACATCGCGTAGTGCTCGGTGAGGAATACACCACTGCGGCCTGCGCGCATTTCCTGGGCTTCTGGATCGAGCAGGGCGAACAGCTGAGCTTTCTCGGTGTGATCCGGACAGGCCGGGTAGCCCGGAGCAGGGCGGATACCGCTGTACTGTTCCTTGATCAGTGCCTCGTTATCCAGCGCTTCATCCTTGGCATAACCCCAATAGTCTTTACGCACCTGCTGGTGCAGCCACTCGGCGCAGGCTTCGGCCAGGCGGTCGGCCAGGGCCTTGACCATGATCGAGTTGTAATCGTCGCCGGCGTCCTGGTAGGCCTTGGCCACTTCTTCGGCGCCGATGCCGGCGGTGGTGATGAAACCACCCACGTAGTCAGTCACTTCACTGTCCTTGGGCGCGACGAAGTCGGCCAGGGAGAAGTTCGGTTTGCCGTCGGTCTTGATGATCTGCTGGCGCAGGTGATGCAGCTTGGTCATTGGCTTGCCGTCATCGCCATAGAGCTCGATGTCGTCGTCATGCACCTGGTTGGCCGGCCAGAAGCCGAACACCGCACGAGCGCTGATCAGCTTTTCGTCGATCAATTTGCGCAGCATTTCCCTCGCGTCGTTGTACAGCGAGGTGGCGGCTTCACCGACCACTTCGTCCTGGAGAATGCGCGGGAACTTGCCGGCCAGGTCCCAGGATATGAAAAACGGCGTCCAGTCGATGTATTCGGCCAGAACGTCGAGGTCGATGTTGTCCAGCACCCGCGCTCCGGTGAAGGTCGGTTTGACCGGCGTGTAGGACGCCCAGTCGAATTGCGGCTTCTTGGCGATGGCTGCGCCGTAGCTCAGGCGCTCGGTGCGGGCACTGCGGTTGGACGTGCGCTCGCGAACTTCGATGTAATCCTGGCGGGTTTTCTCGACAAAACCGGCCTTCAGTTCCTTGGACAGCAACTGGGTCGCCACGCCCACGGCGCGGGAGGCGTCGGTGACGTAGATCACCGCGTCGTTGCTGTATTTCGGCTCGATCTTGACTGCCGTGTGCGCTTTGGAAGTGGTGGCGCCACCGATCATCAACGGCAGGTGGAAGTCCTGGCGCTGCATTTCGCGGGCGACGTGGACCATCTCATCCAGCGACGGGGTGATCAGGCCGGACAGGCCGATGATGTCGCACTTCTGTTCCTTGGCCACCTGCAGGATTTTTTCCGCCGGCACCATCACGCCCAGGTCGACGATGTCGTAGCCGTTGCAGCCCAGCACCACGCCGACGATGTTCTTGCCGATGTCGTGCACGTCGCCTTTGACGGTCGCCATCAGGATCTTGCCCTTGGCTTCTGGCTTGTCGCCTTTTTCCAGTTCGATGAACGGGATCAGGTGGGCCACAGCCTGCTTCATCACGCGGGCGGATTTAACCACCTGCGGCAGGAACATTTTGCCGGCGCCGAACAGGTCGCCGACGATGTTCATGCCGGCCATCAGCGGGCCTTCGATCACTTCGATCGGGCGAGCGAAGGACTGGCGCGATTCTTCGGTGTCTTCGACGATGTGGGTGGTGATGCCCTTGACCAGTGCGTGTTCCAGGCGCTTGTTGACGTCCCAGTTACGCCACTCTTCGGTCTCGGCTTCCTTGACGCTGCCGTCGCCCTTGTATTTGTCGGCGATGGCGAGGAGGGCGTCGGTGCCTTCCGGGGTGCGGTTGAGGATCACGTCTTCCACGGCGTCGCGCAGCTCCACCGGGATCTGGTCGTAGATCTCCAGTTGCCCGGCGTTGACGATACCCATGGTCAGCCCGGAGCGGATCGCGTACAGCAGGAACACCGAGTGGATCGCCTCGCGCACCGGGTTGTTGCCACGGAACGAGAACGACACGTTGGACACGCCACCGGAGGTCAGCGCATACGGCAGCTCGTCACGGATGTAGGCACAGGCATTGATGAAGTCGACTGCGTAGTTGTTGTGTTCTTCGATACCGGTGGCGACGGCGAAGATGTTCGGGTCGAAGATGATGTCTTCCGGCGGGAAGTCCACCTCGTTGACCAGAATGTCGTAGGAGCGTTTGCAGATTTCTTTCTTGCGCGCTTCGGTGTCGGCCTGGCCGGCTTCGTCGAAGGCCATCACCACCACGGCGGCGCCGTAGCGCTTGCACAGTTTGGCGTGATGGATGAACTGCTCGACGCCTTCTTTCATGCTGATCGAGTTGACGATGCCCTTGCCCTGGATGCACTTGAGGCCGGCTTCGATCACTTCCCACTTGGAGGAGTCGATCATGATCGGTACGCGGGAGATGTCCGGTTCACCGGCAATCAGATTGAGGAAGGTCACCATGGCCTTCTTCGAATCGAGCATCCCTTCGTCCATGTTGATGTCGATCACCTGGGCGCCGGCTTCGACCTGCTGCAGGGCGACTTCCAGGGCCTCGGTGTAGTTGTCTTCACGGATCAGGCGGGCGAACTTGGCGGAACCGGTGATGTTGGTCCGCTCACCGACGTTGACGAACAGCGAGTTGCGATCGATGGTGAACGGCTCCAGACCCGAGAGGCGGCAAGCCTTCGGGATGTCCGGAATCTCGCGCGGCGCATAACCGGCCACGGCCTTGGCGATGGCCTCGATGTGGCCCGGCGTGGTGCCGCAGCAGCCGCCGACGATGTTGAGGAAGCCGCTCTGGGCGAACTCTTCGATGACCTTGGCGGTTTCCGACGGCAATTCGTCGTACTCGCCGAACTCGTTCGGCAGGCCGGCGTTCGGGTGCGCGGAAACGTGGGTGTTGGCCTTGTTCGACAACTCTTCGAGGTACGGGCGCAATTCGCGGGCGCCGAGGGCGCAGTTCAGGCCGACGGAAATCGGCTTGGCGTGGGCCACGGAGTTCCAGAACGCTTCGGTGGTCTGGCCGGACAGGGTGCGGCCCGAGGCGTCGGTAATGGTGCCGGAAATCATGATCGGCAGTTCGACGCCCAATTCCTCGAATACGCCTTGTACGGCGAAGATCGCGGCCTTGGCGTTGAGGGTATCGAAGATGGTTTCGATCAGGATCAGGTCGGCGCCGCCCTCGATCAGGCCTTTGGTGGCTTCGGTGTAGTTCTCCACCAGCTCATCAAAGGTGACGTTGCGGTAACCAGGGTTGTTGACGTCCGGGGACAACGAGCAGGTACGGCTGGTCGGGCCGAGCACGCCGGCAACAAAACGCGGTTTGTCCGGGTTCTCGAGGGTTTTCGCATCGGCGACCTTGCGCGCCAGGCGAGCGCCTTCTACGTTCAATTCGTACGCCAGTTTTTCCATGCCGTAATCGGCCATGGAAATCCGGGTGGCGTTGAAGGTGTTGGTTTCCAGAATGTCGGCGCCGGCGTCCAGGTAGGCTTTTTCAATGCCGCCAATCACGTCCGGGCGAGTCAGGACCAACAGGTCGTTGTTGCCTTTGACATCGCTTGGCCAGTCAGCGAAGCGTTTGCCACGGTAATCCTGCTCTTCGAGCTTGTAGCTCTGGATCATCGTGCCCATACCGCCATCGAGAATCAGGATGCGCTCTTTGAGGGCGTGCTTGAGAGCTTGAAGGCGAACGCTGCGATCGGACATTTGGACTACTCGGTAAGGCCATGACGAAGGGCCGGGATGATAGCAAACCTGTGCGCTTTTGGAGCGTGACTCGAATTTGCATGAATATCGTTCATGTTGGTAAGGGTGACAGACCGGTAGAATCGCGACGTTTTTTCAGGATTCGGGACCAGGGACATGTCGTATCGCTTCGTCATCGGCACATTGCTGCTGTTTTTAAGCTGGGGCGCCGTGGCGCAAGGCCCGGCGATTTCCTCTGCCATGTCACCTGTTATTTCCTACAGCCGCGACATTCAACCGATCTTCACTGAAAAGTGCGTGGCCTGCCACGCCTGCAATGACGCCGCCTGTCAGCTCAACCTGGGCAGCGGTGAGGGCGCGGCACGTGGCGCAACCAAAGTCCCGGTCTACGACGGTGACCGCCGCCAGGCGGTTGCACCGACCCGACTGTTCTATGACGCCTCCGGCAAACAGGCCTGGCAGCAAAAGGGCTTCTATTCGGTGCTCGATGCCCAGGGCAACCAGGCCGCACTGATGGCGCGGATGCTGGAGCTTGGCCACAAGACTCCGTTGCAACCCAACGCGAAGCTGCCGGAAGACATCGTCCTGGGCCTGAACCGGGAAAACATGTGTGCCATGCCCGCGGAGTTCGACGGCTATGCCGCCAAGCATCCGAAGGAGGGCATGCCGCTGGCAGTGACCGGCCTGACCGACCAGCAGTACCAGACGCTGCAACGCTGGCTGGCGGCAGGCGCGCCGATCGATCAGCAGGCGCTGGCGCCCAGCGCCAGGGAAGCCTTGCAGGTGGTGCAATGGGAAAACCTGCTCAATTCACCGGGAGCCCGGGAAAGCCTGGTGGGGCGCTGGCTGTACGAGCACTGGTTCCTGGCCCATCTCTACTTCAAGGACGGTGACCCTGGGCATTTCTTCCAGTGGGTGCGTTCGCGCACCCCGACCGGCCAGCCGATTGACCTGATCAACACCCGTCGCCCGAACGATGATCCGGGCACGCAGTTTTACTATCGCCTGTGGCCGGTGCAGGGCGTGATCGTGCACAAGACCCACATCACCTATCCGCTGGGTCCGGCGAAGCTGGCGCGGGTCAAGAGCCTGTTCTACAGCGGCAACTGGCAGGTCGACGCATTGCCGGGCTATGGACCGCAGAGCCGGGCCAACCCGTTTGCCACTTTCGAAGCGATTCCGGCCCAGGCGCGCTATCAGTTCATGCTCGATAACGCCGAATACTTTGTGCGCACGTTCATTCGTGGGCCAGTGTGTCGCGGCCAGATCGCCACGGACGTGATCCGCGATAATTTCTGGGCGCTGTTCCAGGCGCCCGAGCACGACCTGTATGTCACGGAACCGAATTATCGCGGGCAGGCCACGCCGTTGTTGGCGATGCCGGGGCAGAACGATGATGTCGGCAGCGTCCTCAGCCTGTGGCACGACTACCGCGACAAGCGTAACGAATATGAAGCCTTGCGCCGGGACAGCTATGCCGATGAACCAGCACCGAGCTGGTCGACCCTGTGGGCCGGCAACGACAATGCGTTGCTGAGTATCTTCCGCCATTTCGACAGTGCTTCGGTGACCAAAGGACTGATCGGTGAGGTGCCGCAAACTATATGGCTGTTCGACTATCCGCTGCTGGAGCGCACCTATTATCAACTGGCAGTGAACTTCGATGTGTTCGGGAACCTGTCCCATCAGGCTCAGACGCGCTTGTATTTCGACTTGATCCGCAACGGTGCCGAACAGAATTTCCTGCGCCTGATGCCCGCCGACTCCCGGGATGACTACCTTGATGACTGGTATCAGAATAGTGGCAAATTCAAGATGTGGCTCGACTACGAGACCATCGACGACGACAAGCCGACCGCGCTGAAGCTTGACGCGCTGGACCCCAAGCGCGACTTTGCCATGCAGTTGCTGGCCCGTTATGGCGATCTCAATGCAAGGCCCGACCCGATCAATCGCTGCGACGGCGCTTACTGTTCGCGGCCAAACATCGATCCGGACCTGCAAAGTGCCGAGCAGGCATTGAGCCGCCTGACTTCGCGTCCGGCCGCCGGGCTGAAGGTCATCGATCAGTTGCCGGAGGCTACGCTGCTGCGTATTGAAACCGGCAGCGGCAAGCGTGAGGTCTACAGCCTGTTGCGTAACCGTGCCCACAGCAACGTGGCGTTTTTGCTCGGTGAATCACTGCGCTATCAACCGGGGCTCGACACTTTGACGATTTTCCCGGGTGTGCTCAGTAGCTACCCGAACTTCATGTTCAACATCCCGGCCGGGCAGGTGCCGGCGTTTGTGGATGCGATGGAAAGCGCCAAGGACACCGACAGCTTCGAGAAAATCGTCGAACGCTGGGGAATACGCCGCAGTCATCCGCAATTCTGGGCTTATTTCCATGACCTGAGCCGCTACATCCACGAAAACGATCCGGTGGAAGAGGGCGTGCTGGACATGAATCGCTACGAGAACCTCTGAACAATCACCGCCCCCCCTGTAGGAGCGAGCTTGCTCGCGATGATGGATCAGTTGCATTGATGTCGACTGACACACCATCGCGAGCAAGCTCGCTCCTACAGGGGGTTTGTGGACAATCTTTCCCGACAAAAATACTAGGACTTTGTCCGGCGCGTTGATTGGCGTAAACTGCGCCCAAGCCTGCGAGGAGTTTCCATGACCGCTATTACCATCACTGACGCCGCCCACGATTACCTGGCTGATCTGCTCTCCAAGCAGAACACCCCGGGCATCGGCATCCGCGTCTTCATCACCCAGCCTGGCACCCAGTACGCCGAAACCTGCATTGCCTACTGCAAGCCGGGCGAAGAAAAACCCGAAGACACCGCGCTGGGGCTGAAAAGCTTCACTGCGTACATCGACCACTTCAGCGAAGCCTTCCTGGACGATGCCGTTGTCGACTACGCCACCGACCGCATGGGCGGCCAGCTGACCATCAAGGCGCCAAACGCCAAGGTACCGATGGTCAACGCCGACAGCCCGATCAACGAGCGCATCAACTACTACCTGCAAACCGAGATCAACCCGGGGCTGGCCAGCCACGGCGGTCAGGTCAGCCTGATCGACGTGGTCGAAGACGGCATCGCCGTCCTGCAGTTCGGTGGTGGTTGCCAGGGCTGCGGCCAGGCCGACGTGACACTGAAGGAAGGCATCGAGCGCACCTTGCTCGAGCGCATCCCGGAGCTCAAAGGTGTTCGCGACGTGACCGACCACACGCAGAAAGAAAACGCCTACTACTAAGGTGTTCGCTGCGAATTGAAAAAACGGCGCCCCGTGAGCGCCGTTTTTTTATGGGTGATTGGAAACCTGTGGCGAGGGGGCTTGCCCCCGTTGGGCTGCGAAGCGGCCCTGGTTTTTTACGGGTAAACAGGATTTGCGACGGCTACGCCGCCGAACGGGGGCAAGCCCCCTCGTCACAGGGTTGGTGGTGAATCAGGGCCTGTAAAGATGCGCATGCCCCGCACGATACAGCGATGACTCGCTGAAGTGGTCACTGCCCAGCACCCGACCCACCAGAATCAACGCCGTACGACGAAATCCCTTTGATTCAACCTTCCCGGCAATATCTGCCAGCGTGCCCACCACCCAATCCTGATCCGGCCAGCTCGCTCGATGCACCACCGCAATCGGACAATCGGCGCCGTAATGGGGCAGCAGTTCCTCGACGATCTTCGTCAGGTGACTGACCCCCAAATGAATCGCCATGGTCGCGCCGTGCTGCGCCAGGCTGGAGAATTCCTCTCCGGGTGGCATGGCGGTTTTGTCGGCGTAGCGAGTCAGGATCACGCTCTGCGAAATGTCCGGCAGGGTCAGTTCCGCGCCCAAGAGCGCTGCGCAAGCGGCTGTGGCAGTCACGCCGGGTACGATTTCGAACGCAATGCCCAGTTCACGCAGATAGCGAATCTGCTCGCCAATGGCGCCATACAGGCTCGGATCGCCAGAGTGCACCCGGGCCACATCCTGGCCTTTGGCGTGGGCGGTCTTGATCAGGTCGATGATCTGTTCCAGGTGCAGTTCGGCGCTGTTGACCACCTGTTCGGCACAGTGACCTTCCAGTACGGCGGCCGGTACCAGTGAGCCGGCATATATGATCACCGGGCAACTGCGAATCAGCCGCTGGCCCTTGACGGTGATCAGTTCGGGGTCGCCGGGACCTGCGCCAATGAAGTAGACGGTCATCGTCGGTTCCTGTGGGAAAAAGGGGCTGAACAGGTCTTCAGATGAAGAATGTTCATGATCAAAGGCGGGGATTATCGGTTTTTACGCAGCGCCAGCCAATGCCAGGGTTGCCTGGGCATATTTTTGTCGTGGAATCAGCAGTTTTGCCGGGGCCTGGGCCAGTTGTTCGGCCAGGGCCAGTGCGGCGCTTTCCGCAACGCCGTAGCAACCGGTGCGTTCAAACGCTATTTGCGATTGATGGCTGAGTTGCGGTTCATAAGCGGCCAGTTGCTCACTGCTGAAATACATCAGTTCCAGGCCGAGTTGCTGAGCCAGTTCGATCAGTGCAGGTTCGTCGCGCTTCGAATCGATGCTGGCCAGCGCCTTGATTTCATGACGAGCTATCTGGTGCGCCTCCAGCGCCTGATCGAGCAGCGCCAGCAACGTGCTGACGGGGCAGCCCCGTTGGCAGCCCAGACCGACCACCAGGGTCGGCGCTGTGCTGACGTCAGTCATGCGTTGTATTGACCATCGCTTTTGCGACGGAACAACCAGGCGCTGATCAGGCCCAGGGCCAGCCAGAATGCCACGTTGGTCAGTTGCGAAGCGATTTTGAACCGGGTTTCCAGTGCCTCTGGAGCAAGCATCGAATGCACCTCCGGTTGCGGCGCGCCAATCACATGGGGGACGGCGAGGATCGCCGCGCCGAGGACTTTCATCAGCCAGTGACGGCTGAACACGATCAGCGCAATACCGACGGCGGTGGAGGCGGCGGTACCGACCCACCACAGTTGCCGTTGTGCGAGGTCGGCGGCGGCAGTGCCTGGCAATTCAGGTGGCAGACCGAGGGTCGGCGCGAGCACGAAGGTTGCGTAACCGGCCAGGCCCCAGAGCAGGCCTTGAGAGGTTTTGGTCGGCGCACGCAAGGTGTACAGGCCGGCCAGCATCAGGGCGAAACCGACCGCCACCACCAGGTTGCCACCAGTGGTCGACAGCACGCGCTGCCAGCCATCTTCCGGCTCCCAGGCTTGTGCATCATGAGTGTGAGCAGCCATCGCACCGTCGGCGTGTTCATGCATTTCAACAGCGGCCGGTTCGGCTTTTTCGTAGGTCTCGGCCTGCAAAATCAGCGGGGCGACCCAGAAACTTTGCAGCAGGGTCAGCAACAGGGCGGCCAGCAGCCCGGTGAAACCTGCGGTTTGCGCAATACGCTTGATCATGTCGACAGCTCTCAATGGCACGGGAACGCGGAGCTGTGACGGGTATCGTGGGCGGCGTTGTGCACCGCTTCGATGTGCGAGAAACCGGCGAAATACACAAGGCATGCGCCCAGGATCGACGCGCAGACGGCGGCGGCCAGACGTTGGGTCAGGGTTGAGGTGGTGCTTGCGGCTGTGTGTTCGGCGCTGCTGATGATCGACATGGCGTTTCCCTCTGGTCTGTCAGCGGGGAATAAGAGCGCATGCAAAACCCCGCACGACCAGGCGCGCAAGGTTTCAAACAGCGCCCGCCCACCGCGGGTTTGTTGGTTCAGTGATCGTACTGGTCACTTTGTGTTGCGGGCCGGTCTCCGGGCTCACGAGGGGCAAAGGCTTGCGCCTGGACCTGAAAGCATCACCTTCCCATGCCGCAGTGGCACAGTGGATCTGACGCTTCGCTCGCTTACCGTTGCGGGGGCAGCACCGGACTGACATGGCTTAAGAGTAAAGCACATGATTCACCGGTTTCCCGTTTCACCCTGTGAAGGGCACCCGTAACAAGGTGTGTAGGAGAGCATGGGCGGGGGTTGGGCGTCAATTGGCAGGGGTTCTCAATTCGGAACCGGGTCGACCCAATCGCGAGCAAGCTCGCTCCCACATTTGACCGCATTTTTCTCAAAGAGCCCCATCCCCTGTGGGAGCGAGCTTGCTCGCGATTGGGTCGTTACAGGCGCTACAGAACTCAGCATGAACATTGACCCGCCCCAAGACCATGCGTAGCCTTGCGCTTTCGAGGTTCTTCGGCGTTTGTCGAAGCTAAGAAGGGAACGCGGTCAATGCCGCGGCTGCCCCCGCAACTGTGAACGGTGATGTTCGTTGCCACGCCACTGCTGACTCAATCCATGAGGCCGGCGGGAAGGCGCAGCGAATGCCAGGCTCAAGCCCGGCACACCGTCAGCCAGGAGACCTGCCTCGTCACAGATTCTCACTTTCAACCGGGCGGGGTGATCCGGTGGCGAACTCTTCAGGCACGCGCGTGCGCGTTGCCGGTCGTCGTCCCGTATGCCCGCCAGCTTAGCCATAGGGCATCCGATGAAAACACTGGCCAAACTCCCCGTCACCATCGTTACAGGCTTTCTCGGCTCGGGTAAAACAACGCTGCTGCGCCACATGCTCGACAACGCCCAGGGTCGCCGCATCGCGGTGATCGTCAACGAATTTGGCGAGTTGGGCATCGACGGCGAAATCCTCAAGCAATGCTCCATCGGTTGCACCGAAGAAGAAGCCAACGGCCGTGTCTATGAACTGGCCAACGGCTGCCTGTGCTGCACCGTCCAGGAAGAATTCTTCCCGGTGATGCGCGAACTGGTGGCCCGTCGCGGCGATCTCGACCACATCCTCATCGAAACGTCCGGTCTGGCGTTGCCCAAGCCGCTGGTGCAGGCCTTCCAGTGGCCGGAAATCCGCAGTGCCTGCACGGTGGATGCGGTCATCACCGTGGTCGACAGCCCGGCCGTGGCCGCCGGCACCTTCGCCGCGTTCCCGGATCAGGTCGACGCCCAGCGCAAACTCGACCCGAACCTGGACCACGAATCGCCGCTGCACGAACTGTTCGCCGACCAATTGGCCAGCGCTGACCTGGTGATCCTCAACAAAACCGACCTGATCAACCCGACGGACCTGGCCCGTGTGCGCCTGGAAGTCGCCGAGGAATTGCCGCCAGCGGTGAAAATCATCGAAGCCAGCAGTGGTCGCCTGCCGCTGGACGTGCTGATAGGCCTCGGTGTCGGCTCCGAAGAACACATCGACAGCCGCCACAGCCACCACGACCATCATCACGATGGCGACGACGATCATGATGACCACGATCACGACGCCTTCGATTCGATCTCCATCGAACTGCCGCAAGCCGACGAAAGCCTGCTGCTGGACGCACTGACCCAGTTGGTGGTCCAGCACGGCATCCTGCGCGTCAAGGGGTTTGCTGCGATTCCGAGCAAGCCGATGCGCCTGCTGATCCAGGGCGTGGGTACGCGTTTTGACAAGCATTTCGACCGCCAGTGGGGCGCCGAAGAGGCGCGAGTCTCTCGCCTGGTGCTGATCGGCCAGAAACTGGACGCCACTGTTCTCGAAGCGCAATTGCGCGCCGCGCTCAGCGTGTAAGCCATGCACCTGCTCAGGACCCAGCCCGGCGGTTTCGTGTCGGATGACAACATTGCCGACCTTGGACAAACTCCTGCCGAGCTAGTGGTCCTGTGCAGCGGCGATTCCAGCCTGGCGCTGCTCGCCGAAGCGGCGCAGCAGTTGCCCGACGATTACCCGAGCGTGCGCCTAGCCAATCCGATGCAGGTGCAGAACCATGCCTCGGTTGACCTGTACGTCGATGAAGTCTTGCGCCACGCCAAGGTCATTCTGATCTCGCTGCACGGCGGCATCGCCTATTGGCGTTACGGCATCGAGCGTCTGGTCGAGCTGTCGCAGCGCGGCGTGCAACTGATTCTGGTGCCGGGTGATGATCGCCCGGACCCGGAGCTCAGCGACTTGAGCACCGTCGGTGCCGAGGATCGCGACCGGCTCTGGCAGTTTCTGCGCCAGGGCGGCATGGGCAACGCCCTCGACTTCTTCCGCTGCCTGGCCAACCGCTGGCTGGCCCGTGATTACACCTGGGGTGAGCCGCAAATCCTGCCGCGTACGGCGATTTACCATCGGCACAAACACTCTGCCGCGCTGAGCGACTGGCAGGCCGACTGGCACGTGGGTCAACCGGTGGCGGCGGTGCTGTTTTACCGCTCGCATCTGCAGGCGGCGAACACCGCTTTCATTGATGTTTTTTGCCAACGTTTGCAGGCAGCGGGGTTGAATCCGTTGCCGATTGCGCTGGCGAGCCTGAAAGAACCCGGCTGCCTTTGCGTGGTCGAGGACTGGCTCGACGAGGCCTGCGTCTCGGTAATTCTGAACACCACCGGCTTTGCCCAGTCCAGCCCGGAAGCACCGCATCTGCGGCCATTCCGCCGCAATATTCCGGTGATCCAGGCGATTTGCGCCCAGGACAACGAACCGGGTTGGCGCGCCAGTGAACAGGGGCTTGGCCCTCGCGACCTGGCGATGCACATTGCCTTGCCGGAACTGGACGGGCGCATCATCAGCCGTCCGATCAGCTTCAAGGACCTGGCGTGGCGGAGTGAGCGTAGTCAGTCGGATGTAGTCTGCTACCGGCCGCAGCCGGAACGCATGGATTTCGTTGCCGAACTGGCGCGGCGCTGGATCGATCTGGCGCGGGTGCCCAATGCTGAAAAGCGCATTGCCTTGATTCTCGCCAACTACCCGACCCGCGACGGTCGCATCGGCAATGGCGTCGGCCTCGATACCCCGGCAGCGGCGCTGAATATCCTGCGGGCGTTGCATGCCGAAGGTTATCCATTACCGGCTGAGTTACCAGACAGCGGCACCGCGCTGATCCAGCAGTTACTGGGCGGCGTCAGCAACGACCTCGATACCCTTGACCTGCGTCCTTGCCAGCAAAGCCTGGGCATGGATGACTATCTGGTGATGTTCAACGCCTTGCCTGAAGCCAATCGCGCGGCGGTGCTCGAACGTTGGGGTGCGCCGGAAAGCGACCCGATGTATCGCAGCGGGCGGATGATGATCGCCGGCCTGCGTTTTGGCCTGACCTTCGTCGGCATTCAACCGGCCCGGGGTTATCAGGTCGATCCGAGCGCGGTGTATCACGATCCGGACCTGGTACCGCCCCACGGTTACCTGGCGTTTTACTTCTGGCTGCGCAACACCTATGGCGCCCACGGCGTGATCCACGTCGGCAAACACGGCAACCTCGAATGGCTGCCGGGCAAGGGCGTGGGGCTGTCGGAACATTGCTGGCCAGACGCTTTGCTCGGGCCGCTGCCGAACATCTATCCGTTCATCGTCAACGACCCGGGCGAGGGCGCCCAGGCCAAGCGGCGTACCCAGGCGGTGATCATCGATCACCTGATGCCACCGCTGACCCGCGCCGAAACCTACGGCCCGCTGCGTAACCTCGAGCTGTTGGCCGACGAATATTACGAAGCGCAGCTGCTCGATCCGCGCCGCGCCCGAGAGTTGCAGCGCGACATCCTGCAACTGGTGCGTGACACCCACATCGACCGTGAACTGCAACTGGACGAACAACTCGACAGCGATGCCGATGCGGCGATCTGGTTGCCGCGACTCGACACTTACCTGTGCGACTTGAAGGAGTCGCAGATCCGCGACGGCCTGCATGTGTTCGGCGAATCGCCCATCGGGCGATTGCGCATCGATACCTTGCTGGCGCTGTTGCGCATTCCACGGGGCGATGGCCGGGGTGCGCAGTCGAGTCTGCTGCGGGCGCTGGCCAAGGCCTTCGGACTAGGATTCGATCCGCTTGATTGCGCCTTGGCCGAGCCGTGGATTGGACCACGACCGAATGCCTTGTCGTTGATCAGCACTGAACTGTGGCGCACCACCGGCGATACCCGCGAACGCCTCGAACTGTTCGCCACACAACTGATTTCGCAGGCATTAGCTGACCACTGTGGGAGCGAGCTTGCTCGCGATGGTGTGTCAGTCGACACCAATGTGGCTGACACACCATCGCGAGCA